>NZ_JBLXXT010000009.1:0-80658 GCF_048513575.1 Rothia sp. CCM 9417 | reverse complement strand
AATAAATTTTACGTGTGGGCGGGCCGGGGGTCCCCCGCGCCCGGCCCTCTTTGCCGAAACATGGGTGTTTAGCCGATGCCAAAACCTACCCGGTGCTTGGACTCAATACCCAGCTCCACAAAGCCAATTTGAGCCCCGGGAACTAGGGTTGTGGCGCCCTTGGAGTCGGTCAGTTCCAGCAGGCCTCCGGTCTGCAGAGCTTCTGCCACCTTAGCGCGAACCTGCTCGGCGCTTTCATCAGATTCGATAATGACCTGGGTGGGAACGTTCAGTACACCAATTTTGATTTCCACGGGATACTTCCTTCGGTTTGGGCCCACCTGGCGCGGGCTCTGGCAGTGTTCCTCAGTCTACGGCAGGGGAGCGGTGGCTCGTGGCAGGTTTCGGTCTGAGCTGACAAGCACGCGGGGTAGGCCCGTCTATTCCCAATCTTCGTCAATAATTGAGATGCCACCCCAGGCAAGCCGGAAAACAGCTCTCTCGGCAAGCGCTAGCTGCTCAGCAGAAGTTTCGGTGCCTACCACCATGTGAGCGGCGGCCTGCGTCATGCCGGTGAGCATGCGGGCAGTCATCATAGCTTCGCTAAAGTCCATGCCTGCATTGGGTGCCAGAACATGTGCGATGTGCTCAGCGATCCGGGTGTGCATGCCCTCGGTACGCTCTTGAACAGCAAAATCCGTCTGGATATCAGACTCAAAAATAATGCGGTAACCGACCACATTGGTGCGCGCGAAATTAAAGAAAGCCTCGATAACGCCTTTGACGCGTTCCTTGTTGACGTTGGTTCCGTGCAAGGGGCTAACAAGGTTTGTAAGGAGCAGTTCAATCTGTTCATCGAGAACAGCTAGGTAAAGTTCCCTCTTACCGGTGAAATGCTGATAGAGCACAGGCTTAGTGACCTGCGATGCCGAAGCAATATGATCCATGGTGGTGCAGTGGTAGCCCTGGGAAGCAAAAACGCGGGCCGCATTGCTAATTAGCTGTTGGCGACGTAAATCTTTGGGTAGGCGACTAATCCCGTTAGAATCGCCCTGAGCTGGCTGGTCGGGAAAGTATGCGGACATTGTGTGTGGCCGGACCTCTGGAACGGTGGATGTGGACAAGGCTAAAGCGGCCCTTGGCGTGGCCGCTCGCTAGGAGGCATCGGTTTGAGGCGATACCTCGTCAGCGGAGTTCTCTTGAACTTCGATGCCGTAAAGAGCTTCTAGCGCTGCCACGTATTCATCGGTCCTACCGTCACGTGCCAACTCACGGGCTCGAACGGTGGGCGTATGTAACAGCGACTTGACCATGCGACGCATGGCCAGCTCAAGCTGCTCGGTAGCGGCAGTGCAACCGTACTGGTTATGTACCTTCGCTACCTCGGCATCAAGCACACTCATGGTGTGTTGCCTCAGAGCAACAATAGCAGCGTCTACACTGCGAGCCTTCTCTTTGACGGAAAACTCGGCAGCTTCTTCGTCCACAATTGTGCGGGCAGTATTAACCGACTCCACGGTTTCTTCGGGGGCGGCCAGGCGCACCGACTCCAGCGTGATGAGCTCGACCTGGGGAAGATCAGCTACCTCCGGCGCAAAGTCCCTGGTCAGGGCCAGGTCGAGGATAACGCGCTTTCCTTCTGGAATCTCAATGGGAAGCATGGGTGAAGCGCCACCAGAGCACCCAATAATGATGTCCGCCTTTCGCATCTGCTCATGGAGCTGGCCGTGGGGGACGGCAAAAACGCCTCGTTTGTCGGCAAAAGTAGCTGCACGATGAGAACGCGAATAAATCCAGATATCGCTGGTTCCCCTGCTGTGCAAGGCCGCTACAGTCGCGCCAGCGTAGGCTCCGGTGCCAAAAACCAGCACCCGACGATCCTGCCAGGACTTCTCGGCCACCTCATCTGCCATATCAAGGGCAACAGAAACAATAGAACGACCGCGCGAACCCAGTAATGTGCGCTGGCCAACCTTACGAGCAGTCTGCGCGCCGTGGTCAAAAAGCCTGACCAGGTTGCCTGTAGCCCGCCCCTTATCTTGCGCTAAGGTAAGGGCCCTGCGAACCTGGCCGGTAATTTCGCGCTCGCCAACCACAGCGGACTCAAGGCCAGAAGCCACAGTGAAAAGGTGGTGGGCGGCATCGGCATTGACCAGAATGTCGAAGCTATTCTCAACGATGTCGTAGGAGAGGCCGGAACCTCTAGCAATCAGCTCAAAGATACGCTCAGCAACTGTGATGACATCGTTGCTGATGTTTTGCTCGGTAGCGCCCGGTTTGCTGGGGATTTCTGCGTAGAGTTCTAGCCGATTGCAGGTAGACAAAATAACCTCACCACGAACACCGGTTTTCTCAAGGTTTCGCTGAATTTTCTCAACTCCTTCGCTGAGAAAAGCCACGGTGGTGAGGTCAACAGAGCGATGCGATGCTACAAGGCTAAAAATGGTCACAACGTCTCTATCATAAGGGGGTAAATGAGCTTTATCGCTGACAGTCTGTCACTAAGGTTCTCAAAAGTGACCTGAAGTGTGCAAATATGGGGCAAAAGGTTCTTCGAAAGTTGTCAATTATTTATGCGTTTCCCTCGGCTAGCCCCTGTGAAAAGAAGCATCCACCCCTGCACCGGCGACTCAACGACAGTTTGTCTCTAAAGTTTTGGCATAAACTTGGCAGAATGGAAGATATGAGTCAGACCAATACCGCCCCCCTGCGTCAGCGCGCCCTACTTACCGATGAGCAGCTCGCCCATCTACCCACCCATCACCCTCTCAAAACCGCACATACCGGTGAGTCCGCCATGATTCGCACCCTCACCGGCCGCTCCGCAGATCACTCACCGGTCTGGTTCATGCGCCAGGCAGGGCGCTCCCTGCCCGAATACCGCCAGATACGCGAGGGAATCCCCATGCTTGATTCCTGCCTCAACCCTGAGTTAGCCGCTGAGATTACCCTCCAGCCGGTTCGCCGCCACGGTGTCGATGCCGCTATCTTCTTCTCTGACATCGTTATCCCCATGAAGCTTGCGGGTGTCGGCGTAGATATCGTGCCCGGGCGCGGCCCCGTCCTCGATGCCCCCGTGCGCACCCTTGAAGACATCAAAAATCTGCCCGAGCTTGAAGACTCAGCACTTGATCCCATCCGTCAAGCGGTAGCCCTAACTGTTGAACAGCTGGGGTCCACCCCGCTCATCGGGTTTGCCGGTGCCCCTTTCACCGTGGCCGCCTACATGGTCGAAGGCGGGCCCTCGCGCGACCACCTGCGCCCGCGCACCATGATGCATGCAAACCCAGAAGCCTGGGAAGCTCTGGGTCAGTGGGCCGCCCGCACCTCAGCCCAGTTCCTTGCCGCCCAGATCGAGGCTGGCGCATCGGCCGTCCAGCTCTTTGACTCCTGGGCCGGCTCCCTAGGCCAAGCTGACTACCGCCGCTTCGTCCAGCCCCACTCAGCTGCCACCCTGACCGCCATTGAGCACTACGGTGTGCCCCGCATTCACTTTGGTACCGGCACCGCCGAACTGCTACCGGCCATGCTCGAGGCCGGCGCAGACGTTATCGGCGTGGACTACCGTCTTCCCCTGTCTGAAGCCCAGCGCAGACTCGGCGGCGGCATTGTCCTGCAGGGTAATATCGACCCCGCCCTGCTAGCCTCAGGTTGGGATGCCTTGGCCGCACACACCGACAGCGTTCTTGAAGAAGGTCGTTGCGCCCCGGCCCACGTGGTCAACCTGGGACACGGCGTACCGCCCACCACCGATCCCACCGTACTAACCAGACTCGTCGAATACATCCACACCCAGACCCGCAAGGCTAGCTGAGGCAGGCAATGGCACAGGAATTACACGGCACCATACCGCAGAACACCGCCCTGGTGATTGGCGGTGGAGTCTCGGGCCTCTTAGCCGCCCGCCAACTCACCCAAGCCGGTAAAAAAGTGACTCTGGTGGAACGCGAAAGCCACCTGGGTGGCGCTGTCGGTGCCCACCAGCTTGCAGGGCTGGTGCTGGACTCCGGTGCTGAATCCTTTGCAACTCGCACCACAGCGGTCAAAGATTTGCTGACCGAGCTGGGCCTAGCTGACCGTATCGTCACCCCTCAGCCACGCGGTTCCTGGCTCTACCTGCCCCAGGGAGCTTTTCCCTCACCGTCCACCGGTGTGCTGGGTATCCCCGGTAGCTTTGATGACCCAGCCTTCAAAAAGATTCTGGACCGCTCCGGCTACCGGCGAGCCAAACTGGACATGGTTCTGCCCCGCTCCGCAGGTACCCACGCCAAAACGCTGGGCGACCTGGTCCGTATCCGCATGGGCCAGCAGGTTCTGGACCGACTCGTTGCTCCCGTCGTTTCGGGCGTTCACGCTGTGCACCCTGATCAGCTAGAAATTGCAACCATCGCCCCCGGCCTGCTTGAGGGTCTTAAAGAACTGGGATCCCTAGCTGCCGCGTCGGCCCGTATGCGGGCAGCCTCACCGGCAGGATCCCAGATCGCAGGCATCGAGGGCGGCATGAACCAGCTCTCCGAGGCACTGGTCGATGAACTGCTACGGCACCGGGTACGTATTGTGACCGGCTTTGACACCATCGCCGTTGACCGTGACCCCGTCACCGGCGCCTGGACTGCTATCCAGCGCCAGCCCGAATACGGCGAAAAGTCGGCCATGATTCACGGTGAACTCCTGGTGGTAGCAACCGATGCCCAAACCAGCATTCGCCTGCTCGGGCCTCACCTGCCTGCCTCGTCCTTACCTCCCATCACACCCGGCCCCGAGGTCGCACTGGTTTCCCTGGTCCTTGACCAACCAGCACTGGACTCAGCCCCCCGCGGAACCGGACTGCTAGTCAGCGAAGCCGTCACAACGGTCCGTGCCAAGGCTCTGACCCACGCCACCGCCAAATGGGACTGGGTGGCAGAAAAAGCGGGGGAGGGCCGCCACCTGGTCCGTCTCTCCTACGGGCGTGGTAAGGAACACGACACCTCACCCCTCTCAGAGCTAGCCTTGCACGATGATCAACTCGTTACCCTGGCCCTGCACGATGCCGGTCAGCTCCTGGGCGTTCCCATCAGTAAGAGTCAGCTGGTAGCCGCCGACGTAGTGCGCTGGCCAAGCGCCCTACCGGCTACCGCACCCGGGCACCGCCAACGGGTCGCCGGATTCCGCTCGGCTCTCGAAGACCTACCGGGAGCTACCGCAGTGGGAGCCTGGATCGCCGGCACCGGTTTAGCTGCCGTGACTGCAGACACACAAGCTCATATCCGCAGCTTTGCAGAACGCAAGAAGCCCACAGCATCCCACAAGGACTAACCCTCACACCCCAGGACAGAAAGGTCCCCTCAATGTCACATCCCACCGCACAGCAGGGCCACGGCACTACAGGCCACGGATCACACCCCGGCCAGCCCCAGAAGGTTCAGGGGCAGGTTCCCGGTGCACCCGCCGAGGGCGATTCCCAGCTCTACTATGCCCTCTACACCGTTTTCGCCCGCGACACCGCACCTGTAGCTGATGTAACCGGTGCTGCCGCCACCGCCGAACTCGAACAGCTCGAAGAAGCCCTTAAAGCAGAGGGCGTAACCCTGCGAGGCTTCTACGATGTCTCGGCTATGCGCGATAACGCAGACATCATGGTCTGGATTCACGGCGAGAAGCCAGAAGCCCTGCAAGCCGCTGTCCGTAAAATCCGCCGCACCGCCGCTTTCTCCGGCACCAAAATTGTCTGGTCCACCATGGGTGTTCACCGCGATGCCGAGTTCACCCGCCAGCACGCCCCCTGCTTTGCCAAGGGGATCGCTCCCGAAGCCTGGGTCTGCGTCTACCCCTTCGTACGTTCCTGGGACTGGTACTACATGAACGCCGAACGTCGTGCCGAAATGCTTAAGAACCACGGTATGAAGGGGCGGGACTTCCCCCAGGTCCTGGCCAACACTATCGCCACTTTCGGCCTGAACGACTACGAATGGGTCCTGGCTCTTGAAGCCCCAGAACTGGTAGATTTGGTCGATATGATGCGTCACTTCCGAAATACCGAGGCCCGCCTCTACGTCCGCGAAGAGACCCCCTTTTACACCGGTCGCCGTATCCCGGCGGCAGAGATTGTGCAGGTACTTGCCTAAATGACTACTCAAATTCCTCAAGATATTATTCCCAACCTGACCGACCCTAACAACACTGCATCTAACGGCCCCGCCACACTAGATCAGACTACTTTGGGTTCTTACCACGGCGAAGAGAATCTGACCCGCCCTCGCGCTTCGGTCCCTGTTGACTACGACCTGGTCATCCTTTCCTCCTTCGGCGGCCCCGAAGGCCAGGAGGATGTGATTCCCTTCCTGCGTAATGTTACCGCCGGGCGCGGTATCCCCGACGAACGCCTGGAAGAGGTAGCAACCCACTACCGCGCCAATGGGGGAGTCTCACCCATCAACGCCCAGAACCGTGCCCTGCTTGGGGCCCTCCAAGAAGCTCTGGCCGAAAAAGGCCCAGATATTGAAATTACCTGGGCTAACCGCAACTGGGATCCCTACGTGCCAGATGTAGTTGAAGATGCCTACCGGCGCGGTAAACGCAAAATCTTGGTCTTAGCAACCAGTGCTTACCCCGGCTACTCATCCTGCCGCCAATACCGGGAGGACTACGGCCTTGCCCTAGAAAAATTGGGCTTAGAAGGCAAGTTACAGATTGACAAGGTCAGGCAGTTCTTTGACACCCCCGGCTTTATCACACCCTTTGTTGAGGGACTAGTTGAGGGCCTCAAAGACGTACGCGCTCGCCTGACTCAGACCCAGAAACCTGCCGCCGGTAACGGTAAAATTCGTGTGATGTTCTGCACCCACTCGGTCCCTACCAGCGCCGCAAACGAAGCAGGCCCACGCGGGGTGGACTACGAAGGCGGTAGTGCCTATGTAGAAAAGCATCTGCAGGCCGCTCGCGCGGTTTTGTCCGGCGTTCAGCAGATTGACCCCGATCTGCTGGATAAGGTGGATTGGGAGCTGGTCTACCAGTCCCGTTCTGGCCCGCCCACCATGCCCTGGCTTGAACCGGATGTCAACGATGCCCTTGAGGCTCTCGAAGGTGCAGTAGATGGCGTGGTTCTAGTTCCCCTGGGATTCGTCTCAGACCATATGGAGGTCATGTGGGATCTTGATACTGAGGCTTTGGATACCTGCGAACGCCTCGGCTTTGTAGCCACGCGCACCCCGACCCCCGGCACTCACCCCGCCTATGTGGAAGGCCTGCGCCAGCTGATTGCTGAGCGTGTTGCCTCCACCGCTCCGGCTCAGGATGCCCAAGGCGTGCAAGAAGCCAGAGACAGTGTCTGCGGTGGCAAGGGTTGGTTTGACTTCTGCAATCCCAACTGTTGCAAATCTACCCGCCCAGGCTCTGAGAAGCCCGTGATTGCCAACTACACCGGCGACATCACCGGCGGAACCCGCTAAGAAAGCACAGGCACCGATTGGCTCCTTACCCTACTGGCCCCGGTTCCCGTCTAGGGGACCGGGGCAGGGTAGTCTAGAGGACCCAAAAAACAACGAGGATTCAGCGATGGTAGCTCAGCACTACAGGGTGGGCACACGAGGCTCAGCCCTGGCAACCACCCAGACAGCCTGGGCCGTGGAGCAGATACGCTCAGCAACCGGCCTAGTTTTGGACACCGTTACGGTGAAAACGGAAGGGGACGTCTTGACCGGCCCCCTATCGCAACTGGGTGGCACCGGTGTCTTCGCCGCGACCCTGCGTTGCCGCCTGCTGGAGGGGGAGGTTGATCTTGCCGTGCACTCCCTCAAAGATTTACCGAGTGCTCCCTGCCCAGGGCTAACCGTAGCCGCAACACCCCTGCGTGAAGACCCTCGGGATGCCCTGTGTGCTCGTGACGGACTGACCCTAGATACTCTGCCAGCCGGGGCCCGGGTGGGGACCGGCTCACCGCGCCGTGCCGCTCAGCTCTTGGCCCTGCGCCCCGACCTAACCATCGTCGATATTCGCGGCAATGTGGGCACCCGCCTGGCCCGGGTGGCCGGGAATGAAGCCTATGGGGTGGGCGCTCACGGCCTGCACGGCGAGAAGAAACTGGGCGCTATCACCGGTGACTGCGACGCTGTGGTACTGGCCGCCGCTGGCCTGCGCCGACTGGGCCTGGAAAAGACCATTACCGAGTACCTCGATACCGACCGGGTGCTCCCGGCCCCCGGGCAGGGCGCCCTCGCCCTGGAAATTCGTTCTAAGGAACTTGAGGGGGCGGAAAAAACTGCCTTGGGTACCGCTGTGCTGGCGGTTAACCACACTGAGACCCAGCTTGCTGTGACTGCTGAGCGTGCTCTGCTCCGTCGTCTTGAAGCCGGGTGCGCCGCGCCTATTGGGGCCTACGCTCAGGTCAAGAGCGGTCAGCTCGAACTTTCGGTGGCCGTTGCCGACCCCGCAGGAACCCAAGTCATGCGACATAGGGTAGCTACCGCCACGCTCAGCCCAGAAACCGCCTACGAGCTGGGGGTGCGTGCGGCTGAGGAATTACTGGCAGGTGGCGCTGCTGAGCTGGCAGGGTTAGGAGAACAAAAATGAGCACCTACCTGATTACCAGAACCCCTCATCAGGCCGCCGCTTTTACCCGTCAAGTCCAGGCCCACGACCCCGCCGCTCGGGTGCTGTGCGCACCCGTCCTCCAGGCGGTTGCCCGCCAACCTGAGGACTGGGAAGAAATCGCCTTTGCCCTGGTGCGCGGTGAGTTTTCCTGGGTCACTTTCACCTCTGCCAACGGGGTGCTGGGCCTTGAAAAACTGGCCCAAGAGATTGGTCAGCCCCTGGTTCAGCTCCTGGGAGCAGCCCAGATCGCGGCGGTTGGCCGGGCTACCGAAGCCGCCCTGACCGAACGCGGCCTGCTGGTTGATTTTGTTCCCCACACCCAGTCTGCCGCCGGCATGATTGAAGAATGGCTAATTGATGAAGAGTGGGAAGACCCCACCACCGAAAAGGTCCTGGCCGTGCAGGGTACTACCGCCAGCCCCGTCCTTGAAGATGGCCTGACCGATTACGGCTACACTGTTGCTCCGCTGGCCGTCTACGATATGGTGCCCTACCCGGCTGACCTGCCCCTAGCCGAACCCGAAGATACCCAGGATTCTCAGGCCCAGGACGATGCTGTGGCCCTCACGCTGGAGCAGGCCCGTGAAGCCCTGGCAGAAGTGGACGTTCTGGTAGCGACTTCACCCCTGCTCCTGAAAACCCTAGCCCGGTCGGTTGGTTTTGCCCTACCGCCCACCGTCGCTATTGGTGCCAGCACCCGGGCTGCGGCGGAGGCCCTGACCCAGCCTGCCCGCCCGCATAAGATTTCGGTAGCCACCAGCCCCGCCCCGGCAGACCTGGCAACTGCCGCCTTCTTAGCCTCCCAGTCCGCATCCTAGAGAGTACAAAACAGTGTTCCAGCCTTCATCCTTACCCGTCCGCCCCCGCCGCCTGCGCACCACTGCCCCCATGCGGGCGCTGACCGCAGAAACCGCCCTGACCCCTGCCAACCTGGTCCAGGTTCTCTTTGTACGCGACGGCATCGATGCCCCGGTCGCCATTGAATCCATGCCCGGCCAGTACCAGCACACCCTAGACACCGTCATTGGTGAGGTCCAAAAGGCCGTGGATGCCGGTGTGCGCTGTATCGACCTCTTTGGTGTTCCCCGCGACCAAGATAAGGACGCTATCGGCTCTGCCGCCTGGGCACCGGACGGCATTCTCAACCGCGCTATCGCCACTGTGCGCCAGCACTTCGGGGACTCCGTGGTGGTTATGGCCGACACCTGCCTGGACGAGTTCACCGACCACGGCCACTGCGGCCCGCTGACCACCGACTCCCAGGGTAATACCGTGGTTGATAACGATGCGGCGGTAGAGGCCTACTGCAAGATGGCTGTTTCCCAGGCACAAGCCGGTGCTCACACGGTCAGCCCCTCGGGCATGATGGACGGCCAAATCGCCGCCATGCGTACCGCCCTAGACCAGGCCGGCTTCACCGATGTCTCTATCCTGGCCTACTCCGCCAAGTACGCCTCTGCCTTCTTTGGTCCCTTCCGCGAGGCGGTAGGTTCCACCTTCACCGGGGACCGCAAGACCTACCAGCAGGATCCCGCCAACCGCCGCGAATCCCTCTACGAGGTTCAGCTTGATATTGAGCAGGGCGCCGATATGGTCATGATTAAACCGGCTACCGCCTACCTGGACATCGTGCGGGAGGTTACTGACTTCTCACCCGTGCCGGTGGCCGCCTACCAGGTCTCGGGGGAGTACGCCATGATTGAGGCCGCCGCCGCCGCTGGCTGGATTGACCGCAAGGCCGTAGCCCTAGAAGCCCTTATGGGGATTCGCCGGGCCGGTGCCTCCATTATCCTCACCTACTACGCCACAGAAGCCGCTTCCTGGTTGCGCCAGAAGGCCTAGCGGGTTAGCTTAGACTCAGACTCACCGGGGCGCTCTTGCCATACCGAGCGCGCCGTCCCCACGAAAGGAAGCCCGGTCAATGACCGTCTCTGAAGAACTTTTTGCCCGCTCCACCCAGGTTATTCCCGGTGGCGTGAACTCCCCGGTTCGTGCCTTTAACTCGGTGGGTGGCACCCCCGCTTTTATGGTGGAGGCGTCCGGCCCCTACCTGACCGATGCCGATGGCCACAACTATGTCGATTTGGTCTGCTCCTGGGGCCCAGCCCTGCTGGGGCACAAACACTCCGCCGTTATCGAGGCGGTGCACGCCGCTGTGGAACACGGCCTATCTTTTGGCGCTTCGACCGCCGCCGAAACCGAACTGGCCGAGCTGGTGGTCAACCGTATTAACGCTGTTGCACCGGGCACTATAGACCAGGTGCGCATGGTTTCCACCGGCACCGAAGCCACCATGACCGCTATCCGCCTGGCACGCGGCTACACCGGCCGCGACAAGATCATCAAGTTTGCTGGCTGCTACCACGGCCACGTGGACGCTCTGCTCTCCGAGGCAGGCTCGGGTGTTGCCACCCTCTCCCTGCCCGGCTCCGCAGGTGTTACCGCCGCAACCGCCGCCGAGACTATCGTCCTGCCCTACAACGACGAAGAGGCTGTACGCGCGGCCTTTGCCGCCCACCCCGGCCAGATTGCCGCCATCATCACCGAGGCCGCCCCCTGCAACATGGGCGTGGTGACTCCCGGCGAGGGATTCAACGCTTTCCTGCGCCAGGTCACCAGCGAGAACGGCGCTCTGCTGATTTTTGATGAGGTGCTGACCGGATTCCGCGTATCCTCTGCTGGCTACTGGGGCTACTCCGCTCCTTCCGAGGGTAACTGGGCCCCCGATATTTTCACCTTTGGCAAGGTTATTGGTGGAGGCATGCCCACTGCGGCTCTGGGCGGTAAGCGCCAGGTGATGGAGTATCTGGCACCGACCGGCCCGGTCTACCAGGCGGGCACTCTCTCGGGTAACCCGATTGCTATGGCCGCTGGCCTGGCAACGCTTAGGGCCGCCGATGAATCGGTCTACGCCACCATTGATGCCCGTTCGGCCCAGCTTCAGCAGGCCCTGACCGAGGCTCTGAATGCCGCCGGTGTAAACCACTCGCTCCAGCGGGCGGGCAACCTGTTCTCGGTTGCTTTTGGTACCGCTGAGACCGGTGTGCACAACTACGAGGATATTAAGAACTCGCAGACCTACCGTTACAATGCTTTCTTCCATTCCATGCTCAAATCCGGGGTCTACCTGCCCCCGAGTGCCTATGAGGCCTGGTTCCTCTCTGCCGCGCATGACGATGCGGCCATGGATCGGATTATCTCGGCCCTGCCTGCTGCAGCGGAAGCAGCTGCACAGGCTGTGGCCTAAAGGCTGAGAAATAGCCGGACCAGCTCAGGCGGGGCCTAAAGAAGCCCCGCCAAGCGCAGAAGCACCGCCAAGCGCAGAAGCCCCGTACCGGCGGAGCCCCGGTGCTGGGCTTCGTTTAGTTGAGAGTAAGCCTTAGTAGTTCTGGTAGGGTGATTTTCAGGAACGTACCTCCAACTGAGAAAGCCTAGCTAGTATGACGACATGACCACATGAAGTTAGAAATGATAGTTCTGTGGCCCAGCAACAGGCGACAGAACTGTCTTCACCAGCCCAGGCTTTGACCGCTGTAACTGCCCCAACTCGTGATACCGCCACTACTGTTACGGGTAACAGCACCGCTCATTCGTCGCTTGACTCGATGCTGGCTGCGGCAACAGAGATTGCCTGCGCGGTCCAGGATGCCGTGACACAAATAGGCACTATCTACCAGAATTTTGTGGATGCTGATATGGCTGGTGGCCGTTAAATGCCGGGCCCTGTGGATACCTGGCGTGGGGATATAAAACGCCTTGAGCTAGAGCATGATGATTTGCATCGGCGGGCTAAAAAGCTGGAGAACTTGATACAGGAGTTCGCTACGCACTTTTGGCAGACTCAGCATCTTGTTGACTCAGTTGCTCAAACCTACCGTGATAATCCTACTTTTGCCCGTTGCGCTGAGGACGTGTGTAGGGAGCGCCGGCAGATGATGGGCGCGCTTGAAAGTGCATATACAGAGTTGCGTGAACAGATCTCTGCTGTTCAGGGGGAGAAAGACAGCCTCCAAGAAAAAGTTAGTCGTGGCGCTGATAATGAAGCTCACTCTTCTAGAAAGTAGTACCTATGAGCATCGATATGTATGTGGAAGATTCAACTACTCAGGCAAATACTACGCACTCGACTGTGCTGTAGCTGGTAGATAGTTATGGCAAGCTTAAAATTGCTATTGATCGGTTCGCCCTGTGCCAAGAGTTACATTCTCAGACCTATTCGAGCGCTAAAAGGTATTTTACAGATGTTATTAAGCCCCTGGTTCAGGGCGGTGAGGTGCTGTCTGTGGCGGTGGGGGAGGCTGTGAAACGTTTGCCCCAGGAGTTCACAGCCCGGGTGTGTGGGCATTCTGTTAAAGAGTCGGAATTGCTTGAACAGATTGCCCAGGTGGGGGCGAGCATCACACAGGAGCAAAGGCTCCTGGGGCAGCTTAAAGAGGATGAGCTGTTGAAGAAGATAGCCGTTCAGACCAATCTATCTGCTTTGTCTGGAGTGCAGATGGGGTTGGAGGGTCTTCTACAGCGATTAAGGGATTTTAATGCCTCTTCCTCTTCGCTGTTTAGCGATATTGATGCTGTGCATACGGCGATTGGCAGGGGGCTTGTTGTCGCCCGGTCTGCTTTTAAGGCGGGTTCTAATACTTTTGTGTTGCCGAATGATATGACATGGGCTGATGATATTCGCGGTGCTGTGGCTCGCTACGATGAGGAGCTTTTCGTGCGCGAGATGGCTGATAACTACGGATGGGATGAGGCAAAGGCTCGGTGCTGGTACCCCTATAAGTCCCAGTACGGTTACAAGTGCTACGAGATTTCATTGATGGCCACTGTGCGTGATGGTATTAGCAAGAAGTTTCCAAATTTGAGCCAGGAGCAGCAAGATTATTTATGGCTCCGGATCATGGGTGGCGCTACGTACGGCCCAGATAGTTTCAAGCAACAAGCTAAGTGGGATGCGACTGCAGGCCCTTTGAGCGCTAAGCCCTATTATCTATTTGTTGCGTATTCTTTAAATCTGCTACCAGTACCAGGCGTTTCAGCCATCGCTCTACCAGCTGATGCGTATATTTTAAGTACGCCCCCCTTCTATACTTCAGATATTAGGAGTATTTATAGATCGCTGGGATTAGATGCTGAGCAGGCAAACCAGCTTTATTATGAATTAAGGTTGCAGCATCAGTTTTCTGGGCAGACAGGGGATATATACAGTGCTGATTTAAAAGCCCCGAATGAATTATATAAGTATCAAGAAGTTAAAGCTTCAATGGAAAAAGTTTACGGTCCTATGACTGATGAAGAGTTTGATAGACGGTGGGATAGCAGGGTCTCCCGTTACAGACGCGGTAGTGACTTTACCCATCAGTTGATCACTACGGCCACGGAGCGCTATAGGGGGCAGGACCAGGGGATAGCTGATAATTCCGTTAATGCCCTATCAGATGTTTTGGCCCAGAAAACATATGGTGCCGATGTAAGAGGGCTCTCCGGTTGGATTGGAGATGTAACCGATAAGGCAGGTCCTGATCCGTCCATTGGAGATGCAAATTATAGGGCGGACCTGGATGCTGTCAATATTAGTAGGCTCATTGATGCTACGGGGCTTCCCTACCAGGTGGTACAGGCGCAGTACTACAGCGAGCTTCAAGCGGGCACCACAAACCGTGCCCAAGAATTTAATTCGCATATCAGTATCAGTGACATTAAGCATCAGGTTTATTCTATGGTTCCAGAGAAGTACTCAACAGAGAGTGAAAAGCTGCAGTATTTGAAAGAGACATACCCTCAGTCGTATAACTTTTTAAGGTCTGTGGAAAAGCTCGATAATCATATAGTCGACTATGCCAAGCAGGAGGGGTAGAACATGACGTGGAGTAAAGACATTAAACTAGCTGTAGCTATGTGTAGTGTGCTTGTTCTCATGGTGGCCTGCGCTCTTGGGTATCTGGGGTGGAAGGTGGCTACCTGGGGGTCTATTCCTGCTCAGGAGAGTATCTTTGCTGAGATTTATGCGGATACGGCTAAGAATTATGAGAATCGCCCGAGTATTAGCCATATTCAGGCAGCGGGGCAGGTTGATACCCTATCTATGATTGATGGGGACCCGGGGCCTTTATATGACTTCCATAAAAACTCTGATGAGTTAGATGATATTGATGATATTTCTATGCGGTTCTTTTTTAACAGTGAAGAGTTTGTAATTATTTATCACATTAAGGCTCCTAATGGTTTGGTTCTGCGGGAATACGCGTTGTTTAATGTTCAGGCCGGTGAGCTACGCAAGAATATTCGGGTTAAGGGCGCTGATGGTAAGTATCTTAAGGGTCGTGATGTTATAGCGCAGGCTCTTGCGGATGCTGGTATTACTAAGGCTGATGTGGAGGGGTATTACCGGGCTGTGGTGGATGATTATATTCTTGCGGATTGGGTGGAGGTGTTTGATTCTGATTTTTCTCCGTTGTCGTATGGTGATGTGAGGGTTGTGGATGAGTGGGATGTTTATTTTTCAATCAGGACATAGAATATCCTTATATCCAAATAACTAAAGATTTTGCAAAGGGGTTCGTTACCGCATATGTTCCTTGGAGAGCGCCCCCAGGTTCTGGGTGTCCCGGTCGTAGAGCCAGTCACGGTCCATGAGCAGACGGGAGAAAGCCAGCCCCATTCCCAGGGCAAGGAAAATCAGCAGAACCCTCACCAGACTGTTGAGAGCCTGAGCCACATCTCCGTTGGAGAAATGGGCCATGGACATGTAGAACATGACCCCCGGGACCATGGTGACAGCCGCCGGGACAGATAGAGAGATACGGGAGAATCGCCGCTGGTAAAGCGGGGTAATAACCTCAGATAGCACACCCGCCGTAAAGACAGCCAGGGCAATAGCCAGGTGCGGTGCCCAGCCTGCCTCGGTGAGCCAGATCCTGCCGGGGTTCACCAGGGCCGCTATCAGCCCCGCCCAAGTACAGGCCAGGGGAGTGGCAGAGAAAAGCATGGCGAAGCCGTAGGCGGCGGTGAAACTGGCCAGTACCTGCACAATGATAAGCCCAGGCAGGGGCAGATGAGGCGGCGGAGCCTGTTCCAGGGGCAGACTAAAGAGTAGAGCCACCAGCCAGACTGCACCCGAGGCACTGGTGAGTAGCAGAGTGACATAGGTGAGCCTAGAGATGCCCGAGGCGAAATCCATGCGGGCTATATCCAAGAGGCCCGTGACCAGGGGGAAGCCCGGAACCAGGTAGAGGACCGAGGAGATAAAGCCGACCAGGTGGTTATCGGCTATCAGCCCCGGCAGAATCAGGGCGTTCATGGTTGCCACATACAGACCAGCCGAGAGCAGGCCGCACAGGAGCCAGACCGCCATATGGTTCATACCCTTGTGCACGAGTTTGGAGCGTAGCAACTGCCCCGCGAAGGCTGAAAGTAAGACCACCGCGCACTCAATGGGCCCACCCCGGTTAAGGAAGGCGAAGCCGGCACAGGCCAGACCAGCGGCCAGGGCGAGAAGCCAGGGCGCGTAGAGGGGCTTTTTCTTCTCAATACGAGTCAATGTGGCTGCGGCTACGGCGGGGTCAATCTGCTCGGGTAGGGAGGACACAAAATCCCCGAGTAGGTCAATCTTGTAGGCGTTGATACCCTTGGTGCGGGTTTCGGCGATTTCGGTGCGGAAGTGCTCACCGGCGTAGGCGGTGGTGGAGATTTCGGTGAAGGTGATGTGGGCGTGGTGCTCATCCAGCCCCACCGCTTTGGCCAGGCGGGCCATTGAGGCCTTAACCCGGTAAGCGCTAGCGCCCGATTTCATCAAGAGAAGACCTAGCTGCATGACTACCGCCGATTGGGCAACAAGGCGCTGGTGGGCGGTAGGGTTAGCCCCCATATAGATGCCGCCGGTGGGTGCTGGCTCGTTCACGGTCGTCCTTTGGGCTAGTTTTATGTGGGGTATTTCTCCTCTATCTAATCTAGTTGAGTCGTCCCCCTAAGTGGCCTCTCGAACAGCGTGACGGTGCTTATTTTATGCCCTTGTGCGGGATAGACGGAGGGTGCCGGTGCCCCACATGATCCCGGTAAGGATGAGCAGGCAACCTAGCCCCTGGAAGAGGGTGAGTGATTCGCCCGCTAGCAGGGTACCCAGCAGGAGCCCGGTGAGCGGGTTGAGTAGCCCAATGATGCTGACCGTTGAAGCCTGTAGATGTGCCAGGCCACTGAACCAGCAGAGGTAGGCCACCACACTTGCGAAGATGATGATGTAGGCATAACCGGCGTAGGTGACGGGCTCCTGTGGGGGTAGTGGCCCTTCTAGTACTAGAGCTAGCGGGAACAAAACCAAGCCGCCCGCAGTGAGTTGCCAGGCGGTGAAAGTGGCTGGTCCTACGGGTGGTTGCCAGCGGCGGGTGAGCACAAAGCCTAGCGCTGAGGTCAGCATGGCACAGGCCGATGCAACTAGGCCCAGAACATCGAGTGTCCCGCTGAACCCACCCAGGAGGAGAGCTACACCAATTATGCCCAAGATTCCACCCATCAGCTTAGGGGTGGTGATGCGCTCATTGAGGAGGAGTCGGGCCATGAGGATAGTGGCGATGGGAGAGAGCGCCATAATGAGTGCGGCGATACTGCTGGGCAGGCGGCTACCGGCAAGATAAACCAGCACGAAGAAACCGGAGATGGTGAGGGAGCTAATAACCAGGGTTTTGAGCCACCAGATACCTCGGGGGAGCTGACGCGTGAAAAGGAGGAGAAGCAGGCCTGCTGGTAGGGCGCGAATTGCTGAGCCGGTGAGCGGATAGTCCATAGGCAGGAAATGCCGGGTCACATAGTAGGTGGAACCCCAGATAAGCGGGGCAATAGCGGTGATGAGAATCTTTGACCTAGAATTAACTTCCATGGAAGCAAAATTTACTTCCATGGAAGCTATCTGTCAATGGGAGGGTAAATATGGACCGGGTAGATTACATCCAAGAGCAATGGCGGCGTGAACGCCCAGAAATAGATTTAGCACCGCAGAGCATCATCGGGCGACTTCACCGGCTAGCTCGTTACCTAACCGAAGACATCACTGCTGTCTACCGAGAATACGGGCTCAACGAAGGGGAATTCGATATTCTCTGTACACTCAGGCGACAGGGAGCTCCCTACGAAATGCGGCCAGCTGATATAGCCTACGGAACTATGGTCACTACCGGGGGGACCAGTAAACGATTAGACCGGCTGGAAAAAGCAGGACTCGTAGAACGTACTAGTAGCCCGGAGCTTGATGGAAGGTCAAAGCTGGTCCGTCTTACCATGCGTGGCCTTGAGACAATTAATCGCGCCTTCGAAGCGCATATGGAGAATGAGAAACGACTGGTATCTCATTTCTCAAACGAGGAACGGGAACAACTCCAGAGCCTACTGACCCTGTGGCTGGGGCGCTACGAGGACTTGGGCTAGGCGTAGGTGCGCACCGGCCATTGGCCGGAAACCTCGGCCTGCTTGCCGATGCGGTTGAAGTAGTCCTGAAGCTCAGCGGCCTGCTCAGCAGCCCAGGTCACCTGGAGCTCGTGCAAGGCGGTTGCGGCTTGCTCAATCTCCGGATACTCAAGGCTCATAGCGGTCAGGAGACGCTCGGCAGCCAGCGCGTCGTCCTTAGATGTATGCGCGTTTTCCAGGTCCACCCCGTACTCACCGGCCAGCACCTCCAGGGTGCGCTTACCCTTCTTAAACTTGTGAACCCGCTTATTAATAACCAGGGGATCAAGAACCGGGTAGCAGGTCAGAGCTGGGTAGCCGTAGCGGGCCAGCTCCTGGTTAAGGACCGAAAAATCGTAGGAGGCGTTAAAAGCAATCACCGGGACACCATCGGCAAAGAGACCACCAAGTGCCATAGCCACCTCGTAGGCCACTTTCTGGGCGGGTTGGCCGTGCTCACGGGCGTACTCGGTGGTGATGCCGTGGACCGCCGCCGCCTGCTCTGGGATCTCAACCCCGGGGTCAGCTAGCCACTCACCGGCGCGCAGAACCTCGCCCTCCGGGTCAACCAGCACCAAGGAAGCGGTGACGATGCGGGCAGTCTGCGGGTCAACGCCCGTGGTTTCAAGGTCAAAGGTGGCGCGGGGAAGCTCGGTCCAAGAAGTCATACTACCGATAGTAGCCGCTCAGCCCGCTCCGGCTAAATATTGGAGGGCACAATAGACGGCATGCTTAAAGTGTCAGCCACCTATGATGGTATGGAAGAAGAATATTCACAGAGCAAGAACCCGCCCGGCCCCAGAAAGACCCCTATGAGTGAGAACCTCCCCCCGTCAGGCTCCGCGACCCTGATTTTGGGTGCCCCGGGCACCGGCAAAACCCATAGCTTGCTCGCCCAGGCTGTTGAACATATTGAGTCGGGGGCTGACCCCGCCCGCCTGCTCGTTCTCACCCCAACCCGTGTGAGCGCAACCCGCTTCCGTGAGGCTCTTTCCGCCCGTATCACCGCCACCGTTTCCAGCGCTCCGGTACGCGCCTGGCAGGCCTACGCTTTTGACCTACTCCGCCGCGCCCACATCCAGGGCTACCTGCCCGGGGTTGAGTTTTCTCCCAAGCTCCTGAGCGGGCCGGAACAAGATGTCCTGCTCAAAGAACTTCTGGAGGGGCACCGCCAGGGGCAGGGGAGCGCCCTCACCTGGCCCCATGACCTGCGTGAGGCTCTGGATACTCGGGGCTTCCGCCACGAGATCCGTGACTTCTTTGACCGCATGGCCGAATACGACCTCACCGCTGAGCGGGTGCGGGAACTCGGGGAGAGCCTGAACCGGCCCGAATGGGTGGCGCTTGCCGCTCTCTACACCGAATACCGCCAGGTCCGTGCCCTGCGCGCACCCCACGCCTACGACCCTGCCGGGCTGATCCACGAGGCAGTCAAAGCCCTGGTCGCCAACCCGGCCCTGCTGACCGCTGAGCGGGCGAGGTTTGACCTGGTGCTCATCGACGATATCCAGGAGCTGACCCCCTCAATTTACCGCCTGCTCACGGTGCTGGTGGGGCACGATGCCGCCGGTTTCCTGGCAGAGAGCGCCGGTGCCACGGCTGAGCTAGCCCGCCAACAGGCAGACGACATAACCGCCGCCTTTTCCCACCGGCCAGCCGTCACCCTCACCTCTTGCACGGACACCGTGGTGCAGGGCTTCCGTGGGGCCAGCCCCCACTTAGCCAGCACCCTGCCAGGGGTCTTTGCCGGTCGGCTTGAAACCTGTCACCTAAGCACCAGCTGGCGCATGGCCCCCGAGCTTGCCCAGCGCTGGCAGGCCGTGGCTCAGCGCCTTCCCCTGCTGGCTCATGCCGCCCACACCCGCCAGCTTGACCCGGCACCGCAAGCACCCAGTGAGCAGGCCCTGCTACCCCTTGGCGATGACGGCTCCCTGCTCAACCCCGAAAAGGCGGGCGATAGCCGTCCATCGGTCATGGGCCTGGTGGTGGAGAACCCGCAGCAGGAAAACCAGCTGATTGCCCAAATGATTCTGGAAGACCACCTGTTCAGGGGCAGAGCCTTCAAACGGAGCGCCATTATTGTGCGTAAGGGCTCCGACGTCACCCGCCTCAAACGAGCTTTGAGTAATCTTGGTATTCCCGTGGCGACCGCCGCTTCGCTGACTCCCGTGCGTGACGAACCGGCGGTACGCCCCTTCCTGGACGCGCTGAGCCTGATTTTGCATACCCGCTCCCTGCGAGAAGCCGAAGCGGAAAAGAGCGGGGGCACCGAACCGCAGAGCCCAGATAGCATGGAAACTCCCAGCACAGAAAACTCTGACACCGAGAGACCGCAGGCTGAGGGCCTACCGGCTGGTGCGCAACCCACCGGAGCCGGGACCGCAGATGCTCTTGCCCGCTGGGGCCTGGGGGCTGACACTGCTGTTGCCCTGCTGACCTCCCGCCTGGGCGGGGCATCCACCATGGAAATCCGTAGGCTCCGCCAGCGGCTTCGTGCCGATGAACTGCGAGCCGGTGGCAACCGCGATAGCGACGCCCTACTGGTAGAAGCCCTGGTCAATCCGCACCTGCTCCCTAGCACAGGGGCCGGGCCGGCCGCCCGCAGACTGGCCGCCGTGCTGACCGCTGGTGACCGCGCTCTTGACCAGGCCGGTGCTACCGCCGAGACCGTGCTGTGGGCACTCTGGGAGGCATCGGGGCTGGGGCCCCTGTGGCAAGAGCAGTCCACCACCGGGGGCAGTGGCGCCGACCGAGCCAGCCGCGACATCGACGCCATGATCGGCCTCTTCGA
The DNA here is from genome assembly GCF_048513575.1 of Rothia sp. CCM 9417. Classification (NCBI taxonomy): domain Bacteria; kingdom Bacillati; phylum Actinomycetota; class Actinomycetes; order Micrococcales; family Micrococcaceae; genus Rothia; species Rothia sp. CCM 9417. The sequence goes on along the minus strand of NZ_JBLXXT010000009.1, from coordinate 59,885 downwards.
AGCCGCCGAACGCTACACCGACCAGATGCCCGGCGCTACCGCCGAACAGTTCCTGGCCTACATCGATGCCCAAGACCTGCCCATGGATACCCTGGCCGAGCGCACCAGCTACCGGGACGCACTGGAAATCATGACACCCGCCCTGGCCGCTGGCCGCCAGTGGGACACCGTCTATGTAGCTGGGCTCCAAGACGGCACCTGGCCCAACACCACCGTGCGCGGCTCACTACTGGGCAGTCTTGACCTGGTCGACGCGGCCATCGGCTCCCTGGCAGGTAACCAGCAGAGCGGCGGCCCCCAGCCAGCGCAGGGCGTCAGCCGAGGCCAGCTCCTGACCGAACGCCTGCGCGCCACCCGCTATGACGAAATCCGCATGTTCTCCACCGCCATCTCCCGCGCCAGCGACCGGGTGGTGTGCACCGCCGTCTCGTCCCCGGACCAGGCACCCAGCGAACTGCTCGATATCTTCACCCCGGCCCCCGGCGGTGAACGGGAACTCACCGAGGTTCGCAGGCCCATGACCCTGCGCTCGCTGATTGCTGAGCTCCGCCAGTGGGCTGAGGCCCAGCATCTTTCACCGGCCAAGGCTGAGGCCGCCGCCCGGCTCCTGCACCGGCTGGCTGACCCCGACCAGACCGCTGGCTTCACCCTACCCGGTGCTTCACCGGCCTCCTGGTGGGGCATGCTCCCGCTGTCCTCGACCAGCCCGGCTTTTGATGGTTCAGGGCCGGTCCCGGTGTCGCCTTCACAGATTGAGAAGATTCACCGGTCGCCCCTGGACTGGTTTGTGGCCGCCTCCCGCGCTGAAGCGGCCACCGACACCTCCCGCTCCCTGGGTACCCTGATTCATGCCATCTGCGAAGAGATGCCCGATGCCAACGGCACCGATTTGCGCGATGAACTGCACCGCCGCCTACCCCAGCTGGGCCTGCCCGACACCTGGGAGAGTCAGAAACTGGTGGAGCGGGCAGAGAAAATGATTCAGCGCTTTGCCGACTATGTGCGTGAACTCAACACCAAGGGCCGTTCCCTGGTGGGTGTAGAAGGCTCCTTCAGCGTGCTGGTGCCCGGACCTGCCCGGGACGCCCTGCTCTCGGGCCGCGTGGACCGTATTGAGGTGGACCAGCTGGGGCGTTTCCTGATTCTTGATATAAAGACCGGCAAGCAGAAGCCCACCCGGGCCGAGCTGGAACGCCACCCTCAACTGGCGGCCTACCAGGTCGCCCTCGAAGCCGGTGCCGGTGCCCTCATGCGCCAGGCCCTTGCCCCCGACCGGGAACAAGCCCAGTCCGCTAGCTTGGATCTTCCCACTCAGGAGGTTGGGGGCCGCCAGGTACCGGTGCTAACCGGCCTACAGGAGCTCTCCGGCGGTGCCCTGCTGCTACAGCTAGGTGGCTCAACCGCCAGCTACAGCGAACAGGAGCAGGCACCTCTCACCGCAGAGAGCACCTGGGCCGTAGAGCTCATCAACCGGGCCGCCGTCCTGATTGCGGGTCGGGAGCTCCAAGCTCGCCATACCGCCGGTGGCCCCTTCGGCATCGGCTGTGCCCTGCCCGATATCTGCCCGCTGTGTTCACGGGGACGCACCATTACCCACCGCCCTGCCCAGTAAGTTTCAGGAGAATCATGACCAGCTACGACCCCACCGCTGCCCAGCCCTTCCTGACCCCTGAGCAGATAGCCCAAGCCCTGGGGCGGCCAGAACCCACACCTGAACAATCCGCTATCATTTCTTCCCCGCTGGTGCCCCGCCTAGTGGTGGCCGGTGCCGGGTCCGGCAAAACGGCCACCATGGTAGACCGCGTGGTCTGGTTGGTAGCCAACGGCCTGGTGCGGGCTGACCAGGTGCTGGGCGTGACCTTTACCCGCAAGGCCGCCGGTGAGCTACGCGAGCGTATGCGCTCCCGCCTTGAAGAACTGCGCAGACAGGGGCTGGTTCGCCAGGTGCCGGGGGAGCGGGGCGAGAACATGACCTCCGACCCCACCATTTCCACCTACCACTCCTACGCCAATACGCTGGTTTCCCAGTACGGTTTGCGCCTGGGCATTGAGGACGATGCCCAGATGCTCGGCGGGGCGCAGACCTGGCAGCTAGTGGCTCAAATTGTGGAGCACTATGACGGTAAGCTCCCCGAAAAAGAGGTGGCTAAATCCACTATGGTGAAGGCTGTCATTGAGCTTTCGGGCGAGTGCGCCGAGCACCTGGTCAGCCCCGACCAAGTCATTGAGTGGTGCCTGAAGACCCGGGCCTCCATTGCGCCCCTGGGCAAGCCCACAGTCAAAGGGGCTACCGGTGAGCAGAGAGAAATCGTCCAGAACCTTGACCAGCGAATATTCTACGCAGACCTGGTCAAACGCTACTCTGCCATCAAGGCAGGTATGCAGGTCATGGACTACGGTGATCTCATTGCCTACGCCGCCAGGATTGCCCGCGAGGTTCCCCTGGCCGCTGAGACTGAGCGCGAGCGCTACCGGGTGGTTCTGCTTGATGAGTTCCAGGACACCTCCCACGCTCAGATGCAGTTGTTCTCTGACCTTTTTAGTGCTTCTAAGGGGCGTGAGGCCCACCCGGTCATGGCGGTGGGCGACCCCAAACAGTCTATTTATGGTTTCCGTGGGGCATCGGACGGTCAGCTCTTTAGCTTCTACGATTATTTCCCTGCCCAGGACTGCAGCGCCAGCTACCTGACCGTGGCCTGGCGTAACGACCGGGCGATTTTGGATGTGGCCAACTACAGCGCCGCCCCGCTGAGTTCTCAGCCGGAGTGGGTACGTTCGGCCCACCGCATCGAGGTGCCCGCTCTAAAGCCCCGTGAGCAGGCCGACGCTGGCCGTGTGCTGGTGGGCAACTATCTGACCGACCAGCACGAGGCTCGTGCCCTGGCTCAGCAGATCGCCTCAGAACGTGCTCGCTGTGCCCATGAACCGCTGAGCCAGATGCCCACCATGGCGGTGCTCTGCAAGAAGCGGGCCATGATGGAGCCTATCCGTGAGGCCCTGGACGAGCTGGGCCTTCCCTACCAGGTGGTGGGCCTGGGTGGTCTGCTCGATACCCCCGAGATCGTCGATACGGTAGCCGTCCTGCGCGTGCTCAGTGACCCGGGACGGTCGGATGCGCTCATGCGCCTACTGGCCGGTGCCCGCTGGCGACTGGGTGTTTCTGACCTGCTGGCTTTTGCTGAGTGGTCGGGGGTTCTCAAACGCCAGCGTGAGCTGGAAATCCGCTACGGTATGGCCGCTGAGTATGCCCAGGTGCGGGCTGAACAGGAAATCCTGGACGGCCTGGATAGGGCCCCAAGCCCTGCTACCCAGGGGAAGGAGGAAGAACTAGCACCGGAAGAGGCCTACCGCAGGCTCCTGCAGGCGGCGGCCCCCGATGTCACCGATGGCTCCTCCCTGGTTGAGGCCCTGGAGAATCTGCCCGAGCCGGGGTGGGTATCACCGCGCACCGGGCGGAGTATCACCGATGAGGGCCTGCACCGCCTGCACCTGCTTGCCCAGGAGTTAGAGCACCTGCGCCAGTTCACTGCCGATGACCTGGGCACCCTGCTGACTGAAATTGAGCGCACCCTACTGCTTGATATTGAGTTGGCCGCCCGCCCCGGCACCCGTTCGGCCCTTGCCCGCCGCCACCTGGACGCTTTCCAGGAGGTCGCGGCCTCCTATGAGGCCAGCGCCCCCCGCGTGAACGCCCTGCTTCTGGCCGCAGCTAAGGGTCTGGAGGCGGAGGAGGGCGAAAACACCGTGCGCTTCTCGCTGAGTTCTAGCGCTTCGTCAGCCTCAGGCATCAGCGGTTTTTTGGCTTGGTTGGATGCCGCTGCTCAGGAAGAGTCCGGGCTGGATATGGCCGCTGAGGCTCCCCGGCACGATGCCGTCCAGCTTCTGACCGTCCACGCTTCTAAGGGCCTGGAATGGGATCATGTCTATGTGCCCGGTTTGGCGGTCGGAGAGTTCCCCGATGCTAAGGATGAGCGGTGGACTAAGAAGAGTAGTACCCTGCCCTGGCCCCTGCGCGGGGACGCAAACTATCTGCCCGGTTGGCGCGAGGACTTTGAAAACCTGCGCGACCTGGGCGAGTTTACCGCCCTGCTCTCGGAGCAGGCTGTGGAGCACCGCATCGGTGAAGAGCGCCGTTTAGCCTATGTGGGTTTTACCCGTGCGCGTTCCCTGCTTACCCTGACCAGTTCGGCCTGGAAGGGTACCGCAACTAAGCCCCGTGCATTCTCGGAGTTTGTGGAAGAACTTATCCAGGCCCCCACCCCGCTGGCGGAGGTAATCGCCAGGGTGGATGAGGACCAGGTGGGTGTTGCCAACCCGCAGTCGGCTAGCATCACCACCGCCGCCTGGCCTTTTGACCCCTTTGACGGGCCGCAGGTGCGCACCTGGCAGAGCCTAGAAGAACTTGAATCCGCCACCGATGCTCCCCTGCAGGTGGAGCCGGTAGCAGTCGGGTCTGCTACGGGGCTAACCCCCCGGCAGGTGGTGGAGCGGGCGGCCCGGAACGTGGTGCGTGGCGGTCTTGACCCGCAGGAGGGGCCCAGTCCCGAGCAGGCCCTTGCTGAGCTAAGTGCGGAGCAGAGAGCGCAGACCCTTAAAACCCTCGAGGACTGGCAGGAGGAAACCGAGCTTCTGCTGGCTCTGCTTGCTGCACCACCTGCCGAGAGTGACTTTGAACTACCGGGGCATCTTTCTGCCTCCCTGCTGGTGAACCTGGTGGCTTCACCCGAGCAGGTGCTGGCCCAGATTCGCAGGCCCATGCCGCAGAGGCCGGGTATTGCCGCCCGCCAGGGTACCCTCTTCCATAGCTGGGTAGAGGAGCATTTTGGGCAGACCGGCATGCTGGATGTGGATGAAGATTTTGACGATGATGTCGCTGACCAAGAGCTGAACCTGCCCCAGCTTCAAGAGAACTTCTTGGGCAGTGAGTGGGCGGACCGAACCCCTTGGGCGCTGGAGTATCCCCTAGAAACTCCACTGGGTGCTGTGACGGTGCGTGGCCGTATTGACGCGGTCTTTACCACCGTTGATGAGCAGGGGCAGACTGTCTGGGAACTGGTGGACTGGAAGACCGGTCGGCCCCCGCGTACGGAGAAGGAACTTAAAAAGCGGTCGGTTCAGCTTTCGCTTTACCGGCTGGGTTTTGCTCGCCTGCAGGGGATTGTACCGGAGCAGGTCCGGGCCTACTTCTTCTATGCCTCAACGGGCCAAACTAAAGAAATTACCCGTTTTAGTAGTCTGCAAGAGCTGGAGAAGGCCCTAGCCCGGGCCGAGAAGCTGGGGCGGGAAGGCTAGAGCTAGTCCAGGGGCTGGGGTTTTTCCTCGTCCAGGGCCGGGGCAAGCGCCTTGACAGCAAGCAGTTCGGCTTCAAGGTGATTGAGCATGGAGACCGCCTCAGAGATCATGACGCGGTCTTCAAGCTCGGTGCCCCGAATAAGCCACTGAGCCAGGCCGAACTCTGCGTAGAGGCTGGCGCGGGCTTCTAGGTTGCGGTCGGGCTCCTGGGGCATTTCTTTGCGGTAGGTTTCAAAGATCCGCTCCCTAAAGAGGGGGTCTTCGCAGGCGTAGAGCCAGGCAAAGTCTTGGGCAGGGTCGCCTACACAGACCTCGGACCAGCCGGTAATTTCGACGACCTTTTTCTGGTCGAGTACTAGGTTGTCTTCGTTGAGATCGCCGTGAATCACGCGGGGGCGGAATTGCCACATGGCGGAGTTATTGAGTTGCTGTTCCCAGCGGGTGAGCAGACCTGAGGGGACTTTGCCGGTAGCTACGGCGCGGTCAAGCTCGGCTAGGCGGCGTTCCCGGATCTGTTCGCCGGTGTAGACCGGCAGGTCGGCTTCTTCAACGATGGTGGTGGGGAAGACGTGAATGGTGGCGATGTAGTGGGCGATCTCATCGGCGATGTTGGTTTTGCCCTCGCGGGTGGAGTAGGAGATATCGGCTAGCTCGTCGATGTCGCAGTGCTTACCCGGGATATGGGTGTAGATGAAGGCTTGGCGGCCATCGAGCGGTACGGTTCCTACGATGGTGGGTACCAAAAAGGGCAGACGGGCGCGGATACCGGGCGAGAAAGACTGGAGGATAACGTGTTCGGCTTCAAGGCGCACGCTGGCTTCGGGGTGTTTGGGTGCACGCACGCGCCAGCGTTTGTCGGCTGAGTCGATGATGATAGCTGAGTCGAAGTCGAGGGCATCGTCGGCTGAGGGCAGTGCGGCTACGGGGTAGAGCCCGGGTACGCCTGCTGATACGATGGCGGCAAGTTGAAGGGGAGTTGAAGTCACACTTCCAAGGGTACAAGAGAAGACGGGATGAATTGGAGATGAACGCTGAGAATTTGACCAATCTCTTAGCCGATGGGGCGGGTAGGGGCCTTGCTCCCGGTGTGCTGAGGCCTTTGGGGCCGCTACCGCTGGTGGCTGATGGGGTGCCTGCCTGTGCAGGGGCGCGGGAGGTCGAGGGCTTTTTCGCAGGTTTGGGGCGGGCACTGGCCGGTGAGCTTGACCCGGCTTTACCTACCTGCTGGCGGGAGCTTTACCCCTGGGCGCAACGGCCCTACCTGGTTGCCGTGGATTCTGGTCGCGTTTTGGTGGGGGAGGGTGAACGCCCGGTGCCCCTGAATCTAGCAGAGATTTTTGAGCTGAATACTGCTGCCCTGCTGGATTACACGGCGGTGGATAGGCACCGGCAGGTTAGTCTGCTCTACGCCGGCAGTCTATGCTCCCGCGCGCAGAACACGAGCGCATCACAGGGGCCGGGTCAACCCCAGCTAGGGCAGGCCCCCGTTCTTGCGCTGACTGATCGGTTTGAAGATTTCTTGTGCCTTGGCCCGATAGTGGCCCAGGGCTTTGAGAACCAAGAAGCGGGCATCGCCCAGGTGCTTGCGGCCCGTGCCGGTGGTCGCTGGGTGGGCATCCGTGACTATGCGGCTTACGGTTACGGCGGGTCGAGCCTGGCCTATGCCTGGGGTCGGGTGCTAGCTTCGGCTGCCGCCTTGACCGCCTGGCACGCTTCGGCAGGTTTTGACCCGGCTACCGGGCAGGCAACATTCGCTACCCGGGCCGGCTGGGTGCGGGTCAGTGAATCGGGCCGCGAGATTTTCCCCCGAACCGATCCGGCGGTGATTAGCGCAGTGACCGCTCGCTGGGAGGGAGCAGAGAAAATTCTGCTGGGCCAGGCCCGCGCCTGGGGGCCGGGGCGCTACTCAACCTTCGCTGGGTTTGTGGAGGGCGGGGAAGCCCTCGAAAGCGCGGTCCTGCGGGAAGTCTACGAAGAGTGCGGCGGTCAGGTAAGCGCCATGCGCTACCTGGGGTCACAGCCCTGGCCTTTTCCGCGCTCGCTCATGTGCGGTTTTATGGCTGAGATTTCTAACCCGCAGGCAGTCAAACCCGACGGCCTGGAAATCGAAAGAATCCGCTGGTTTACCCGCCAGGAGCTGGTCCGGGCCTATAGCTCGGGCGAGGTTCAGCTCCCGGGTACCGGTTCAATCTCCCGCCACCTCATAGAATACTGGCTGGGCGCTCCGCTCCCGGTTAAAGGAGAGCGGTAGACTAGATAACCGGCCCTGCTCGGGGCCCAATGATACACAGCGAGGGCAAGGGGAGTAGCACCATGAACCAGGACAAACTACGGGCACACCCCATTAGCCTGACCGCCCCCGCCGCTGACAGTATTCTGGAGGGCCTTGACCCCGAACAGCGCCGGGTGGCGACCGAGTTGTCTGGCCCCATGTGCGTTATGGCCGGTGCTGGCACTGGTAAGACCCGGGCTATTACCCACCGCATTGCCTACGGCATCGCTATTGGTCGCTACAACCCACGCGCGGTACTGGCCCTAACCTTTACTAACCGGGCCGCCGAAGAGATGAAGGTGCGCCTGCGCCAGCTCGGTGCTACCGGAGTGGTGGCCCGTACCTTCCACTCTGCCGCCCTAAGCCAGCTCCGTTACTTCTGGCCCCAGGCCATTGGGGGGAGCCTGCCCGAAATCATCAAAAACAAGGCCCAGTACATTATTGAGTCGGCCCGCAGGCTGGGCCTGGCAACTGACCGCGCTATCGTCCGCGACCTTGCCAGTGAAATTGAGTGGGCCAAAGTCTCCATGCTGACCGCAGAGACCCTCATGCCCCATCTGGCCCACCGGGAACTACCCGCCGATATCAGCCCTATCGACATGGTCCGCCTGCTGCGCACCTACGAGGAACTCAAAGACGAACGCAACGTCATCGACTTTGAAGATATCCTTCTGCTGACCGTGGCAATTATCGAAGAGAACCCCGAAATCGCCGCCCAGATTCACCAGCAGTACCGGCACTTTGTGGTTGATGAATACCAGGACGTCTCGCCCCTCCAACAGCGGCTTCTGGATGCCTGGCTGGGTGCCCGCGACGACCTGTGCGTGGTGGGCGATGCCTCCCAGACCATCTACTCCTTTGCTGGTGCAACCAGCCGCCACCTGCTGGAATTCCGCAGCCGTTTTGAGCAGGCCACCGTGGTCAAACTGGTGCGCGACTACCGTTCCAGCCCGCAGGTGGTCGGCCTAGCCAACCGCCTGCTGGCCGCCCGCAAACAGCGCCCTGACTCCACCCGCTACTCCTGGGCGCCCCCCCTTCAACTTATTTCCCAGCGTGCGGAAGGGCCGGCGCCCCAGTGGTTCGAGTATGCTGACGATGAGCAAGAAGCGATCGGTATAGCCGAAGACATTAAAGACCTGATAGAAAAGGACGGTATTCCCGCCGCTGACATTGCTGTGCTCTACCGCACCAACTCCCAGTCAGCCGCCCTGGAACAGGCCCTTAACGACCTTGGCATCAACTACCAGTTGCGCGGTGCTGAACAGTTCTTTGACCGGGCTGAGGTGCGCGCCGCTATCAGCATGCTTCAGGGTGCCGCCAAGGGCGCAGAAGAGACCGACTCTATACCCCAGCTGGTACGCGATAACCTCAAAAACTTAGGCTGGTCACCCAAAGCGCCCCAGCGCTCAGGCCAGGAACGCGCCCGCTGGGAGTCCTTGGAAACACTGGTTTCCCTGGCCGACCGGCTGGTTGCTGAGCGCACCTTGGCGCGTGAACAGGCCCAAGCCAACGGTGCAAGCGAACTGCCCCCGGAGCTCACCCTCTACGAGCTAGTAGCTGTCCTCATTCAACGCTCCCAGCACCGCGACGCGCCCTCCCTCAACGGTGTCACCCTGGCCTCTCTGCACTCAGCCAAGGGCTTGGAATGGGAGGCTGTTTTCCTCTGTGGCCTCAATGAGGGGCTCATGCCTATCTCCTTTGCCCAGAGCAGTGACGAAGTGGACGAAGAACGCCGCCTACTCTATGTGGGCATCACCCGCGCCCGCTCCCACCTAACCCTCACCTGGTCGCGCTCGCGTACCCCCGGCGGTAGGGCTGGGCGTAAGCGCTCACGATTCTTGGACGACATCGCCCCTCAGGGAGTTTAAATGGCTAGCATCCGAGAGGTACTGCCGGCCACCGCGCACCGCCCGGAGATTGAGGTGGTGCGCTCCACCCGCCGCAGGCGCACCGTCCAGGCTCAGCCACTTGAGGGCGGGCGGATTCGCCTGATGGTTCCTGCATCCAGCACACCAGAGGACCTTGAGATTTACATAGAGAACCTGCTCCCCAAAATACAGCGCCGCGCGGCTCGAAAGAAACAGAGCCACAGCAGAGCTATTTCCGATGAGCTTTTGGCTCAAAGAGCTGAGAAACTTCGCCGGGCCTACCTCCCGCAGGCACCGTCTGCCTCATCTATCCGCTGGGTCACCAACCAGCAGCACCGCTGGGGGTCAGCAACACCGGCTGAGCGCACTATCCGCATCTTCCACACCTTGCAAGGTGCTCCTGGCTACGTGCTTGATTCCGTGATTTTTCACGAGCTTTGCCACTTTCTAGAACCCAACCACAGCCCGCAATTTAGGGAACTAGAAGCCCTCTACCCGGAACAGGAGAAGGCGCGTGCCTTTCTGGAAGGAGTGACCTTCGGCCAGCGCGTGCCTGGCACCCCACCCCCATCAGGGGAATAAATCAAGGAGGATTATTCATAAGGTAGGCCAGCCCCGGCCAGCAAATTCGCTATGAGCCTGCCTTACCTACCTCGGATCAAATAAACCCCAAGGTTGAGGGCCTAAGCCTTGGGGGAGCCACCACCTTCTGAGCCTTCACCGGGTTCTTCATCGGGCTGGTCGTAGCCACCGGCCAGGAGCTTTTCGAGAGCCGCATCGAACTCATCTTGGCTAGCTGTCAGCAGAGCACGGCGGGAGGCAAAGCCTTCGGGATCATCGAGGTCTTCACTGGTGGGCAGAGTCTCAGGGCCCTGCCAGAGCTGATCACGGGCTTCAAAGCCATGCTGCTCTTCGTAATGCCGCCAGAAAGCCAGGGCTTCGCGCATCTTGCGGGGGCGCAACTCCAGGCCGACGAGCTGGGCGAAAGCGTGTTCGGCTGGGCCACCGGTTGCACGACGGCGGGCCATAGACTCAGAAAGCTGGGGCGCCATCGGCAGATTCTTGGTGGCCTGCTCGGTAATGAGAGATACCCAGCCCTCAATGAGAGCAAGCAGGGTTTCCAAACGGTCCAGGGCCAGCTGCTGGTCCTCGGTGTGCTGGGGAGCGAACATGTCCCCGGCAAAGACCTCCATCATGGCCTCGGGGTTAGCTGGATCAAAATCAATCTCTTGGGCTGATGCCTGCATACGCTCAATATCAACGCGAATACCGCGTGAGAAGCGCTGAATCAGGCCGATGATGTCCTCGCGTAACCAGGGGTTAGCCTTGTGCAGGCGAATCAGAGTGGCCTCACGCACTGCCAGGTAGAGGATAACCTCCTGGGCCGGGATTTCAAGGCCCTCACTAAAAGCGGCAACACCGCCGGGGAGCAGCGCAGAACGCCCTTGAGCCAGGGGGATCCCGATGTCGGTGGACGAGACAATCTCTTCAGCAAGCTTGCCGATAGCCTGCCCCATTTGCATACCGAACATCATGCCGCCCAGGCCCGCAAAAATATTGCCGCCACCGAGCATGCCGGAAAGTTCTTCGGGCAGCTGCTGCTGGATCGAAGCGTTCATAGCCGAAGTGACCTCAGTAGCTACCGGGCCAGCAATTTCTTTCCAAGTAGCAAACGAGTTCTCCACCCATTCAGCCTTAGACCAGGCTTCGACGCTAAAGGCCGGACGCTCAAAAATGGTGACAGGGTCAAGCCACAAGTCAGCCAGAGCTGCGGCATCTCGTACCGCACCGGTCTGGCTAGAAGTTATCGAAGGGTCCTTGCCCAGGGCCAGTACCTGGCGGGCGTTCTGCTGGGCAAGATCCCAGTTGACCGGCTCATCACTGCTCTGAGCGTTCATCATAGAATTCACCTGGGCAAAAATACCCGAGAACATGGCGGGGTCAAGGGGAAGACCCATCTTGCGCAGGGCATCGGCATCAAAAGCCTGGGCACCGTTCATGGCATTGGGGTCAAAACCCTGCTCACGGAGTTTTTTCAGGAACTCTTCTAGGGGGTCATGACCTGAAGAATCAAAGGGGTGATTCGACACTGCTTGCCTCATTTCCAGAACACGCGGTGGGGCAACAGGAGCGCCGCCCCGCTTTCCCTCTAGCCTACTGGTCTACCTGCCGCAAAAAGTGGCTTTTAGCCCACAGCCAAGTGGGAGTTTGCTGGGTTGAGGGACGGAGCGAATTTTTTACTTGTAATCTTGTTCCTATGGGTTTTTTATCGAGGGAACAGATGGGCCGCCTTGCGCGCAAGCCCCACATAAATCTATACACGGTGAGCGCAACAGGCCTTACGGGCCTCTCCCTACTATCTTTAGTTATCCCCGTGAACTTTGTCACGGAGTCCCCGGGGCCTACCTTCAACACCATCGGCGAATTCAATAAGAAGCCGCTGATTGAGATTGAGGGCGCAGAGACCTACCCTGTAACCGGCTACCTGGACATGACCACCGTGCAAGTAGCCGGTGGACCCAACTCAACCCTCGGTTCCCTGGGTGCCTTGTCGACCTGGCTGGAGGAATCAACCACGGTGCTCCCCAGCGACCTGGTCTATGACCCCACCGTCACCAGTGAAGAGGTTAGCGCTCGCAATAGCGCCGATATGACCAACTCCCAGGAGGTTGCTCAGGCAGCGGCTCTGACTCAGCTGGGTATCGACTACACCGAGACACTGAATGTTTCTGGCGCGGTGGAGGGTGGCCCGAGTGAAGGCCTGGTTCAGGAGGGCGATATCATCACGGACATCAACGATGAACCCCTCACCAAATATTCCGACTTGACTGACCGGGTTAATGCCTCCGGCGGCCAACCTGTCACCGTGACCCTGAAGCGTGATGCTCAGACCCAGCAGGTAACGGTCACCCCCGTATATAACGATAAGAGCGGTCGCTATGTTCTTGGCCTCTATCTTTCCCGCACTTTTAATTTCCCGCTGACCGTCAAGTACGGACTAGAAGAAGTGGGCGGGCCCTCGGCGGGCATGATGTTCGCGCTAGGTATTATTGACGAGTTGACCGAGGGCGATATGACCGGTGGCGAGCACTTTGCTGGCACCGGCACCATTGAATCTGACGGCACGGTAGGCCCTATCGGCGGCATTGAGCAGAAGATGAAGGGTGCCGCCGATGCCGGTGCCACCGTCTTCCTGGCCCCCGCCAGTAACTGCGATGAGGTGGTGGGCAAGGTCCCCAGCCGCCTGTCGGTGGTTAAGGTGGAGACCCTGGATGAAGCGGTCGAGGCGGTGACGCGTATTGGTCAGGGCCAAGACCCCGCTAACTTCCCGACCTGCACTGCCCCTAAAGTCGGTGCTGAGAGCTGAAAAGGTAAGCCAGCTCTCGTAAGTCACCCTGTTCTTTGGCAAAATAGTTTCTTATTACACAGCGTCCCCGTATTGATTGTGGCGCTGTGGGACCGAGCCGTTCGCGCGGCAGACACACAAGACAACTAAAGGACATCCGTGAGTACCGGAAACACCCCTCCCCGTTCTCCATCACGCAGGCCCCAAGGTAAGAACAAGCCCCTGGGCATGACCGTTGCAATCGTGGCGGTTCTCGTCATTGCTTTTGTTGGGGCCACCCAGATTTACACCGACGTCCTCTGGTATGACCAGTTGGGCTACCTGCAGGTGTTCATTACCCAGAACCTGACTAAGGGTGCTGTCTTCCTAGGCTCAACCTTACTTGCCGGTCTGGCTATCTGGGCTAGTATGCGCTACGCCTACAAACACGGTGTACCGCAGACCCCCGCCCCCCGGCGGGCATCGGCTCCGCGCATTGACGCTAACGGTGACCCTGTTCCTGATCCTTATGCAGATATCCAGGAAGTGTTCAACCAGAACATGGAGCGCTACCGTAAGAGCATCGATAAGATGCGTAAGCTCATGCTCCTGGTGGTTCCCCTGGTGCTGGGTGCCTTTGTGGGCGCGGGTGCTACCAGCCAGTGGGAGTCTGTGCTCCTGTTTATGAACGGTGAGAGCTTCGGCCAGACCGACCCCGAGTTTGGTCTTGATCTGGGGTTCTTCCTTTTTACTCTGCCTTTCCTTAATTTTGGGACCGGTCTGTTGAGCACCTTTATCCTGTTCTCGGCCATGGCTGGCCTGGTGGTGCATTACTTCTACGGTGGAATCATCGTGGGTGAAAAGGGCATCACCACCACAGTCTTCTTCCGCCGTCATCTGGCTCTGCTGGGTGCCGTCTTCATTCTGGTGCGGGCGGCGAGCCTGTGGCTGGCCCGCTATAACGCTACCCAGGATCAGAGCGGTTCGTGGGCCGGTGCCATGTACACCGACGTGAACGCAATCATCCCGGTTAACGCCATTTTGGCTGTTGCCTCACTTCTGGTGGCTGCGCTCTTTGCCGTGGCAATTCTTAAGGGCAATTTCCGCCTGCCCCTTATTGGCACCGTGGTGCTGGTTGTGACCTCTCTGGTGGCAGGCAGTATTTACCCTTGGGTTATTCAGCGTTTCCAGGTTGTGCCCAACGAGCAGGCGACTGAGGCCCCTTACATTCAGCGCAATATTGATGCCACTCGCGCCGCCTATGGCCTTGACGCTATCGAGGTCAAGAACTACGATGCTACGACCTCCACTGCCGCAGGTGCCCTGCGGGGGGAGAGCGAAACGATTTCTAACATTCGCCTGCTTGACCCCAACGTGGTCTCGGGTGCCTTCGCCCAGCTTCAGCAGTTCCGCCCCTACTACCAGTTCGGCAAGAATCTTTCGGTGGACCGCTACTCCATTAACGGGGTAGAAACCGATACCGTGATTGCGGCCCGTGAGCTGAACCCAGCGCAGAACGCCAACTCATCCTGGGTGAACCAGCACGTTGTCTACACGCACGGCTACGGTGTGATTGCCGCCTACGGCAACCAGGTTGAGGCTGACGGTAAGCCCAAGTTTATTCAGTCCGGTATCCGCGCGACCGGTGCTATTAGCGAGGACTATGAGCCGCGCATTTACTTTGGTCAGAGCTCCCCGGAGTACTCTATTGTGGGAGGTAGCGCTGAGGACGAGCCCCTGGAACTGGACCGCCCACAGACCACCGACGACGCCAGCGGGAATGATGCCAAGTACACCTTTACTGGCAAGGGCGGCCCCAATATCGGTAACGCTTTTAACCGTCTGTCCTACGCTATTAAGTTCCAGTCTTCTGACATTCTGCTTTCAGATGCGGTACGTTCTGAGTCCCAGATCCTCTACGACCGTGACCCGTCAGCCCGGGTTAAGAAGGTCGCCCCCTACCTGACGGTGGATGGGAACCCCTACCCGGCGATTATCGATGGTCAGGTCCAGTGGGTCGTGGATGCCTATACCACCAGCAATCAGTACCCCTACTCGCAGGCAGCTAGCCTTGAGAGCGCTACCGCTGACTCAGAGACAGCTACCGGTGTCGCGCAGGCTCTGCCCAACAAGCAGGTCAACTACATTCGTAACTCCGTCAAGGCTACTGTGAATGCCTACGACGGTTCGGTGACCCTCTATGCGTGGGATGACCAGGACCCGGTTCTGAAGACCTGGCAGAAGGTCTACCCCGGGACGGTGCGCCCCTACAGCGAGATGAGCGCATCACTGATTGGGCACGTGCGCTACCCGCAGGACCTCTTCAAGGTTCAGCGTGAGGTGCTCAACGCCTACCATGTGACCGATGCCTCAAGCCTGTACGCGCGGGATGATATGTGGTCAATCCCGAACGACCCCACCAACAATAGCGGTAAGCCGCTCCCGCCCTATTACCTGTCCCTGCAGATGCCCGGCGAGGATTCCGCTAAGTTCTCGCTGACCACCTCCTTTATCCCTCAGCAGTCGGATAGCAACACCCGTAACGTCATGTACGGCTTCCTCTCTGCTAACGGTGACGCGGGGACCGGTAAGGACGGCGAGAAGGCCGCAGGCTACGGCAAACTGACCCTGCTGGAACTGCCGCGTTCATCGGTGGTTCCTGGCCCCGGCCAGGCGCAGAACGTCTTTAACTCTGATACTGCGGTTTCGACCGAGCTGAACCTGCTCCGCCAGGGCGCTTCGGACGTTATCAACGGTAACCTGCTGACCCTGCCCGTGGGCGGCGGTATTCTCTATGTCCAGCCGGTCTATGTTCAGTCCTCCGGTGATGCGGCCTATCCGTCGCTACGCCGCGTGCTGGTGGGCTTTGGTGAGCAGGTTGGCTTTGCCCCCACCCTGGAGGAGGCCCTGAACGAGCTCTTTAGTGGCTCCTCAGGTGCTCAGACAGCCGCCGACGCCGGTGTCGATGAGTCCGAGGCCACTCAGGCCACCGGCGGCACCGCAAGTGGTGACAGTGGCACCCTGCAGAGCGCGCTACAGGATGCCCGTAAGGCTATGCAGGATTCGGATGCCGCTATGAAGGCCGGTGACTGGACTGCCTACGGTGAAGCTCAGAAGCGTTTGAATGATGCCCTCCAGCGCGCGATTGAGGCTGAGGGTATCGAAGGTCAGGTTTCTGGCGCTAGTCCTTCGGCTAGCCCCTCAGCATCAGCTGGTAACTAGCCTGCTCTAGCTGTCCGGTTTCTTGGGCTAGCTAGCCTGGCTTCACCTGAGGGCGCGGTGCTCTCCCCTGCGGGGGAGGGCACCGCGCCTTTTGTGCTGGCTAGGTTTCTGGGGGCTGGTTGCCCAGCAGTATGACTGGGCAGATCAGAGAGCCAGGGGCAGGTGAGTTAAGTTTTTGCGGAACTACAAATGTACTCTCACTCACAAATAGTCTTTTCAACTTGCGCTGAGGAGTAGGGGTGCGTATAGTTATATGAGTCGCCGCGGGGTGGAGCAGTTCGGTAGCTCGCCGGGCTCATAACCCGGAGGTCACAGGTTCAAATCCTGTCCCCGCAACCAAGACGAAAAGCGTCTCACGAAAAGTGAGGCGCTTTTCTTTTTCTCCTGTATCGCGGGCTCCAATGATGCTCTGCAGGTAAGAGTGCTATCGCCTAATGGTCTTGCTGTGGGACTTACCTGATTGGGCACAGGGCAAACATGTAGACGGGCGCTTGTCGGGTTTCTGGCTTCATGGAACTTGTGTTACTTCCGCGGTAGAACTTGATTGCCGAATGCTACTGGAACTGTGTAAGAATGCTATAAGTCACATCTTTTGCTGTGGTAACCGTAAAAAGTGCAGGTTATCAAGGAGGAACTTATGGACCAGGAGCTTTACTTTGATTTACTCAAGCGCGTTATTGCGGCTGAAAAGCGTATTGAAAATCTTGAGCAGGCGCTAGAGCATCGCGCAGGTGCCAATCCCGAGATAGCTACTCAGAAACCTGCCAAAATATCCACTAGACAGATTGCCCTGAACTTTGTGGCCGAGCAGGTAGGTACCAGGTTCCCTCAATTTCATTTGGTGGGTTCTGCTAGCCAGGGTAAGAACCGACTTCAAATCGTCAATGGATACGGTGAAACCAAAAATATTCTCCTTGCCTCATCTCGTAACCATGCGCGTAGCGTGAAAGTGGAGTTCGAGTCGTGGAACACTGTGGGTGCGTCTGCCTTGGAAGACAATGAGTTTTTTATTCTGAGTGCAGAGGGCGGGGAAGATGATCCTCACGTCTTCATTTTTTCTCAGGAGCAGATGCGGAACCTATGTTCCTTGAAGATGCCCGACCATGAGAATAAGTTCCGTTTTAAGATTGTTAGGGATAGGGCTGGGGTGTTCTGGGATCAGAACCCTCAGGATATTCCTACCGAGCCGATAGATATTACCTGGGCATACACGAAGTGGGATACATTGGCCTGGATCTAGTAACTTTTCTGTAGTGGAGGGGCTGTAGCTTACTAGGGCACCTTCCCTAAATTAGTACATATATTCTATAAAACATAGAATATATGTACTATTCTAGGGGTATGAAAGTTACCCTCCTTGCTCGGCTTTGCGCGAGTAGCCCCCTGCTGGTTCCCAGCCCCGATGTTGCTGTGCCAGCCGGCTTTCCCTCACCCGCCCAGGACTACCGGGCCACCAGCATCGACCTCAACGACATCCTAATTAGGGACCGCGCGGCCACCTATATTTTGCGCGTCACCGGCTCCTCTATGGTCGATGCGGGGATCGCAGACGGTGACGAAATTATCGTGGATCGCTCCCTCGAACCGGTAGAAGGCTCCATCGTCGTAGCCGCTATCGATGGCGAGTTCACCATCAAACGTTTCCACACCGACCGGGCAGGTCGCGGCTGGCTGCTGCCCGAGAACCCCGCCTACCCACCCATCCCTATCCCGCAAGAATCTGACTTCCTGATTTTTGGGGTTGTGACCCGCTGCCTGCACCATGTCTAACCTGATCTTTCATATCGATATCAACACCTGCTACGTCTCCTGCGAACGCCTGCTCGACCCTTCCTTGGTGGGCCGGCCGGTACTGGTGCTCTCCAACAACGACGGCTGTGTCATCTCTCTTTCGGCTGAGGCCAAGGCGCTGGGCTATCTTATGGGAACTCCCTGGTATCAGGTGCAAGAGCGCGCAGAAAGCCAAGGAGTCGCTGTACGCTCCTCAAACTATGAGCTTTATGGCGATATCTCCCAACGGGTTATGTCCGTCCTCCAAGAGCACGCAGCCGACTTTGAGCAGTACTCCATTGATGAGGCCTTCCTGACCGCGCCCGTGACCCAAGACCAGGCGCACCATCTGGCACACGCTATCAAAGCGGATTTAGCCCGCCGGGTGGGCGTCCCCGTGTGTGTTGGGGTAGCCCCCTCCAAAACGCTAGCTAAGCTGGCCAATAAGACCGCTAAAAAGGTGCCTGCCCTCAACGGTGTGTGCGTCTGGGGTCTGCTGCCTGCTGCGCGCAGGCAGGCCCTTCTGGCTGCTCTGCCGGTCTCCGAAGTATGGGGGGTGGGTAGGCGCACAACGGTGCGGCTCGAGAAGATGGGGGTTGCTTCCATCGCAGATCTTGCACAGTCGCCCCCAGAACTCATCCGCAAACGGTTTAGTGTGGTGCTCATGCGTACGGTCCTGGAACTGAATGGGGTCAAGGCTATCGAGCTTGAGCCGGAACGAGCCTTCAAAGAGCAACTGATTTATTCGCGTTCCTTTTCCACCCCCATAACAACCCGTGACCAGATGCACCAGGTACTCAGTATTTACGCTCAGCGGGGTGCTGAACGCCTGGTTGGCCACAGCCAGTTAGCAGGCCTACTCACGGCCTACTGCGGTACAAGCCCCTTTAGGGTGGGTCAGGCTCACTACCCCTCAGTGCAGGTCAAGCTCCCGGGAAAAACCGCTGACCCGCTGGTTCTTACCCGCGCCGCCCTCCGCCTGTTGGAACAGGTAGATACAGGGTATGCCTCCTATGTCCGGGCGGGAATTGTACTCAGTGACCTCGTGCCAGCGGGCCTTAACCTGCCGCTTGAAGGGCTGGCCTATCAGCATGAGGCCCAGGATATCGCCGGCTTAATGAATCGCATACGAGAGCGGTGCGGCCAGGCTGCCGTGGGTCTGGGCCTAGCTGGATTTTCCGCACCCGCAGACTGGGAAATGAAGCGCGACATGCTCTCACCGCGCGGGACAACTCACTGGGGTGAGTTAGTCCCTGCCAAAATCACCTAAACATGCGGTAGGCACACAACCGGCCCCGCAGGTAAAGGGCGGGGCCGGTTTGAAAATTGCTGTGGGGAAGCCTGGTTAGGCAGCTACTGCCCAGTGTTCTGAGAGCTTTGCGGTCAGCAGGTTGCGCAGAACAGCGACAAAGGGTGCTGGGATACGGCTGAGCCGGTGACCATTAAGGGTGAGAGTATGACCTAGCAACGGGAAATAGCTGAGCTTGGCCTGATCCAGCGTTTGAAGATCAAAAGAAAGGCTCTGCCCGGTCTGGAAAGTGTTGCGGAGCAGAAGTACACGTTCGTTGGTGATCACCATCAGCGTATCGCCCAAGCCACTGTATTTGCCGACAACAAAGTCCACAACAGTCTCACCGCGAACCATACTGTCCGCCATGTGGAGGGCCTTGTGGAATTTCTTGAGCCCACCGTGAGATGAATGACGCTTGACAGCGGAGCTGAGCGAGACGTTTGAGTACCTGTCGCTAACCCAACTTTCAAAATGCATAGCGGGCTTCCTTGTCTGAGGTGTACGTGCTGTTAGTCCTCTAGACACTATACACACATTATGTCCCCTAAAAGGTGGGTTTTTCTTATTTTTTGTCCCCAAAAGCGAGAGTTTGGTCTAGGTCCTGGGTTATTTTGTGGGGTAGGTAGCCGGGGTGGGTGCCATATGTTTTAGGGTGGGGGTGGCTACTGACAAGGAGATATATATTCAGAGTTCCTGGTCAGATTCAGCTAAACCAGCGGCAAATGTCTCTTCTTGGCCTGATGAAAGGTCGCGTAAAAATATGATCAAGCGCTTGACTGTACGGTGTGTAGATAGAGGCGGAACCATGCCACAATAGAAGGCGATGGCAACCTCTCACTTCTAGGGCTGGGCAGATTCATGAAACCACTGATTATCGGTATTGCTGGTGGCACCGGTTCGGGTAAAACAACCCTCACCAACTCCTTACTAGAGCGTTTTGACGGCCAAGTAGGGGTAATCTACCACGATAACTACTACAAGAGGAATGACCACCTCACCTACGATGAACGATGCCTGCTGAACTACGATGCACCGGAGGCTTTCGATAACGACCTGCTGGTGCAGCACCTCAAAACACTGCTGACCGGTCAGAGGATTGAGACGCCGGTCTATGACTTTGCTACCCACAACCGCTCCGATGAGACCATGGAAGTGGCTCCCCAGCCTATCCTTATTCTCGAAGGGATCCTGATTTTTGTGGAGCCCGAAATCAGGGAACTGTGCGATATCAAGATTTTTGTGGACACCGATGCCGATGTTCGCATTCTGCGCAGGCTTCGCCGAGATGTCATCGAGCGTGGCCGCACCATCGAATCGGTCGAGAGCCAGTATCTCACCACGGTCAAGCCTATGCATGAGCTCTACGTGGAGCCGTCCAAGAAGCATGTGGACATGATCATTCCAGAGGGCGTGAACATGGTAGCGCTCGATATGCTCTACCACCGGATTACCGGCCAGATCGAATCTGCACCCTAGAACCAGCGGGGGAGGAGCAACCCAGTACCTGACCCGCCCCGAACACCGAGGGGCCCGGCGGCTCGCACACACGCGAACCCACCGGGCCCCTCTTCACAGCTTGTTATTGTTTAGGCCTACTTGCCTGCCTTGAGGGCAGCCAGACGAGCCTCTAGTTCGGTCTGCTTACCCAAATCTTCAAGGTCATTGAACTGGGCATCAAGTGAGGAAGCCGCCAGTTCCTGCTCACCGCGTACACGAGCTTCTTCGCGGCGAACTTTCTCTTCAAAGCGGGAAATCTCGCTGGTAGGATCCATGACACTGAAAGACTTGAGCGCGTCATTGACCTGGGTTTGAGCCGCTGCGGACTTCTGACGGGCAGCGAGCTCATCACGCTTACGGGTGATCTCGCTAAGCTTTTCCTTCATCTGGGTCAGACCGGTCTTGAGCTGCTCCACGACCTGGGTCTGAGAGTCAATCTGTGGCTTGATAGAAGAGGCCGTGTTCTCTGCCTGGAGCTGGCGGCCCAGAGCCATCTTGGCCAGATTATCGAACTTATCGGCGTTAACGGTGTCGCCTGCGGCGCGGAACTCATCGGCCTTGTTGGAAGCGGCCAGAGCCTTTGAGCCCCATTCGGCTGCTTCACGGAGGTCTTCGGCGTGGTCCTCTTCCAGCAGGCGCAGGTTGCCGATGGTCTGAGCGACAGCCTGCTCGGCTTCAGCGATATTGTTGCTGTAGTCACGAACCATCTGGTCCAGCATCTTCTGGGGATCTTCAGCCGCATCAATGAGGGCGTTGATGTTTGCTTTGGTGAGCTGGGCGATACGGCTAAAAATGGTTTGCTTGGCCATGGAGTATCTACCTTTCGGTGGAGGGGTAAGCGAGAGCAGGCTTGCTACGCTCTAGTTTCTATTGTGTCAATAACGGTGCCTATTTGGGCCCTGGTGGGTGTGGGTTTTGCTACGTCCTGAGCGAAAACGGGCTGAACCCGGCGGTGGCAGGAGAGCTAGAAATTACCGCCAGCACCGCCACCGCTACCGAAGCCACCGCCACTGCTAAAGCCGCCTCCGCCGAAGCCGCCGCCGAATGACCCGCCACCCCAGCTACTGCCGGAGCTAGCCTGGCTACTTCCACCGCCTAGCAGAGTTCCCAGAAGAATACCGCCCAGCATTGCTGAGTTGGACGTGTTGCCCCTGTAGCCCCTATTGTTTTGGCTAAAGACATTAACGTCGTTTTCAGCAATACGCTGGGCATCTGTTGCCAGGCGGATCGCATCATTGGCATGGGAGAGGGCTGTGACAGGGTCTGAGGACTGAAGTTCTTGGGCTTCAGCCAGGTGACGTTCAGCTTCCCGTAGACGGGTCCGGGCTTCTGCCTTGACCCCGCCCCGGCGAGCCCACACGTATTCACCGGCTGAAGATACTCGAGCCTGGGCGGAGAGAAGCGTATGAGCTAGCTTCTCACGGGCGTTTTGCTCCTGCTCGTGAACCTGACGGACACCTGCTAGGGCCGCATCAAGTTCTGAGCGTACCTCGTGCAGGCGCTGATTGAGCAGGTAGGGGTCGATCAGGCCACCCGCGCGCTCAGCACGAATCTGACCGAGCACAGCCTGCACACCTGCGGCGGCACCCGATAGTTGGCTACTGCTTCCCGCGCCTGTACGAGCTAACTCTTGAGCCTGAGCAACGTCGCGCTCAGCCAGAATGAGGGCATCGTCGAGGGAGGCTGCCATCTTAGCTAGGTCAGTTTCGGCGTGGTGCACAGATTCAAGGAGCCCCTTGGCCTGGCCCAGGGCCTCTTCGCCAGCACGGAGCTCCAAGATCGCTTGGCTCCTATCGGTTGCCAAAAGCTCCTGGGCCTTCTGAGCTGAGCTACGGGCAAACTCAAGGCGTGACTGTGCTTCTTCGATGTTGTCGGCTATAGCCCCGTAAGCGCTGGGGGCGTAGAGGCCTTTGAGCCTGCCCAGAGCTGCTTGAGCGGGGGCGAAGAGCGGGTCAACTGCCCTGATCTGCTCCTTGAGAGTGGCAAGCACCTGGGGCGCATTTTCTTCGAGCTTTCGCAGCTTGGTAAAGTTCTCGACCTGCTCGTTGAGAGAGGCCTGGGCTTGCTGGGTTCTGCTGATAATCTCTGTCAACCAGGCTCGCTGGTCGGCCTCGGTATCGGGGATATCGTCTTCAAGCTGTTTCTGGAGCTGGAAAGACTGCTGCATATGCTCTTTGGCGGCCTTAATAGCGTTGAGGAAGGGCGCTACTTCCTCCTCCCCGTACTGGAGGCGCGCGAATTCAACTTCTTGTAAGGAGTGGGCAATAGCGTCATCGGTGCTCACAAGTTGCTGACCGGCCTGGGTTCGTAGCTCTGCTAGGGAGGGCAGGGGGGCCTGCGGTGCCGCGGTGCCACTTGGCTGACCTGCATGAGGGGTTTTAGACGAACGTTTTCTGCTCCACAGCAGTGCTCCTGCACCGCCCAGAACACCAACGCTAATCAGTGTGGTTGCTCCCACCGCTACAGCTCCGGTGGAGGTGCCTGCGGCCCCGGATCCAAGCTGGGACTTTATCCCGGTGACTGCGGCCTGGGCGGCGGCCTTGTAATCAGATTTTGCTAGCTCAGGGTAGATGTAGTCCTGATAAATTTTTTCTTGCTCTTTGGCGGAGAGTAGCGAAGTTGAGCCTGCTAGGAAGTAGGCTTGGCGGTCCTCAGTAGCGATGACCAGGACAACATCGTTGGTTCCCATGTTGTTGAGAGATGCAAATTTTTCAACCCACTGGCCCGATGAGGTTGGGCTTTCAAAAGCATCAATTGTTACGACGAAAAGGTTGACCTGGTCATCGGTGGCAAGTTGCTGGATAGATTCTTTGAGGGCGGAGGTGTCACCCAGGGATGAGGTGGTGTCGCTGACTCTTACCCCCGCATCCAAATCGTAGGGGGCGGCTGCGAAAGCGGCGGGCATAATACCTAACCCAAGGGAAGAAACCAGCAGGGCTGTGGCAAGGTGCTTGCGGGGCATGGGAACTCTTTTCCGGGGAACAGGCAAACGGTATGGACTATATTCTATCCTTGGGGCTGCCATCTTGGGCAGAGTTCTGGCTGAGGCTCGCAGGTGATACACGGCCCCGCTCTTGGGTTTTCTCTATGGAACCCTGCAGTCAACATACAGCTTAGTTACATCTCTATCCCAGAACTGTGAAGCATAGTAGAAGCAGCTGAAAAATATGCGAGTAAGTAATTCGCACTAAAGAAAGTTGTTAACTGCCATGTCGAATAACCCTTGGGAACAGGAAAACTTGCAGTCTGCTGATGACCGTACTGTGCCACTTAACAGCGAGCACATTCAAGCGGTGGGTGCGCAGCAAGCACAGCCCCATAATGCGCAGAACCCGATTCAAGGCCAGGTAGATCCGAGCTCGGGAGCTTCCTATCAGCAGCCGGCACCGGCTAGGGGCGCACAACCTGCACATAATCATCAGGGTGCATCAACTGCCGGAAGTTATAACTATGCACATGCAGTGCAGGGACAGCCCCCTTCCGCACAGGCCTACCCGCAGAACTACTATGCGCAGGTGGCCCCTGCTAAGAAACACTCCACTACGGCTCTCATTTCTGCGGCCGCTATTGCGGCCCTGATTGGCGGTGGCGTGGGCGGCGGGGTAGCGGCTACTCTGGGAGCACTGGGTTCGGCCAGCATCACCAGGACCAGCGCCGGAACCACTATCGTCAATAACACTGACTCGGTGAACGCCGTAACCGCTGCTGCCGCAAAGGCTATCCCCTCGGTGGTGACTATTTCCGCAAACACTAGGAGCGAAGCGGGATCAGGCTCCGGGATCATCCTGGATGACCAGGGGCATATTCTCACCAACACCCACGTGGTCACACTGGACGGGGCAACTTCTAAGGCAAACCTAGAAGTCCAGCTCTCAGATGGTAACGTTCGTGCGGCCACGGTGGTAGGAACTGACCCGACCAGTGACCTAGCGGTCATCAAGATAAGTGATACTAGCGGGCTGAACCTGACACCTGCAAGCCTCGGGGACTCGGGGGCACTGAACGTGGGTGATACGACCGTTGCTATCGGTGCGCCCCTAGGGCTTTCAAACACGGTGACCACCGGTATTGTGTCCAACATGGTGCGAACCATCGAGGTGGCATCCTCAGCCGCCAAGGACTCCAACAGTGACTCGGGCAGTAGCGACCCCTTTGGCGGATCCCCTTTCCAATTTGAAATGCCAGGCCAGCAACGCTATTCCAGCTCAAATACCTCCAGTATCTCGCTTAATGTCATCCAGACCGATGCCGCAGTTAATCCCGGCAACTCTGGTGGTGCGCTGGTTAACTCTGCCGGTGAGGTTATTGGCGTGAATGTGGCTATCGCTTCAACCGATACCAGCACTACTTCTAGCAGCGGCAATATTGGTGTGGGTTTCGCAATCCCTATTAACTATGCCAAGCGTGTAGCCAACGAAATTATTGAGAGTGGCTCAGCTAGCCATGGCATGCTGGGGGCTTCTGTCACTACATCACCGGCCAATAAGGACGCTTCAGAGTCCTTTGGCGATGGTGCCCTGATCAAGGAGGTTACCAGCGGAGGTGCCGCTGAGAAAGCCGGGCTGGAAAAGGGCGATGTAGTTACTGCAGTTGATGGGCGAACCATTAGCGAAGCAACCGAGCTGACAGCCGCAGTCCGTGAGGCCGCTGCCGGTCAGACTGTTACCCTCACCGTTGAGCGTAAAGGGTCTTCCCAGCAGGTTGAGGTGACCCTGGGGCAGGCTACCTCCTAGAGGGTTCCTCCGGCGTAGCCGTGCTGGCGCCAGGCCTCAAACACCGCGATAGATGCGCTGTTAGCCAGGTTCAGTGAACGGCGGCCCGGGACCATAGGGATTTTGACACGCTCGGTGATGTGCTCATCGTCCTGAACATACTGGGGGAGACCCACAGATTCAGGGCCGAACATGAGCACGTCACCGGGCTTGTAGTCTATCTCGGCGTAGTTTGTTGATGCCGTTGTGGTGAATGCAAAAACTCGGGCGGGGGCCAGCACTTCCCAGGCGTCTTCAAGGGTTTCGTGGACGGTCATGACCGCTAGATCGTGGTAGTCCAGGCCCGCGCGGCGCAGATGGGCATCCTCAAAGTTAAAGCCTAGGGGCTTGACCAGGTGCAGTTCGGCGCCTGTGATGGCAGCTAGTCGGATAGCGTTACCGGTATTGCCGGGAATTTCGGGGGCATAAAAAAGAATTTTAAACACCCCACCAGTGTACGTGCCCCCAATACCTTCCACCGTGAACCACCCCATAGAGGTCAGAGCCCGGCGGGGAGTATGATGGAGGGCTGATACTTTTCGCCCACGCTTTGAGAGGCAGGCCTATGCCCCGGGTCTACATGGACCACGCCGCCACTACCACTGTTCTTCCCGAAACCGTACAAGCGGTGACCGAACAGATGTTCACAGGCGGTAATCCGTCATCTCTCCACTCAGCTGGCCGCCGCGCCCGTGCGGCAGTGGAACAGGCTCGTGATCGTGTTGCCCGTGCCCTCAACTGTGACTCTGCGGAGGTTATTTTTACCTCGGGCGGGACCGAAGCCGATAACCTAGCGGTCAAGGGCCTCTACTGGTCGAGGACCAAGGCTAACCGAGCCGCCTGCAGGATTATTGTCTCGGCGATTGAACATCACGCGGTAGGTGATGCTGTGGAGTGGCTAGAGACCCACGAAGGTGCTGAACCCGTGTGGATTTCTCCCAACTCAGAGGGCATCATTACCCCCGAGGCTGTTGCCCAGGCTGTGGGGGAGAGCCCCGATACGGTTGCGCTGATCACGGTCATGTGGGCTAACAACGAGATGGGAGCAGTCCAGCCTATTGCTGAGATCGCCCAGCTGGCCAAAAGCCACGGTATTCCTTTCCATACCGATGCGGTCCAGGCTTTTGGTGCCCTAGATATTGACTTCCGGGCTTGCGGTGCCACGACCCTGGCTATTTCCGGGCACAAGATTGGTGGCCCCATGGGTGTGGGTGCCCTGATTGCTACCCGCACTGCGCCCCTGGCTCCTCTGCTTCACGGTGGCGGGCAGGAGCGCTCTGTGCGCTCCGGTACCATCGATGCCCCCGCTATCGCAGGTTTTGGTGTGGCCGCTCAGTCTGTGACTGACCACCGCGCAGAAGAAAGCCGCCGACTGGCGAATCTGCGGAACCTGCTTATTGAGGGTGTGCGTCATGCTATCCCCGAAGCCACCCTAAACGGCCCC
Organism: Rothia sp. CCM 9417; assembly: GCF_048513575.1. Taxonomy (NCBI): domain Bacteria; kingdom Bacillati; phylum Actinomycetota; class Actinomycetes; order Micrococcales; family Micrococcaceae; genus Rothia; species Rothia sp. CCM 9417. The sequence goes on along the minus strand of NZ_JBLXXT010000009.1, from coordinate 33,153 downwards.
GAACCCGAAAATTCTGAGCAAATCGCTGACGGTGCTTTCCGCCGGCTCCCGGGAAATGCACACTTTACTTTCCCCGGGTGTGAGGGCGACTCTCTGCTCTTCTTGCTCGATATGGCCGGTATTGAATCATCGACAGGTTCCGCCTGTAACGCCGGTGTGCCTCGACCCTCCCACGTTCTTTTGGCTATGGGAGTGGATGAGGGAATTGCACGGGGGGCCCAGCGGTTTACCTTAGGGCACACCAGCTCAGAAGCCGACGTGCAAGCCCTGCTTGGGGCTCTACCCGCGGCTTGGGAACAGGCTAAAAAAGCAGGCATGGCCGCCCAGGCCCCTGACTCCCAGCGCTGGAACTAAAGACTTTTTGACAACCTATAAGGAATGACCCCATGAAAATACTTGCTGCTATGAGTGGCGGCGTAGACTCAGCCGTAGCCGCCGCGCGCGCTGTTGAAGCGGGCCACGATGTGGTAGGCGTACACCTGGCGCTTTCTCGTATGCCCGGAACCCTCCGCACCGGCTCACGCGGCTGCTGCACTATTGAAGACTCTATGGATGCCCGCCGGGTCTGCGACCAGCTCGGCATCCCCTTCTATGTCTGGGACTTCTCCGAGCGCTTCAAAGAAGATGTAGTCGATGACTTCATCAGCGAATATGAACAGGGGCGGACCCCCAACCCCTGCATGCGGTGCAACGAGAAGATTAAGTTTGCTGCCCTGCTCGAGAAGGCTGTGGCCCTGGGCTTTGATGCCGTTGTGACCGGCCACTACGCCAAGGTCATTACTACCGAGGGCGGCAACCGCGAACTGCACCGTGCTGCGACCTGGGCCAAGGACCAGTCCTATGTTCTGGGTGTGCTGACCCACGAACAGCTCAAGCATGCCTGGTTCCCCTTAGCCGATACTCCCTCCAAGGATCTGGTGCGTGCTGAGGCCGCCGAACGCGGGTTCTCCGTGGCCAAGAAGCCGGACTCCTACGATATTTGTTTTATCCCCGAGGGCGATACTCGCGAGTGGCTCGAAGAGCACATTGAAATGACCGAGGGCGCTATTAAGGACACCGAGGGGCGAGTACTGGGCACCCACCGAGGTGCTCAGGCCTTTACCGTGGGCCAGCGCAAGGGCCTGGCTATTGGTCACCCTGCTGCAGACGGTAAGCCCCGCTTCGTGCTTGAAATCCGCCCCAAAACTAATGAGGTTATCGTGGGGGGCAAGGACCTGCTTGAAATTGACGAGATTCGCGGTATCCGCGAAACCTGGGCAGGCCTACCCGTCCAACAAGCCGCACACTTTTTGGCCCTTGACCCTGTGGAGGGCGCACAGAGTGGGTCTTTTGAAGTGACCGCCCAGGTGCGGGCACACGCAGATCCGGTGCCCTCCACCGCCCACCTAGAATGGGTTGCCGATGATGAAGCCGCTGAGCCTGGTGCCCTGCGCCTAGAGACCGTGGTGCGCCTGCACGATAAGCTTCGCGGCGTTGCCCCCGGGCAGACCATGGTGCTCTACCAGGGCACCCGGGTATTGGGCCAGTCCACTATCGCTCGGGCCTACTCCCTGGACCGCGCGGACATCACTGCTCCCTAAATTCACGTTCCATACCGTGAAATGATGGGATTCACTCCTGCACCCAAGGCCCACCCGCGCCCTAGACTAAAGACATGAGCCCAAGAGAAACTTCTGATGACGTGCAAGCCCACGCAGATTTTAATCCCCGAGCAACATCCATGGAGGGGGTTGATCCTGCCGTCTTGGACAAGCTTTTGACTATGCGCCAGACTATCGACAATATGGACGCTGCCCTGGTCCATATCCTGGCAGAGCGTTTCCGCGCCACCCAGCGAGTAGGGCACCTTAAAGCCGCCCATAGCCTGCCGGCAGGGGACCCTGGGAGGGAAGAAGCCCAGATTAGGCGCTTGCGCGGCCTGGCCGAGGCTGCTGATCTGGACCCGGAATTTGCAGAAAAGTTCCTAAACTTCATCATCTCCGAAGTTATCCGCCACCATGAAAAGATAGCGGCTGAGACTGAAATTCAGCAGCCCAATCACCCCTAGAAAGGTCAACCGTCCGTGCATCGTGCCGCACCAGCCCTCTACCTGCCAACCGATGCAGAAATGCTCGCAATCCGTAAGGACAGCGAAAAACCCCTCACTTTCGAGAAACATCTCACGGTCAGAGCGAGCGGTCTGGGTAGCTGGGCAGGGGAGAACATCTTTGACGCAGTCACCAGGATCCGAGGGGAGCTGGGGGAGCCTCACATTAGCTATCTGCCTGACCTACCCGGTAGGGGCTACCGGGCCAGCCTGCTGGCCAGAACCATCGCGGTACTTGAGGGGTTGAGCGCCGATGCTACAGCCAGTGGCTGGCGGATAACCAGCGGTTTTGCCGCTGAGGGGAGCTCAGCCCGGAGCCTGCTGGAGTCGGATATTAATGTGCTTGCCGATGTGGTCGGAAGGGAATCTGGGCTGTCGGTCTCACCGCTCAAGATAGGCTTGTTGGGGCCACTGAGCCTGGCTGCTAGCACCTACCTCACCAATGGCGAGCGACTGATCTCGGATCCAGGTGCGCGCACCGATCTAGCGCAGTCGCTGATGGCGGGGCTGGATCACCTCACCCGCCAACTGCGGCAGGCTGTTCCTGGCGCGCCGCTAGTGATTCAGTTTGATGAGCCGCTTCTCACCCCTGTGGCAGCTGGAACTATCCCTACCTCGAGTGGCTACCGTACCTTGCGGTCGGTGCCCCGGCATGAGCTGGTTGCTACTCTGAACGAGCTTCACGGGGCTACAGCGGCCTTGGAAGCTCAGCCCCTTGTACGTACTGATCTGTTGGCACTTGACCCCGAAGTCCAAAGGGTTATTGCCACCCCTGTCGTCGATATGACAGGGAGTAAGACAGCTGACTGGGAGCCGCTTGCCGCGCGGCTTGAAGCCGGTGGCGGTCTTTACCTTGAAACCGCTGATCCAATCACTCGCACTGCCAGTGGGGATCTGGCCCGTAGCCTGTGGAAAACCTGGCGTGATTTGGGTCTTCACAAGGCGCTTCTGAATCAGATGATTTTGACTGAACGCGGTGATTTAGCGACCACCGACCCTGCTCGTGCCACTACCGTTTTGGGGCATCTGACCGATACCGCCCGCGCTCTCTCCGAAATTGCCCAGGAAGCCTAAGCCTCCCCCTGAACCTGAGCTCACACTCACCGGGGGACAAACCGGTTACACTAGGGAAAGGCCTGCATCACACCCCCTCTATCCAGGAGAACACCCGTGAAAGAAACCATCCTTGTAGTCGATGACGATGACGCCCTCTCAGAGATGGTCGGTATTGTGCTTGCTCAAGAAGGCTACGAAACGGTCTTCTGCGATTCCGGTGACCGGGCTTTTGAGGCTTTCGTCAACAATCACCCCGACCTGATTTTGCTCGATTTCATGCTCCCCGGTATGGACGGTATCGAGGTGTGCACCCAGATTCGTAGTGAGTCTGAGGTTCCTATCATTATGCTGACCGCCAAGGGCGACACCGAGGACGTCGTCAAGGGTCTTGAGGCTGGTGCCGATGACTACATGACTAAGCCTTTTAAGCCAGCTGAACTGCTGGCGCGTGTGCGTGCCCGCCTGCGCCCCCGCGAGGAGCGTCATAATGAACCCTTGCGTATTGGCAACCTGGTCATCGACCTAGCAGGGCATACAGTGACCCGTGATGGGCAGGGTATTCCGCTGACACCGCTGGAATTTGAGCTTCTGGCTAACCTGGCCCGCCAGCCAGGCCAGGTTATGACCCGTGAGGCCCTATTGGGCAATGTATGGGGCTACGAAAAGACTGTGGACTCCCGTCTGGTGAACGTTCATATTCAGCGTCTTCGAGCCAAGATTGAGCGTGACCCGGAGAATCCCGAAATTGTTCTTACTGTGCGTGGGGTGGGCTATAAGGCTGCCTCCGACGGGCACCGCTAGGCAGTGACTTTCCTTGTCTGTTACCTCTGAACCGCAGTCAGTAGAGCCTCCCGCTCGTTCACACCGTTTGAGGCTTCTCCATACTGTTCGCAGGTTGTGGCAGCAGTCGCTACAGTTCCGTGCAGTGGTGGCTTCAGCCTCGCTCCTGCTGGTGGCCTTCATCTTTGTGGGTTCGTTTATTTCTCACCAAATAGCGAACTCACTTTTCCGGGGAAACCTGGCCCAGGCTCTTGAAGAGTCAGCTGCGGGTTTCAGTAGTGTGCAGACCCTCATGAACGGTTCTGATGCAACCGGCCGTACCGAGATCCAGCGAGATGTGAGGCGCTTTATCACGGTCTTGGAGACCAGCAGCGCTGATAGTAACCGCCATTGGGTTCTTCTCAAAGACCCTAAGGCTCCTACAGATGGTTTTATTACCGAGCAGTCGCAGAGCAAGGAGGTGACGGGGGAAGACATTCCGGCTGACCTGGCTACGAGTGTGAGTGAGGGGTCAGGTATCTACTGGCAGTCCTCACAGGCCACCTGGGATGATGGACATACAGCGCCGGTGCTGGTGGTAGGCACAAAGGTCTCTATACCGCAGAACCCTGATTACGCTATCTACTTGGTCTATGACCTGTCGGCTTCTCAGGCTACCGTGCAGTACATCAATTTGGTGGTCTGGGTCGGGTTCAGTATCTTGCTGGTAGTAGTTTTGACTATCGTGTGGATGATTGCCCGTTTGGTTATTCGACCCATTAGTTCTACCGCTATTACAGCGGAGAAACTGGCTGCGGGGGATCTCGACCAGCGTGTTCTGGTCCGGGGGCAGAACGAGACTGCCCGTTTGGGGCTTTCCTTCAACCGAATGGCTGACTCCCTGCAGGATCAGATTTCCCGGTTGGAAAAGCTTTCGACCATGCAGCAACGTTTTGTGTCGGATGTTTCCCATGAGCTGCGGACCCCATTGACAACGGTTCGCATGGCAGCGGATATGTTGCACGATAACCGTGAGAATATGGAGCCACTCTACAAACGTTCTACCGAGTTGCTCTATAACCAGGTGGACCGCTTCGATTCCCTGCTGGCAGATCTCCTTGAAATTTCGCGTTTTGACGCTGGATCCCAGACCCTAGAAATCGTGTCGGTGGATTTTATGGCTGTGCTTGATGAGGTGCTCAAAGCGGTTGAACCGCATCTGATGCGCACCAATACCGAACTCACAGTTCATACTGACCACACCGAGATCATGGTTGATATGGACCACCGACGGATTGAGCGTGTTCTGCGGAATCTGCTCTTTAACGCGGTAGAGCACTCAGAGGGTAGACCTATTGATGTGTATGTGGATGCCACCGAAACCACTCTGGGCCTTGCTGTCCGTGACCACGGTATCGGTTTGAGCCCCGAGGAAACCGAGCAAGTCTTTAACCGTTTTTGGCGTGCGGATACTTCGCGCAAGCGCACCCTGGGAGGTACCGGGCTGGGGCTGTCCATTGCAGCAGAAGATGTACGTCTTCACCAGGGCCTGCTAGAAGCCTGGGGTATCAAGGGAGAGGGCGCCTGCTTCCGCATGACCATTCCTGTTGACCAGGACCTACCGATGGGTCCTTCGCCTGTCTTGCTGAGCGGTGAGCCTCTTGCTCCTGAGCCTTTGGCTCTGGAGGCCCGACCGCTAGAAGGAAGCATCGACGAATACGACCGACCGGAGGCCACCGATGGCTAAGATCTCACGCCGCACCGCCCTTAGCATGACTTTGAGTTCCTTAGTTGCATCTGTAAGCGCCTGCGCTACGATTCCAACTGACGGTGAGGTCAACCATTACGCTGACCCGCAGGCGACGGGTTCAACTGCTGGTGCCTCTGCCGGTCCGCAAGGCCCTCAGCCGGGGGCCAGTCCTTCAGAGATTATTGAGGGGTTCTTACACGCTGGAACCGGTGTGAACGACGATTACAGTGTTGCCCGCCAGTATCTGACTAAAGACCTGGCACAGTCGTGGCGACCCGATGGCAGGACCCTGGTCTATAACTCATCCTTTGCAACCAGGGCGACCGGGGAGAATAGCTATGTGGTTGCGGTGCCCACCAGCACTGAGATTGATAACAGGGGACTGGCTACCTCATACACGACCTTTACCGATACCGAAATCGAGTTCTCTTTGGAGAAAGTGCAGCAGGAATGGCGAATTTCTGCGGTGCCTGACGGAACGGTTCTGAGCCGCACTGAATTTGGTGAGGTGTTCAATCCTTTTACTCTCTATTTTTACGACCCGACTTTCACCTATGCGGTGCCCGATATCCGATGGTTTGCTGAACGCTCGACGATCGCTACATCGCTCATTCGGGTTTTGTTAGAGGGACCGGCCCCCTACCTTGAGGGCGCGGTGGTGACTGCTGTGCCGCAGGAAACTCGCCTGGCCATCAACTCGGTTCCTGTGGAAAACGGGGTAGCTGATATTCAGCTGGCTGGTGGTAATGCTCTGGTCACGGCAAGTGCTTTGGAGACTGAGCGGTTAAGGACTCAGCTCACTCAGGCTCTGTCGAACCTGGCTACGGTTGCCTCGGTTCAGATGAGCATCAATAATCAGGTGGTAGCTGCCCAGAAACTCGAGAACTATAAAGAACCCACCATTAATGCTGTGGTGTCAGGAGCCGTGGTGGGGATTGAGAACAATCGGCTGGTAAGCCGGAGCGCTTTGGTCGATACAGCTAGCCAGCAGACTATTGTCGAGGGCGTAGCCTACGGCGCTATTACACAGCCAGCAATGAACTACACCCGCAACTTTTATGCCTACACAAATGCTGGTCGCAACGAGATATGGCTGGCCAATTCAAACCGGTCTGGTTCTATTCACCGGGGGAATGGCATCTTGCAACCAAGTTTTGATCACCTGAATTGGCTCTGGCTGGGTGAGCAAGGTGGAAGGGTGAGGGCTTACCCGGCTGGCCAGGAAAATGGTGAGCTTCTGACGGTCAAGACATGGCTAACGGAGGAAACCGTGCACAGCCTTGCGATAGCTCGTGACGGTAGCCGTGCCCTTGTGGTGACCTCCGTTGGGGGGAATGACTACGCCGCTTGGGTTTCTGCTATCCGCCGGGCATCTGATGGTACACCGCAGGAGCTCATGGCCCCGGTACGTATTGGCTCGGATATTAATCCAAGGGGCGCTGAATGGCATACCGATGAAGAGGTTTTCCTGTGGAATACCGAAACCACTCAAACCGAAATTGTTTCGCTTTCTGGGCATAGTACCCAGTACGATCCGCTTCAGGGAATAGTGCGTATTGTGACGGGTAACGGGCTTGATCAGGCTGTAGCGATGACTGATGAAAACGGTCTGTATATTGTTGCCGGTAGGAGCTGGACCAGGATCGAGACTAGCCTGAGTGAAGTGAATTACTCTGGCTAAAGGTGTTCCCGGTGTACACACCCCTGGCTGGTTTTCATAGACCCAGGAATACTTCAGGGTGTGCATTACCTCTTCCAAAGACATGAGACGAGACCTGCTGATAAAGGCCTTCTGGGGCACCTGAGCCAGACTGCTGAGCTCTTTTTCCCCAGGGTCTGCGCTAGTTGCTGGGCTTTTGGCAGGACTATGCAAGGCTCTGGGGCGCTTTGCCCGCTCTGTGACCGATTGTTGCGCCTGGCAACACTGGCGGTTGAGCCCACCGCTGTTGCCTATGCGCGCTTACCGATTTATACGGCTGGCCGGTATGAGTACGAGCTGGCACGCTGTATTCTGGCTTTCAAAGACGGTGGCAGAACCGATCTAGCCCCTTACCTTGTGAGTGCGCTCAACCGTTCTCTGCTTGCGCTACTTGCGGGAACTGGAAGCCGGTCTAGCGGCCGCCCTCTGCACCTGGTTCCACTGCCGTCCAGTAGAGCCGCAACCCGCCGTCGGGGTTATGCCCCTGCACCTCTTCTTGCCTCGGCTCTGGTGCGTGCTGTGCGAGGGCAAGTGGATGTACGGGTCCTGCCTGCCCTTGAGCCGGTCCCTACCTGGTGCAGGCCAGGGGTGGGGCATCGTACCGGTGCGCAAAAGACCCTGAGTAAGTACGACCGCCAGCGGGCGATGAACGGAAAGCTACGCTTAGGGCAGCCGCTCTTCCACAGCCTGGGGCGTTCATATAAGCTAGCTGGTGCCCGCTGCATACTGGTCGATGATGTGGTCACTACGGGCGCATCGTTAGCAGAAGCCCAGCGTCTCTTGCGCCAGGCCGGGGTGCTGGTGGAAGGGGCTATCGCCGTGGCTCGGGTCCCTCGTGTAGACCTTGCTGACACATGATAGGTTTAGAGCACTTTAGCCCCGTAAAATACGACTGAATTTGCCCGACAAGCTCCCAAGGCAATGACTTGAAACACAAATAGGCGTAAAGTTGCAGTAAGGAATCCACAAGGCAGATTCCCCAATACGAGGCAGTCACAAGGCCCCGTATTCACCCCCTGAGAATGGAGGGAATTGTGGAATTCAAGATCGTCGGTCGCAACGTCAAAGTGGGCCAGCGTTTGCAGGAATACATTGAAAGCAGAATCACCAAGTTTGAAGTTTTGGGTGATAATGTCACCGATATTGAGGTCAAATTCACCAGGGAAAGCGAAAGCGGCCCGGCCTCAATCCGAGCGGAAATAACCGTTATTGGTCGTGGTCCTATCCTGCGTGCAGAATCAACTGGCCAGGACAAGTTCGCTGTCTTTGACGAAACCTACGGCAAGCTCCTTGAGCGCCTGCGTCGCGCACGAGATCGTCGCAAGACCCGTCGCGCCGGTGGCAAGCACCCCGTTTCTGTAGCCGAGGCAACCGGCTCAATGCCTATCATTACCGAAGAGGTTGCGCTCACTGAGATTCGCACCGATGAACTACCGGTTGAAGAAGCCGCATTCGCTGGTGAGTATGACCTGCACGATGAGGTTTCTTCCCCCATCGAAATCAGAAAGAAGAGCTTCCCCGCAGATCATCTGACAGCAGAAGAAGCTGTTGACCGTATGGAGCTGGTTGGCCACGATTTCTTTCTCTTCGTTGACCGCGAAACAGGTGCACCGGCAGCCGTCTACCGGCGTAAGGGTTGGTCCTACGGTGTCATCCTGCTTGAAGATACCGAGAGCTAAGCTCTTCTGAATCGCCCCATGATGGCTCCCTCCCCAATGATGGGGAGGGAGCCATTGTATGGGGCCCTGGTTACTCTCAGGGCTACCTGGGAGCGCCCAATGACCTTAAGAAAAGCTTGTATCACGCCCACAGGTGAAAGAGTCTGAGGGGCTAAAGGACTAAACTACAATAGAGTGAGCATGGTGGGCCTACCCACCTTACGACTATTTCAAATCTACAAGGAGCAAACTTCAGTGGCATCTCTCTTGGAAAAGCTACTCCGCAGCGGAGACAAGAAAGTCCTCAAACAGCTGCGTGCTTACACCGATGCAGTGAACACACTCGAAGACAGCTTTGTCTCTATGACCGATGCTGAACTTCGCGCTGAGACCGACTCCTTCCGCAAACGTGTTGAAGACGGCGAATCCCTGGATCTCTTGCTGCCCGAGGCCTTCGCAGTAGTCCGTGAAGCCTCAAAGCGCACGCTGGGCAAGCGGCACTACGACGTTCAGCTCATGGGCGGCGCCGCCCTGCACCTGGGCAATATCGCCGAAATGAAGACCGGTGAAGGTAAGACCCTGGTCGCTACTGCACCGGCCTACCTGAACGCCCTCTCTGGCAAGGGTGTGCACATTGTTACGGTGAATGACTATCTGGCGGAGTACCAGGCTAACCTCATGGGCCGTGTTTTCCGTTTCTTGGGCATGGAATGCGGCGTCATTTTGGCTAACCAGACCCCCGAGGTCCGCCGTAAGCAATACGAAGCTGACATCACCTACGGCACAAACAATGAGTTCGGCTTTGACTACCTGCGCGATAATATGGCCTGGACCAAGGACGAGCAGGTACAGCGTGGACATAACTTTGCCATTGTCGATGAGGTTGACTCCATCCTGATTGACGAGGCCCGTACCCCGTTGATTATCTCCGGCCCCGCAATGGGGGAGGCCAACCGCTGGTACGGCGAGTTCGCCCGGATTGCCCGCACCCTGGTACCCGGCAAGGACTATGAGGTTGACGAGAAGAAGCGCACTGTGGGCGTCCTGGAAAGCGGTATCGACAAGGTGGAAGATCACCTGGGTATCGATAACCTCTACGAACCCGAGAACACCCCGCTCATCGGCTTCCTCAACAATGCTATTAAGGCCAAAGAACTCTTTAAGGGCAACAAAGACTACGTTGTGATGAACGGTGAGGTGCTGATTGTTGATGAGCACACCGGCCGTATCCTTGCTGGCCGCCGCTACAATGACGGTATTCACCAGGCAATCGAAGCCAAGGAAGAGGTTGAGGTTAAGCCTGAGAACCAGACCATGGCAACCGTGACCTTGCAGAACTACTTCCGCATGTACGATAAGCTCTCGGGCATGACCGGTACCGCCGAAACCGAGGCCGCTGAGTTCATGAACACCTACGAGCTGGGTGTTGTGCCGATTCCCACCAACAAGGATGTTCAGCGTATCGACCAGCCCGATAAGGTCTACAAGAACGAAATCGCTAAGTTCAACGCCGTTGTTAAGGACATTGAGGCCCGCCACGAGTCCGGCCAGCCCGTTCTGGTCGGTACAACCAGCGTTGAGAAGTCTGAGTACCTTTCCAAGCTCCTGTCCAAGGCTGGTATCCGTCATGAGGTTCTGAACGCTAAGAACAATGCCCGTGAAGCGGTAATTGTGGCTCAGGCTGGTCGTAAGGGCGCCGTGACCGTGGCAACCAACATGGCAGGCCGTGGTACTGACATCATGCTCGGTGGTAACCCTGAGTTCGAGGCCGTAGAAACCATGAAGCGTCTGGGCCTGGATCCCAACGATAACCCCGAAGACTACGAGGCCAAGTGGCCCGAGGTCCTCAAGGCCGCTGAGGAAGCGTCAGCCGCTGAACACGATGAGGTCACCGAGCTGGGCGGCCTGTACGTCCTGGGCACCGAGCGCCACGAGTCCCGCCGTATCGATAACCAGCTCCGAGGCCGTTCTGGCCGTCAGGGTGATCCCGGTGAGTCACGCTTCTACCTGTCACTTTCCGATGACCTGATGCGCCTGTTCAACGGTCAGGCTGCCGCCCGCCTGATGGCCGGTGCCCCCGATGACACCGCGCTAGAAGCCAAAATTGTTTCCCGTGTCATTGCCAACGCTCAGGGCCAGGTCGAGGCCCGTAACGCTGAGCAGCGCAAGAACGTGCTCAAGTACGACGATGTTCTCAACCGCCAGCGTGAGGCCATGTACACCGACCGCGCCCAAATTCTTGATGGCGATGATCTGCAAGAGCAGATGAGCAAGTTCCGTACTGAGGTTATTACCTCAACCATTGACGCTCAGGTAGCTGAGGGCCACCCCGAAGACTGGGACTTTGATAAGCTCTGGGAGGCCCTGCGCTCTATCTTCCCCGTGACCATTACACCCGAGGACCTAGACGAAGAAGCGGGGGACCGCACCAAGGTCACCCGTAATCAGATCGTCAAGGAAATCTTGGCTGATGCTGAGCTCCAGTACAAGGAACGCGAAGAGTCAGTGGGGCAAGATGCCATGCGCGAAATTGAACGCCGTGTTGTGCTCTCTGTTATCGGTAAGCGCTGGCCTGAGCACCTCTACGAGATGGACTATCTCAAGGAGGGCATCGGCCTGCGAGCTATGGCTCAGCGGGACCCCCTGGTGGAGTACCAGCGTGAAGGCTACGCCCTGTACCAGGGCATGATGGACGCTATCCGCGAGGAAACCGTTACCATGCTCTATCAGATTGATCTTTCCAAGCAACGTACTCAGCAGACTAACATTCAGCTGAAGATTCCTGCTCAGCCTAAGTTCTTGCAGTACTCGGCACCGTCCGAGAGCGGCCAGACCGAGGTTCATACCGAGGCTGTCAAGGACAGGACCAACGAGCAGATTTCTCTTCTCAAGAAAAAGAAGTAGAAACCCTGCCCCCTAGAAGAAGCCGGCTCCCCGAATATTCGGGGAGCCAGCTTTTTAAGTAGGGAATGCATAAGATTCAGTTAAGGCGCATGCATGCCCACAGCAAGCGTGAGCCCCTAGGCCTTGTCTATAAATATCGCAGACAGGCAGCACCTAGAGCGTCTTGTCTGTGCCCAGGTACTCCAGCGCGGATCGATGCAGATGCCCGTTGGTTGCCAGGGCGTTGCCGCCGTGGGGGCCGTCCTCACCGGCCAGGGAGGTAAACTTACCGCCAGCTTCGGTGACGATTGGGACCAGGGCCGCCATGTCGTAGAGGCCAAGCTCCGGTTCGGCGGCTACATCGACAGCACCCTCTGCCACCATCATGTAGGACCAGAAGTCGCCGTAGGCACGGGTTCGCCAGACCCTATCGGTCATATCAATGAACTGATCTCGGATGCCCAGTTCCTTCCAGCCACTAAGAGATGAGTAGGAAAGTGAAGCATCGTTCAGAGACCTCACCGATGAAACCGATATGCGGGTGGCCTTAGCCAAGGAACGTCCGGTATAGGCACCGGTGCCTAGAGCTGCCCACCAGCGCCTTTGTAGGGCGGGGGCAGAAACCACGCCAACAACGGGCTGACCGTGATCGAGCAGGGCAATGAGGGTGGCCCATACCGGTACACCACGCACATAGTTTTTGGTGCCGTCGATGGGGTCAATCACCCACTGGCGTGGGGAAGAACCTGTCTCCCCGAATTCCTCGCCCAGAACGGAGTCGCGGGTGCGGACGCGGGAGAGCTGGGAGCGGATATGCTGTTCAGCTTCGCGGTCTACCTCGGTGACAGGGGTGAGATCGGGTTTGGTCTCTACGGTGAAATCCTGCGCGTTGAAACGAGCCAGCGTGAGCCGGTCAACGGAGTCAGCCATGATGTGAGCTAGACGGAGGTCATCGTTGTAGTTGGTCATGTGTCTTTACCCTTGAGTGTGTGGTCGCTAGGAGGCTACGACGCCAAGTTCTTTTTCGGAGTCACCGGTTTCTTCATCGACGCGAAGAAGTTTGCGGAGGGATTCTAAACGCTCTGCACCTGCGGCACCTGCTAGGCCTGCTTCAACGTAGGCCTGGATTCCACAGTTGGGGCTTGCAGAAGCGTGGGTGCACCCTTTGGGGCAGTTGGCTGAGCCGGGGGCTAGGTCGCTAAAAGAAGCAACCAGGGTTTCTGGCTCAACATGGGCTAGGCCAAAGGAACGGATGCCGGGGGTGTCAATAATCCAGGTTCCGGCCTGCTTGTCTTTGGGTTGCAGTGCCAGGGCGGACGATGAGGTGTGCCTGCCACGCCCGGTGACAGAGTTGACGTGGCCGGTGGCTCTCTCGGCGCCGGTGAGCGCATTGACCAAAGTGGACTTGCCGACACCGGAATGGCCAAGGAGGACCGAGACTGACCCGGTGAGAAGGTCACTGAGCTGGTCGATCAGGGACAGATCAAGGCCCTCGGAGCCCTCTTCGCTGGGAGCTCGACCGTCCCGGGCCTTAGAAAGCACAAGGGTGAGCTCAACGTCTTTATAGTAGTCCAGCAGACGTTGGGGGTATTTCAGGTCGGTCTTGGTAATACAGAGAACCGGGTCAAGGCCGGCATCAAAGGCAGCGGCCAAGGAACGGTCAATGAAGCCGGTGCGGGGCTCGGGGTTTTCTGCGGCCACCACAATAACCAGCTTGTCGGCGTTGGCAACAACGGCCCGCTCGATGGGGTCGGTGTCATCGGCGCTACGGCGCAACAGGTTCGTGCGCTCTTCAATACGGACCAGGCGGGCTAGCGTATCAGGCTTACCGCTGGTGTCACCCACCAGCGCAACCCGATCGCCCACCACAATGGGGCAGCGGCGCAGTTCCCGGGCACGGACGGCTGTTACCCGGCGCTCTGTTGAGAGACCCTCATCGAGTACCGCTGTGTAGCGGCCACGGTCAACAGTAACGATACGACCGATGTGAGCATCAGCATAGGAGGGGCGGTCCTTGGTGCGTGGGCGGGAACCCTTCTTATTGGGGCGAACCCGCACGTCGCTTTCATCCCAGGTGCGGCGCATTAGCGGTCACCAGCCTTGAACTGATCCAGCATGTTCATCCACAGACCGGTGAAACCGGGCAGGGTTTTAGCAGTGGTTTCAACCTCCTGCACGATGACCTGGGGAAGGTGCAGGCCGATAATGGCGGCGGCTGTTGCCATGCGGTGGTCGGCGTAGGTCAGGAAGAACCCGCCGTGCTGAACCGGAGCTGTAACTTTGATGCCGTCCTCTGTTTCTTCCGCTTGGCCTCCCAAACGGTTGATTTCAGCGGTAAGGGCCGCCAGCCGGTCAGTTTCGTGCCCCCGCAGGTGAGCAATACCTCTGAGAACGCTGGTGGCCGGTGAGAGCGCGATCAGCGCGGCAACTGTAGGTGCCAGCTCGCCGGCTTCTGACAGGTCAAGGTCAAGACCGGGTAGGCCCGCTACGGCACCGCCAGCTGGGCCGGTGACAGTCAGGTTCCCGTCATGTAGCTCAACCTGAGCACCGAGCTGGGGCAGAATAGTGAGCCAGTGATTACCGCCCTGGGTAGTGTGTTCGGGCCAGCCTGCAATAGTGACCTGCGCGCCGGTGACCACTGCTGCGGCCAAAAAGGGCCCAGCGTTAGAGAGGTCGGGTTCTACTGTGACTTCGAAACCGGGGAAGCCGCCGGGTGCTACCGTCCAGGTGTTGGCTCCATCGAACTCGACTGCGATACCGAGCCCCCGCATAGTCTCAACAGTCATCTCAATATGAGGCATGGAGGGCAGCGCCCCGCCCTCATGGTGCAGAATCAGCCCCTGAGGGAGCCGACAGGCGGCTAGAAGCAGGGCAGAAACAAACTGCGAAGACTCAGAAGCGTCAATGGTAAGCTCAGCAACCTGGTGCCTGCCGTCTGAAATCAGGGTAAAAGGCAGAGCCCTATCTCCGCCCTCCTCAAGGGTGGCACCTAGACTGCGCAGGGCATCGATGACCGGGCCCATAGGTCGAATTCGAGCGTGGGGGTCACCGTCAAAAGAAAACCTACCGGGGAGCAGAGCTGCCACCGGGGGAACAAAACGCATGACCGTACCCGCTAGGCCCACATCGATGGAGACTTTCTTAGGCTGTGGGTGAGAAAAATTCAGGGGAGTAACTCGCAGATCCGGCCCAAAGGGACTGCCTGTTGGAATCTCATGGAACCGGGCACCCAGCTCACTGAGGGCGGCAATCATCAGAGCTGAATCGCGGGAATGCAGGGGTGCATGGATAATCGAGGGGCTATCGGCAAGGGCCGCTAGCACAAGGTAGCGGTTGGTGAGCGACTTGGAGCCCGGGATCTCAAGGCGGGCTCGAGCGCCTGGTTGCACCGATACGGTGGGGGCGTGCCAGTCACCATCTGCTACTGACACTGTGCTGGGCACATCAACCACGAAAAACCTACCTACCTTTTCTTATAAGGGCATACTGCTACCTATTTTAGGTTGCTAGAAGGGGTAGAAGAAAACCCCGCACCGTTTGGTGCAGGGTTTTCTAGTTTTTGGTCGCCCTTAAAGTCTTAGGCAGACAGCAAATCGCTGACCTTCTTTTGGGCATCGTGGGCTACATCCTGCACCTCAGAAGCAAGCCGTGAAGACTTGTGGGCCACCTTGTCGCTGAGCTTAGATGCACGCCAAACCAGTGAAGGGTTGCCATTGGTGTCGACCGCTGAAATTGCGATAGCACCCAGCAAGGAGCCGTTGGCAAGGGCAACATTGCGGCGGGCTGTTTTTTCGTTCTTAGTGTTGGCCTCAGCGGCGCGGTACTCAACGTAGGAGTTGATGGCCCCGGTGATGAAAAGCTGTGTGGCGGCCAAACGGGGGAACTTTCCCAGAGCAAAAAGCGTACCAGCGGCAACCTGAGAACCCGCCAGAACCTTACCGACCAGTTCTTCCTGCCCCTTGAGGGCCTTGAGCTGGGGGCTGGTGCTAGCTACCACATCGACTAGCTTGGTCAGGTGCTTGGATGAACCTGGGGTACGCAGGCGGTCAATACCCGAGACAATAAAGCTAGAAGCCAAGAGGGGGCGAGCAACTTTACGAACCAAAGACATGATTTTCTCCTTTGAGGGGGGGTCCCACCGCAGCGCGATAGATTCTTTCAGTTCCCAGCATACAGAGCCGAACAGGTTCAGGGGGCCGGTACACCCTGAGACAGGCGACAAGAATCAAAAAATTCACAGGAATAAAAGCGGCAGGAGATAGTGTTATACCCTGTGTCGCCCAGGGTACTGTTACCCGCTACTGGCAGGTAGAGTAGGACGATAAGAACCCAGATACGGGAGGGACATGACCACCACAGGCTCCATGGAAACCGCAGGAGACACCGGGCAAAGCCAGAAGGAAGGCCCCGAGCTGAATGCTGAGCAAAAAGCCAGGTTTGAAGGCGAAGCCCTCCAATACGTGGACCAGCTCTACGCGGCGGCTCTGCGCATGGCCCGCAACCCTCAGGACGCCGAGGACCTGGTGCAGGAAGCCTACATGAAAGCTTTTGCTGCATTCCACCAGTACAAGCCCGGCACCAACCTCAAAGCCTGGCTTTACCGGATTCTGACCAACACCTACATCAATGTCTACCGCAAGCGTCAGCGGGAACCCTACCAGGCCAACACCGATACGGTAGAGGACTGGCAACTGGCGCAGGCAGGTGCCCACGACTCACGTGGCCTGCCCTCCGCCGAATCAGAGGCCCTGGCCCGTCTTCCCGACAGCGACGTCAAAGAAGCCCTCCAAGCAATCCCGGAGGACTTCCGCATGGCGGTCTACTACTCAGATGTTGAGGGTTTTTCCTACAAAGAAATCTCCGAGATTATGGATACCCCTATCGGCACCGTCATGTCCCGCCTGCACCGTGGGCGCAAACTTTTACGTGACAAACTTACAGACTATGCAGCTGAACGCGGCATCAAGACCTCGGTTTAAGAAAGGAGCCATCATGCCCACGGCACACGGCGCAGACGGCGCCCCCAACCCCTGCCAGGAACGACTCACCAGAATTTACGACTACCTGGATGACCCACTGAGCTGCCAGGATCTCGAAGAGCTCCAAGCCCACCTGGCCGAGTGCAAATATTGTGCTCAGGAATACGACCTCGAATGTATTATCCGGCAGGCGGTGCGAAGAACCTGCTCCGAAAGGGCGCCCCAGGATCTCAAGAGCCGTATCCGGGACTGCATCGACACCCTGCACAGCCAGGCCCATACCGAGGCCTAGGTGCGTCAGACATACGAAAGGGCCCTCACTCTGTGAAGAGTGAGGGCCCTTGGTGATTGCCTTATGAATTGGGGCGCTTACCGTGGTTAGCGCCACCCTTACGGCGATCCTTACGCTTGCGACCGCGCTTGCTCATATGAGCCTCCTTGATCAAGGTGGAGTGCCCGCCAGGATAACGGAGCACAAAATGGTCGATAGCACCCGTTAACAGGCACTTCTCACCATTTTGGCATACCTTAGCCCTGATTGCACAATACTGCTTTGAATATCACGCCAGTTTGTTGGCTTAGACCGGCTCAGAAATCTGGAGCCAGTTGTACCAGCCGCGGTGAAGAACCAGCCAGGCAATCAAGCCGTATCCGGACTGGCCCGGGCGGCCGTCGTTAGCGGCAAGGTCGTTGCGCCACTGCTCGTGGTGAAGGAGCGGGTTGAAGGTATCAACGTAGACGTGGTTACGGCGGGTAACCACATCGGCGTAAGCTGCGGAGAGGTCAGCAATCTTGCGGTTGCGCTCGGAGTCCAGGGTGGGGGGAGGGCCAACTACAAGAACCTTGACATTGTTCTGAGAAGCCATATCAACCATGTTCGCTAGGTTCAGGCGTGAACGTGCGCTGGTGATACCCAGGTCAATGTCAAAAGTGGAGGGTGCGATCACCAGGCGGTTATCGTGACCCTGGGCAAAACGGCGGCTGGCTTCTTCAAACCAGCGTGAGTTGAGCTGTTCACTGCCTTCACCGGGGGCGGCCAAGTTATAGGCCGAGATGGAGGCTGAGTTCTGGGGGGTGCGTGCCATAACGCGACCAAACCACCCCAGGGTGCGGGGGTCCCCAACGCCTGCGAGCAGTTCATCGCCAACGGCTACAAGCCGAATTTTTCGCTGATCCACGTGCTTCTTTCTCTAGGCCGTGGGGGAAGTGCCCCACAGCAACGGTTGTCTTATTCTTTCTTAGTCTAAACCCTGGGAGCCAGCCAACGCACGCTCGCAAGGCCGGTAGCTCCTGTTTTTCAGTCAGCCGGGACTAAAAACAGGTGCTCCACTGTCAAAAACGGTGGAGCACCTGCTTGGTGAGCCAGGGGCTAAGAGAGTTAGCGGTCAAACACCTCGGAAATGAGGTTATCGAGCTCACGCTGGTGGCGCTTGCCGGTACCCGCAGCGGGCGAGGCAGCGGCTGGGCGGGAGACCAGAGCCATCTTGTAGCCAATCTGGGGGAGCAGGTTGACCGCCATGAAGGGCCACTGGCCCTGGTTGGCAGGTTCGTCCTGAGCCCAGATGACCTCGGCATTGGGGTAGGCCGCAATCTGTTCCTTGATCTCCTGGGCAGGGAGCGGGTAGAGCTGCTCTACGCGCACCAGCGCGGTGGTCCTGTCATTGCGCTTAGCTCGCTCAGCCTCGAGGTCGTAGTAGAGGCGGCCGGAGACAAAGACCAGGCGGGTGACCTCGGCCGGGCTCAGATTGGCCTGATCCTCAATCACGGGCTTGAAGCTACCGGTGGTGAAGTCCTCTACCGACGAAGCTGCAGCCTTCAGACGCAGGAGCTGCTTGGGAGTAATCACAATCATCGGCTTGTGGGGGCGTGAGTGCGCCTGGCGGCGTAGCAGGTGGAAGTAGGATGCCGGGGTAGAGGGAACCGCAACAGTCATATTGTTCTCAGCGCACAGCTGCAGGTAGCGCTCCATACGGGCTGATGAGTGGTCCGGGCCCTGGCCCTCAAAGCCGTGGGGCAGGAGCAGAACCAGCGAGGAACGCTGAGCCCACTTCTGCTCAGCGGAAGAGATGAACTCGTCCACAATGGTCTGGGCGCCGTTGGCGAAGTCACCGAACTGGGCCTCCCAGAGCACCAGGGAATCGGGGCTTTCCACGGAGTAGCCGTATTCAAAGCCCATGACACCGTACTCAGAGAGCAGGGAGTTGTAGATAGCGTACTTGCCCTGGGTCTCGGAGAGGTGGGCCAGCGGGTTCCACTCTTGGTCGGTCCTTGAGTCGTGTAGAACCGAGTGACGCTGGACGAAGGTGCCACGCTGGACATCCTGGCCGGTGAGGCGGACATTGCGGCCTTCAAGGAGCAGGGAGGCAAAGGCAGCAAGTTCGCCAAAGCCCCAGTTAATCTCGCCCTCGGTGGACATTTTCACACGCTGATCCAGGAGCTTCTTGAGCTTCTTGTGAACGGTGAAGCCTTGGGGAACCTCTGCAAAGGCCTGGCCAATACGGGCCAGGGTCTCGGGCGAGATAGCGGTTTCACCGGCAACACGAACGGAGTCCTCATTCTGCTGGGCGGCAGGGCGCTCAATGTTCGAAACTGCTGCTGCATCGGCAGTGACCAGGGGAGCAGAGGATGACTGAGCCTCGTGAGTTTCGGTGAAGATCTGCTCCAGGCGGCTCTGATAGTCCTTGAGCGCGCGCTCGGCTTCATCCTGGGTGATGTCGCCACGACCTACCAGCGCCTCGGTGTAAATCTTGCGGGTTGAGGGGAGCTCCTCAATCTGCTGGTACATCTTGGGCTGAGTCATTGAGGGATCATCGGCCTCGTTGTGGCCGCGGCGGCGGTAGCAGACCAGGTCGATAACGACATCCTTGTTAAAGGCCTGGCGGTAGGCAAAAGCGATAGAGCCCGCGCGTACAACGGCCTCGGGGTCATCGGCGTTGACATGCAGGATAGGTGCCTGAATCATGCGGGCAACGTCGGTGGAGTAGGTAGCGGTACGACCATCGCGCGGAGTAGTGGTGAAGCCAACCTGATTATTGACCACAATGTGGACGGTACCGCCGGTGGTGTAACCCTCCAGCTTGGACATCTGCAGGGTTTCCATAACGATGCCCTGGCCAGCAAAGGCGGCATCGCCGTGAACCAGAATGGGCAGGACCGGGTAGTTGATGATGCCCTGGTCAGCGAGGGTATCCTGCTTAGCGCGAACGATTCCCTCAAGCACGGTGTTGACCGCTTCAAGGTGAGAGGGGTTAGCGGCCAGGTAGACCTGGGTCTGGTTGCCGTTGTGGGAAGTGAAGACACCCTCGGTACCCAGGTGGTATTTGACGTCACCAGAACCGCCGGTGAGGCGCGGGTCAAGCTGGCCCTCAAATTCACGGAAAATCTGTGCGTAGGACTTGCCGGCAATGTTGGTCAGTACGTTCAGGCGGCCACGGTGGGCCATGCCGATGCCAACGCCCGAAAGTCCGGCGTCGGCAGCTTCGGAAATGACCGAGTCCAGGAGCGGAATCAGCGACTCGCCGCCTTCTAGGGAGAAGCGCTTCTGGCCCAGGTACTTGGTCTGCAAGAAGGTTTCAAAAGCCTCAGCGGCGTTTAGAGTACCCAGGACGCGGAACTGTTCGTCACGGGAAGGCTTGGTGTAGCCGTGCTCGAGGCGGTCCTGGAACCACTGGCGCTCTTGGGGGTTCTCAATGTGCATGTATTCCACGCCCAGGGTACGGGTGTAGGCTTCGCGCAGGAGTTCCAGAATGGTGCGCAGGGGCAAGGATTCCTTATCGCCAAACCCGCCGGTGGGCCAGTGGCGGTCAAGATCCCAGAGGGTTAGCCCGTAGTTTTCCAGCTGCAGGTCCGGGTGGGAGAGCATCTGGTAGCCGATGGGGTTGGTCTGGGCAATCAGATGACCGCGTACACGGAAAGCGTGAATGAGCTGCTGAATGCGCGCGACCTTGGAGACCTCAGCCTCGGGGTTAACCTGGTTATCGCGGGCCCAGCGGACGGGCTCAAAGGGGATGCGCAGGTCCTCAAAAATCTGGTCGTAGAAGTTGTCGCCACCTAACAGGTAGTGCTCCACCAGCTTGAGGAACTCACCAGAACCGGCACCCTGGATAACGCGGTGGTCATAGGTGGAGGTCAGGGTCAGGATCTTGGAGACACCGTTGCGGGCGATGACCTTATCGGAGGTGCCACGGTACTCGGCCGGGTAGTCAAGGGCACCGGCACCGATAATAGCAGCCTGCCCCTTGGAGAGGCGCGGCACGGAGTGAACGGTCCCGATGCCGCCGGGGTTGGTCAGTGAGACGGTGGTTCCCTGGAAATCCTCTACACCGAGCTTGCCTTCGCGGCCGCGCTGAACGATGTCGTTGTAGGCATGCCAGAACTCGGAGAACGACAGCGACTCTGCACCCTTGATATTAGGCACTACCAGGTTGCGGGAGCCGTCAGGGCGAGGTAGATCGATAGCCAGACCAAAATTGACGTGGGCGTGCTGAATAGCGGCGGGCTTACCCTTGGCGTCCTCACCGTAGCTCACGTTCATGGAGGGGAAGTTTGCCAGTGCGCGAATGATGGCGTAGCCAATGATGTGAGTGAAGGAGACCTTACCGCCGCGAGTGCGAGCCAGGTAGCTGTTAATCTCTGTGCGGTTATCGATAAGCAGCTTAGCGGGTACCGCGCGCACGGTGGTGGCGGTGGGAACGCTCAGAGACTGATCCATGTTGGCGGCAACTGCTTTGGCAGGGCCACGGAGGGTGACAATCTGGTCTTCTTCGGGTGCAGTGCTCACAGGTTCTTCTTTCTGAGGAGCTGGGGTGGTTACCTGGGGTGATGAAAGGGCGGGCGCAGGACTAGTCGCGGCGGGCTGGGGAGCTGCAGGTTGTTGAGTAGAGCGCTGGGGCGAAGTTGCCTGCTGGGTGACCGGTGCCTTGGCGGGAGTTGCATTAGCTGTGGGGGCACCTTTGCCTACCCACTGTTCGAAGAGGGGCCACCACTTCTGATCGACCGCACTGCGGTCTGCCTCAAACTTCTCAAAGAGTTCTTCAACGAGCCACTCGTTGCCCGCAAATTCTTCAGGCACAGTATGTTCTGGCTGGTTTGGCACTGTCTAACGCCTCTTCCATCTCGTATGGTCATTGGGCACCGCAAGGTTCTTGGGCGCCGGGCTGAATGATTCATCGCGCACACCCTTGGGCGCGTGATGTATTGCATATCTTTGTCTAGTTTAGGAGTGTTCAGGGCATACGTCCAACACGCCCCACCGGGCAAAGAGCCAATAAAGGGTCAACCTCTGGTGGGGGTAAAGCTCATACCCCACTGGCTAGGGC
The DNA here is from genome assembly GCF_048513575.1 of Rothia sp. CCM 9417. Lineage (NCBI taxonomy): Bacteria > Bacillati > Actinomycetota > Actinomycetes > Micrococcales > Micrococcaceae > Rothia > Rothia sp. CCM 9417. The sequence continues at coordinate 10,965 of NZ_JBLXXT010000009.1, read as the reverse complement.
TGTGTACTTAGCTGATAAAGCGACATTAAGCCACGGGGAACATGCGTCAATAGATGGTCTTGTGTGGGACTATGCTGGTTCATGTGATGGGCCAGTGCCCTATGCTTCTTTCTAAAGAATGAGACAGCTGCCCCTTACAATTTCGCACCCGGTGAAAGCAACCGCGCGCCTCTCTTGAGTTTTCGCTAGAATGGGCGACTATGGAAGACCCTTCTAGTTGTCGCTGCACTCAGCAGCTTTCTAACATACACCTGGGCAAGAGCCCCGTAACATATCGACATGACGCTCCCGTTCTTGCCCTAGTGCCAACCTTTGCTAACGGGGCGGTGAATAGCTAAATGGAATGGCTCCTGCTCATAGTTGGCTTCCTCCTTATTCTGGGGACCGGCTTCTTCGTGGCCGTGGAGTTCTCTCTGGTAGCTCTCGACCAGTCCAAGGTCCAGCAAGAGATTGACCGAGGGGACAAGCGGGGCAGGCAAGTCATGTCTTGTCTCAAATCCCTCTCCACCCAGCTCTCAAGCTGCCAGCTAGGTATCACTATCACCACCCTGCTTACCGGCTACACACTCGATAGCAGTATTAACGCTCTGGCTGGTGACACCATTGCCTCCTGGGGGCTGAGCACCGGCGTCGCTTCAGCCCTGACCCTCATTTTCTCTATGGGTATAGCCACCCTGCTCTCCATGATCATTGGTGAGCTGGTCCCTAAGAATCTGGCAATTGCTGAACCCTACCGGGTCGCCCGTTCCCTGGCACCGCTCCAGCTGCTGTTTACCAAGGTCATGGGCCCCATCGTCCGAACCGCCAACGGATCCGCCAACTGGATTCTGCACCGCTTCGGCATGGAAGCCAAGGAAGAACTGTCTGCCGCGCGCTCGCCCGAGGAGTTATCCTCTATGGTCCGCCGCTCCGCTGACCTGGGTACCCTGGACTCAGACACCGCGCGCTTCCTTGACCGCACTCTTTCCTTTGCGGAGCTGACCGCCGCCGACGTCATGACCCCTCGCCGCAAGGTCATCATGCTCGAAGACACCTCCCCGGTCAGCGACGTTATCGAGCTAGCTCGTACCACCGGGCACTCCCGTTTCCCCCTCTACCGTGAAGATCAGGACAACATCGTGGGTGTTGTCCACGTGAAGAAAGCCGTCGGCCTACCCCTAGATAAGCGAGAAACCCTTGAGGCCGGTATTCTCATGGAAGATGTGCTTCAGGTGCCCGAAACCGTCCACCTCGACTCCCTGCTGATTCAGCTTCGCGAAGGCGCTCTTCAACTGGCCGTGGTGCTCGATGAATACGGCGGAACCGCCGGTATCACCACCTTGGAAGACCTGGTCGAAGAAATTGTGGGCGAAGTCTCCGATGAGCATGACGTCCATTCCCCGGACGAACGCCCCCTGCGCGTAGGCAACGGCGATTACATCTTCCCCGGCCTTCTGCGCCCCGATGAGGTCAACGACTACATCCAGGTCCTTGAAATCGAGGACGACCCCGCCTACGAAACCATGGGTGGCTTTATGATGGACCGCCTGGGCAGGGTTCCTGAGACCGGGGACGTGGTGCCCCTTGAGGGCGGATACCTGCGGGTGGAGAAGATGGAACAGCGCCGCGTGGACCGAATCCGCTATGTGCACGATACCCCCGCCACCCCTGAGGTTCAGCCCGCTACCGCTAAGGAGGCCCGCCGATGAGTGACTGGGTCGCTATCTCGCTTCTGTTTGTTTTGCTGGCCGGTAATGCTTTCTTCGTGGCCGGTGAGTTTGCGGTTATGTCTACCCGCCGTTCGCAGGTGGAGCCTCTGGCCGAAACCGGTAACAAGCGAGCTATCACGGTCTTGTACGCCCTGGAGAACGTTTCGCTCATGCTGGCTACCTGCCAGCTGGGCATCACTATCTGCTCTCTGCTGATTCTGAACGTATCGGAACCTGCCCTGCACCACCTGGTATCGGCACCCCTGGAAAGCTGGGGCATTCCCTACTCCGTAGCCAGCGCCGTGGGCTTTGCCTTCGCCCTGATCCTGGTCACCTACCTACACGTTATTCTAGGTGAAATGGTGCCCAAGAATATGGCAGTCTCTCTGGCGGCTCGGGGCGTAGCCCTGTGGATCGCTCCGCCGCTGGTTACGATCTCCCGACTGCTCAAACCAATCGTCAGTCTGCTCAACTGGATTGCCGACCACACGCTGCGGCTGATGAAAGTGGAGCCTAAAGCCGAAGTCGCCTCCACCTTTACCCTGGATGAGCTACAGAACATCGTGGCCCAGTCCACGGCTGAAGGCACCGTCGATGACGGCTCAGGAGTACTCTCAGGGGCACTGGAATTCAGTACAAAAACGGTAGCTGACATTATGGTGCCCGGTGACAAGCTCATCACCATGGTCTTTCCCTGCACTCCGGCGGAATTAGAAAAGGCGGTGGCCCATACCGGCTACTCCCGCTTCGTCATGGAAGACCGTGAAGGCGGGACCTACATGGGCTACCTGCACATTAAAGACGCTCTGGTCTACGAGGCTGAGCGAATGGATCAGCCCATTGCCTGGGGCAAGCTCCGCCAGATGTCTGTTGTCAAACCCGAAACTGAGATTGATGACGCGCTCGCAGTCATGCAACGCAACCGCGCCCACGTTTCGCACGTGGTCGATGGTAAGGGTCAGAGCGTGGGCGTGCTCTTCCTGGAAGATATTTTGGAGGAGCTGGTGGGTGAAATTAAGGACACCACCCAGGAGCATGTGCGACGCCGCCAGGAGGCCGCAGCCCGCTTTACCTCTGAGCCCTAAGGCAAGCCCCGACATCCTACAGGGTTATTGAGTCAACCGCCGCCCCTCCCGTCTAGGGGAGGGGCGGCGGTTCTCTGTTTGGTCGGTGGGAGGAAGCACATTGATATTATTTGCGAACGGTTCGCAAAAGGGGGTAGGCTAATAAAACGAAAACCTGAACCTGGCTAGAAAGATATATCGTGAAAAAAATCCTCCCCGCTACCTCCCTGTTGATGCTCTCGGTGCTTGGCCTTTCGGCTTGCGGCCAGCAAAGCTCCAACAGTGCCGCACCTGATCAAGGCGCAATCAAAGTAGTGGCTACCACCGATGTTTATGCTGACCTGGTTAAAGAAATCGGTGGTGAACGAGTGGAAGCCACCCCGCTGATCGCCTCAACGGCTGTAGATCCCCACTCTTACGAGGCAACCAGCCAGGATCGTCTGGCTGTCAAGGACGCGGATATAGTAGTTGTTAACGGGGGAGGCTACGATGCCTTTCTAACCGATCTGGCTGGAAACGATAACCCCGGCCAGAAGATCGTCAATGCCGTTGAAGTTTCTGGGCTCTTTAGCGCAGATGACCTGGCTCATATGCAAGAAGAGCACCACGGGGAGGCAGATACGGATCATGACCATGAGGGGCACGATCATGAGGGGCACGATCATGAGGGCCACGACCACCACGCCTACAACGAGCATGTCTGGTATGACCTGGACACCATGAAAAAGGTTGCCGACCAGGTGGCAGCTGACCTGGCGGAACTCGATCCCGACCAGGCCGATACCTACCGCAGCGCCGCGCGTGACTTCTCGACCCGCCTGGATGAGCTCATCACCCGCCTCAAAGCCGTAGACAGCAAGAAACGCACCTATCTTGCCACTGAGCCCGTCTCCGGCTACTTACTCCAAGACGCAGGTTTCACGGATGCCACCCCGGCAGACCTAACAGCGGCGGTAGACAGTGAAAGCGACATCGCCCCGCTGACCCTGCAGGAAGCCAAAGATCTTCTCGGCGCCGGGAAGATTGACCTGCTGGCCTTCAACGAACAAACCCAGACCGCACAAACTGCTGAAATCTCTAGTTACGCCCAAAACAAAGATGTACCCAGCGTCTCGTTCACCGAGACCCTTCCCGAAAACACCGGCTACATTGAGTGGATGAACCAGAATATCGACAACCTCGAAAAGGCAGTTGCATAGGAGCTATGTCAGATTCTTCCCCCCAGCTCGCCCCCGCTATAGAGATCACCGGGGGTGGGCTGTCCTTTGGGCACCGCACCCTCTGGAAGGACCTTAGCCTCTCTGTAGAACGCGGCGAATACTTTGCGGTACTCGGCCCCAACGGCTCAGGTAAATCAACCTTTATCAAGGTTATTCTGGGCCTGACCCAGCTTAGCCAAGGTAAGATTGCCGTCTTGGGCGCTGCAGCGGGTCTGGGGAACCCGGCCCTAGGCTACATCCCCCAACAAAAAGCCTTGGGGACCGAATTGCCTCTGCGCGCTCGGGACTTTGTAGGTTTAGGGGTGGACGGACACCGCTGGGGCTTTCGCTTCAAAAACCGGGACTACCGGGCCAAGGTTGATAGTCTGCTAGAAGCCGTCGGCGCACAAGACTACGCCAATGTTCCGGTGGGTTTACTCTCCGGCGGGGAACAGCAGCGCCTACGCATCGCCCAGGCCCTAGCCAACGACCCAGCTATTATCCTGGCAGATGAGGCCCTGCTCTCTCTTGACCTTAACTACCAGTATGCGGTTTCGGATTTGATCCACCGTTACAACCGTGAAAATGGGGCTACCGTGGTCTTCGTAACCCACGAAATCAACCCCATCATCGATCATGTGGATCGGGTGCTCTACCTAGCCGGTGGACGCTTTACTGTCGGTACAGTACCCCAGGTCATGCGCTCAGAGGTGCTCACTGATCTCTACCAAACCCCCGTCTCCGTTATTCACACCAAGGGCCGCTATGTGGTGGTGGGCGGGGAGTACCGCGAGGACCACTGCGCCCTAGAAACAGATGATCCGCTTCTACACCTACCTGCCACCCGGGGAGAACAAGGATGAGCCTAGCTGACTTTTGGAGCAAAGTTTTTGTCTTTGACCGCTACGGTGAGCTCCTAGAGCTCCTGAGCCAGTCCATTATCGCCGGTGCAGTTTTGGGCCTTATTGGTGGGTTCGTTGGACTCTTCGTCATGCTCCGCCGCCATGCCTTTGCCGTTCACGCTATTGCTGAGATGTCTTTCGCTGGTGCGGCGCTCTTTTTGCTCCTGGGCTACAACGTGGTCACCGGCTCGCTGATAGGGTCGATTTTCTCGGCCCTCATAATTGCCCTGATGGGTGCCAAGGTGCATGAGAACGACTCCATCATTGGGGCGCTCATGCCCTTTGGGCTGGGTCTGGGTATTCTCTTCTTATCCCTCTACTCGGGACGCTCGGCCAACAAGTTCTCTCTGTTGACCGGTCAGATTGTGGCGGTTGATTCGGCCCAGCTTACCTCTATGGTAGTTGGTGGGGCAGTTATCATTACGGCTCTAGCGCTCATGTGGCGGCCTCTGATGTTTGCCTCATTGGACCCGGTGGTTGCGCAGGCTAAAGGCCTGCCGCTACGCTTGCTCTCTGTCGCTTTTATGGTGGTGCTCGGTATCGCCACTGCGCTATCGGTTCAAGTGGTGGGGTCGCTCCTGGTGCTAGCCCTGCTTATCACCCCGGCTGCCTCAGCCCTTCAGGTTACAGCTTCACCCCTGCGGGCGCTCATCCTATCGGTACTCTTTGCTGAGGTCGCCATGGTAGGCGGAATCCTGCTGGCACTAGCCGGCTCACTCCCTATCAGCCCCTACGTCACCACGCTGTCTTTTCTTATCTTTGTCATGTGCCGCGGTATTCGGGCAGTACGCCAGCGCTACTCAGCATCGGGCCGCAAGCGCAGTGAGCCTGGGCTGGAGAAATAGCTGTATAAGCCATTACGTTCGCTTAGCACCCGGTGTGCCAACATCCCCGAACGCCAGACCCGAGCCAGTTGGCACACCGGGTGCTAAGCCGGGCTGTGGATACGCTTGCCAATCTCCCTGAACGCCAGACCCGAGCCAGTTGGCACACCGGGTGCTAAGCCGGGCTGTGGATGCGCTTGCCAATCTCCCTGAACGCCAGACCCGAGCCAGTTGGTAGCCTGGCCGCTGGGTCGCTTACCGGCCCTCAGCTGCGCAGGTAGCGCAGAGGCCCGTAATCTCAATGACGTGGCTGACCTGGGTGTAGCCGTGCTGACCGGCAATAGCGTGAACGAGCTCTTCAAGCTCAGGAATCTCAAACTCCTGGGCCGCCCCGCAGGACCGGCAGAGAATATGGTGATGGTGGTGCTCAAGGCCGCACTGGCGGTAAATGGCTTCGCCCTCTTCGGTTTTGAGGGTTTCGACCTCACCGGCGTTCACCATGGACTGCAAGAGACGGTAAATCGTCGCCAGGGAAACCTTCTCGCCGCGTGAGAGCATGAGCTGGTGCAGATCCTGCGCCGAGATGAAATCCTCAAGCGTTTCAAGGGTTGCGGTTACAGCGCGACGCTGTTTGGTGTTTCTAATTTCTACAGGTTTGGTAGTAGCCGATGCCGGTTGGGTCGCCATGAAAGCATCCTCGTGGGGTCCAGGTCTGTTTTTCTTTGCCTTACTGTACACGATAGAGCGAACCGGCAGGGCTTAGGTCGCCGCTTGCTCGGTGTGCTCCCTGGTACTGGTATCGGCTAGACCGAGATACTAGGGTTGGAGGTATGAAACTTACTAAATACACCCACTCCTGCCTTCGTTTAGAAAAAGACGGCGCCGTGCTGGTGCTGGATCCCGGCAACTTCTCGGAAGTTGAGCAGGCCCTAGATGGCGCTGACCATGTTCTGATCACCCATATACACCCCGACCACTTCGATGAGGGTAGGGTACTGGCTTTCTTAAAAGAGAACCCGCAGACTACCCTGCACGCCCCTGCCGCTGTGGTTCAGGCGGTCCTCAAAGAGCTACCCCAGGCTCAGGCTCTGGCCGTAGAAGCAGATGGACAGCTGACCCTCTCCGGTTTTAACATCAAAACCTTTGGCGGTAATCACGCGGTTATTCACCCGCTCCTGCCGACTATCGACAACGTGGGCTACCTGATTGATGATAATCTCTTCCACCCTGGCGATTCCTTTGTGGTCCCTCACGGTATCGAGGTCAAAACCCTGCTGGTACCCATTCACGCCCCTTGGAACAAAATCCAGGAAGTCATCGACTTTATTATTGCGGTGCGGGCGCAGAAGGCTTATCAGATTCATGACTCCCTGCTGGCAGAGACGGGAAGGAACATGATTGTGGGGCACGCAACCAACTTTGGTAAGAAGTACGGTACAGAGTTTGAGTACCTGGCACCGGGTACCACCGTTGATCTAGAGAACAACTAGGGGAGTGGCTATGAGCACCATTTTTACTAAGATTATTAACCGCGAGATTCCCGGCCGTCTCATCTGGGAGGACGAGCACTGCCTTGCTTTCTTTACCATTGAGCCTTTCCAGTACGGGCATACCCTGGTGGTTCCCCGCCTGGAGATTGACCATTGGGTTGACTTACCCGAGCAACTGAGCGCCCACCTCTTCGCTGTGGCTCACAAGGTTTCTCGCGGCTTGGTAAAGGCCTTTGACCCGACTAGGGTCGGCATGATGATTGCCGGTTTCGACGTACCTCATACCCACCTGCACGTGTGGCCAGCTCTTGATCAGAGTGAGTTTACCTTTGAACAGGCCAACCGTAACCCTGACCCCGCACTTATGGACGAGGCGGCTGAGAAACTGCGCGCGGCCCTGACCGACCTGGGCTACGGGGAGTTTGTCGCCAGCTAAGGGTACAAGGTAATTGTGGCTGTGAGGGTTGCAGTAAGGCCTTAGCAAGGTACTACCTAGATTGCTCTAGCTCTACGACTTTCGGGTCAACTGGCTCGGGGCTGGCGTTTAAGGGTGTTGACCCGAAAGCCGTAGAGCTAGTGAGCTAGCGTGTGGATAAGCCCCTCCCGATACCTAGCCTTGTAGAGCTGGGTACTGGGAGGGGCTTTTCTATTCCCTGTGTGTAAAGTGTGCTTGACTTAAAAATGCTGAGATGTGTAAAGTCTGTTTTACAGAGAAATGTAAAGCACCTTTGACATAAGGAGTCTGAAATGGAAACCAAAAAGAAAGTAAGCACCTGGGGTAGCTCCCGCTATGGTGGCGGGCAAGCAACCCTGCTGACCATCAGTATTGTTGGCGGTGCGGCTCTTTCCTTGCTAGTGGGCTGGGGCATTGTGAGCTTCCGGCAGGAGGACTTGCCGGGCTGGGCTCTTCCTGTGGTTTCCTTACCTGTATGGCCTGTAGTAGCGGCAATCATTTGGGCCCTTTTGGTGGACCGTTCCACCTTAAAAGGGGGGAACCCTAAGTCTGAACATAGCGTTGAAAACCACTGGTTTGCCCAGGCAGCAGAAAATACTTTTTATATAATGATTGCGGGAATGGGACTATCCAGTGGGCTAATGGCTACTCTAGGTTGGGAGGTTCCAGGAGACCTGGCATTGACGGTAGCTACTGAGTCTGCCTGTATCATTTTCATCCTCTATTATCTCTTCTACCGGCGCAGGGGTGTCTAGCCCGTGCAGAATCGTCTCAAAGAACTGCGGGCAGAGCGCGGCTACTCCCAGCAGGAGCTGGCGGACCGGCTGGGAGTTTCCCGGCAGACCATTATCAGCATCGAAAAGGGCCGTTTTGACCCTTCCCTGCCCCTAGCCTTCCAGCTAGCCGCCGCCTTTAGCTGTAGAATCGAGGACATTTTTACTCCACATCATTCAGGGTAATGAGCCTTGCCGGAACCCAATGTTGTCATAGTTGTTACCTTGCGCGTTGTTAACCTAAGGTAAATTATGAGTTGCGGTGGAGCAGCGGCGGCAGCGATAGCAAGTTATCAAGAAAGAGTTTAAAGAGGCATGGGATCAACACTCAGTAGTTTTGCTCAATCACAAGCTGCTCCGTCTGCTCTATCCATTGGTAGCTACCCTCAGGACTGGTCACTTTTTGACACTGGGGACCCTGCCCCAGGAAGTCCTTTTGACTGGGTCGCGATTCGCTCGATGTGGGATAACAAAGCAGAGGCACTTAATGTTGCGCTTTCTTCTTTTAGGGCCACTGGGGAGCTTGCCGGGCAAGGCTATAAAGTTCGCTATCTCAACGAGTCCCTGTCTCTTGGAGAATACTTTATTTGGCAGGTTCACAAAGAATTTGATCGCATGGCGCAGTTAGCTCAGCGTTGGGAGCAAACTCTGATTGATATTAAAGGGCGTGCTCAGGAAGCGCATCGTCTAGCGACTGCGGCGCAAGACAGCGTTAGGGAATGTTCCATAAAATTGGCGGCATTGACTGTAAGCCTGAATCACATAGACGATAAGTCAGAGAGGGAAGATACCCAAAAAAGTATTGCAGGGTTCGCCACTGAACTATCGGATGCGCAGCAGGTTTTGGAGGCGCAACGTGAGATTGTTCGTGGTCTTGCACGTGAATATCAGACTGCTGGGGAAGGCTTAGGTGCTGAGTATAAGCTGACTCCGGTGGGGGATATGTTCGCCCTGGCGCATACCAATCATGGGGTGCCTAATTTTGCTTTGGGAACTGCATCGGGAGGCTCATTGTTTGAGCTTTCGCCCGATGTGATTCGGGGTAACCCGCCGGTTTCTGCTCGTGATTTGAAGCTCCTGTCGGAGAAAACTGCTGAAAGCCCTGAAGCTTTGCAGGAGTACCTATCTAGTATTGCTTTGCTATCGCCGGCTGAGATTGCTGATTTTGCCCGGCGGTACCCTGAATTAGCGGGCCTGCCTGTGCATGTGTCTAATGATGGTGTTGGTAATGCGCAGGCATCACGGGACTGGTGGAATCTTGACGGCTCTCATGTTTATGGCTTATCGGAGGAACAGCGTGCTGCTTTGATTGCACAGATGCCTGGTTTCGTGGGAAATCTTGAGGGCGTACGGTACTCTGACCGGCACCAGGCAAATATGACTTTACTGAACCTGAAACTAGAGCACCCAGAGCTCTTATCTGATTACGCCAAGGATACCTTGCTGCTCATTCAAAAAACTATAAACGACCAGCAGTATGGCGCTCCTCGAAGCCTCATTAATCTTGATTTGTCCAATATGGGTACGACGGTGCGCTACGACGGGTTCGGTCGAGAACATCGAAAGGACAAAGTCGAGACAGACGATGTACTCACTACAATTGCGTACGGTGTTTTGGATCGGGCTGATGTCGTGACTATTTTTAATCCTGGGATGCTTAACCACCCCAAGACCAGTCTTGATCCGAACGATGGAGATTTGGCGGGGATGGGCCAAAGAATCTACAACGACCAAAAAAATATCTACAGGGATAACAACAGCAAAACTGCCCACGCTGTGGTTATCAACCTGAACTATGTAACCCCCCCAAGGGCTGGATGTACTTTCAACTCACGATGCCGAGATTGCTTCCGAGCGCAATGCTAACGCGGTTGATGCCTTGAACGTGCTGGGCAATAATCTTTCGTTCGGGGATGATAACCGTAAAATCTATTTGTGGAACCATTCCTACGGCTCTACAACCGCTGGTTTTACGCTACAAAATGTAAATTCACCCATTGAGGCTTATTACAATATTGGAGCCGCTGGGTGGCCCAAATTCTATTTTGGTGACCCGAATGCCATGTCCTTTGAATACCTGGGGAAGGACGGTCAGGGGCATCCACAAATGTATAGCACACTAGCTGATGCTGATAACATTGCTCGCGCCGGTGAATACGCTAGCGGTAGGTTTGACCCGCGCGCTTTTAAAAATAGTTTTACCCTATCTTCGGAGGCCTCTGCTGACGGTCAATTTGGTGCTGTGCAGGGGCACCCGGTGAATCCGGCTGATGGGACGGGCTATAACTCCCCCGGAAGGACTTCCTATGCCAACGGAATTCTCATTACAACCGACAATGCTGGGATGATTAATTCTTCTGAGATTACCTTTAACGCTGATTACCCTGATTGGGTCTACAAACGGGGTAGTGCTACCCTAAGGGATGATCCGTCACACAAAGACTTCATTCTGGACCGCAGTAAATAGGGGGAACGGTGTTCTATAAAAAACTACTGGCAGTCCTACTGCCGCTCTGTCTTTTAGTTTCAGCATGTAGCGCGAAAGAAGAAAAAGTGGAAGATTCCAAATAC
>NZ_JBLXXT010000008.1:0-100552 GCF_048513575.1 Rothia sp. CCM 9417 | reverse complement strand
CGCAATTTTAGTTGCAGCTATCCTGGTCGTCGCTCAGGATGCCTTGATCAGCATGTTTAATAATGCTATGGCCATGATGAATCGCTAAGGCCGCGCCTACCATGCCATCACTAGCTCGAGAGAAGGAAAGAGGGAACGCCCCTGCTGAATTCGTGATGGTTTCAGCTATGGTGCTCATGCTCTTTTTGGGTGTTCTGCAAATAGCTTTTGCAATGTTTACCAAAAACGTGGTGCAGGACGCCGCCTCTCAGGGCGCACGGTATGGTGCCATGCTAGACCGCACCCCAGGTGATGGCGAAGAAAGAACTCGCGAGCTTCTCTATAGCGTTTTACCGGAGAGCTATTCCACAAGCGTGACTAGCTCTGTGACCCAGTGGCAGGGGGCAGAGGCTGTAGAAATCAGAGTTGCTGCGCCAATTCCTGTGATTGGACCTTTCGGTTTGGGCGGGACATGGGAGGTGACCGGACATGCTGTTCTTCAAGGTGACTGAATGTAGGCGCCGTGTGGAGCAAAGGTTAGGCCTGCTAAGAGAGGGCTGCTGTGCTTCTGGAACTGAGCGCTCCCATGAAGCCGGCAATGCACTGATCGAGTTCATCATGCTCGGTGCCCTGCTCATGGTTCCTACCGTGTATTTTCTACTGTCCGTTTTTGCCATGCAGTCAGCAGCTTTTGCGGCCTCTAATGCCAGCGCCCAAGCACTTCAGGTCATTCAGCAACTGCCTCCTGACCAAAGAAGTCAGGGCACCGCTAGCTCAGTTGCCGTCATGGCAGCAAGTGACTTTGGGCTGGACGGTAACCACATCACTACTAGGCTGGGCTGCGAAAACACCTGTGCGCAGGGCGAACGAGTCACGGTTGATGTTACGGTTCAAGTTGACCTGCCCTTGATTCCTTGGGCAGGGGCACCGACTATGGCTAATATGACCTCTCGGGCCATTAGCTGGGGAGGAAACTACTCATGATCGCTCTGCGCACTGTCAAAGTCTTGACCAGGGCAGCTTTCTGCTCAGGTAAGACCGGGGGCTTAGAAGAGGGGCCTAGGGCACTAGCTCAGTATTTTCCATTTGTCAGAAGCACCAAATCGGAATCTGAGCGGGGGAGTGTTCTCATCTTTATCGTGGGTTTATGCTTGGTTCTGCTCCTGGTGGCCTCGACTGTGGTGGGGGTAAGTTCTGTCTATTTGGAGCGGCATAGACTTCAGTCTTTGGCAGATCAGGCTGCAACGTCGGCGGCTCAGAGGGTTGAAGGGATCTCTGCGGCCTCGGAATCCGAGGCGCTTATCCACCTTAACAGCGCTACTGTCACCAGCACTACTCAGACCTTCCTCACCGAGAGCGGAGCGGCCGGTGATTTTTCTAATCTGGCGCTGAGCCCCGGTACCGGTGTATCGGGTAACAACACAGCTGTGGTGGTTCTCTCCGCAAGTGCCCACCCACCCTTGCTCTCCATTGTTGTACCCGACGGAGTGAATATAACGGTAACTGGTAAAGCGCGGGCAAGAGCTACCCAAGGGCAATAATCTATGAGGACTACTCACAAGGTATACCGGGCTTATGCTCTTTCTTGACCCTCTCCTCTGGTACGCTGGTGCTCACAAGGCACACTAGTCCTAAGCCAGCAACTTGGCTGTGTGACTGTCTGACCTACCCTGATGAATAAGCACCAATAAGTAGTAGACCGGGAGATAAATACCATCTGACCCCGCCAGCAGATTTATATGGTCCTGTTCAGAAAAGATAAACGGCATCTGGGAGATTTTCTGGCAAAAACACAAGTTCAAATGGGCGTTGAATAAGCTTTGGCTCACCCTACCTAACAGCAGATAAATTCTAGGAACAGTGATCAAGTTCGGGGGCGGTATGACAGTCAGCTGGGGTTGTGACTTTTGGTATAAGCCTCGTACTACTGAGCCAAAGCAAGGGCAAAGAACCAAAAGCCTAGGTGAACACCCAGACTGGTTAAGGCAATGGAAATGGAGCCGGAAGGTTCAGAGTAGCTGATAAGAGGTAGCAGCTGATAGGTTTTAGGCTCTGCGAAAGCTAGCCTTTTGCTACAAACTAGCACCAAACCAAGCGCCCGTTCAGGGTTTCCGATATTGTTAATAGCCATGGCTACTTTAGACTTCTCTGCCCAGATCAAAACCTTGCGCTCAACATACGCCTCCATCGAAGAGGTCAGCGATGTTGAGCACTTGCGTGCAAGCATCGCAGAACTCTCCCAAGCCGCCGGCGCACCCGAACTCTGGGATAACCCAGAAAGCGCCCAAAAAATCACCTCAGCCCTATCCCACAAACAGGCCGAACTCGATAAACTCATCAACCTCAAACAAGCCATTGACGACCTAGAAATCATGGTCGGCCTAGGCCAAGACGAAGAAGACGCTGAAGTCCTGGCCGAAGCCGAAACAGAGCTGCGCGCCATTGAAAAGAAGCTCAAAGAGCTCGAAGTTATCACCCTGCTATCGGGGGAGTACGACCAGCGCGAAGCCGTTATTACAATCCGCGCAGGAGCTGGCGGCGTTGACGCCGCAGACTTCGCTGAAATGCTCATGCGCATGTACCTGCGCTGGGCGGAGAAGAACGGCTTTGAAACAGCAATCATGGATACCTCCTACGCTGAAGAAGCCGGCCTGAAATCAGCGACCTTTGAGGTCAAAGCTCCCTACGCTTTTGGGCGGCTATCGGTTGAGGCAGGAACCCACCGACTGGTTCGTATCTCGCCCTTTAATAGCCAGGGTAAGCGTATGACTTCCTTTGCCGCTGTTGAGGTTATCCCGCTGATTGCCCAGACCGACCACATCGACATCCCTGACTCTGAAATCAAGGTTGATGTGTTCCGGTCATCGGGCCCAGGCGGCCAATCGGTGAACACCACAGACTCGGCTGTGCGCCTGACACACATTCCCACCGGAATCGTGGTCTCCATGCAGAATGAAAAATCACAGCTCCAAAACAGAGCCGCGGCTCTACGGGTGCTGCAGTCCCGCTTGCTCCTGCTCCGCAAAGAGCAAGAAGACGCCCAGAAAAAAGAAATGGCAGGGGATGTGAAAGCAAGCTGGGGCGATCAGATGCGCTCCTATGTGCTCAACCCCTACCAGATGGTCAAAGACCTCCGCACCAGCTACGAAGAAGGCAACCCCGGCGCTGTTTTTGATGGTGCCTTAGACGGTTTTATCGATGCCGGAGTGCGCTGGCGCGCCGGGCAACGACAGACACGAAAGAACGAAGAGTAAGACGTGGCAAAAAAGAAAAAAGTAACCAAAGAAGACCCCAATAACCATACCGTTGCCTCCAACCGCCGGGCCCGCCATAACTACAACATCGTAGAAACTTGGGAAGCTGGCCTAGTGCTCATGGGCACCGAGGTTAAATCTCTACGCGATGGCGGCGCATCAATCACCGACGGCTTTTGCCAGATGTACGGTGATGAGCTGTGGCTTGAAGGCATCCATATTGCCGAGTACGGGCGGGGCTCTTGGACCAATCACGCAGCCCGCCGTCGCCGCAAGCTCCTGCTTCACCGCAGCGAGATTAACAAGATTGCCCAAAAATTGCGTGAGAGCGGCTACACTGTGGTGCCCCTCAAACTCTATTTCAGCAAGGGGCGGGCTAAAGTAGAAATAGCTCTAGCCACCGGTAAGCGCGACTACGACAAGCGCCAGGCTCTCAAGGAACGCCAGGATAACCTGGAAGCCCAGCGGGCTATGCGCTATAAAAACCTCGGCTAAAGAAAACATATTGGAGAGAACACCATGACAACCGGAAACAACAACAATTACAATCCCTACGGCCAGTACGGCAACAGCCAAGGCACCAACGGAGCTGACGCTGAACTCAATCAGCAAGCTACCAGCCAGCCTGAAACTGACTATGGTCAGCAAGCCAGCGGGGGGCAAACCTCCTCAGATAGTTATGGCCAAGCTCAGGCCAATGCACAGGGGGATACCGGCTACGGATCATCCCAGCCCCAGTACGGTAATACCTCGGCAGCCAACCAGCAGCAGCCCAATTATTCTGCTCCGGGATATGGCTATTCACAGTACCCTGCCGGTGGCTATCCTACGTACGCTGCTGCTGAGACCAATAAGCCAAAAGGGCTAGCTATCGCCTCTATGGTGCTGGGTATCATAGGCTTTATCTCAGGGTGGGCAGTAATCGGTGGCATTTTTGCTTTGGTGGCTATTGTCTTGGGTATTGTGGCCTTGGTCAAAACCAAGACCGGGGGTGGAGGAAAAGGGTTTGCAATTACCGGTATTGTTACCGGAGCCCTAGGTCTTCTCATCTCTATTCTCATGCTTATTCTTTTTGGGTGGATGTTCGCTGCCATCGGACCAGCTATGGAGAATTGCTCGCAGTACACAGATAATGAGACCCAGCTAGAGCAATGCCTCAATGAACAGCTGGGTCTTGAATTCGACTATTCTAGCGGTGAATATCAGAACTCCTAGCATCTATCGAACCTTTACAGCCAGGTAATACCAGTGATAGTATGAGGACCCTGAGATTGGTGGCCTGTCATCGCTCATATGGGCTGCGGCCCGAGCGAGGAGCGGGAACATCAAACTTGGGGTTCTTTGATAAAAGAATATGGGGATGATCGGTTTCGACGATGTGAGTTGAGATGGATGAAGCGTGCCGAGGATGCAGGGTTATCTCGTAAACGCCCTCTGCAAAAAAATAAGTGCAGAATCTAAGCGCACTGACTTCGCACTCGCTGCCTAATTAACCCAGCGATGCAGTCTGGTAGCCTGAGCCTGCCTTTAGCTCAGCCCCTACCATCAGTTTAAAAGGCCACTGCTGGTAACTCTCTTCGTAGGGGTTGCCGGGACTTTTATACGAATAGGTTAGGCCTTGTAAGTGTTTGCGCAAGCAAGGTAGCCGAAAACACCGATTTCACAAACTGCGCACGGAGAAGACCCGTTGACGCCACATCGGACCGGGGTTCGATTCCCCGCATCTCCACCATTTGTACTACAAGCAAAAAAGTTTGGGTACAGCTGAAGCCCTTGAGCTAGGTTTTATACTGACAAGCATTTGCCTAGCTTGAGGGCTTTTCTGACCTGTGCTAGCGCCCCGGTGCTAGATTTTTACCTTCATTTCTAAACTGTCATGATAGCCAGGGTCTCAGCCTAGCTGGCCGCTACAAAAGACCGCTGTCATAAACTGCAGAGCTGATAAGCTAAGTATGCCGGTATAACCAACCCGCGAAAGCGAGAAGCAAGCTGTGACTACTCAGAACCCTGCACCGAACTTGCCCCCTCAGCCGGGAGCAGTAGGGAACCTTCCTCCACAGGTACCGCTTGTGCCCGCTTTCGATATTGTGACCCCCGGCGAACCCCAAGAGTTTTTGGTACCACCCCAATTCCGTAAGCCCTACGGTGCTCTCGTCCGGGACAAGAGAGGCAAAGGCTACTACCTTGCGGTGATGTCTTTTTCTGCTGCCGTTACCAGCTATCTGGTTGTTTTCCTTGCCGGGATCCTGGCTCTTGCTGCCCTGATTCCGGCTGTGGGCGCTATCGTCCTGGGGATCCAGGCCCTGCGGTCTAAATCCCGCTCACCCCAGACGCAGTTAGCGGGCCAGACCTCCGGTTTTGCATGGGGCGGTATCGCCCTGGGTGCTCTTTGCCTGCCACTTACCGTGGGCATGTTCCTGCTTAATTCCTGGTTCCTGAGCTCAGCTGAGGCCGCTAACTGTGAATACGTCTACCGAGGCGACGAAGCAGCTATCCAGCGTTGTATAGAAGCTAACACCTATTAGAGGTTAAGCCATCTTGACAAGGGCCTGCGCGGTCCATTGCCCCAGGGGCGCTAGGGAAAAGATTTGAGCCTGTGTGATAGAACTCATTCGGGTTAGTATAGGAGATAAGCTGGCCCTATGACAGCGGGGCTAGAAGCTGACATGTACCCACCAGGAGCGCCCCATGACTACCAGCAGTGGCTTTACCCCTCTTGACCCTGAGCACCCTACCACCGATGAGATCCCCTTCATCTACCCGGCACACTGGGAAGCGGATGTGGTGTTGCGGGACGGTGCCACAGCTAACCTCCGGCCCGTGCTACCCACAGACCGTGCTGCCCTTGAGAAGATGTACGCAGGGCAGTCTGAGCGTACCATCTACCTTCGCTTCTTTACCCATAAGCCCAAACTCAGCGACAAAGAACTTACCCGCTTCACCACGGTAGATCACAATAACCGGGTCGCTTTTGTGATGATGCTGGGCGAGGAGATGATAGGTATCGGGCGGTACGACCGCACCAACGACCCAGCTGAGGCTGAAGTTGCCTTTATGATTTCCGATGCTCACCAAGGCCGGGGGATCGGGTCAATCCTCTTGGAACACCTGGCCGCTGCGGCCCACGAACGCGGGATCGATAGGTTCAGCGCGGAGGTCTTGCCACAAAACCGTAAGATGCTTAACGTCTTTACGGATGCTGGTTACGAGATTACTCGCGAGTTTGAAGATGGCCTGGTCATGGTTCACTTCAATATTGACCCCACAGACCGTTCACGAGGTGTCATGGAAGCCCGTGAACACCGTGCAGAAGCCAAATCCATTGCTGAGCTTTTAGCACCCCAAGTTCTTGCTGTTGTGGGTTCTGCCGATAACTGGGAAAGAACCGGGCACAAAGTTCTTAAGACGCTGGTCAAAGGGGGCTTCAAGGGCAAAATTTACGGGGTCAACGAAGCCGCACACCCCGCCGGAGATATCCCTGTTCTGGAGAGCATCACCCAGGTACCTGAGCACGTGGACCTAGCCATTATTGCTGTGCCCATCAAAGATGTTCCGGCCGTAGTTGAGGCCTGTGGCCAAGCAGGAGCCAGGGGCGTACTCATCTACACTACCGGCTATGCAGATGATGGCGTGCGTGGCCGTGCCCGCCAAAAAGCCCTGGTCAAACTGGCTAGGAGCCACGGGATGCGGGTTATTGGGCCTGCTTCATTTGGCCTGCTCAACAATAACCCCGCTGTTCAGCTAGATGCCACTATCAGTTCACAAGACCCTGGCCCGGGGAGCCTGGGGCTCTTTAGCCAGTCCTCAGCTATCGGTGCCGTTCTTTCTAACTCCGCAGTGCGGCGTAACATCGGTGTCTCGTCACTGATTTCTGCAGGCAACCGGGCAGATGTTTCTGGCAATGACATTATGCAGTACTGGGAAGATGACGATGCCACCGGCGTATGTGCGCTCTACCTTGAATCCATTGGCAACCCCCGAAAGTTCTCGCGTATTGCCCGAAGGCTCTCACGGGCCAAGCCGGTTGTGCTCGCCAAAAATGCGGTAACCGGCCAGCAACTGCCGCCCGGTCACTCCGGACGCACCGCCATAACACCACCCTCCGCCTTGGACTCTATGTTCAAGCAGGCCGGTGTTATCCGCGCTGAAACCATTGAGCGGGCGCTCGATGTCACCCAGATTCTGGTCTCTCAGCCTTTACCTGCTGGCAGGCGGCTAGCTATTCTTTCGAATGCCTCAGCCCTGGGGCAGATTGTCGCTGACCGGGCCGAAGAGCTGCGTATCGAGGTTACTCTCACCGAAACTATGCTCAGGCTAACCGATGAGGCAGAGGATGGCCTTGAGATTTTGGAGGCCGTGGCAACCAGCGCCCTTGAATCTGCTGAGGTTGATGCTGTCATCGGCGTGTTTATTACGGGTGAATCAATTGACCCGCAGGACGTGGCGAGAGTACTTCATCGGGCAGGTCAGCAGAGCGGTAAACCTATCCTGGCTTCTTTCCCTGGAGCACTGAGCGATCAATCGACGCTACGCGGCATTTGGAGTGAAACAGCCCACAGCCAAGAGCAAGAGTCCGAAGGGGAGGGTACCGCCTGCCTGCAGGAAGGGCTAGCCTGCTTTGAATCACCGGGTGAATCAATTCTGGCGCTCGGTGCGGTTATGGATTATGTGGAATGGCGAGATAAAGAAACCGGTGCTCTGGCGGTGCCCGAAGGTATCAGCCCCAAAGCCGCCGCCGCAGATATTGCCACCCACCTACAAGCTGAAGCTGGGGCAGGCAGCTCCGGACCGGTAACACTTGATGACCTTGCTGCTACCCGTTTACTCGGGCACTACGGGATTAGCGTTCTTCCGGAATACCGCTTTGATACCCCAGAGCAAGCAATTGCTGCTGCGGCCCAAGCCGGCGGCTACCCCGTAGTCCTCAAAACAACCGATAGCTTCCTGCGCCACCGGATTGACCTGGGAGGGGTAAGACTCGGCATAGAAAGCGACGAAGACCTGGTAAGCGAAATCGCCCAGATGCACAGAACACTTGAACCCTACGGACATTTTGACCTAGCCCTCCAAAAGCAGGTACCCGCAGGCCAAACTGCCGTCCTCAAAGCTGTGGAAGACCCGCTGATTGGCCCGGTTGTTTCTTTTGGTATGGCTGGTGATGCCACCGCCCTTCTCGATGACTGGGCCCACCGTATCCCGCCTTTGACCGAGCGGGACGTCTACAAGATGGTTCGATCGCCCAAAGCCGCCAGTAAGCTATTTGACCCCGAGAACAGGCACACCGCGAGAACCGACTTGCTAGAGGACCTATGCGCACGGGTAGCGCTACTCAAAGACAACCACCCAGAAATTGCGCACCTGGAACTCAACCCAATTCTGCTGTCACCCGATACGATGACGGTAGTGGGTGCCAGCATACAGCTTGCCCAGTCTGCCCAGCGTACCGACTCAGTACGGCGTGCCATGAGTAGCTAAAAACGGTCAGCCCTCCGACGACTGTATAGCTGGCATACCCTAGAATAGGGGGAGCAGGAACTAGGCTCACTGGAATAAGGACCACCGTGAATGATATGAGGGGTGCAACCGGGCTCACCCAAGATATTCAGAAGGCAGGGTTTTACCCCGAGCTCGTACTCGATACTGTTTCTGAAGCACTTGACGGACTAGAACCTACCGCCCACCTGGTGCAGGTGGAAACCCACTTCAATCAGAACGAAGTCCACCGGCATATTACGGTCTTAGTGGTTGCGGGGGAGCACCTACTTGTTGCGCATCTTGATGATCAAAACCTCGATGATGAGGGGCAACAGGTACTCGCCCACGTTTCGGTTGAGACCCTTCACATCAGCAAACTGACCACCTTGACGGTCAGCTACAGCTACCCCCAGCCCCAAGACTATGCACCTGGGCACCCTGTCTCGGAGGTATCACTCTTAATTGCATGGACGGGGTCGCACAGGCTGGATATCCAACCCGCCGAATGCGCCGAGCCGAGCTGCGACGCTAACCACGGCTACACAGGTTTAGTGCCTCGAGAAGATATGCTCATCCGCATCAGCACTTCAGCAGATGGGGCAGAAGCCACCGAAAAGGCTCGGCGCTTCGCGCGTACCCTGCGTTCAGCCCACCTGAACCTGGGAAGGAGGCGCTAAGGTGAAAGATTTTTGCGGCTATGAGTTACCCCCCACACCGGGCTACAAAAGCCACAACGTGGGCGACCTCTTCGAATCATGCGGCAGCCTCACAGGCCAGGGCTCCTTCCAACCTGATGACCACCCCCTCTACGGTCCGGGACGTCATGACTTATTGGGCCTTGCTGACCGCCTCAAAGCTGCAGGGGCAGACCCAAACCGTTACCGGAGCGTCTGCCTGGTTATGGTTGATGGGTTGGGTCAATCCCTGCTGAACCGCTACGCTTCCTACGCCCCCTTCCTTAAAAGTGCTAGGCAACTTGGGCCTCTTCACTCGGCGGTTCCCTCAACAACGGTGGCTTCGCTGACCAGCTTAGGCACCGCATGCCCACCTGGCTACCACGGTATGGCAGGCTATGAGGTCAAGAACCCCGCAAGCGGAAGGGTGATGAACCAGCTTTCTGGCTGGGATAAAGCTGTTTCACCCCGCGACTGGCAACCCTATCCCACAGTTTTTGAGCGCTACCAGAACCACCTTGACGTTGCTACGGTATCACTCAGCAAATACGCCGGATCGGGCCTGAGTGAGGCGGGGCTACGCGGTGGGCGCTTTGTGCATGCCGCCGGTTACGCGGCCCGCACCACCCTAGCGGCAAGCCTGCTGAACTCTCGCAAGCCGTCCTTGGTCTACCTCTACTGGGGAGAAATTGACCAGGCAGGCCACAAATACGGTACAGACTCTACCCAATGGCTTGAACAGCTTGAAGAGCTGAATCTAGCACTCAAATCCTTAGCCCGCCGCCTGCCACCCCACGTCCTGCTCTTACTCACAGCAGATCACGGCATGGTTGATATAGCACCAGAAGCGCGCATCGATTACTCGGGGGACAACCAGCTCCTTGAGAATATTGAACTGACGGCGGGGGAGCCTCGTATGGTTCAGCTCTATCTCAAAGATAAGAGCCCAGCTGCAATCCAAGATACACTCGGGCGTTGGGGGGAATCTTGGGGAGAAAAAGCCTGGGTGGTTGAGACAGAAGAGATGTTCCAAGCCGGTTACTTTGGTGAGACTATCAGCGACACCGCGCGGGCACGTATTGGGGATATTGTGGTAGCAGCCCGGGAGCCCATTGCTCTCTACGATATGCGGCACTATAAGCCACACGCCCTGCAGATGGTAGGGCAACACGGGTCACTTACAGCAGAGGAAACACAGGTGCCTCTGCTTATGCTCCCCACCGGCTAAAGCTCCTACCAGAGCACAGTAAAGCCCCGTCCACCCCTAGCGAGAGGACGGGGCTTAATTCTTTTGGCTTTACACACTAAGGACTAGCAATCACAGTAGGTTCTTCCAAAGACGCCGCTGCAGTGGGGGCTTCAATAGGTGCGGTGGAGGGAGGCGGTAGCGGTGTCTCATCAATGACCTTGCCAGCGTCTGGGCCCGGCACCGTGGTCTCGATGGGGCGTTTGGGCTCATCGATAGGCGAAGCGTCGGCCGGAGGAGTAATCTCCGCTGGATCACTGGGGGACTCAGTAGGCTCTAAGGTAGCCTCTTCCGCCTCGGTGGGAGCTGGCTCAAGCGTAACAGGGGGTTCAGGCGCGGTCTCCTGCACTGTAGCCTCGGCTACAGGATCGGTGGTTGCGTACTGGACGGTACCGGGAGGGACAGCGTTTTCCTGAGCTTGCTGCTCAGTGACGGTTGGTTCCTGAGTATTAAAACTGGGGGTCGGTGCCGGGTAAGTACTGGTAGGAGTTGCGGGTGCCGAGGTCGTGGGGCTGTCACCGCTGGGAGCAACCGAGGTGCCTGAAGCCGGCTGCGAGCTGCTACCCTGGCCTGGCAACAGCAAAGCAAAAGCAAGGACCGCGGCGGCAGCGGTGAGAACCGCAGAACCTACAAAGAAAACCTTGGAACCGAGCTTTCGCTGAGCGGGCTCCTGAATCAGAGGACCCACCGGGGCTAAACGGTCCCGCTCGGCGGCAATGGCAAGCTTCTGCTGTTCCTTCTCAGCCTGCTCAAGGGCCGCTGCGCGCTCAGCAGAGCGGTCAGCACGGCGCTCGCGCCGGGTTAGCTTCTCGAACTCATCACCGTTCTTCATGAGGCCGAGGGCCAGTGAGTCGTCTTCAATATCAATTTCTGTACGCTGTGAGCCGCTGTCGGCCGTGACGTATTCGTAGCCATTGGCTAGGGTCAAGACATCAGTAGCGTCACCCGATGCAGCTGGCGGCTCAGGATCAAGACTCGGGGTAGTCTCACCAGGGTTTTCAACCTTGGGCAGAGGTTCGGTGATGCTATCGGGCTCACCGGCAGTGCTGGAATCTTTAGGATATGAGTTAGGCAAATTTTCCTCATCAAATATTTATGCCCCACCGAGCGCCTAAGTTGGGGTATGGGTGGCGTCGGGCGAACTCTGGGTACGGGTGTCTGTATAAGTCTACGTTGTCTTACGGGTTTTTGGGGCAGTGGCGCTTGTAACCCTTCACGAGCCATGCCGGGGTGGGAAACTATAAGTCAGCACAAAAAGTCCTTGTGCCCTGATATTTAGGGCACAAGGACCGTGCAAGATAAGGGTGACCTGGGCTAGCGGCGCTGGTTACCGAAGATAATGTCATCCCAGCTTGGAACGCTGGTCCTCTTACCGCGTGCAGGCTTAGCCTTAGGGCCAGAATCTGCATCGCTTTCATCGCTTGATTGCTCCGAACCTTCAGGGAGCGCCTGAGGGTCATCGCTTACTGCCTGAGAAGCATGGTCGGTATCTTCTGAATCAGCATTAGATTGGTGCTCGGAGGTAGCGCTCAGATTCGCCTCAGCCGATTGTTCTTCAGCAGCTGTATCCTGCTCCAAAGCTTCAAGATTCTCCTGCCCGTTTTCTTCTGGGGCACCGTTTTGAGGCTCAGCCACAGACTCATCTGCTATAGAAACTGCAGTGTGGTCTTTAGGTACCTTAGTTTCAGCGGCTTCCTGGGTATCGGGGGCAGGCAGGTCATGGAGCTCACCTACCGACTGAGAACCGCGTCGGGCTCGCTCCAACAAGTCTGCCAGCTTGCGCTCACTGGCTGGGTCAAAGGAACGGACACCACGGCGCGACGATAGCTCGTCAAGGAGCTCGTTCTGCTCCTTGTTCTGGGGCACACGAACAGGGGTGACCTTAGGAGGTGCTACCTGAACACCCAAACCGGGAGCCTTCTTCTCGTCTTCCTGAGCTGTAGTAGCGTCCGGTGCCTGAGGTGAAGAAGGGGTGAGTCCGGGAATGGGGGAGTCGTGCGAGTGGTCACGGCCCATGAGGAAGTAAGCGGCCTCGTTGGAGGCATAGATACTCTGGTTAGCAGGGTTAAAGTTCCAGCGTGCCGGGAACATAACGGCCCTCGGAAGCTCAGGCAAAATATCATCGCTGAGTGAAATATCGAGGGAGACAGTCCACTGACCTGATTCCTGCTGCCAGGTGGACCAATCCATGGGTGCTTCTTCAAAGCCAAAGCGTGCCGAGACTTCTTCAATGTGCTGGTTAAGGCTCTGAGCGTTCTTGCCCTGGCCCGGAGCCGGCGAAATCATGACAGAGCGGGCTGTATGAATGATATTGGCACGTTCAGCCACAATAGGCCACTCGTAACGACGAACCCTGTTAGGTTCCCATCCTGATTCTGCGGCGATTTCTTCGACCGTTGCACCCTGGCGGAAACGGGTCTGAATCTCTCGGGGTCCGAAGGTGCCCTTGCTGCCCCCTCGGAGGGGATTAATACGGCGGGCGCGGGCAATGCTCTGGCGTAGGTTCTGATCAATAGGCAACAGATAGGTTGTGCCATCTGCTGATTCGAGGACCAGATTTTCTCCATCGTCGTGGATGCCAGTTAGGCGCAGTTCGGGCACTACACGGTCTCCTTTATGGGCAACTGGCGTTACCAGATGGGTAACGCGCTTCTTCAATCTTTACACTTACTTGAAAGATTACCGTCTCAAGCTGTGCTTGAGGCAGAAAGTGGCCTTTCATGGGGCGGAAGATTGAAAAAACAGCCATATCTCAGGATTATTCTCTTAATCTCAAGCACAACTTGAGATGCCCTGAATGATGCGCCTGGCGCTTCGAGCCAGTTTGTGACTCGCTGGGCCAGAACATGAACGTTCTACTTGCAATCTGAGAACTAATGGTGAACAATTCTACCCGTCACCTCATCAACTCTGAGGGCCTATGGGATTTGCCTAGACCGGCGCTAACGGAGTGACCCAACGAGGTGCAGGTACCTCACCGACCCTGGGGTATCTACCCTTCGCACAGTTTACGGAGAAAATATGGCAACCGATTACGATGCACCTCGCAAGCAGGATGAAGACAGCAAAGACCAGTCTTTTGAGGAATTGCGATCACGCCCCTCAGAAATGCAGTCAGGCGCTGTTGATGAGGATGAGAACGCAGCAGCCGAAAGTTTTGAGCTCCCCGGCGCTGACCTCTCTAACGAGGAACTGAACGTTGTAGTTCTGCCCGCGCAGGAGGACGAGTTCACCTGCGGCTCCTGCTTCCTGGTGCGTCACCGTTCGCAGATTGCCCGCGAAGAGGGCGATTTCAAGTTCTGCATCGAATGCGAGAGCTAACCCTTAGCCTAAGAACGAGTAACTAAAGAGCCGAATGCGCTGATTGCATCCGGCTCTTTCTGTATCTATTGACCTAGAAAGGTTAGTGCCTTGCATAACCCCAGACACGCGCAGCTGAGCACTTATGAGGCGTCTTGGTCAGCGGCTAGGCCCTGGTTCAGGATTTCTGCAATTTTTTCGGGGTGACGGCTTGAAGCGATCCAGTAGGGGGTGGGGTCAGCAGGATCGGTAATTTCCACCCGGATGACGGAAGTAATCCAGCCCCTGAAGCACATGTAGGCGCGGCCATCAAGCGCAGGGCCAGTGGCAACTCGCGCGTCTTCACCTCTGAAAGCCTCAGCGCGTCCTATAAATTCGCGTTCAATACGGGCACGGCCAAAGCGAACAGTCGACTCAGTAATTTCTAGAGTTGGCGAGGTCCCATAGAGTAGGGCACCTACCGACAGGGCAACAATGATACCCGCTACAATACCGGCGGCGATATTGATGGGAGCGCCCACCAGGAAGGAAGCAAGGCCAGCTCCTAGGCATCCCAGCCAGAGACCTACCCCGGGAGCAAGACGTTCTTTATAAAGCACGGTAGCGGGGCTAGCAGACATGGTTTCCTTTGCTAAATATTCGGTGGGAAGTCACCTATCCTGATGAATAAGTGCCGTTCACAAGTCTACGAGATAGAAGAGGAACTTGGGCTGATGTGCTGTTTTCAACCTGAAACCGGTGAAACCAATTTCTTGGTCAGTTAAGTCCTTGATCTCTGGGGAGAATCACTTTTAGCTCTATGCCGGGTACAGTATAGGGGTGATGAATCAGATACATGTTGAAATCAAGATGCTCGATGAAGGGCTTGAGCCACCAGCCTATGCGCAGCCGGGAGATGCCGGAGCAGACCTGCGTTCGCGCATTGACCTGACCCTTGCCCCTGGGGAACGCGCCCTGGTCCCTACCGGTGTGGCTATCGCCCTGCCCGAGGGATATGTAGGGCTAGTGCACCCCCGCTCAGGGCTGGCTGCTAAGCACGGAATCACCATTGTGAATGCGCCCGGCACAGTCGATTCAGGGTACCGGGGTGAGCTGATGGTAAGCCTGCTCAACACCGACCGTGAGAAGAGCTTTGCGGTCAAGCGTGGTGACCGTATTGCCCAGCTGGTCATCCAGCGTTTTGAGACAGCCATCTTCAGCCTGGTTGATGAGCTTGATGAAACTGAACGCGGTTCTTCGGGCTTTGGCTCAACCGGCGTACAGTAGTTATCAGTAAAACTTTTACCCAGGAGAGTCAATGTTTGGTTTTGGCAAGAAAAAGCAGGAAGAGGTCGCGAGGGCAGATGCCGAGAAGGTAGAAGAGCCTGAGAACCCTTCACCCGAGCAGGAGGCTGCACTCGACGAGTCAGCTGACAAGGCTACCGGCCCGACGAGTGACGATACCCCTGTTGTTTTTAGCCGTGAGGACGGCCCCTGGGATATCTCCGAAAAGTCTACTGGCCATCAGTACATTGACTTAGGTGGCCTGTTCATCAAGAGCAACCCCGGTTTGAACCTGCGACTTGAAGCAGATACAAAATCTCAGCAGGTGATCGCGGTGACCCTGCAGATGGGCGAAGGCTCACTCCAGGTCCAGGCATTCGCTGCCCCCAAGAGTCGCGGTATTTGGGAGGATATCCGTCATGAGCTCTCCGAGAGTGTTCGGCAACAGGGCGGCCAGGTAGAATTTTCCGACGGTGCTTTTGGGCGTCAGCTCATCACACGTGTACCTGCCGAACTGCCCGACGGTCGCAAGGGCTTTAGAATTGCCCGCTTTGTAGGCATCGATGGCCCCCGCTGGTTTGTTCGCGGTGTTTTCTCAGGCAAGGCTGTACTTCCTGGGCAGGACGCTAGCGCGCTTGAAGAAGTGCTCCGGAATATTGTTGTTAACCGTGGCTCCAAACCCATGGCTCCCCGCGACCTGCTCCCCATGCGCGTTCCCCAGAATATTCAGGAAGCCGCAGCCCAACAGCAGGCGGCTGCCCATGAAGGGGACTCATCTAAGCCTTCATTGGAAGTTCCCCGCCGCGGCCCTGAAATCACCGAGATCGGTTAAGCACTGTGGGCGAGACTGAACACCAGGGCACGGTGACCCGTCTTGAAGACTACCCGGAGCGGTTCAGAGCACGCGTTGCTGGCCGGGT
Organism: Rothia sp. CCM 9417; assembly: GCF_048513575.1. Taxonomy (NCBI): domain Bacteria; kingdom Bacillati; phylum Actinomycetota; class Actinomycetes; order Micrococcales; family Micrococcaceae; genus Rothia; species Rothia sp. CCM 9417. The sequence goes on along the minus strand of NZ_JBLXXT010000008.1, from coordinate 84,441 downwards.
AGAACTTGTTCGCATATCCCATGCCGGGATGAGCCCCCGGTTTGAGGTGACGCTAGGCGTTGAACGTTCTAGGCCGCTTCCTCCGGCAAAAACACACCCTATGACGGGTATGCCCATTGCAGAAACCGGTGAAGACCTGGATGACACTGCCGATGTCAGCACCACAGAGGATACCCCAACCGGTGAGATTTCGGTGCTGGATGCCGAAACAGGCTTTACTAGTCGTTTTAGTGTGACTAAGGCTGTTTCACGTGTCCTTTTTCCTGATTTTCCGCCGCTGAAACCGGGGGTGAGGCTGACCCTGATTTGGCTGGGCCAGCACCAGGTCCCGGGTATCGAAGCGGGCGGCTATCTGCGGGTCTCCGGCATGCTTAGCACCAGAGAAGATACACCCACCATGTATAACCCTCGCTACGAGATTGTGCCCAACATGTAGGGCAAGTCCCCAAGCCAAAGGCCCCCGTTCTGTCAGAGAGCGGGGGCCTTACTGGTAAGAGAAACTGCCTCTAGCTGAAGAGGGCGCGGATGTCGTCCTCACCGGCAGGGGTGGTCACAAAGAAGAGCTCGTCACCTGCTTCTAGGACATCATCGCCGCTGGGCGCTATGGGGGAACCATCGCGGAGAATAGCGGTCAGGGTGGCTTCGTAGGGCCACTGTACGTTGTTAACGGTGTGCCCGATAATGGGATGATTGGCAGGTACGGTGTATTCGACCAGGGTGGCACTGCCTGATTTGAGGGTCAGCAGGCGGATCACGTCACCAACCTCTACGGCCTCTTCTACTAGGGCGGTCATCAGACGCGGGGTGGATACCGCAACATCCACACCCCAGGAATCGTCAAAAAGCCACTCATTCTTGGGGTTATTGACGCGGGCTACGGTACGGGGAACCCCGAATTCACTGCGAACAAGTAGAGAAACTACCAGGTTAGTTTTATCGTCGCCAGAAGCCGCGACCACTACGTCGGCGTTCTCTGGCTTGGCCTGACGCAGAACCGATAGCTCACAGGCATCACCGATAACCCAGTGGGCGTGCTGAATATCGCTCCGGCTAATGGCCTCGGGCTTAATATCGATAACAGTAACCGAGTGCCCATGCGAAAGAAGTTCTCGGGCGCTCGATGAACCTACGGAACCTGCACCAATAACTATTACTTCCACTGCAGATCACCTTCGCTGTCTTGGGCAGGGGGCTCGCTTAAGATCCTCACGATATCGTTGATGTCTTCGGTGCGCATCATAGCGTGCAGAGTGTCACCCTGCTGGTAGGAGCTTTCTGGGGTGGGAAGCATACCCTCCCCAAAGCGGGTAATGTAGGCCATTCGCACGCCAGCTGCTTGTTCAATCTCGGTAATGGCATGACCAGCCCAGGCCTCGTGGAGCTGGAGCTCACCCAGCATGAGGCGGCCTGAGGCCTCACGGAAGTCACCAGCCATAGCCTGCTCCGGCAAGATACGGCGGAGCACCTGATCAGTGGACCACCGAACAGCTGCCACCGTGGGAACACCTAGACGCTGATAAAACTCTGCACGGTTGGGGTCATAGATGCGGGCAACAACGTGCCGAACGCCGAAGGTCTCACGAGCCACACGCGAGGCAATGATATTGGAGTTATCTCCAGAGGACACAGCCGCAAAAGCGTAGGCATGTTCAATTCCAGCTCGCTTGAGGGTTTCTCGATCAAAGCCGACACCGGTAACTTTCTTGCCCGCAAAATCTTTGCGCAGGCGGCGGAAAGAGCGGTCGTCTTGGTCGATAACAGCCACCGAGTGACCGGCGTCTTCCAAAGTATGGGCTAGCATGACTCCAACACGCCCCGCGCCCATAATTACAAAATGGGGCACACCGCACCTCATCACATCGTATAGGGAACACAAACTGGCTCCGCCACATGCCGAAGCCTCACCCTAGTCTACGCCCCTCAGAGCACCGAACCCATGGGCTAAGGGCTGTTCGCGGGCAATCGAGCTACTGTGTGCACAGAAAATGTGGTGTGTACGGCTGTTCTTTGAGGCGCCAAACGACTACGGTTACTACCTGTGAAGAATATTCGGAGTGTGTTCAGCCACCTAGTGCTTGGTGCGCCCGTCACCAGTAGACACGCAAAAAAAGGCAATCTGCCTAAGCGCCGTGCCCTGCCGCTCTTTGGTGCAGATGGGCTGTCGTCTGTTGCTTACGCACCCGATGAAATCATGCTCACTCTGCTCATTGCCGGTCACGGTGCCCTCGTCTACTCACCCTTTGTGGGACTGGGAATTGCTCTGATCCTCCTGATCGTGGTGGGAACCTACCGGTACAACATCAATAGGGTAGGGGAGAAAGGCGACTTTGCCCTGGTTCACCAGAATTTGGGAACTGGTGCGGCAATGCTTCTGGGCGCGGCCCTCATGGTGGACTTTATCCTCACGGTCGCGGTATCTCTCTCATCGGCAGCCCAATACCTCGAGTCCATCACCCCCGCAATTCTGGGGCACCAAAGGCTCATTGCCTGCTCACTCATTGCGCTAGTAACCCTTCTGTGCTTGCGCGGGCTTAAATTTATGCTGGGAATCTCGCACCTCCCCTCCTATTTCTTCTTGATTCTTCTGACCGGCCTTATTGCTTGCGGCATCATTGCCGATAGCTCAGGTGACTTAGGCCTAGCTTCCTCAGCCTCCTACCGGCTAGTTAGCGATAAGGACGCAATGAACACTCTTACGACCCAAACCGGTATGGGGCTACTGCTGCTCCGGGCTTTTGCCTCCGGCTCTGTGGCTCTTACCGGTGTTAACACCATCAGCAACGCGGTGAACGCTTTTGCACCGCCACGCCAGCGGAATGCCGCAACCAGCTTGATGATTGTCGGTGGGCTTTCAGCGGTCTCTCTGCTGGGGGTGCTCTATCTAGCCCAAAAAACAGGTGTAGTTTTTGCGATTGACCCCAACCTCCTGATAATTGACGGTCAACCAGCAGGGGACGATTTCCACCAGGTCCCTGTTCTGCTCCAGATTACCCAAGCAATTTTTGCCCACCAGCTGGCAAGCGTCCTGATGGGTATTGCAACGGTAGGGGTCTTGATTGTGGCCGCTATGACAGCCTTTACCGGCTTCCCCATGCTGGCAACAACTATCGCAGCCAAACAGTACCTACCGGTGCAACTTTCAGCTCGCAGTTCCAGCTCGCTTTACGCCAACGGTGTGCTTGCCCTAGGCCTTAGCGCTATGTTCCTGGTAGCGGTGGTCGGGCCCGATGTCCACACGCTTGTACAGATGTACATCGTAGGTGTCTTTACTGCCATGACACTGACCCAGTACGCTGTGCTACGGAACAGGTGGAAAGCCCAACGTATCACCCTGGACCGTAAAAAACGACAGCATATCTGGCGGGATATAGCTATCACAGCAATTGGCGCTAGCGCATCTGTCATCGTTCTTACCGTCATTATCCTGACTAAATTCACGCACGGAGCCTGGGTTACCACCCTTCTCATACTTTTCTTGACTTGGACTATGAGCAAAATCAACAAACACTACACGCGTATCGACCAGCAGCTAGACCTGGACGGTAACCTGCAAGAACTAGCGCGTGACTGCGCCCTACCATCCCGCGTCCACGCCCTGGTGTATGTTGAGCGGGTACGCAAGCCCGTTTTGCGGGCTCTGGCCTATGCACGGGCCTCGCGCCCGTCCTCTGTTGAAGCCCTGCTCGTCAATGTTGATGAGGCCCGAACCCGCGAAAACATCGATACCTGGAACGCTCTGCAACTACCGGTGAACCTGACCGTTCTTGATTCGCCCTACCGCGATCCCGTAGCAAGTGTGCTCGACTACATCCATCATCGGAGGCAAAAATCACCCCGCGATGTTGTGGTGATTTACCTGCCTGAATATGTGGTGGCACACCGCTGGCAAAGGTTCCTGCACCGCCGAACAGCTCACAAACTCAGGGGTCGGCTACGCCATGAGCCCGGAGTAGTGGTAGCGTCAGTCCCATGGCAACTCGAACAATAAATGACTGAGCCTGCCTTCCCCTTTTCTGGCTTACTGGCCACCTGCCATGAGCCCTATTCCTGATACGAGAACATATGAACACGCAAAATCCCACCACAGACACCGCCAGCTTCGACATAGGTAGCCTCGTGCAGGTAACACCCGAGCGGCCGGCACACGGCGGTGCCATGGTGGCTAGAGTTGGTGAGCGTGTTGTCTTTGTGCGCCACGCGGTTGTAGGCGAGACCGCGCTGGCGCGGATTACCGGGCGCGGTCCCAAGGGGCGGTACTTCTTCGCTGATGTTATCGCTGTTGACCAGCCTTCACCCCACCGCCGCCCCCACCCCTGGGAACCAGCCGATGCGCTCGCCCAGGAGAACCCTCTGGGAGGAATGGAATACGGGCACCTGCTACCCGCTACCCAGCGAGACTACAAGCGCCAGGTACTGGCTGAACAGCTGGTACGATTGGGCGGTCTTTCGGCTGAGCATCCACTCATCACCCAGCTTCAGGTGCAGGAGTTACCCCTTGAGGGTGAGGGCCCAGCAGACCTCGGTTGGCGGACCCGCGTTCACTACACCGTTGAACGGGAGAGCGGGAAAATCGCCATGTTTAGGCACTCGTCCTCCGAACCTGTCCCCCTTGAGAGTTTCCCCCTGGCCGATATGCGTCTGCAAGAGCTTGAGCTTCACAAGCTTACCCTGGAGGGCCTTGCGCGGCTTGATGCAGCAGTTTCCGCCAGCAACATGGTGACCCTGGTTTTCTGGGTATCTGCTCAGACAAGACCTACCGACGTTGCCCCTGCAATCGAAGACCAGTGTCGCAAGCTGTGGGGCTCGCTGGAAGACCGCCAAATTACTCTCATCTTCCGCCCCGAAAAGCAGGGTGGACGCAAACGCGGCACCAAGCCCCAGGAGGTAGTTCTGGGTGCTGGGAACACCGAGCTGCTTGAAACGGCAACTGTCTATGCCCAAGATTTCTACTGGCTGGTTGATGCCACCGGCTTCTGGCAGATTCACCGTTCTGCCCCGGAGGTACTGGGGAATGCGGTACTTGAAGCTACCAAGCTGAAAAAGGGCATGACAGTCTACGACCTCTACGCAGGTGCTGGCCTCTTCACCGCCCTAGCGGCTGATGCGGTAGGGGATAAGGGCACGGTTCTTTCAGTAGAAGGGTCAGCTACCACTCACCGTAACGCCCGCACCAACTTTGCTGCCCAAGGTCCCTCCCGAACCCACCGATCAGAACGTACCAGTGTGCGACTTGAACGCGGTGACGTCTCAGCCGTCTTGGGCAAGCTCGGCCCTCAGGCGCTGGCCGGACGTTTTCCCACACCCGATCTTGTCATCTGCGACCCCTCCCGCGAGGGCGCAGGTAAAAAGGTCATGGAGCAGGTGAACGAGCTCAACCCCGCCACCATTGTTTATGTGGCCTGTGATCCTGCTGCTTTGGGGCGAGACACCGGCTACCTAGGCCAGGCTGGGTGGCAGCTGGCCTCTGTGCAAGGGTTCGATATGTACCCCAACACCCACCATGTGGAAGCTCTTGCTGTCTTTACTCGCAAGTAAACTTATGGCGGGTATGTATCTCACCTTTTGAAGATAAGAAGATACATACCCGCCATAGGTACTTGGCTGGGGTGCGATACTGGTTCTCAAGGGATTGATCCACTTTCAGGCCAGCAAAATAAGCAGCTTCATGGGCACTTATCTGATTCTGCTTGTGGAACCTTACCTGAGGCGCTCGGTCTGGTCGTCCCACTCTCTAGCTACCTCGCGCAGAGCATCTTCTTTCTGACGGGCATGATGGCCGCAGAAGAGAAGGTCGTTGCCCGATGCCAGTACTACTCGCAGATAAGCCTGGGCACCGCAAGCATCGCAACGGTCGGCAGTGGTGAGTTCACGGGCTTCAAGAGTAGTAGCCATCGATAGCTCCTTTTCAATATAAGTTGGTTTACTTCCCATACAACCACTTTCGGTGCCTTAAAGCTTGTCCTTTCGCCCACAGCACTTAAACGACACCCGCCCCGAAGCCAGCCCGCCCCTACCTGGGCGTGTACTAAACTAAATAGGCACGCCCCACCCGTAATCCCAGGAGAGTTCCGTGGCCGCAAACACCTATACCGCGCGCAACCTATCTGTGCTCGAAGGCCTTGAAGCTGTTCGTAAGCGCCCCGGCATGTATATTGGCTCTACCGATTCCCGTGGCCTGATGCACTGTCTCTGGGAGATTATCGATAACTCTGTAGACGAGGCACTAGCCGGGTATGGCCAGTCAATTCAGGTTGTTCTCTACAAGGACGGTTCCGTTGAAGTGCAGGACGATGGGCGTGGTGTACCCACCGATATAGAACCCCGCACGGGCCTATCTGGCCTTGAGGTGGTCTATACCAAGCTCCACGCTGGCGGTAAGTTCGGTGGTGGTTCCTATACTGCATCGGGGGGCTTGCACGGTGTTGGTGCATCGGTGGTCAACGCGCTGTCCTCCCGTCTAGATGTGCAGGTGGACCGTGGCGGTAAAACCTACCAAATGAGCTTTAGACACGGGGTACCCGGTATCTTCGAGGACGGACGGACCCCCAAACCGCAGGCTCCTTTCAAGCCCTCTGGTCAGGCTCTTGAGATTATCGGTAAGGCCAAACGCGGTGTGACCGGTACCCGTGTGCGTTACTGGGCTGACCCCATGATTTTTACTCCGGACGCCCGTTTTAGCTACAGCGAACTGGCCGCCCGGGCCCGCCAGACTGCTTTCCTGATTCCAGGCCTGCGTATTGCCGTGCGTGATGAACGCCGCCTGCCCGGTACCCCCGGTGAGCACGAAACCCACGAAGAAGTATTTCAACATGACGGTGGTATCGCGGAGTTTGTGGACTACCTGGCCCAGGACCAGGCGGTTACCGATATCTGGCGCTTTAGCGGTAGCGAGACTTTTACCGAAACGGTCCCCGTCCTCGATGCAGAGGGGCACTCTCAGCTCACTGAGGTTGAACGGGAATGCGAGGTCGATCTTGCTCTGCGCTGGGGCACCGGCTACGAGACCAAACTCAGGACCTTCGTCAATATTATTGCTACCCCCAAGGGCGGTACACATCAGACCGGCTTCGAACAGGGTCTACTGAAAACTTTCCGCAAGCACATTGCCGATAATGCCCGCAAGTTTAAGGCTGGTAACGACAAGATTGAGAAGGACGACGTTCTTGCAGGCCTGACCGCCGTGCTGACTGTGCGCCTGGCGGAGCCCCAGTTTGAGGGCCAGACCAAGGAGATTCTGGGCACCCCCGCTGTGCGCCAGATTGTTTCTAAGGTTGTTGCCAAGGAATTGGCTAGCAAACTCAACTCAACCGCTCGCGGCGAAAAAACTCAGGCGGCCGCCGTCAGCGAGAAAGTCGTTGCCGAAATGAAATCGCGTATCTCCGCGCGAGTTCATAAGGAAACCCAGCGCCGCAAAAATGCCCTGGAAACTTCATCTATGCCCACCAAGCTGGTGGACTGCCGCTCCACCGACGTTGAAAAGTCCGAGCTCTTTATCGTTGAGGGCGACTCGGCTTTGGGGACGGCCCGCCTGGCCCGTTCCTCCAACTACCAGGCCCTGCTCCCTATTCGAGGCAAGATCCTGAATGTCCAGAAGGCTTCCCTGACAGATATGCTGGCCAACGCCGAGTGCGCGGCCATCATTCAGGTAATTGGTGCCGGGTCGGGGCGTACCTTTGACCTGGAGCAGAAACGCTATAACAAAATCATTATGATGACCGATGCGGACGTGGACGGTGCCCACATCCGCACCTTGCTCCTGACACTCTTCTACCGCTATATGCGGCCTCTGGTGGAACAAGGGCATGTCTATGCGGCTGTGCCGCCCCTGCACCGGGTAGAGGTGATTAAGCGCGGGACCGCCAACGAGATGATTTACACATACAGCGAGAAGGAACTGCACGAACTCCTTGCCCGCCTAGAATCTGAGGGTAAAAGCTATAAGGAACCTATCCAGCGCTATAAGGGGCTGGGCGAGATGGACGCTGACCAGCTTGCAGAAACCACCATGGACCCCCGCCAGCGTATGCTACGGCGCGTACGGGTGGAAGATGCTGAAGCCGCCGAACGGGCTTTTACCCTGCTGATGGGATCAGAGGTTGCGCCCCGTAAGGACTTTATTATCAGCGGCGCCCATAAGCTGGACCATACAGCAATCGACGCCTAAGCCTCTTGATGCCCGGTGCAGGGTAAAGTGTTATGCATGACACATACAATGAAGCACCCCGTTACTGTCACCGTTACCGGCGCAGCCGGTCAGATCGGCTACGCCAGCCTCTTCCGTATTGCGGCGGGGGAGATGCTGGGCGCTGACACCCCCGTCCGCCTGCGGCTACTTGAAATACCTGCCGGTCTCAAAGCGGCAGAAGGTACCGCGATGGAACTTGCCGATTGCGCCTTCCCCCTGGTGGAATCAATTGACGTCACCGATGACCCCAATACCGGTTTTGAGGGCGCAAACCTTGCTTTACTGATTGGTTCCCGCCCCCGCACCAAGGGAATGGAACGGGCCGACCTGCTGGAGGCTAACGGCGGTATCTTCTCCGTGCAGGGCCGGGCAATAAACGATCGTGCGGCCGATGACATCAAGGTCGCAGTCGTGGGCAACCCTGCTAATACCAATGCGCTCATTGCCGCCAGCCACGCTCCCGATGTGCCTCTGGAGCGATTTACCGCTCTGACCCGTCTGGATCACCACCGCGCCGTTGCTCAGCTGGCTTTGGCTACTGGCAGCCCTGTAGATCAGATTGAGGGAGTTGCTATCTGGGGCAACCACTCAGCTAGCCAGTACCCGGACCTCTTCCACGCGACTGTTGCCGGACGGTCTGCTGTGGACCTGCTGACCCAGCAGGGACTGGGCCAGGACTGGCTAGAGAACACCTTTATCTCCAAGGTCGCCAACCGTGGGGCTGAGGTTATCTCGGTACGAGGGGGCTCTTCTGTAGCTTCTGCGGCCCATGCTGCCCTCATGCATGTACATGACTGGGTGCTGGGAACGGGGGAGAGCTGGACCTCTATGGCTGTGCCCTCGGACGGCTCCTATGGGGTAGCCGAAGGGATTATTAGCTCATTCCCGGTACGTTGCACCGGTGGGGTGTATGAGATTATTCACGGTCTAGAACACTCAGATTTCTCTCAAAAGCGCATAGCGGCTTCTGTCGCTGAGCTGGTTGAGGAGAAACAGGCCGTGGCCTCCTTGGGGCTGCTGGGTCCTCGATAGAAGAAAGCTCAGGCCTGTGACTATGCTCCATACCCTCAAACCCTTGAAGAGGGATAAGTAGAAGGTTAGGCTCCCGCTGGTGGATTTCATACCAGCGGGAGCCTTAGCGTTTAAATGACCTTTTCATGCCCGTCAAATCACTGTTATTTCGGGTCAAATACACCCTAAGTTAGCGCTCATCAAGGTCAGTTATTCTAAAGCAAGTTACTCAAAGAGGGCCTACCTGCCCAGACTGCTGGGTTGTCTTTCAAACAGGGATAGTTCAGCCCTCCACCCACATCACCTTTAGGATTGTTCATGGACCCCCTCGAAATAGCGCGGTGGCAATTCGGTATCACCACCGTCTACCACTTCATGATGGTGCCGCTGACCCTGGGCCTGGGCGCGGTTGTCGCCGGCTTCTACATCGCCTACGTACGCACCCAGAAACACGAATACAAGCGAATGACCAAGTTCTGGGGCAAGCTCTACCTGATTAACTTCATTATGGGCGTGGCCACCGGCTTGGTCCAAGAATTCCAATTCGGCATGGCCTGGAGCGAATACTCACGCTTCGTAGGCGACGTATTCGGTGCGCCTCTGGCCATGGAAGGTCTGCTGGCCTTCTTCGTCGAATCCACCTTCTTGGGCCTCTTCATTTTTGGCTGGGACAAACTCAAGCCCAAAGTACACGCCACCTGCCTCTTCCTGGCAGTAGCCGCCTCCTGGCTCTCGGCCTATTTCATCATTGTGGCTAACTCCTGGATGCAGCACCCCGTGGGCGTTGAACTGGTTGAGGGCCGCCCCGTCATGACCGACGTATGGGCAGTGCTCACCAACAACACTGCCCTGGTTGCCTACCCCCACGCTATCTTCGGCTCTCTCCAGGTAGCTGGTGGTTTTCTGGTTGGTATTGCCTGGTACAAGCTCTGGAAGCGCCGCCAGGACGGCATCGACACCATGGGCGAAAACGGTAGGGTTCTTGTGGGCGAGAGCACCGAGGGCGCACGCGACAAAGCTGACTTTTCCGTCTGGTTCAAGTCACTACGCATCGGTGCAATCGTTGGTTTCGCGGCCTTTATCGGTACAGCTTTTACCGGCCACCACCAGGCCCAGCTCATGATTGAGCAACAGCCCATGAAGATGGCCGCCGCAGAAGCTGCCTGCCACGACGGGACAGGCTTCTCCCTGCTCTCCCTCTCCTCGCCCGGCGCCCAGGATTGCGATAAGGTACAAGCCGTTATCGAAATTCCCGGCCTGCTCTCCTTCCTGGCCTACAACAACTTCACTACCGATGTCGCCGGTATCAATACCCTGCTCCCTCAGTACCAGCAAACCTACGGCACTCACCTGCCCGATAACCCAGAACTTTACGGTGACCGTGCAGGCAACGAAATCAACTACCTACCCCTCATGGAAGTTACCTACTACGGCTTCCGCGGCATGATTACCTTCGGTGGTATCAGCGCCCTTTCCTTCCTCTACGTCCTGTGGGTCACCCGCAAGAAAGGGGAAGGTACCGTGCCCGGAGCCCGCTGGATATCAAACCTGGCTATTGCCGGTATCCTCGCCCCTTTTGGTGCTAATGCTACTGGCTGGATCTTCACCGAAATGGGCCGTCAGCCTTTCGTCGTTGCCCCCAACCCCGAAGGTAACCCCGCCATCATGATGTTCACCGCCGCCGCCGTCTCACCGGGAGTATCCGGCTTTGAAGTGCTCTTCTCCCTGATCTCACTGGGCCTGGTCTATGGTGTGCTGATGGTGGTTGAAATCTACCTGCTAGCTAAGTACGTCAAGGCTGGCCTTGTAGCAGCCATGCCAGAGCTGGTAGAAGATCCTCACGAAACTGACCTCAGCCAGGACCGAGACGTCCTCGCTTTTGCCTATTAGGAAAGGGGCTTGCACACCATGTTTGAGCTTTTTGCTAACCAGCCTCTTCTACCCACCATCTGGTTCGCCGTCGTTGGTTTCTTCTGGGTGGGCTACATCATTCTGGACGGTTTTGACCTGGGTGTAGGTATGCTCATGAGCCCTTTCTTTGCCAAAGACGAAAAAGAGCGCCGCCTGCTCCTGAACACTATCGGCCCGGTCTGGGACGGCAATGAGGTATGGGTCGTGACCGCAGGTGCCGCCACCTTCGCGGCCTTCCCCTTCTGGTATGCTGCTCTCTTCTCGGCTCTCTATATTCCCCTGACCCTTGCTCTTTTAGCACTCATCTTCCGCGCTGTGGCTATTGAGTACCGGGGCAAGAAGAAGAGCGAGCGCTGGATTGCCGGTTGGAATACCGCTATTACTCTGGGATCTTTCGTGATCGCCTTCTTAGTGGGGGCACTGCTGGCCACAACCTCAACGGGCTTACCCCTTGACGCTAACGGCGACCGTGTAGGCGGCGCCTTTGCCTGGGTCACCCCAGCCGTATTTCTGGGCGGATTCTCTATGGTCGGGCTGTCACTACTGATGGGCCTGGCATTTGTAGCCCTCAAAACCGATGGGGATGTTCGCTACCGTGCTGGCTCAGCGCTGGTCAAGCTGACACCCGTCCTAGCTCTCCCGGCTATCCTCTGGGTCCTGTACATGCAGGTAACCACAGGCAATATGGTGTCCTACCTGCTCACAGGCTTAGCCCTTATTGCGCTAGGGGCTGGCTGGCTGGGCGCTATTGGTGCTTATGAGGGGCGGGCATTTGCCGGGTACGCTAGCTTTATCGGTTTCGCTATTCTGGCGGTTTTTCTAGCTCTTTACCCCAAGGTCCTACCCTCAACCCTGGATTCAGCTTTTGACCTGACCATTACCAAGGCATCGAGCTCCGAGTACACTCTGAGAATCATGTCTGTGGTAGCGGCCTGTGGTATTCCTATCCTGCTGGTCTACCAGGGATGGACCTACTGGGTATTCCGCAAGCGTCTGCTGGTTGAGAGCATTCCTGCTGCGCACGATGTTACTGAACTCGCCCAGCAGCCTACCCGCACTAGTGCCCACACAAGGGGCCTCTAAAAAGAACTCGAACATCCACTCATATCTACACCCTTGCTACCACCTGTTGGGTGTTGACCAAGAGGGGGGGCTGGGAGACTACCCCCAGCACCCCCCCCCTTGTGGGCGGAATCAGTCTTGATGTGTGCCTATACCCACTAGCTGTAGTCTAAAAAGCTTGCCGTGTAGCGGCATAAGAACGCACTAGAATGATGAACAAATGTTCGCGGCACCAAGGACACCACAGCCTATGAAGACTCCCGTTTCAAGCAAACGGCCCCCACTGGGGCCCCACGCCAGGCGAAATCTCACTGTCTTCGCGGTCTTAACTGCGGTGAAGACTCTCGCACTGGTTATTTTTGCAGCGGTTTTGGGTACAGCACTGACCTTGCTGGCTCGCATGACCTACTCGGTATTTCACGAGGGTGCAACCTACTCAAGTGCGCACCAGGAACAGCTTGCCATTTTTGCAGGTAATGGACAGGCCCAACTCACGGGTATTCTCTGGGCCAGCCCTTTCATGGAACCCGGCTTGCTCTCCCTTTCACTCACAGGTCTGCTGGCTCTCTTGATTCGAGCTGGTGCCGACTGGTCACTGACCTTTTATGCTCAGAAAGCTGCCACCGGCGCTAAAACGGTCATCCGCCGTAAGATGATTCGACGTGTCCTGGCAACCGGCGGTATGGACACCCCCGATGGTACCGGCGCAACAGCAGTGCTCCTGTCACGCGGACTAAACTCCTTGGACGACTACTACACCAAGACTCTGACAGCTTTTGTTTCTAGCGCGGTCATACCGGCTCTGCTGCTGATCTTCATTGCTATCTACGACTGGGTTTCAGCCCTGGTCATTGTGTGCACTTTGCCCCTTATTCCGCTTTTCATGGTGCTTATTGGTCGCACTACTCAGGAGGACACCGCCCGCGCTCAGCGCGATTTGCTGCGCCTCTCCGACCACATCGTTGAGCTGGTCAAGGGCTTGCCCGTGCTCGTTGGCCTGGGCCGATCACGGGCGCAGTCAAAGGCGCTGGGTGAACTGGGGGAGCGCTACCGGCGAGCAACCATGTACACCCTACGCAGTGCCTTCCTTTCCTCCCTTGCGCTGGAACTTATTACGACTATTTCCGTAGCTCTTGTTGCTGTACTCATTGGTCTGCGCCTGATTGAGGGCAACCTGGGCCTGGACGTCGCTCTCTTCGCGCTACTCTTAGCCCCCGAGTGCTACCAGCCCCTGCGTGATGTCGGCACCGCCTACCACCAATCGGAAGAAGGAATTGCTTCCCTCCGCCGAGCACAGGCCATTATCGACCAGCCGATAGCACCCGCCACGGTTGCCCCTGCTGGCGATGTGATTTCGGTTCGTCAGCTATCGGTTTCCTACCCGGGGCGCGCCAAAACCTTGACGAGTGTTAACTTCAGCCTGGTCCACGGAACAACGACTGCGATTACCGGCCCCTCAGGGTGTGGTAAAACCACGCTACTGTCCGTCTTGGGCGGTGCCCTGCGCAATGGGCTGGTCCCAACAGGCGCAACCGGCCCCGTTGAGGTGCAGGGCTTGGTTTCTGGCCTGGGTAACACCGTATGGATTAGCCAATCACCTACTTTCATTGCTTCTACAGCCTTGGCAGAAGTAGCCCTCTACGCAACTGTGACCCGTGGCGAGGGTGCCCTCGATGGCATCAACTACGCAGCTGGGCTACTTGATGAGTCAATCAAATTTACCGATGAGGACCGTGAATACTTTGGGCAGTACCTCGAGGCTGTCGGGCTGGGTAACCTGGCCGAACTTCCGCCCGAGTCCCTCTCTTCGGGCCAGATGCGCCGCCTGGCAATTGCGCGTGCGCTTGCGCGGGTAGCTATGCTCCAGACACAAGAGCAAGGTGTCACAGTCCTGATCGATGAGCCAACAGCTCACCTTGATCCAGTATCAGCGGCCAAAGTGAACGTCGCCCTTGCAGCGCTTCAGGAAACCGGGGCAACCCTGATTATTGTCACTCACGACACGGAACTTGCTGCCGCAACGAATCATGTCCTCGAAGCCACCCCCAAGCCGCACGGGGTGGATTGGGAACTCCGAGCGCAGAATGCTCATAGCCTCGGCAAATTTGCTCTGGCATCACTTGCGACCGCTCTTGAGAACGGCCAGCTGGCTGACTCAGAGCCCTCTACTGTGCCGGTTGCGTCTGCCTCACCTCAGCTAAAGCGCCGCAAGCCCGGTATCTTCAAAACCCTGCGAACATTGGGCTCAATTACCGGCCTGAGCCTACCAAGGGCGGTAGTACCTGTACTTCTTTCGGTTCTTACCCTTGTTTTTGCGGTAAGCCTGACCGCCCTGTCGGGCTGGCTGATTGTTCGTGCTGCTGAACAGCCAGCTATGATGTATCTTCTTCTTGCCGTGACGGGTGTCCGTTTCTTTGGTTTGGGCCGAGCTTCGAGCCGTTACGCTGAGCGCCTGCGCACCCATAACCTGGTCCTCGATGCAGCCAATAGGCTCCGGGTCAGTGCCTGGGATGCCGCCGGGCGAACCGTCCTTTCAGTGCGTTCCCTGCTCCGCGGTGACAAGATTCTGGACCGTTTGGTGGGAGACATCGATGAGCTGCGTGATGCCATGCCTCGCGTTATCCTGCCCGTGGCATCACACCTTATCGTGATGGTACTTGTCGTGGGAGTAACCGCTTGGGCTACCCCGCAGGCAGTCGTTCCCGTTGTCCTCGCTACACTTAGTGCAACCTTGGTCATCCCTGCTTTCGTTCTCAGGGCCGATGCCCGCGCAGACTTTGTCGCGCGCCGGGAAACCTCGGCTATGCTCCGCTTGGGTGTTTCAGCACTTGATGCTGCCAGCGACCTGCACAATAACGGGCTAGACCAGACCGTTGCCCTGGCAATCTCTCGCCAAGATGGTGCCGGCACAGCTTCCAAGCTGAGAAGTTCACGAGCTGTTGGCTTGGGCCAGGGCCTGATGGTTGTCACCTGGTGGGGCGCTGCCCTCGCTGTGCTGGCTTCGGTATGGTCTGCTGTGGAAAGCGGTGAGGTCACCGCTCCTCTTGCCGCCCTTGTCGTTTTGATGATGACCGGGCTGTTCGAGACTACCTCTGGTCACCTTGAAGCGGTACGTTCATGGCCTGCCTTCGCGGCTCTTGTGGAACGTACTCGAGCTAACTTTGAAGTAGTTCACCACAAGGACGATGTTGAAGCCGCTAGGTCCGGTGAAATCCGTGACATCCTGGGTGATCCAGGGGTGGGTGCAAAGAACAGGTCTGCACACAGCTCCATTACTTTGGAACTTGACTCGCTTTCTGCCCGTTGGCCCGATATGAACCAGCCGGTATTCAAGCAGCTGAGTGCTTCTGTATCGTCGGGGCAGTGGCTGGGTATTACGGGGCCGTCGGGCTCAGGTAAAACTACCGCCCTTGCTACACTCCTGGGCTTCCTGCCGGCGGAACAGGGGCAGATTCGTGTCAACGGCAAGATCTTTGATGCGCAGTCACTGCGTGGCTATGCGGCCTGGTGCCCGCAGTCAGCTTATATCTTTGAATCGACCATTGCTAATAACCTGGCGATTGCGCGGGCAGCCGATGAACGCCCCACCGAAGAAGAAATGTACGAGGTGCTGGACCGTGTTGGGTTAGGCGACTTCGTGCGTTTGCTACCTGCTGGTTTGAACACCCCGGTGGGTGCCGGTGGCTCCTACATGTCGGGTGGACAGCGTCAGCGTATCGCTATTGCCCGTACCCTGCTGGTGGACTCTCCTCTGCTCTTGATGGATGAGCCCACCGCTCACCTGGATGCCCCCGCTGCCGTGGCCCTGATCAATGAGGTAGCCAGGGGGACAAAACGCAACCCAGGACAAGCTCTCGAAGGCAAAACCAAGCTCCCCGCTGTGGTGCTGGTCTCGCACAGGGCAGAGGACATAGAGGCCTGTGACACCCTGGTGAGCTTGCGCTAGAGTCACTGAAGTTTAAGGAGCACAATCATTGGGCCTGCCAGCTGAAGTGGGTCTAGGAGGCTACTGCCCGCTTCTCTCCCACGGATTCTAGCAACTGCTCCTGAGCCACTCAATACCTTTGGGCCTACCTGGTATGAGATAGGCCCGGCCAGATGCTAAGTTTTGCTTCTTCTAGAAGAGCGGGTCGATAAGGGGGGTAGCCGTGGGCCTACCGGGGTCCTCAGCTACCTCCACTGGCTCTTGCTCAACCGATTGGCTGACGGCAGGCTGAGCCGGAAGCTTCTGTTCCGTGACAGCCTGGTAGTCAGGGCCAATCGCATCAATCCCCTGGGTCAGTAGGACACCGGAGCCATCTCGGGGCCCGAACTCTGTGGGCAGGGTGCGCGCAACACCGGCGTTAGAGACCGCCTTGGCAGGGCCAAGACCTACCCAGGCGAGGGCAAGAGCATCTTCACCCTTGAGGAATCGGTGGGCCCGTACACCCGCTGTAGCACGGCCCTTCTGCGGGAACTCGGTGAGCTCCGTAACCTTGGCCGTAGCGCCCTCATCCCTGCCATTGGTAATAGTGACAACGTGCGCGGTACCCGTGGGGGTGGTAACACCTAAGGCAATGAGCTTATCGTCATCTGCAACCTTCATACCGGCCATACCACCACCGGTACGGCCCTGGGGGCGGACCTTGCCCGCATCAAAGGTCAGAAGCTTGGCCTGTTCGGTAACAAAAGTCAGCACACTATCGTTGGAGTCGCATACAGCGGCTGCCACAACCGTATCCTTGGGCTTGAGCTTGATAATCTCAAACTCCGTGGCGTTAAGCGGGTAATCGGGGTTGACCCGTTTGATGACACCGCGTTCGGTGGCAAGAGCTACAACAGCGTTGAGGGGAACCATGCCGATGAGCTTTTCACCCCGTGCCAGAGAAATAGCCTCGGCGGCCTTAACACCGCTGGCAAGCTGGGGAGCGCCAGAACTTTCTTCCAGAACCGGGATATCAATGACCGGTACACGCACCAGGCGACCGCGAGAGGTCACCGCACCGATTTCACCCCGGGCGCTGGTGGGGACCACCGATAGGAAAGCATCGTGTTTGAGGCGCTTGCCGGGGTCAACAAGCGCTTGGCGCTGGCCTTTGACACCTCGAGTACGGCCCAGCTGGCCGGAGGTAGAGAGAATAACCCAGCAGGGGTCATCGGCAATTTCCAGGGACAGCGCGGCCTCTTTCTTGGCCTTAGAAGCGCTGGCGGCAAGAGCCGCAACAGCATCGGCCAGCTCGTCCTTGCTCACAATCTTGGTGCGGCGGTCGGTACCGTACTCATCGGCTACAGCTTGGAGTTCGTCGGAGACCAGAGCGCGGAGCTTGGTATCGGAGGCCAAGATTTCCTGGAGCTGGGCAATCTCAGCCAGTAGCTCTTCACGCTCTTTTTCAAGCTCAAGACGGGAGTACTTGGTGAGCTGGCGCAGGCGCAGCTCCAGGATGTGGTTGGCCTGAATCTCTGTCAGGTCGAAAATATCCATCAACCGGGTACGAGCCTGAGCGGTTTCGTCCGAAGTGCGAATAATCTGAATGACTTCGTCGATATCCAAAATGGCAACCAGCAGACCCTCCACCAGGTGCAGGCGGTCCTGGCGTTTGCCCAGGCGGTGGCCGGTGCGGCGGCGGACCACATCGATGCGGTGATTTACATAGACGTGAAGTAGGTCCATGAGCCCCAGAGTCTGCGGCTGGCCGTCAACCAGGGCAACATTGTTAATGCCAAAAGAGTCTTCAAGCGGGGTGTGCTTGTAGAGTGCGGCTAGAACAGCCTGGGGGTTAAAGCCGTTCTTGATTTCAACGACCATGCGCAGGCCGTTTTTGCGGTCAGTCAGGTCAACAACGTCAGAGATGCCCTGAATCTTTTTAGAGTTAACCCCGTCCTTGATTTTTTCGATGACCTTTTCGGGACCAACCAGGTAGGGGAGCTCGGTAATGACGATGCCCTGTTTGCGGGCGGTGACCCGTTCAATGGATACCTTGGCGCGGGTCTTGAAGATACCCCGCCCTTTTTCATAGGCATCCTTGATACCGCTGGTTCCCACGATCGTGCCACCGCTGGGCAGATCGGGCCCGGGAACAAACTTCATGATGTCTTTGAGGCTGGCATCGGGGTGTTCGAGCAGGTGCCGAGCCGCGGCAATGACTTCGCGGAGGTTGTGCGGGGCCATGTTGGTGGCCATACCCACGGCAATACCGGAGGACCCATTAACTAGCAGGTTGGGGTAGGCCGCCGGTAGGACGGAGGGCTGCATGAACTGGTTGTCGTAGTTGGGTACAAAATCTACGACGTCTTCATCGAGGTCGGCGGTCATAGCCAGTGCGGCGGGGGCCATGCGTACTTCGGTGTAGCGGGAGGCCGCCGGGCCATCGTCCAGGGAGCCGAAGTTGCCGTGGCCATCGACTACGGGTAGGCGCATAGCGAAGGGTTGGGCCAGGCGCACCATGGCATCGTAGATTGCGCTGTCGCCGTGGGGGTGGAGTTTACCCATGACTTCGCCAATGACGCGGGCTGACTTGACGTGGCCCTTGTCGGGGCGCAGGCCCATCTGTTGCATCATGTAGAGGATCCGGCGCTGGACGGGCTTGAGGCCGTCGCGGGCATCGGGAAGCGCGCGGGAGTAGATGACTGAGTAGGAGTACTCCAGGAAGCTGGTTTCCATTTCGCTGGTGACATCGATGTCGACAATGTTTTCGGTGATGTCGGTGGGGTAGTCATCATGCACTGTTGCGGTGCGGCGTGCCATTCAAACCTCTTGGTATCAGTGACTGGGCAGGGTGCCCTCTATCTTACCGCCTAGGTTGTGGTCAGGGGCTTTTATAGGGCTGTTTCTTCTTCCCACTGCTGTGGCCGGTGGCTCCGTATGGGCTTGAATGTAAAGTACAGTGCGGATAGGAAAAGGACCATCAGGGCCAGAGGCATAAAGATTCTGGTGGGGGCGTAGTCACCTCCGCCAATACCGAAGGTGTCGGCTATGCCCATTGCCATGTACCAGCCCCAGCCAAACCACAGGTTGGTCAGGCTCAGCGTGGCAGCGGCAGAGCACAGACCAACAGCACGAGCTGGCGAATACGCAATATTCTTACGCAGACGCATGTGCAGGGGGACCAAAACGGCCAGGGGTATGGCCGATACAAGGCCCTGGAACACCACAACCCGCTGGGAGAACTCACCTGCTTCTTTCAGCTGGCGGTATATCTCATCCAGTTCTAGGCCGGGCCGAGCCACCAGCGGGTTCCACATAAAGACGTGGGCTGTATAGAAAACAGCTAGGGCCAGGGTAAGAGTAATAAAGAGCAAGGGAAGTTTTGCGCCGGGTACCGGGTTAACCTTGTGCCGACGCTCTAGAACCTCCACAGGGTCCTGTGGTCTGATTGCCTCTGTCACAGCAAATGTGATGAACGATATGGCTTCAGCCAAGATGCAGAGCGCTAAAAAAATCAGCAGAGCATCCGCAGCTTCTGTGGGTATAGGTAAGCCGCCGAAGGCAGCTCCGCCAGTCAGAGCTAGCGCGCTTCCGCAGATAATCGTTGCCCAGCGGGCAATTGTATTAATGCGGGTTGAAGGGGTGTGGAGATCTGGCATAGGTCTGATTTTACTGGGGGAGAGACCCCCACGGGTAGTTTCTTTCTCACCCAGATGCAAGGTTTAGGGGTGACCTGTCTGCTGGGCAGTCAGCATGGGGTGTAAATGGCCCATATAATCTGCAACTGGCTTGCCCCTCACGAAACATTTACTAACGCTTTGTCTTCAAAATATGTGAACAACGTGATACGGGGTACACTAAGATGCAGTGGCTTTACGCCTTCCGGCTCACACTGAGCATCACACACCCACTGCACGGACGCGGTGGTACCGGAAGCGGGGAGCCGATCATAAGACAGTGTCGAGAGGAGTCCCACATATGAGCACTGTGGACAGCTTCGGTTCAAAGGGCGTTTTGAACGTCAACGGAACCGACTATGAAATTTTCCGTCTAAAGGCAGTAGAAGGCTCGCAAAAACTGCCCTACTCTCTTAAGGTTCTCCTAGAAAACCTTTTGCGCACCGAAGACGGCGCCAACATCACCGAGGGCCACATCAAGGCTCTTGCAAACTGGGATCCCAGCGCCGAACCGGACACCGAAATCCAGTTCACCCCTGCCCGCGTTATCATGCAGGACTTCACCGGCGTACCCTGTGTCGTTGACCTAGCTACCATGCGTGAGGCTGTCAAGGAACTGGGCGGAGATCCCTCCAAAATCAACCCCCTGGCACCTGCTGAACTGGTCATCGACCACTCCGTTCAGATCGATAACTTCGGTACCGCTGATGCCATTACCCGCAACATGGATATCGAGTACCAGCGCAACGGCGAACGCTACAAGTTCCTGCGCTGGGGCCAGACCGCTTTTGATGACTTTAAGGTCGTTCCCCCGGGCATGGGTATCGTGCACCAGGTCAACATCGAGTACCTGGCACGCACCATTATGGCCCGCGAAGTAGGTGGCGTCCTGCGTGCCTACCCCGACACCGTTGTCGGTACTGACTCCCACACCACCATGGTCAACGGCCTGGGCGTTCTGGGTTGGGGCGTTGGCGGTATTGAAGCTGAGGCAGCCATGCTGGGCCAGCCCGTATCCATGCTGATTCCGCGCGTCGTTGGCTTCAAGCTCACCGGCTCTATTCCTGCCGGTGCTACCGCAACCGACGTTGTTCTGACCATCACCGAGATGCTGCGTCAGCACGGTGTTGTTGGTAAGTTCGTTGAGTTCTACGGTGACGGTGTTGGCCAGGTACCTCTGGCTAACCGCGCCACCATCGGTAACATGAGCCCCGAGTTTGGTTCAACTGCGGCCATGTTCCCCATCGACGAGCAGACTCTGGAATACCTGCGCCTGACCGGCCGCAGCCAAGAGCAGGTTGCACTGGTTGAGGCCTACACCAAGGAACAGGGTCTCTGGCACGATCCCTCAGCAGAGGTCGAGTACTCCGAGTACCTGGAACTGGACCTGTCCACCGTGGTGCCCTCCATCGCCGGGCCCAAGCGCCCCCAGGACCGTATCCAGCTCACCGATGCCAAGGAACAGTTCGCAAACGATATTAAGAACTACGCGGCTTCTGGCGAAGACGCTAAGTCCGTTGCCGTTTCAATGGCCGATGGCCGCGAGTTCGAGCTCAAGAACGGTGCAGTGTCGATTGCGTCGATTACCTCCTGCACCAACACCTCGAACCCTTCGGTCATGATGGCCGCCGGTGTACTGGCTCGTAACGCAGCAGCCAAGGGCCTGACAGCTAAGCCCTGGGTCAAGACCTCTATCGCACCGGGCTCCAAGGTTGTCACTGACTACTACGAGAAGGCTGGCCTCCTGCCTGACCTGGAGAAGCTGGGCTTCTTCGTTGTAGGCTACGGTTGCGCTACCTGTATCGGTAACTCCGGTCCGCTGGAACCAGAAATCTCCGAGGCCATTCAGGAAAATGACCTGTCCGTCACCGCGGTGCTCTCCGGTAACCGCAACTTTGAGGGTCGTATCTCACCTGACGTCAAGATGAACTACCTGGCTTCACCGCCACTGGTTATCGCCTACGCCCTGGCCGGTAGCATGGACTTCGACTTCGAGAACGATGCCCTGGGTACCGACGCAGATGGCAACCCCGTCTACCTCAAGGACATCTGGCCTGACCCCGCCGAAGTACAGCAGATTATCGACGCCTCTGTCGATACCGACATGTACACCAAGGAATACGGCACCATCTTTGACGGTGACGAGCGCTGGCAGGCCCTGGACACTCCCACCGGCTCCACTTTCGAGTGGGACCAAAAGTCAACCTACGTGCGCAAGCCCCCATACTTTGAGGGCATGACCATGGAGATCACCCCCGTAGAGGACATCAAGGGCGCTCGCGTTCTTTTGAAGCTGGGCGACTCTGTGACCACCGACCATATCTCACCTGCAGGTTCCTTCAAGGCAGATACCCCTGCTGGCCGTTACCTGATTGAGAACGGGGTAGAGCGTAAGGACTTCAACTCCTACGGCTCACGCCGTGGTAACCATGAGGTCATGATTCGCGGTACCTTTGCCAACATCCGCATCAAGAATCAGCTGCTGGACGGTGTTGAGGGCGGTTTCACCCGTGACTTCACCGCTGGCGGCGAGCAGACTACCGTTTACGATGCTGCACAGAACTACCAGGCTGCGGGTATCCCGCTGGTTGTACTGGGCGGTAAGGAATACGGCACCGGTTCATCACGCGACTGGGCAGCTAAGGGCACCACCTTGCTGGGCGTCAAGGCTGTTATTGCTGAGTCCTTCGAGCGTATCCACCGTTCTAACCTGATCGGTATGGGTGTTGTTCCCCTGCAGTTCCCTGCGGGTGAATCCCACGCCTCACTGGGCCTGACCGGTACCGAAACTTTCGATATCACCGGCCTGACCGAGCTGAACGAGGGGACTACCCCCAAGACCCTTAAAGTCACCGCTACTGCCGAAGATGGCACCGTCACCGAGTTCGACGCTGTAGTACGCATTGATACCCCCGGTGAAGCCGACTACTACCGCAACGGCGGTATTCTGCAGTATGTTCTGCGTAACCTGGTGCGCGGATCCTAACCAGCGCGCAACCTAGGCTGGCTCTAGCCAGTTAGTCTGGAGGGCCTGCTCTACCTATCGTGGGGCAGGCCCTCCTCTATATCCAAACTGCGGGTAGCTACTGTAGCCTATCGGTATGACCCAGAATACTTCCCAGTACAGAGTGAGCGCAGGTCCCGCATCACGAGAAGGGCCGGCTGTCGTTCTGTGGCTGGGGCTTGTCTTGATAGTAGCGGGGCTTGTGGATGCCTTCCTGCTGGTACCGCTCACCGGTGGGGTAGCTAGCGGATTATCGGCCTATCTGATATTCGTAGCCCTGGGCTGGGTCTTCTTTGCGCTGTGTCTTGTGGCCCTTGCCTGGTACCTTGTCAGCGGTACTCGGCTTCTCAACAGGCCTCAAGCCGGTGGAGCACTGGGTGCCGGGCGCTATCTGGCTAAAGTGGGGATTGCTTCTTGGATGTCGGCCTGGATAAGCCTGACCTATATTTTGCCCGGGATGCTAGCCAGGGAACCCTCGCGTGATGCTACGGGTGACCACGATGCCCTGCAACATTTTCTCCTAGGGGATTTTCTGGTTTCGCTTGGTATGCCCGCACTGCTTCTAGGTCTTATTGCCTTCTTGAGCGCCGCTGTGTGTTTTGCTTTGGCAAGGATAAAAGCCTCCTAGGCGCTATATGCCCCGCCTACTGGTTCTCTTTAAAAATTAAAGAGGCTGTTTTCCTCCCGCCTGGGGAGGAAAACAGCCTCTACGGTTGTAGCCGGCTTGGAGCCTACTTCTTCTGAACCGGGATTGCACCGGTTTTCACATCGTAGTAGTTCTCCCAGAAGTCGGCGTTTCTAATGTCAAGAGCCCGCGGATCAAACAGGGGATCCTGGCCCTGCTTGCGTTGCTGTTCGTAGTCACGCAGGGCCTGCAGCGCAGGCTTCTGAATGACCAGAATACCGACGACGTTCAGCCAAGCCATGAGCCCTACACCGATATCGCCTAGGGCCCAGGCCTCACCAGCACTATTGACGCAACCTACTACTGTGGCAACCAGAATGAGGAGCTGTAACAAGCGTAGGAGACCATTAGAAACTGTTTCATTTTTGAGGTTCCTGGTCAGGTAACGCAGGTTGGTTTCAGCCATGTAGTAGTAAGCAATGATGGTGGTGAAGGCAAAGAACCCCAGCGATACAGCGATAAAGATGGTGCCGGCTCCAGGTAAGAGAGTATCAAAGGCGGATTGCGCAAAGGCTGGCCCCACAGTTGCCTCTGGATCTAGCGTCCCCGATCCTTCTGCAAGCACGGGGGTATCTGCTGATCCCCCCTGGTAGACCCGGTACATGCCGGTTGAAAGAATCAGGAAAGCAGTAGCAGAGCAGACGAAGAGGGTGTCAATGTAGACGGCCATAGCCTGAACAAAGCCCTGGGATGCGGGGTGCTTAACCTCGGCGGCAGCTGCAGCGTGGGGGCCGGTGCCCTGGCCTGCTTCGTTGGAGTAGATGCCTCGTTTGACGCCCCATTCGACAGCAGTACCCACAATGGCACCGAAGGTTGCATGCAGGCCGAATGCTGAGCTAAAGATGAGGTTAACGACGTCCCCCAGCATGCCAATATTAATGAAGCAAACAATGACTGCGAGAATGATATAAATAACGGCCATGATAGGAACGACCACTGAGGCAAAGGCCGCGATACGCTTGACGCCACCCACCACGATAAAGGCAAGAAGAATGGTGATACCGGTTGCAGTCATCCAGGGGTGAACCTGGGGGAAAGCGCCCTGCATGGAGGTAGCGATACCGTTAGCCTGAACTCCGGGCAGGAAGAAGCCGCAGGCTAGCACGGTAGCGCAAGCAAAGAGAGAGGCGTAGACCTTGAAAAGCCCCGAGTACTTGGTGTGCCGGTAGGCCTTTTCGAAGTAGTAGGCGGGGCCGCCGCGGTATTCACCGGTGACCTTATCGCGTTCTTTGTAGATCTGCCCTAGGGTGGACTCGATAAAGGAGGTTGCAGAGCCCAGGAAGGCAACCGCCCACATCCAGAAGACGGCACCCGGGCCACCAAAGGCGATAGCAGTTGCCACGCCTGCGATGTTACCTGTACCCACACGCCCTGCCAGCGACAGGGCTAGTGCTTGGAAGGAGGAAACGCCATCTTGCGAAGACTCGCCCTTGAAGGTAGCTCGAAGCATAGAGGGAATCTGGCGAATCTGGAGGAGCCGGGTTCTGATGGTGAAGTAGACGCCTACGGCCAGGCACAGATATACCAGCACTGGAGACCAAATGATCTCGTTCAGCCAGGTGATGAATGCGGTCATGATGTGTACAAATCCGTTCGTGCGGGGTCAGCTGCTAGCTAACTGCGTAATGATTCACCCCAAATATAGCAAGTAATGTGTGCTGTCACACATTTGGGTCTTGAGTAATGATACTAATACGCCTCCTGGTCTCTTAGGGTGAAATGACGCGGCCTGTAACTTAGCTGAAATGAAAACGGCGCTTTTGCTCTCATAGTGCGAATCGCTAAACGACCACCAAGCGGGTAAAGTTACTTAACTGCAAGACACCAGAGACTGTAACCACTGGCTCGCTCCGTAGCTCCTTACCAGGAGACTCAGCCGGCCGGTCAGGTTGTGAGGGAGACATCGTGGGATTACTAGAAACTATCCGGGAGCCGGGGCACCTGAACTCCTTGAGCTCGCAGCAGCTGACGGAGCTGGCTCAGGAAATCCGCGATTATCTGGTTGCCAATGTCTCTCAGACCGGGGGGCATCTTGGCCCCAACCTCGGTGTTGTTGAGCTGACTCTTGGGATTCACCGGGTCTTCGATTCACCGCAGGACTCCATCATTTTTGATACCGGGCACCAGTCTTATGTCCACAAGCTGGTTACCGGTCGGCAAGATTTTTCGACCCTGCGCCAGAAAGGCGGTATCGCTGGCTACCCTGAGCGGGCTGAGTCTGAGCACGATATCGTTGAGTCCTCACACGCTTCGTCGTCTCTGTCATGGGCTGACGGTGTTTCCCGCGCCTACCAACTCACCGGCCAAAAGGACCGTTACACTGTTGCCCTCATCGGCGATGGTGCCCTAACCGGTGGCATGGCCTGGGAAGCTATCAACAATATAGCGGCTGATAGGTCCCGCAAGGTCGTCATTGTTGTTAACGACAACGGTCGTTCCTACGCGCCGACCGTGGGTGGGTTCGCTAACCACCTGGCTGCCCTGAAACATGAACTTCAGAATAAGGTCGATAAGGTTCGCCTGGACTCGCGCTACGAGCGCACCCTCGATATTGCCCGCACCAAACTTCAGAAGAGCGGCCCCCTGGGACAGATGGTCTACCGTGGGTTGCACGGCATGAAAGCGGGCATTAAGGACGTCATGGTGCCCGGTGGCATTTTTGAAGACCTGGGGATGAAATACGTGGGACCGATTGACGGCCATGATCTGCAGGAAATCGAGCAAGCCCTAGAATCAGCTAAAAACTATGGTGGCCCCGTTATCGTTCACGCTATGACCGAGAAAGGCCACGGTTACGCCCCGGCAGTAAGCGATAAAGACGATATGTTCCACGCTGTGGGGGTGATTGACCCTGATACCGGTGAAGCCCTAGCTAAGTCCTCTGGTAAATCCTGGACCAGTATCTTTGCTCAGGAAATCAAAGATATTGCCGATGAGCGCGAGGACATTGTCGGAATCACCGGCGCTATGCTCATTCCTGTTGGGCTCAAACCTATGGCTATGGCCCACCCGGGCCGCGTGATTGACGTAGGAATCGCTGAACAGCACGCTCTTGCCATGAGCGCGGGTCTGGCCTACGGCGGCCAGCACCCTGTCATTGCCCTCTACGCCACCTTCCTCAACCGTGGTTTTGATCAGCTCCTCATGGACGTTGCCTTGCATAAGGCTGGTGTAACCCTCGTCTTGGACCGTTCCGGCGTGACCGGCCCCGATGGCCCCAGCCACCACGGCATGTGGGATTTGGCTCTTCTGCAGTTTATTCCGGGCCTGCACCTTGCAGCTCCCCGTGACGCAGTGACCCTGCGTGAGGAACTGCGAGAAGCCGTGGCTATCTCCGATGCTCCTACGGTTGTGCGCTACCCCAAGGGCTCAGTAGGCCCCGATATTCCCGCCCTTGAACGGACCGCAGACGGGGCCGATATTCTCAGGCGGCTAGGGGAGCCTCACGCTGAAAGCGGTCAGCGCGACGTGCTTTTGATTGGCGTGGGTGCTTTTGCCCGCCTAGCGCTTGATGTAGCCGAACTGCTGGGTAGCCAGGGGGTGAGCCTAACGGTGGTAGATCCCCGCTGGGTCATGCCTGTACCTGCCAGCCTTATTGAGCTGGCAGGGGAGCACCGCATCGTGGTTTCCCTTGAAGACGGCGTCCGGGCCGGTGGCGTAGGTTCCCGGATTCGCCAGGAAATGCGCGCAGCTGGTATCGACACAGCACTGAACGAGCTGGGTCTGCCCGCCGAGTTCATCAAGCACGCTGAGCGCGGTGAAATTCTTGAGGAAGTGGGGCTGACACCTCAAAAAATTAGCGCCGATATTCTCGCTCAGCTTTCGGGCGATATGGTGCCTTTCGCGCGAACAGAGGGCGAACGGCCTAAACACACTTCCTAACCCTCCAAATCCCAGAGCAGGGACACTCAAAGCGGCTCTTCTTCAGCAGAAGAAAGAGCCGCTTTAGTTTTTCTATTGTCTACCGGTAGCCTTAGCCGACCCAGATACGTCCGTCTTTAACCTCGACCGGGAATTCCGCGATCGGAGTCTCAGCCGGACCACCAAGGACAGATCCATCCTCCAGCGAAAAAACTGAGGAGTGGCAGGGGCAGGAAATACTTTTATCTTTCAAGGCCTTGAGCTGGCACCCCTGGTGGGTGCAGACCGATGAGAAGGCATGGAAAGCGCCCTCGGTGGGCTGGCTAATCATGACGACGCTCCCCTTTGCTGTAGCCTGAATTACCCCGCCGATCGGTACGTCGCTGGTGGCGGCCATGTCGGTTGGTTCGGCAGGGCGACCGTCGCTTTCGGTGAGTGTTTGGCCATCCTTGGAGCCGCAGGCAGAGAGCAGAACTGCGCCTGCCCCCAGGCCACCAGCACCAATAATCGCTGTGCGGCGGGAAAACCCTGAAGGGTTACTCGCGGCTAGCTCCTGGGGAGCATCAACAATGGGTTTTTCTTCTTTATTCTGACAGCCGCATGTGGTGCACATGGGTACAATCCTTACTGTGAGTGTTGGGCTCTGACCCGGGTGAATACCGTGGCCAGATGCCCCGCTACACGTTCAATCTGCCACTGACGCGCCCCAAGTTCAAGCAGGGCTAACCTAAGTTCTTGCTCACCCGAACCCGCAGGCGGGTCCCAGCACAGCCTCCGCAGGATATCGGGGGTCAGCAGGTTTTCTTGAGGCATACCGAGTTGCTCACTGATCTCAATAACAAGGGGCTTAGCTTCTGCAATCAGTTCAGCGGAAAGCGGCCTCTTAACCTCCCAGGCCTTCAGCGGCGGCGGCCCAGACGCAGGCAGAGTGAAAGGAACCGGGCTGGGTTCCTTCTTCGCCTCGGTAATGGCCTTGACCCAGCGGGGAGCCTCTCGTTTGAGGGAACGAGTCTGAAAACCCGGTATCGCCAACACCGCTGGAACTGTCTGCGGCATGATACGCGCCGCAGCAATCAAGGACGAATCGGGAAGCAGCCGCTTGGGGGCCACATCTTTTTTCTGTGCAAGGTGATCACGCTCGTACCAAAGATTACGCAGAGCGGTGAGCTGGCGGCGGGTTTTCAAATCCCTGATGCCCTTGGTCTTGCGCCAAGGATCAGGTTTCTGCTCAAACCCGGTGCGCTCGCGAACTGCGTTGAATTCTTCCCGGGCCAGTTCGAGTTTGCCCTGTGCCCTGAGCTCAGACTCAACGGCATCGCGCAAATCGAGCAGAATATCAACGTCAAGAGCCGCATAGTTGAGCCACTGCGCGGGCAGGGGCCGATGGGACCAGTCCACCGCTGAGTGCTCCTTGGCGAGCTTATAACCCAGCAAATGCTCGACCATATAGCCCAAGCCAACCCGCTCAAAGCCAGCAAGACGACCGCCCAGTTCGGTATCGAAAAGCACATCGGGGCGCATCCCCAGCTCTGCTAGGCAGGGAAGGTCCTGGCTTGCGGCGTGGATAACCCACTCAGCGCCGGCTAAGGCCTCGTTGATGGGGGAGAGATGGGGGAAGCTCTCCGGGTCAATGAGGATGACCCCGGAGTTACCTCGTTTGAGCTGTACCAGGAAAGCTCGCTGACCGTACCTGATGCCCGATGCTCGTTCGGTGTCGACTGCTACCGGACCGCTCTGGGAGGCAAGGATATCGGCAACTCTCTGCAGGCCACGGACGGTGGTAATAACGCTGGGAGTGCCACCGTCGGGTTCATCGAGAAAGACAGCCTCGGGAATCGTGATTCCCTCGGGTATCTCAAAACCCCCGGTGGAGGCGCTTAAAGGTGCTGCCACCTTGTCAGTTTGCGCCACAATAAAACTCCCTCCCGGTGGAAAACTACCCCACTATTATGTCAGCTAACCCTGTTACCCGGTTATGTCGCGAGTGTGAGATTGAACGGTAGAAGATTACCTCATGCTTAAATATTTCTTGCTGTCCTGTTTCTCAAGCTAGGGCTCAAGCGGTTTCTCATTCAGAGTGAGGCAGACAGAATTGATGCAGTAACGCAGGTCTGTGGGGGTATCGTAGCCCTCACCCTCAAAGACGTGGCCAAGGTGAGAATCACAGGCGGCACAGCGCACTTCAACACGAACCATTCCCAAAGACCGGTCCTCTATATAAAGCACTCGGTTTTCTGCCAAGGGCTCGAAGAAGGCAGGCCAGCCGCAGTGGCTCTCAAACTTCTCGCTGGACCGGAAGAGCTCGGTGCCGCAAGCCCTGCAGGAGTAGATACCCTCGGTGGTGGTATCCCAGTATTGGCCGGTGAAGGCAGGCTCGGTACCGCCCTCTCTGAGCACAGCGTACTCAGTAGGGGTCAGAACCTCTTTCCAGTTTTTTGCGATTTTTCCTAGGCCCGGTAGATGCTCAGACATTTTGTATAGTCCTTACCCGTATCGATAACACAGTATGTATATTCAGCCAGATTACACCCAGTGGAATAAGGCATCAGCCTTGTCCCTGATATTCCTTACAAGGTTACTGGTTGGTAACATCACGGGTGTGCCGTTCCCGCTAGTAGCAATACCTCCCCTAGACTGGTCATTATGAATACAGAGCAGGACACATCTTCAACGGCGCGCACCCTCACTCTAGCTACCGTCGCAGGAGTTGCTGGTGCCGCAGGTGCCACCCTTGCTATGGCTGGTGCACTGGGGGCGGCAGGACTGGCAACACACTTTGCCCGCAAAATTGTTGTCCCGCCCAAAGCACCCCACGAAGATGTTCGTGTTTATTCGGTGGGCTACGGAACCGCTGAAAATATAGAAGACCAACAGCCCACCAGTATCTGCCTAGACGCGACGGAACGGACTCAGGCTCCAGGCCGCTACGGGTTTTATTTTGCCGGGGGAGCAGGGTTCGCCCTGCTGGGCGAGGTAATCTCCTACCTGCCGACCGAGCAGACCGTAGTACGGTCCATCGAAGGGGTCTATCGAGGCGATATCACCACCTGCAAACGCGGCAGACTCACCGGTGTTGTAGCCACCGACCCCCAGATGGCTGGCTACCGCTACCAAGACATCGAGCTTAACCTGCCTGTTGGTCCTGCCCCCGCCTGGGTAGTGCACCCTAATGCCTGGCTTGATAGCGCTACTGAATCTGATTCATCAGCAGTCCCCAGTAGCACTTGGATTGTGATGGTTCACGGCATGGGGTCAACACGTGCAGAAACCCTGCGCTCACTGACAGTGACTCAAAAGCTAGGGCTTACCAGCCTGCATGTTAGCTACCGTAACGACCGTGAAGCTCCGGCCAGTGAAGACGGCCGATACGGCCTAGGATTTACCGAATGGCGCGATATTGAAGTTGCTATCGACTACGCACTTTCTCATGGTGCTGAAGATGTAGTGCTCTTTGGCTGGTCTATGGGTGGCTCTATCTGTATGCAAACAGCTGACCTTGCCTCTAACCGCCGCGCTATCCGGGGCCTTGTGCTTGATGGGCCCGCCCTGGACTGGCTTGAACTCATCCGTTACCATACTCAGCTCAACAAGATTCCCCTCTCGATAGGGAAGCTGGGTGTGCACATGATTTCTCACCCTGCACTGACCGGGTTTACCGGCTTGCACGAGCCGATTCGGCTTGAACAGATATCCTGGCCTAACCGTGTACAGGATATTGTTCTACCCACCTTGATTCTGCATTCCCGCGATGACACCTACGTGCCCTATCAACCATCAGAACAGTTAGCGCAGGCTTCACCGCTGGTGGACTTTGTTCCCTTTACAGGGGCACCCCACACCCGTGAGTGGAACGTGGACCCTGAGCTCTGGGAGAGCACCGTGGAAAAGTGGCTGGGGGATAAGCTGGGGCTGAACCTGCCAGTACATCAGGCTAAGTCGGCAGAATAAGCTCAGGCAGTGATGGGGGGCAGCAGCGGCTGCCCCCTCCTATTTCTTGAGGTGTTAGGGTGCCGCAATATCGGCGTAGGAGCCGCCGGTTAGCCTGACCAGATCATCAGCAGCCAACTCAAGATCGAGGCCACGCCGCCCACCCGAGACCAGAACGGTGTCAAAAAGCTGGGCTGTCTCATGGATCAGGGTGGGGTGGGCTGTCTTTTGGCCCAGGGGAGAAATGCCGCCCACAACATACCCGGTACGCTTCTCAGCTACTTTAGGTTCGGCCATCTTGGCGCTCTTCCACCCTAACTGGGCAGCGGCGGCCTTAGTGTTGAGCTTGCCTGCTACCGGAACCAGGCAGACCGCAAAATCTTTGTCGTGATTAATCATGAGTGTCTTGAAAACCTGTTCGGGGGAGCGGCCTAGCTTCTGAGCGGCCTCCAGACCAAACTGGGTTTCACCCTGGACGTGCTCGTATTCGCGCATGGTGAAGGCAACCCCGCTTTCTTGCAAGAGAGCAACTGCGGCAGTAGATGCTCCGGCTTTCTTTTTACCCTTGGCCACGAGAAAACCCTTTCTTTTTGCTTCCGATTTACCTTTACTAGCCTAAAAGGAACACGCCAGCGGAAGCTGCCGGACAGCGGAAAACGCTACGAACTGTGAAGAATTCAACCGCCTTAGTGTCATCACCCCCCAAAGTCTTAACCGCTACCGGCCCTTACCTCCCGCACCCATTACACTGGTGCTGTACATGTAACCCGCGCACCCTTGCGCTCAAGGAAAGTTAGGCACGTGGCCACCTACACCCACCTCACCGAACGTACCCCCCAGGTTTCTGCTGATGAACTTTTGGCGGGTTTTCGCCCCTCAGAACGCTTTGGTGAGGTGTCCTTTGATACCTACCGCCCGGACCCAGCGCAGCCCTCACAACAGGCGGCAGTCGATGCCTTACGAGCCTTCGGGGATAGTATCAATGGTGGCGTCGCTAGTGGCGGTGGATTTTTAAGCAAGCTCTTTGGCGGGGGCAAGAAAAAGGAGGTCAGTAAGCCAGGTCTTTACCTAGACGGTGGTTTTGGTGTGGGTAAAACCCACCTGCTTGCCTCCCTCTGGCACGCAGTAGAGGGCCCTAAAGCTTTCGGTACCTTTGTCGAATACACCAACCTGGTCGGTGCACTCACCTTCCGCAAGACGGTTGAAGCCCTCTCAGGCTACAAGCTGGTCTGTATTGACGAATTTGAACTCGATGACCCCGGTGACACCGTGCTGATGTCCCGACTCATGCGTGAGCTAGCCGAAGCAGGGGTGAAGCTGGTCGCCACCTCCAATACTCTGCCCGGCTCACTCGGTGAGGGGCGCTTTGCCGCCGCAGACTTCAAGCGTGAAATTCAGGTACTCTCAGACCAATTTGATGTGATTCGTGTAGATGGCGAGGACTACCGCCACCGCGGGCTTGACCCGGCACCGGACCCCCTTGCACCTGAGCAGTTTGATGCCGCTGTTGAAGCAGGTTTTGGTGCACTTGGCACCGTTGCAATCGATAGCTTTGAGGACCTCATTGAGCACCTGTCCAAGGTTCACCCCTCTCGTTACCGCCAATTTATTGAAGGGCTTGATGCTATTGCCTGGCGCGATGTCACAACCATTACCCAGCAGGCCGTGGCCCTCCGCTTCGTGGTGCTGGCTG
The DNA here is from genome assembly GCF_048513575.1 of Rothia sp. CCM 9417. Classification (NCBI taxonomy): domain Bacteria; kingdom Bacillati; phylum Actinomycetota; class Actinomycetes; order Micrococcales; family Micrococcaceae; genus Rothia; species Rothia sp. CCM 9417. The sequence continues at coordinate 51,521 of NZ_JBLXXT010000008.1, read as the reverse complement.
ACCGTCTTTACGATAAAGACCTGCCGATTATCGCCTCCGGACTTCCCTTTGACAGGGTCTTCACCGAAGAAATGATGACAGGCGGCTACCAGAAAAAGTACTTCCGAGCCGTTTCTCGTCTAACCGCTCTTGCCCGCGAAGGCCACACAGCAGGGCAGAAGTCAGCTTCCTAGAAGAGCACACTTTAAACACCAGCCCCGGTTCCTTCTGGCGGCGAAGGAGCCGGGGCTTTTGCTCTTGAGCGCCTAGGGGCAGGGGCCGCTTTAACCGGGGAAACCAACCTCAGCCCACCGCTGGCGAGTCAGCTCCGCCTGACGCGCAGTCTGCATGAGGGCAACTCCATCAAAGCCTGGGCGACCGGGCGTGCCCTCAGGAAGAGTGCGGAAACCCTCAAAGCCAACCTTGCGAGCAACCTTCTCCGAGGAGCTGTTCCCCTGCAGGGCAGTCCACACTAGCCTATCCAAGCCCAAGCCCAAAGGATCCAGTGCAAAACCGGTGACCGCTCCCAAAGCCTCAGCCATAAAACCTTGACCTCTGCTATCGGGAGCAAGCCAAAAGCCAACCTCGGCTGAAGACCTCGACACATCGAATAAGCTGACCACCCCGGCGAAAACACCGCTGGCATCAATAGCCCAAATGAACTCAGCCTCTGCAAGGGCAGCATCATGTGAGTAACTGATAAAATCCAGGGCATCCTGCTCCGTGTATCCCAGCGGAATTGACACACACCAGCGGACAATCTCCGGGTCCCTGCAGGCTGCAACCAGGGCAGACAGATCCCCTAAACGTAAAGCCCTCAAGGTCAAACGCTCCGTCAGAAGACTGGGTAGCACAGCTCAAACCTCCCTTGACACCACCACAACAATGCAACATATCCTAACCCGCCAATAACTGTGGCACAGTCCATAGAATAAAAATAATAAAGCGCCCCCATAAAAACCGGCCCAAAACCCCTATAAATCAAGGAAAAACCGGCCAAACAACACCACAAAATAACAATTTTGCGTAAACCAAAACACCGTGTATAGTATTTACTCGTTGGTTCGGTTCCCCAAGGAATCAGCAAACATGCGGTTGTAGCTCAGTTGGTAGAGCACCACCTTGCCAAGGTGGATGTCGCGAGTTCAAGTCTCGTCAACCGCTCGCTAACCCTCAGGCGAGGGTTCTAGCGCGATTGGCGCAGCGGTAGCGCACTTCCTTGACATGGAAGGGGTCACTGGTTCGATCCCAGTATCGCGCACGCAAGATACATTGCGTATCCAGCACAGGGTGAAGCCCTGCATAGAAATGCAACTGCGGTTGTAGCTCAGTTGGTAGAGCACCACCTTGCCAAGGTGGATGTCGCGAGTTCAAGTCTCGTCAACCGCTCCAGACAAACCCCCGGTTATGGCCGGGGGTTTTTCCATACCCCTCTCCATTACAAGCCAACCCAAACACCCCAGGTTGAAACAGGCCCTGCCCTTGTGTATAGTTGTTCAAGTTGCGGTTGTAGCTCAGTTGGTAGAGCACCACCTTGCCAAGGTGGATGTCGCGAGTTCAAGTCTCGTCAACCGCTCTCTCGGAAACACTAGTTTTCGCAACTCAGGCCCCGGCCTGAGCGTGTGGTGGGGTGGTCGAGTGGTTAGGCAACGGTCTGCAAAACCGTGTACGCGGGTTCGAATCCCGTCCTCACCTCCACGCGCGATTGGCGCAGCGGTAGCGCACTTCCTTGACATGGAAGGGGTCACTGGTTCGATCCCAGTATCGCGCACAAAGAGAAGCCCGGCCTCCTAGGAGGTCGGGCTTTTTGATGCCCAGTGATCAACAGGGGACTTAGCCAGAAGACAGCAGCAAAGCAGTATAGGGGTAGCCGAGCTTACCTACGGGTGCCCTCGTATTGAGGTGACCAGGCGCGTATAATCGATAGAGCGCCGGCAGCCCAGATTGATGCAAGGTACCCGGCGCCTGAATCTATCGCCAACCCCGCCCCACCACGTCAGGACGTTTCTTTGACCACTCCCATGCTCGCGCAGGCCACCGACCACGGTCGAATGTATGCGCGCACCGTGGGCGGGGAGTTGCTGGTGCCTTCCATTACTACAGTTATTGGGCAACAGGCCAGTGACTTGAGTGGTTGGCATGGCTACATGGCAGCCAAAGCTGCTCTTGAAGATCAGCGAGCCTACCGAGCATCAAGTAGCGCTGGGCTCAAATTTGCCATTATCCGTGACGCGGCGAGCGCATCGGAGCGCTACCGAGACGATGCCGCAGCCCGCGGGGACCGTGTGCACAACTATGCGGAGCAGGTCGCCCTACGAGCCATGGGCCTGCCTCATGAGATGGAAGGCTACCGTGAAAACCTGATAGCCCACGGTGAGCAGGCCTACGCTGACCGTTTTGATGAGTGGTGGGAACAGTACCGCCCTCAACCCTTAGCTACCGAGGTCACTATCTGGAACCAGACAGTGGGTTATGCTGGCACCCTTGACCTGGTAGCAGAAATAGCGGGCCACACCTGCATCATTGACTATAAAACCAAGGGCACCGACCGCAAAGGTCGGGTCAAGCCTCTGGACGATAAGGTCGTTATGCAACTGGTGGCCGGGCTCAAAGCTGAAGAGGCTCTTATCGACGCTGAAAACGGTGAGTGGGAGCCTTGGAAACACGGTGGAGCTAGCATCTTGATGGGGGTAGCCGTGGGCCAGACCCAGGTTGTTCCCCAGCAAGCCAACCCACAGGTACTCAAAAGCAACTGGTTCAAATTCTGTGCCCTCAAAAGAGTATGGGATCTGAACCGAGAGCTGACTGAGAGTACCGAAGAGTCACTGATGCCCCTGGTGCCGCCACCGTTTGCTGATTCTGCCGAGCACCCCGGTAAAGCTGCCTCATAGACCCCTGTACCCTAGCCCAAGAGAGCTCATGACCATTCTGACTATCCGCACCGTAGGTGACCCGGTTCTCCGCACTCCCTGTGACCCCATTACCGTTTTTGACCAGGACCTGTGCAGGCTGGTCCATGACATGCTCGAAACCATGTACGCCGTTGAAGGCGTGGGATTAGCTGGCCCCCAGGTGGGGATTGCCAAGCAGATTTTTACCTTTGGCAACATTGATGGGCTTGAAGGGCACGTCATTAACCCGGTGATTGAGATAGGGGACGAACCCCAGGAGGGTGGCGAGGGGTGCCTTTCCGTTCCCGGTTTATCTGCTGCGACTCCGCGCAAGAACTGGGCGCGAGTTACGGGTCTTACCTGTGAGGGGCAGCCTGTGACTTACGAGGGCCAAGGCCTTTTTGCTCGCATGCTGCAGCACGAGACTGACCACCTGCACGGCACTATGTTTATTGATCGCTTGGTGGGCGAAGACAAGAAAAACGTCTGGCGTAAGATCCGCCAGTCTAGCTACAACGAGGTAGCCGACGCCGTCCAAGGGGAGAGGGCCGCTCAGGCCTCATCGGTTTTTGGTGCCCTCGGCGGTTCGCTGGGCGCAGGCCAAGGAAAGGCCGCGCGCAAGCCGGGTTCCTTTGGTATCTAGTTCGGTCCTCACAAGAAAGTTGATATGAAGGTTTTATACGCTGGCACGCCTGAACTCGCGGTTGCCCCGCTTGATGCCCTGCTCCAAGCTGGGCACGACGTTGTTGCTGTGCTGACCCGCGAAGATGCTCCGGTGGGGCGTAAGAGGGTTCTTACTCCCTCACCCGTAGCCCAGCGTGCTCAGGAGCTGGGAGTACCCGTTATTAAGGCCAGCCGCTGGGACGACGAGATTCACGCTGCTGTAGCTGACACCGGGGCGGAGATTGCGGCTGTTGTTGCCTTTGGAGTCCTGCTCCCTCAGCGAGCGCTGGACCTTCTTCCCCACGGCTGGATTAACCTCCACTTTTCTGCGCTTCCTAACTGGCGCGGTGCCGCACCGGTTCAGCGGGCGCTGATGGCCGGGGAAAGCGAAATCTTCTCGAATACTTTCCGTATTGAGGCAGGCCTGGATACCGGCCCGGTCTTCCGTCAGGAGTCAACACCTGTGGGCGAGTTTGATACCGCTGGTGATATCCTGAACCGGCTCGCGGCTACCGGTGGAGCCCTGCTCTCTGCTACCTTTGCAGATATCGCTGAGGGCGCTACCGGCCAGCCCCAAACCGGGCAGGCAACACACGCTGCCAAGCTCACCATCGCCGACGGAAAAATTGACTTCAGCCGCACCACCGGCCAGATTCTAGCTCAGGTAAGCGGCGTGACACCCGAACCTGGGGCATGGGCGGAGCTTGGCGGTGCCCGCTTCAAGATTGGCATGCTTCGCCGCTCAGAAGCTCCCACTCGAGGGACACCAGGGACAGTCCACCTTGCGGGCAAGAAACCCGTTGTCACCTGTGGTGACGGTAGCCTTGAACTTACCCAGGTCCAACCTGCCGGGAAGAAGATGATGAACGCCGCCGACTGGGCACGAGGCCAAAGCGCGGCTATCAATGATCAGAAAGTAGTTTTGGTATGAGTGCCCATGACGCACCCGGCGCAGCACGCGGTCACGGTAAAGGCCGTCCTAGCTCAGCCAACCGAGGCGGCACCCCCAACCCGCGCGGCTCCCGCGGCAAACGAAGTGCCGGGCCTCAGACCGGTAACACGAGTGGTTCCTACCGTGGGCGTCCTGCACAGGAAAACAGCGCGCACCACAAGGAGAGCCGCCGTAATGCTAAGGGCCGTGAACGCAACCGGAAGGCCGTCAAAGACCGCGTCTTTTCTGATGCCGCGCCCTCACAGCGCGCCCGCAGAGCTGATAAGGCCCGCGCTGTCGCCTACCAGGTATTGCTGGCTGTAGCCCATGAGGACTCTTACGCTAATCTGGTTTTGCCCAAAGCTATCCGCACTGCACGGCTCGATGCCCGTGATGCTGGCTTTGCCACCGAGCTGACCTACGGAACCTTGCGTAATCAGGGAACCTATGATGCGATTCTGGCCCACTGTGTTGACCGTCCGGTGGAAAAAATCGGTACCAAGATTCTCTTGGTCCTCCGTTTGGGAGTTCACCAGCTCATGGCCATGCGAGTGCCCGATCATGCCGCTCTCAACCAGACCGTTGCACTGGCCCGTTCCGAAATCGGTATCGGCCCTGCCAACTTCGTCAATGCGGTCTTGCGCCGGGTCTCAGAACGGAGCCCCGAGCAATGGCACGAACTGATTGCCTCTCAGGCACCCGATGAGCTGACCCGTCTGGCCCTGGAGAAGTCCCACCCGGCCTGGGTCGTCCGGTCCTTCCGTCAGGCCCTTGCTGCCCACGGCCGTGCGCCCGGTGAGGTAGAGCAACTGCTTGAAGCCGATAACCTCTCACCGGTAGTGAACCTGGTTGAGTTACCCGGGCTGGGGACCCTGGATGAGGCCCGCGCCGCCGGTGCGAGCGACGGTGAGCTCGTTCAAGGTTCTGCCCTGTACGCTTCGGGCGACCTAGCCCGGTTAGAGACAGTGCGCAGTGGTGTGGTTCGGGCCCAGGACGTCGGCTCACAGTTGGTAGCTCGTGCTCTGGCTGATGCCCCACTGGAGGGCCCAGACAGTCGCTGGCTTGACCTCTGCGCAGGTCCCGGCGGTAAAGCCGCCCTACTCGGTGCCCTGGGGGCCCAGCGCGGGGCTACCCTGGTGGCTAACGAGTCTGCTGAGCACCGGGCCGAACTGGTCCGCCGTTCTCTGGCCCCGCTTCCGGAAGGCACCTACACGGTACTCACCGGTGATGGCCGGGAAATTGCCAGCACACTGAGCCAGCAGAAAAAAATGCCCGGTAGCGCAGAAGCCAGCGCACTTTTTGACCGTGTTATGGTCGATGTTCCCTGCTCAGGTCTAGGTGCCTTGCGCCGCCGTCCCGAGGCTCGCTGGCGTAAGAACCCCCGCGATATCGCTGAGCTTCTGCCCCTTCAGCTCTCGCTCTTCCAGGCCGCAGCAGAAGTCACCCGACCCGGTGGTCTGATTGCCTACGTCACCTGTTCTCCACATACCGCAGAAACCCAGAGCATCGTGCACGATATTCTGCGTAAGACCGACGTGACCCTGCTCGACTCGGGGGCCGCACTCACCTCGGTAGCCCTGACCGATGACCGGGGGCAAAGCCTACTGGCAGGGGAGAAAGACCCCTCCTTTAGCCCTGATGGAGCAGGCCAGGGCGCAACCACCGCTCAGCTCTGGCCCCATATCCACGGGACTGACGCTATGTTCTTTGCCCTCTTTCGCAAAAACTAGGTCTGTAAGCCCTCACTTTAGAAAGCTATAATCTATGTCCTCTTTACTAGACCCCCAGCATCTCATAACCACGTTCGGCCTCATTGGCATTGCGCTGGTTCTTTTCGCCGAGACCGGCCTGCTGATTGGCTTCTTCCTGCCCGGCGACTCGCTCCTGTTTATCGCAGGGCTCATGACTAGCGGCGAGACCAAAATTGCACCTCTATGGGCCCTACTTTTGGTGACCGTCACCGCAGGTTTCGTGGGTGACCAGACCGGGTACCAGATCGGAAAGAGCACAGGGCCGGCAGTTCTGCGCTCACGGGCTGGTCGCATGATTGGCGATGAACGCATCAACAAGGCCCACGAGTACTTTGCAAAATACGGTGCCCGAACCGTAGTCATCGCCCGCTTTGTCCCCATTGTCCGTACCGTCGTCCCCGTCTTAGCAGGCATCAACGAGATGCCCCGCACAACCTTTGTTAAGTGGAACCTGATCGGAGCATTCCTCTGGGGCACCCTGCTGCCCATCGCAGGTCACTACCTGGGAGGAATCGCCTTTATCCGTGAGCACGTTGACCTGATCGTTGTGGGTATCATTCTGCTCTCTTTGATTCCTGTCCTGATTCAGGTGCTCACAACCCGCAAATCAGCCAGCTCTTAGAGACTACAGCAGGCATGGCAAAGGGGCCGCTGCTACCCGGAATGGTAGCAGCGGCCCCTTGAGCTCGTGAGGTAAGGTTTTTACAGAGTCATGGCCGCGACCCAGCCTGCGCCCAGCAGTGGCAGGTTATAGTGCAAGAAAGTGGGAATGACGGTGTCTCGAATATGGTCGTGCTGACCATCAACATTCAGACCGGAAGTGGGTCCCAGGGTTGAGTCAGAGGCTGGGGAACCGGCATCACCAAGCGCACCTGCGGTACCGATGATAGATACCGTCGCAAGTGGCGAGAATCCCAAGGCAAGGCACAGCGGCACGTAGATGGTGGCGATAATGGGCAAGGTTGAGAAAGAAGAACCAATACCCATGGTCACAATAAGACCGACAACTAGCATAGCTAGAGCAGCCGCGGCCCTGTTACCTGCGAAGACATCGGCAACAAATGAGACCAGTGGCTCAACGTCACCGGTTTCTGAGATAACGGAGGCAAAACCCTGTGCTGAAATCATGATGAAGCCGATCAGCGCCATCATGCGCATACCGGACGTAAAGACATCATCAGCCTTGCGCCACTCAACCGCGCCGGTCACCATGAAAATTGTCAAGCCAACAAGTGCTCCGACCAGAAGTGAGTTAGCCTCGGTCTCCATGCTCTGCATAAGAACCTGCACTGCGAAGGTCGCAACAATAGCAATCAGAGCAACAAGGACCTTGAATGTGCTGATCTCCTGGGAAGCCTGCGATGCAGAATCAATGTCAACATCACGGTAGATTCGGGGTTTGCGGTAAGAGAAGAAAATAGCAAGGAGCAGACCGAAAACCATACCGGCGGCAGGAATCGCCATCGCTTGCATGACATTAATACCGTCTGTGGACATACCTGCCAACTTGATATTGCCCAGCAGAATGTCATTGAGGAAGATAGCGCCAAAACCAACCGGCAGGAACATATAGGTTGTCACCAAACCGAAAGTGATCACACAGGCCAGCAGACGGCGGTCAATATGCAGACGGTTAAAAACAGCTAAGAGCGGCGGAATAACCAGAGGGATAAAAGCGATATGCACGGGAATAAGATTCTGAGACATTACGGACATGGCCAAAATCCCCGCGAGAAGGAACCACTTGACGGCAAATTCAAGGCCGTTTTTTCCTTGAGCGCTTTGGACACCCACCCGGTTAATAATTGATCCAGCAAGTAACTGGGGTAGTCCTGAGCTGGACACGGCCATAGCGAATGCACCCAGTAGGGCATAGGAGAGAGCCAGCATGGCTCCACCGGAGAGGCCCTCCTGATAGGCCACCATGGTTCCATCGAAACCGAGCCCGCCGAACAAACCACCCACCAGCGCACCAATAAAGAGCGCTAGGACAACATGCACACGGGCCGCGGAGAGGACAAGCATCACGAGTACTGCAAGCAGAACCGAGTTCATCATTTTCCTAACCTTTGCGAGAAGAAGCCAGTATATTTTAGCTGTGAGGGAGCTGTAAGCCCCTACACATACAGGCCCCTGAGACTGTGATGGTGATTATCTTTACTGCTTCAGGCGCTCAAGGCACTAGCATGGAAACAGCACATCATCTTGACCGAGGAGACTTCATGACCTGCCATATTCACCCGTCTATTCTGAGTGCAGACTTCTCGCGGCTGGGCGAAGAACTCAAGGCTATTTCTTCAGCCGATGCGGCCCACATCGATGTGATGGACGGGCACTTTGTCCCAAACCTGACCTGGGGCCTACCCGTGGTGAAGAGGCTCAAAGAGGTTTCCCCGGTGCCGTTTGATGTGCATCTGATGATTGAGGACGCTGATCGCTGGGCTCCCGCCTACGCCCAAGTGGGCTGTGAATCGGTGACCTTCCACGCTGAGGCGGCTACCGCCCCGATTAAGCTGGCTCGTACCCTGCGTGAGTCCGGGGCACAGGCCGGTATGGCTCTGCGCCCGGCCACCGGGGTGGAACCCTATCTGGATATGCTCACCGAGCTGGATATGCTATTGATTATGACGGTCGAGCCCGGCTTCGGCGGCCAGCCCTTCTTGGACCTTACTCTGCCCAAGATTCGACGTGCGGCCGCCGCTATTGAAGGCTCAGGCGCTGACCTGGTGCTACAGGTTGACGGCGGGATAACCACCGAAACGATCCTACGCGCGGCAGAAGCCGGTGCCACCTGCTTTGTGGCCGGTTCTTCGGTCTATGGGGCCGACGACATCCCCGCCGCTATTGCCGGGCTGCGCCGGGCGGCAAGTCTCAGCCCGCAAGCATAAATGAAGGGAAAATAATGAGTAGCCAAACACACCTTCTGACCCAAGCTGATGCTGCGCTCTCACGGGCGCAGGAAAAAATCAGCCAGAAACGTCTGGAAGAAGCTCTGGCTGACCTGCGTGAAGCCAGCGCTGGGTTTGAGAATGCCGGCGAAGTCTTTGGCCTGATTCTTGCCCTTAAAATCTCAAGCGAGGTTAACCGCGATCTAGGCAGGCTTGATGGCGCTCTGGAGCAGGTTAAAGAGGCTTACACTCTACTGGCTGAGAAGAAACCCCATGCCGAACAACTCCCGGATTTTGCCACAGAAACGGGTTCAATCTATGCGGAGCTGGGGCAGCTTGAAAAAGCTAAGCAATGGTACGCTCAGGGGCTAGGCGGCTACGAGTCCTCCGGTAACGTCCAAGGGCAGGCTCATAATTACCTGGCTTTAGCGGGTTTAGCGCGCTACGGTTCGCAAGAGAGCCAGGCCCAGGAGCTTTTAGAAACCGCCTATGGGCTCTACCGTCAGGCTGGTATGCCCCAGCAAATGGTGCAGGTACGTAGTGCTATGGCCCAGGGGCTTCTGGCAACCGGTGAAGAGCAACAAGCTCTGAACTACCTCACCGAGGCACTAGACCTTGCCCGCGAACACAATGACTTGGTGGGCTTGGGGGAGACTCACCAGCTTCTAGCCCTGGTTATTGCCCAGCAGGGGAATTCAGAGCGGGCCGAAGAACACCTGCGAGCAGCTACAGAGCACTACCGTGCGGCCGGTGACCTAGAGGCCGCTGAGTTTGTCCAGGACTTGCTTCAGAAACTGCCCCCAAGCTCATAATGCCTAGGCCACAGGTTCAGTTTTTTACTGCCCATGTTTACTGCCCTCGGTGGTGGTAATGAATTTCCAGTTGCCCTCGATGTACTCAGCAATAAAAACGACTTCCATGGCGGGGTCACCCTCGATGTCGTAGGTGTATTCCCTTCCTGTTCGCGGGTCTGTCCCGCGCATGAGGCCGTCTGTAAGCTCAAGGCTGATGACCATACCTTGGGCCCCTTTGCCCACATCGGCTAGGGGAGAGTTGAGCCGAGATATAGACATCGTGTTGCCTTCAATCCACCCCTTGATGGTGTAGACGTCCTTACGCGATGCAATAATCTCTGACCACCGGGGGCTGACTCTGGGTGAAAGTGTATCTTCAAGGGGCTTGAAGTCACCCGTCTCGACCGCGTAGTTGAAGGTTGCGGCCCAGTGCTCGGCAAAGAGATAAAGCCCATCTGCGGTTTGTTGGCGAGCACCGGGGTCTGCCACCGGTGGGGCCAGCTCGGTTTTGGGGCCTTCGGTGGTTTTGCCGTGCAACCGGGGTGATACTGATTGTGAAGGAGTCACCCTGCCTGCTGAATCATGGGGTGAGGCAGAGGGCTGGGTCCCTAGCGTGCTTTGGGGGCTGGGGCTTGAACTGGCTGATGGGGTTGAGCTGGTGCTTTGCTCAGCTTTTTGATAGCCAGTCTTCTCTGGCTGAGGGGCTTGAAGAACGCACCCGCTCAGGCTGAGTACGAGAGCAAACCCTAGGGCGGCGGAAGGAAACAGGGAAGCGGTCATTGCGGGCTCCTTAAACACCGGTAGAAGAATCTGATACAACCAAAACAGGCTGTACCTTCTTCTTACTCAAGGAGCCGCATAAGCGCTAGTGACATGGGAAAACTAAGCTATTTATGACTCGGTTGTGACATAGTTATTGCCTCCGGGGGTAACTTATCCACAGATAGATGTAGATTATCTCCCATGCGTCCAGACTTCCCTGCTGGTGTGCTACGCCCTGATGTTTTCCTCTGCCCGCTGGGCCGCTAACGGGTTACCCATCGCCTGATGAATGGTAGCCAGCATCATCCAGTACTCGGTCTGCTCAGCCTCGGGGCGCTTGGCCAGAATGGGCTTGACCAGAGTGAGCACGTTAAGAGCCTGCTTGTTTTGGGCTTCGTCCAAGAGCTTCTGTGCACCGCGAACAGCACGGGCAATGGCCTGTTCCGGCTTGCGCTTAAGCAGATGAGCAACCGCCCCGTGCTCCTGCTTAAAGGTGGTATCGCGTTTTTGGACGTTAGCGGGTTTTGTATCGCTCATGGGCTTTACCCTTCACTGGGGAGAGAAAAAATCTTCACCTATCCTAGCAAGCCGACCTCTTATCTGCCCTGCCCGTTTAGAGCCGCCTAGTGGAGCTGAGTTCGGCGGTCAGCAAACAGGTACCCAAGACAGCCCCGTACGTGCTATAACTTGAACAGTAATAAAACATCGTGCTCCGGGACCCGGTGAAAATCCGAACCGGCGGTGATAGTCCGCTAATCCTTAGCCCCTTTGGGGTAGGGACCTGACAGGTGAAACTCCTGTACCGACAGTACAGTCTGGATGGAAGGTAGCACGAGCAAACCGTCGAGACGGCCCCGTGCCGTCTGCCGTACCCGTTCGGGTGCAAAGAAGACCTGCCCTGGCAGGCACTATCTTGGCGCACCTGTGCAGGGCACACCTGGTTTTGTTCTCCCGGAGCCACTAGCTTCGGGAGTTTTTATGGATCTCTTGCGGTGGCTCTTCGACGCACAGATTGCCCTTGGCGATCACCAGTCACTGTTGGTGCGCGAAGTCCTCGGAAATATTTTTGGCCTGCTGTCTGCCCTGGGCGGTATGCGCCGTAAAGTTTGGGCCTGGCCGGTAGGCATTATAGGTAATCTGCTCTTGCTCACCGTCTTTTTGGGCACAGTCTTCGGGTCTGACTACGGTACTGCTAATCTCTTAGGCCAAGCAGGCCGACAGCTCATGTTTATCGCGGTATCCATCTGGGGCTGGTACCGGTGGAGCCAAACCCGCAGGGGCCTGGGGGCGAACCAGTCAGCTGTATCACCGCGCTGGGCCAGTGGCCGGGAACGAATTTTTATGGTGCTTTTTATGATCCTGGGAACAGGCTTACTGACCCCGGTATTCCGAGCGCTGGGCTCCTATGAGCCAATCTGGTCCGACGCCTGGATCTTCACCGGCTCCCTGCTAGCAACCTTCGGCATGGCTAAGGGTTGGGTTGAGTTCTGGCTGGTCTGGGTAGCTGTCGATATCGTCGGTGTTCCTCTGCTCTGGTCAGCCGGTTACTACGCCAGCGCCTTCATGTATATTTTCTACGGTGCTTTCACGCTAACCGGTTTCTTTATCTGGTGGCGAACCCGCAACCGCGAGGCAGACCGGGTGGAACTGGAAACTATCTTCCCTGACCCCACAGTGGATGTCCGAAAATGACGCATGTGGGCAAGGTGCAGGCCATGCGGTTGGCGCTTGCGGCTGCACGGCGGGGCCTTCGGGGCGCCAACCCTCTGGTCGGCGCAGTCATCCTATCCGCCGATGGTCACCATCTAGTGACTGGCTGGCACCGAGGGGCCGGAACCCCGCACGCCGAGGCCCACGCTATTGCCCAGGCTCGCTCAGCCGGTATCGACCTGACCGGTGCCCGTATGCTGGTTACCCTAGAACCTTGCAACCATACCGGCCGCACCGGCCCCTGTTCCCACGCTATCGCCCAAGCCGGAATCAGCGAGGTCATCTACGCCTCCAGCGACACCACCGACCTGGCCGCAGGTGGGGGAGACTACCTGCGCTCCCAGGGAATCACGGTAGGCTCTGGGCTTTTAGCTGAGGAGTCTTTTGCCCTCAACAGGCGCTGGTTCCAGGCCCAGGTAGCCGGTCGCCCCTTCGTCACCGCAAAAATTGCCAGTAGTTTGGACGGCTTTATCGCGGCCGGCGACGGGACCAGCCAGTGGATTACCGGCCCAGAGGCCCGCCAGGACGGGCACACCCTGAGAAGCCGGGTAGACGCCATTGCTGTCGGTACCGCAACCGTTGCGGCTGACAACCCCCAGCTCACCGCCCGTGCTCAGGGCCGACTATCAGAGCGCCAGCCCCTGCGCGTCGTCATTGGGCGCAGCTCACTGCCTGACGCTAGCTACCTGCAATCTGCGGTAGCGGCAGGTCAAGCCCTGCACTACCGTAGGCGTGAACTAACCGAGGTTTTCTCAGACCTCTACAGGCAGGGAGTCCGTCACCTCATGATTGAGGGCGGCCCCACCCTGCTGACTGCCTGCATGGCTCAGGACCTGGTGGACGAACTCTACTGGTACCGGGCGCCCCTGCTCCTGGGCGCGGGGAAACCTGCTCTAGGCGAGCTGGGCATCGACACCCTGAGCCGGGCGGCCCGTTGGGAGCTCGATGACCTGGGCATGTCCCCAGCCCTGCGACAGCTTGGCGTCGACACAGCAACCCACCTGGTACCGTCCTCTCAGACCCCGCACTAAGACTTTTTACCTAGCCGAACTTTCCAACCAGCCCGAAAGACCCCTCATGTTTACAGGAATTATTGCCGCAACAGGAACCGTAGAATCCATTGAACCGGTCCTCGACTCAGCAGGCCGCCCCAAATCCGCGGTGGTCACAATCAAGGCGGGCGATCTTATCGCTGACCTTGAGCACGGCGGTTCCTTAGCCGTCAACGGCGTGTGTCTGACCGCCACCCGCACCCAGGAAATTGCCAAGGGTAGCTTTGCTGCTGACATGATGGGCGAAACCCTAGAGCGCACCAACCTAGGCAGGTTGGCCCCCGGCGACCGGGTCAACCTGGAACGCTGTATGCCCGCCAACGGTCGCTTTGACGGGCACCTAGTGCAAGGACACGTTGACGGGCTGGGCACCGTTGTGCTGGTTCAGGACCACGAGTCCTGGCGGACCATCCGGATTAGGGCACCCCGTGATATGGCCTCCTACCTGACAGAAAAGGGCTCCATTACCGTATCTGGCGCTTCCCTGACCATCACCGCTGTTTCCCAACCCCAGGCGGACACCACCTGGTTTGAAGTGGGCCTGATTCCTGCCACCCTTGAAGCAACCACCCTGGGCGAACTCACCGTGGGTGATACCGTCAACCTGGAAACCGATGCGCTGGCCAAGTATGTCCAGCGAATTCTGGCTGTTTCCGGTTCTGTGCCGGGCCTGGGTATAGCTGCCCCCGTCCCGGCTGCTTCATCGGCCCACCCTACCGAGGCTCTCGATACCGTTGAACGAGCCATCGCAGAAATCGCTCGTGGAGGGGCCGTAATCGTTGTAGATGACGAAGACCGCGAAAACGAAGGTGATATCATCTTTGCCGCCGAACATGCCACCCCTGAGCTCATGGCCTTCACCATTCGCTATACTTCCGGCGTGATTTGTGCCCCGATGAGCGGTGAGCGTGCTGACCTACTCAATTTGCCCCCTATGGTGGGGGTCAACGAGGACGCTAAGGGCACCGCCTACACCGTGACCTGCGATGCACGGTACAAGGTGACCACCGGCATCTCAGCGGCTGATCGAGCCCACACCCTACGAGTACTTGCAAACCCCGAGTCTGGAGCGTGTGACCTGACCCGCCCCGGCCATGTTCTGCCGCTCCGGGCGGTAGAAGGAGGTGTGCGCGTGCGCCCTGGACACACCGAAGCCGCCCTTGAACTGAGCACCCTCGCTGGCCTATCGGGTGTTGGCGTTATCGCAGAAGTAGTGAACGACGATGGCACCATGATGCGCTTTGATGGCCTGCGCGCATTTGCCACCCAGCACAAGATGCCCATGATTTCAATCGCTGATCTCGTGAGCTACCTAGAGGAACGTGACACCTTTGAACAGTAAAATAGCTGAACTGATCCAGAGCAGCGACCCTGTTCTGGTGCCCACTGCGCAGGGTATTTTTGCTGTGCGCGGCTTTGAATTTTCAGATGGTAACGAACACATGCTGGCCACAGCCGTTGATGCTGACGGGAATGAGAAAACGGGGGAGAGCTCCCCACTCATCCGGCTTCACTCAGAGTGCGCTACCGGCGATTTGCTGGGGTCCTACCGCTGTGATTGCGGACCCCAGCTAGAACAGGCGCTAGAGACCGTCCAGCGTCAGGGCGGGGCTGTTCTCTACCTACGCGGGCAGGAGGGCCGGGGCATCGGGCTGGTTAACAAGCTTCGGGCTTATGCCCTACAAGACCGGGGGATAGATACCCTGGACGCCAACCTTCAGCTGGGCTTGCCCGCAGATGCCCGCGACTACACCCAGGCCGCTGCTGTCCTCACAAGGCTGGGGCTCACACAGATCCGCCTGCTCAGCAACAACCCCGCCAAGGCAGAAGCCCTGGAAAGGCTGGGAGTAAGGGTACTTGAACTAGTACCTGACATTGTTGAACCCCGCCCCGAAAACGAGGGCTACCTAGCCACCAAACGCGACCGGATGCGGCACCGCCTGGCCTAGCAACAAGCCCTATAGGGCTCAATGGCCGATAGACTTCAAAACAAGAACTAAGAGAGTGCCTGCCCCTAAGCAGGCAGAACCGAAGGCCCCAAGCAAGGAGAACACCATGAGTGGCGCAGGAGCACCTACACCCACCATTAACCCCCAGGACACCGCCGGGCTATCCCTGGCTATCGTTGCCGCCTCCTGGCACACCCAGATCATGGACGGACTGCTTGATGGTGCCCGCCGTGCGGCCCAGGAGGCGGGAATTGAGCCCCTGATCGTGCGCGTTCCGGGCACCTTTGAGCTGCCGGTAGCTGCCGCTCACTTGGCGGAGAAGTTTGATGCTCTTGTGGCCCTGGGCGTTGTAGTGCGCGGTGATACCCCGCACTTTGACTACGTCTGTGATGCCGCGACCAGCGGTCTGACCAAGGTATCTGTTGAGAGCAAGACCCCTATTGGCTTTGGTGTTTTGACCTGCCATACCGAACAGCAGGGCCTGGACCGGGCGGGGCTTGCCGGTTCATCCGAGGACAAGGGCTATGAAGCTACCGCCGCCGCATTAGAAACCGTGGTCGCCCTGCGCTCAATCTAAGGCTTCATGACTCAGAAGGTAAGTGCTCAGGGGTGGTTTTCAGCTCAGCCCACCCCAGCGCTGGCCTACCGGGGTGCCCGAAATGCAAGATGCGGGCACCCCAGCTACTCCCACCCACCCAAATCACGGTAGGCTAAAGGGCGTGAAGAATTTTGAAACCCTGTTCGCAGAATTAGCTGAAAAAGCTCAAACCCGGCCTGAAGGCTCCGGCACGGTTGCCGAGCTGGACCGCGGTGTACACTTTATCGGCAAGAAAATTGTTGAAGAAGCGGCAGAAGTATGGATGGCTGCCGAATTCCAATCCGACGCTGAATGTGCTGAAGAAGCCTCACAACTGATTTACCATTTGCAGGTCATGATGATCGCCAAGGGACTGACTCCCGAAGATATCTACAAGTACCTCTAAATCTCATCACCTTGCAAAGGACTATAGACTATGCTGCGCGTTGCTGTTCCCAATAAGGGCATGCTCTCCCAAGCCGCCATTACTATGCTGACCGAGGCCGGTTACCTTCAGCGTCGTGACTCTCGCGAGCTGGTTCTGGTGGACCGTGAAAATGATGTGGAGTTCTTCTACCTGCGCCCCCGTGACATTGCGGTTTACGTTGGCGAAGGTACCCTGGATGTTGGTATTACCGGTCGGGACCTGCTGATTGATTCTGGTACCCACGCTGAAGAAGCCCTCAACCTTGACTTCGCCCGTTCTACCTTCCGCCTGGCCGGTCCCGTAGGAGTGTACAGCGACCCCAAAGAGCTAGAGGGTAAGCGGATTGCAACCTCTTACAAGCGTTTGCTGACTGACTACCTGGAGCGTTCCGGTATCAAGGCTTCGGTTGTCAGGCTGGACGGCGCGATTGAGTCGTCTATCCGCCTGGGCGTTGCCGATGCTATCGCCGATGTGGTGGAAACCGGTAACACTATGCGTGCCGCCGGTCTTGAGCCTTTTGGTGACCCGATTATGCGCTCAGAGGCCCTGCTTATTAAACGCCCAGGTGTGGAGGACCATGCCGGTCTTGAACGTCTTCAGCGCCGGCTAGAGGGTGTGCTGATTGCCCGCCAGTACGTGCTGATTGACTACAACATTGCCGAAGAAAACCTTGCTCAGGCGACCCAGCTCACTCCCGGTCTTGAGGCCCCCACTATTTCACAGCTCTCTCGGGAAGGCTGGGTAGCTATCCGCTCAATGGTTCCCCGCAAGAGCGCCAATCTGGTGATGGATAAGCTCTATGAGATTGGTGGTCGCGGAATCCTGGTGACCGCTATCCAAGCCGCCCGCCTGTAACCTCCCCGCGCGGTTCCTCTTCGAGGCCCGCCTACCAAAAATATTGACTGACCGATAAGAAAGGGCTAACCCGTGGGTGTAGCTATTCGTGTGATTCCTTGCCTAGACGTTGACGCTGGTCGCGTAGTCAAGGGCGTCAAATTCGAGGGCCTACGCGATGCCGGTGACCCGGTGGAACTGGCCAAGCGCTACAATGCCGAGGGCGCCGACGAGCTAACTTTCTTGGACGTTACCGCCTCTTCAACGGAGCGCCAGACCACCTTTGATGTGGTGGCTTCAACCGCTGAGCAGGTCTTTATCCCCCTGACAGTGGGCGGCGGTGTACGGTCGGTGCAGGACGTTGACCGGCTCCTACGAACCGGTGCCGATAAGGCCTCCATCAACACCGCCGCAATCTCCCGACCAGAGGTCATCAACGAGATTACCGAGCGGTTTGGCTCCCAAGTTTTGGTGCTCTCCTTGGACGCTAAAAAATCTGACGCGACTCCCAGCGGCTATGAGGTCACGACCCACGGCGGACGCAAGTCCACGGGCATGGACCTGTTAGAGTGGGCCGCTGAGGCCGCCGAGCGCGGTGTAGGCGAGATTCTGCTGAATTCCATTGATGCCGATGGCACCAAGGCCGGCTTTGACCTGCCCATGATTCGCGCCGTTCGTCGGGTGGTTTCGGTGCCCCTGATTGCTTCGGGTGGCGCCGGTGCGACCGAGCACTTCCCGCCCGCCATTGAAGCTGGGGCCGATGCTGTCCTGGCCGCCTCTATCTTCCACTTCGGTGAAGTCTCTATCGGCGAGGTCAAAGCCGCAATCCGCGAGGCTGGCTACCAGGTACGCTAAACCCTCCCGCGCAAACGGGGGATAACTAGAGCGAAAGCGCCCGCCCCAAGAACTATGGAGCCACTGGTCAGCATAAGCTCACGTGGGACAGCCGATCCCCACAAACAACCGGCAAGGTAGCCAAGGAGCAAGCAGATTTTGACCAGCCAACCGTAGGCCGCCCAGGCTCGCCCCTGCTGGTTCTCAGCTACCCTGCTCATGATGGTGCTGTTCATGAGGCTGATAAAAATCCCGTTGCCAGCCCCAGCTACCAGGTAGATTCCTGCCGCCCCCAGCGCCGTAGGCAGAAGCCAGGCAATACTGAAAATACCAGCACCCATGAGCATGCCACCGGCAACCAAGGGTAGAACCGGGCGATGAGCCGGAATCTTAGCTGATAGAAGAGAGCCCATAATAATCCCCAGCGCCCAGCACCCCGAAACAAGACCGAAGACAGTCTCCTTCAAATGCAGGTAGCCGGTCAGCACAAAGACGGACACCACATCGTCTAAGGATGTTCCCAGAACGCAACAGACCAGAAAAAGAAAGCCCGCCCTGCCCAGAAGCTGGGGGCTTGACAATATCCTAAAACCGAGCAGGGCGCCCTTGGTTTCCCTTGCCTCCACAACCAGCGCGTCCCGGGTCGATACCGCAAAAGCCAGTAGGGCCACACAGAAGAGGGCCAGTGAACTGGCCAGCAGGAGCGCCTGAACAAGCCCCTGCCCAACCAGCAAGCCACCCACCGCTAGGCCCAGAACACCGGCAAGGCCCGCAATCATGCTCAACCAAGAACCTGTGCCTTGGGTATCGGTTGAATAGTGGGTGGCCAGTTTGCGAGCTACCGGCCCCACCAGCGCGGTAGCTGTGCTAACGGCGAGCGTTCCCAGAATGATAGCTGGCCAGATGGTCCATGCGGCTATCGCACAATAGATAAGGGACTGAAAGGCCAGGGCGAGCGGCCACCACCACCAACGGATAGCGGTGTCAGCGAGCTTGCCACCCCACAGACCCAGAAGAACCTGCGGTAGTAGGGAAGCTAGCAGGAGAGCTGAAAGCAGATTAGCCTGCCCCTCAGCGGCCGCCTTGAGCCCGAAAGCTATGCTGATCATGGACTCACTGACCGAAGAGAGAAAAACAGCACCCAGGACAAGTTTCAGTTTGAAAGGGGTGGAGCGAGTCATCTGCCTACCTTTCAGCCAGATAACCCGGCAACCAGATAGCCTCCCAATCGGGCGCCTCAGCGTGCAGGAGCGTGCCTTCGCGCACGGCAAGCTGGGTAGCTAGCCGGTAGCTCCTGCCGCTTGAGCTTCGCACCAGATAGCCGTATTGCACCATCTCCCGGCGCATGAACGCAAAGTCGTGCCAGAGTGCTTTCAAAATCTCGTTGACCTCTGGCTCAGAGTAAATTCGGCCCGGCTCAAAGTAGGTGACCAGGTGCAAGAGAATATGGGCCCGCGTTCTGCGTTTGGATGGCCAGCTTGTGAGAACCCCGTCTTTGAAGAAGCGCTGTACCACGGTTTGGTGGGTGAGTTCAGCTTGAGCTACGAGTGAGGGTTCTGCTGTTTGCTGAGCTAGTTCATCGATCAGACCCTGCCGGGCAGCGGTAAAGTTCAGCCCGGTTTCCTGCATGCGGGCGCGGACAAGTTTTTTAAAGTTTCGGTTAGCGGTCATAGATACAACGATTCCTGCGTACTCTAGCTACGCCGTCTATCGGTATTCCTATGCCAGCCAGCCCGCTGTCAGGGCTGCTCCCAGAGAAAATCTATTCCCTTCGCACTGTGTGCCGCTTGCTAGAGTTACGGCTGGTGCTGGGCGTTGGGGCCGCCACAGATATTAAAGCACACCCTCTAGCTTGAAAAAATAAAATAATTTATTTTTCCCTAGTTTTTAAAAAAATAGATGGATTTTTTAGCTTGCGGTGCCAAGCACGATAACCTATCTGATACCCAAACGTGAAAGAAACCGGGAGTCATTATGCCTACGCCTCGCCTGGTACCTCTAAGGCGCCAGCTTCCATCAGCTCACATGCTCAAGGACTTTATGAAGTTCGATCTGCCCACCACAGATTTCCGGGCCCGCCGCCTAGCTAGAGCAGCCGACTCTTGGGACCTGCGCGCTCTAGCCCAACGACGCACCCCAAAGGGTCCTTTTGACTATGTAGATGGTGCTGCAGAGAAAGAGCTGTCACTACAGCGGGCACGTCAAGCCTTTGACAACCTGGCCTTCGAGCCGGGGGTGCTACGAGATGTTGCCCAAGTCGATCTATCAACTGGCATGGCTGGAGCCCCTTCCGCTATGCCGCTGGCTATTGCCCCGACAGGTTTTACCCGCATGATGCATGCCGAAGGCGAAATCGCAGGTGTGAAGGCCGCTCATCAAGCAGGTATCCCTTTTACCCTCTCTACTATGGGAACTGAGACCATCGAAGATGTTGCCGCCGCAGGACCAGACGGTCGCCGCTGGTTCCAGCTCTACCTGTGGAAGGAGAACCGTTCTAAGGCTTTTGAGCTGGTTGAACGTGCCCACAAGGCAGGCTATGACACCCTCATGGTAACCGTTGACACCGCTGTGACCGGTGCCCGCCACCGGGACGTTCGTAACGGCATGACCTTCCCTCCCAAGCTAAGCGCCAAGACTGTCATTAACGCTAGCTACCGGCCTGAGTGGTGGTTCAACTTTCTGACCACCAAGCCTTTAGGTTTCACCAACTTTGGGGAGGGAACCAAGTCGGTGCAAGAGATCGGCAATATGTTCGATCCCACCCTCAACTTTGAGGACCTTGCCTGGCTCAGGCAGCAGTGGCCCGGCCAGTTGCTGGTTAAGGGGATTCAGACAGTCTCAGATGCCCAGCTATCTGTAGAGGCTGGTGCTGATGGTGTTGTCCTGTCCAACCATGGGGGCCGCCAGCTGGATAGGGCACCAGTGCCCCTCTATACTCTGCCGGAAGTCCGCCAGCGCCTGGGGAATGACTACACTGTCCTGCTGGATACCGGTGTCATGTCCGGGGCAGATGTCGTTGCTGCCTGCGCCTTAGGAGCGGACGGTGTCATGATTGGACGGGCCTATCTTTATGGTCTGATGGCCGGCGGGGCAGAAGGAGTCTGCCGCCTGCTGGATATTTTCCGAGCAGAGATGACACGTACCCTACAGCTCATGGGCATCAGCTCTCTTGACCAGCTCACTCCCGATCACGTCCGTTTGGATTGGAGGCCTTAGAATGAGCACTTTTGCTACCCTCAAAGCAGACTTGAACCCTAATACCCGCAGAGCACTGCTGGCTTCTATGCTGGGCTCCTTGGTTGAATGGTATGACTATGCTCTATACGGAGCTGCAGCCAGTTTGGTCATCGGTCCGCTCTTTTTTGGGCAGATGGAATCAGGCTCGACCATCGCTGCCTTTGCCACCTTTGCTGTGGGCTTTGTGGCCCGCCCTCTGGGTGGTCTCTTGATTGCCTGGTTGGGGGATAGGCGGGGCCGTAAACCTGCCATGCTCCTGACCATTATCATCATGGGTATTTCTACGGTGGGTATTGGCCTTTTACCGACAGCTGAGCACCTCGGTGTCTGGGCAGTGGTTCTACTGGTTATTTTGCGTCTCTTGCAAGGGCTGGGTGCTGGCGCAGAACTAACGGGGGCGCTGACGCTGGTAGCTGAGTACACTCCGGTACAGCGCCGAGGTTTTTGGACCTCTCTGGTTCTTTCAATGCCACCAGCTGGCTCCCTGCTGGCCACTTTAGCTTTTATGCTGGTGAGCGGACTGCCGGAAGAAACTTTTAGAGGCTGGGGTTGGCGTCTTCCCTTCCTGCTTTCGGCGGTACTTTTTGCAGTGGCAATTTTTATCCGTAACAAGCTGGAGGAATCCCCGGAGTACCGAGCTGCTATGGCTCAGCAGGAGCAGAAGAAAGAGGCCCTCAAAGTTCCCTTGGCAGATGTCTTGCGCACCAATTTCAAGCAGGTACTCATCGGCTTTATGGCTGTTACCGGCCATAATGCCAATAACTACATCATTTCGATTGTTTCGATTACCGTCATGATTAACTACGGTGGGCTAAGTCGCAGCGATGCCCTGATGCTGGTTATGCTGGCAACTATTTTTGGTGTTGTGCTATCACCGGTGGGTGGTGCCCTGGGCGATAAGCTGGGAGCTGGCAAGGTCATGCTCCTGGGATCAGTCACAGGACTAATCTTTGCCTTCCCACTGTTTACGGCACTAACGTCGGGTAGTTTCCTGCTCATTTTCTGTGCTCTCTCCATTTCTTTTGGTGTCGTCTTGGCGACGACATCGGGCCCCCAGGGTGCTTTCCTGGTTAACCTCTTTCCCATCAAAACCCGCTTTACTGGCGTTGCCTTGGCCCGTGAACTGAACGGTGTGGTGATTGCAGGTTTCACTCCTATGATCGTTGCTGCACTCTTTGAATTCGGTCAGGGGAGTATCCTTCTGCCCTCCCTCTATATGGCTACTTGTTTCGCTGTGACAGTGGTGGCAACCCTATGGGCTAAGGACTCGGGTAATAATTCCGCTGCCCAGGTTGTCCCGGCAGTCAATGGGTGGGATCCTGAGCTCAGTTCTAAGGTATAAACCGGGCTTTAGTCTGGAAGATTTTTGAGGAATAGATCCCACATGAAAAAGAAAACACGGGGCTTGGCCCTATTCCTAGTGCTGGTAGCCTTGGGTGTTTTAGCGGTGAGTGCTATCTTCCCTAAGAAAGATGACCTCAACCATGAATTGTCGGAGGGCTTTGAACCAATTGCAGAGCTCAGCCTAGAAAAGTACTACTTCACAGATATAGCAGTCATTGATGAGCCCGCAAAGGTTCTTGGCTTGGATATTCCCTTTGCACACAAGAAGGTCATCTTCACCTATGAGGGCTCAGTCAAAGCTGGGATCGATAACTTTGAGGCTATAGAGGTAGCAGTGAATCAGAAGTCACAGACAATCACTCTGAGAGCCCCAGATGTCAGGCTGCTAGAAACCAAAATAGACCCCTCCAGCGTCAGGGTCTACGATCAGTCCATGAACCCTTTCAACCAGCTAAAAGTGGAGGATATTACCGGGTTACTAGCTAGCAAAGAGCAAGAAGCCAAGGACAAAGCCCTTGAAAGCGGTCTGCTGGACCGAGCCCGGGACCGTGCCAAGAGCCTGCTTTTATCCCAGGTGCAGAGCCTGGTTACCGGGACCTCTCTTGAGGGTTATAAGGTTGAGCTTGAGTGGCAGGGCTAAGGGGTGACAGGGCTAAGGACGATCCCTGGGCGGGGGAGAGATGCTGGGCCTCTAGGCCATCAACTGTAGAGACTTTACTCTCATGATTAAGCGGTAGGGGTGGACGTGCGCCACTCCTACCGCTGAGATTAAAACACAGGGTGAAAAGGATTAAAGAAAGTTCAGCCATAAAAAATGGCTGGCTCAAGTTAACCTGCGAGGGTAGCCTGAGAGGCATCTTCCCGGCCAAAGAGGTAGAGCACCAGCTCGCCCGGTTGGCCGGTCAGAATCTGCGCCCTTTGACCGGGATGCGGAGCAATAACTGTGTGGACGCTGGGCCGGTATCCCGGTGCATCCAGTACCAGGCCAGGGGGGAACTTCTTACCGGCCATGAGTCGAGCGCGTTTTCGCAGAGCCTCCCAGAGCTTTTGCTGAACTTCGTCCTGTAGGGTGCGCGGTTCCACGGTGGCATCGGCGGCCCGGCGTACGTCCTCGGTATGCACAAAGTACTCCAGCAGGTTCATGGCCAGGTCGAGCTGAGGGGCGCGCGAACGCATGCCCAAATACCCCGGCAGAGCCTGAAAACGCGCCAGCCCCTGCTCGTATCGCTCGGGTTCGGCCAAATCATCAGCCAGTTGCCCGGTCAGTCGGTCAGTGCGGGCGGCTAACGGTCCGCCAACAACACCTGCCGCGGCCAGTGGTTGCGACTCTCTCAGGAGTAGGTGGGCCAGCATGTGCCTGGTTTCCCAACCCTCACAGAGGGTAGGGGCCAAAGGGCCTGCTTGGGACAGTGCCAAGCAGAGAGCTTGGCGTTCAGAAGTTACGAGTTCTAAGGGAGAAAGTGCCGTCATGCTTCCTATCCTAACCCTAGGGCGAGAGCAAAGGGGCTTGGGGCCTATCGGTTAGGATAGTTGGGTGACTACACCACTTCAAACCGCCGCCCCCCAGCCCTCGCTTGACCCCGCTATTGCCGCTCAACTCAAGCGTGATGAGAATGGGCTCTTTGCCGCAATTATCCAGCAGTTCGACAGTAAAGAAGTTCTCATGCTGGGCTGGATGAATGATGAAGCCCTAGGTCGGACTCTGACCGAGGGGCGGGTAACTTTCTGGTCACGTTCTCGCCAGGAATACTGGCGTAAAGGTGATACCAGTGGCCACTACCAGTACGTTAAGAGCGTCAGCATCGACTGTGACGGTGACGCACTTTTGGTGCAGGTAGACCAGGTAGGAGCTGCCTGCCATACCGGAACCCCCACCTGCTTTGAGGCGGGTGGAGTTTTACCCGCCGTCAGCGGAACACGGCCTGTAGAATAGGCCCGACTAGGCCTTTTCGCAGGGCACCTTGTGCGGTTCCCCTGACCCTTGAGGGAACGCCCCCTACTCTCATTCGCCACGTATTGTCAGAGGTAAAGATGCAGGATCTTGGAATCATTGAACCCACCCTTGAAGAGTTTAGGCAACTCGCTACTACCCGCCGGGTTATTCCGGTTCGGGTCAAGGTTTTAGCTGATGCCATGACTCCCATCGGTATTTACCGGTCGCTGGTCCTTGCCGACGGTGCCCCGGCTCCTGGTACTTTCCTGCTGGAATCTGCCAATGAGCAGAAGCAGTGGTCACGCTACTCTTTCATCGGCGCCTCTAGCCGCTCTACTTTGACCACACACGACGGGAAAATTGTCTGGCAGGGTCTCACACCCAGCGGTGCGCCCACCGAGGGCGACCCCGTCCAAGCTATCCGTGAGACCCTTGAGATGCTCCATACCGAACCTTTTGAGAATCTGCCCCCGCTCACCAGTGGCCTGGTGGGCTACATTGGCTGGGATGTTGTTCGTCACTGGGAGAAACTCAGAGGCGGCCCCGCGGATGACCTTAAACTGCCCGAGTTTGCCCTCAATATCGTTTCAGACATGGCGGTTCATGATAACGCCGATGGCACTGTTACCCTGATTGCCAACGCTATTAACTTCAATGGCACCGACGAAAACGTTGATGCCGCCTATGCCGATGCCCTCTCCCGGGTGTACGCCATGATGGACAAGCTGGCCCAGCCTGCCTCCGAGAGCGTATCAACCCTGTCTGATATCGGCCAGCTTGAGGACCGCCTTGCCACCGTCAAGCACACCTGGCAGGAGCAGGGTTTCCTTGAGGCAATCGAAAAAGCCAAGAAGAACATCATCGATGGAGACGTCTTCCAGATCGTGATTTCACGGCGCTTTGAAGTGGAGAATCAGGCAAATGCGCTCGATGTTTACCGGGTACTGCGCCAGTCCAACCCCTCGCCCTATATGTACCTCTTTAACTTTGAGTCCACCGCAGACCGGGAACCCTTCCAGATTGTCGGCTCATCGCCTGAGGCGTTGGTGACCCTCAAAGACGGCCTAGCGACTACCCACCCGATTGCCGGTTCCCGCCCCCGCGGTGCCAGCCGTGAAGAAGACCTGGCTCTGGCAGAAGAACTCCTGGCCGACGAGAAAGAACGCTCCGAGCACCTCATGCTCATTGACCTGGCACGCAATGACCTCTCACGCATCGCTGTTCCCGGGAGCGTTTCGGTCACCCAGTTCATGGAAATTGAACGTTTTAGCCACATCATGCACATCTCATCAGAAGTGCAGGCTCAGCTGGCTCCTGGCATGAACGCCTACGATGTTCTGCGGGTAGCCTTCCCTGCCGGTACCCTCTCCGGTGCCCCTAAGCCCCGGGCCATGCAGCTCCTTGACGAGTATGAAATCAGCGCCCGAGGCGTGTACGGGGGCGTCTGCGGCTACTTTGATTTTGCAGGTAACATGGACATGGCTATTGCCATTCGCACCGCTGTGCTCAAGAGCGGGCGGGCCTATGTCCAGGCCGGGGCCGGGATCGTGATGGATTCTGAGCCCGCCTCCGAAGCCCAGGAAACGGTCAACAAGGCCGCAGCTCCGCTGCGCGCTGTGCTAACAGCATCGGGACTGGCTCCGCTATCCACCGAGGTGATTTCTTAGATGTCTGAGCAAATACAGAGCGGGGCAAAGACCGTGCCCGCTTGGGCTAAGCCATCCCGGGTGATGGCCGGATCTATGCTGGCCGCTGGGTTAGGCTTTGCTTGCACACTGTCCACCTGGATTCGGGCAGAAGTTACCACGGTCATTGATACGAGCGTAATTGATGTTTCCGGGGCTGATGCCGCTTCAACCGTAAGTGCCCTAGCCTTGGTCGCGCTCCTGGCATCGGTGGCGCTCCGTATCGCTGGCCGACGCTTGCGCAAGATACTTTCGGTCCTTATCGCCGGGGCGGGCTTTGGTCTTGCGGTAGCGGCCTATAGCGTCCAGGCAGACCCGCAGGCAGCGGCGGCGGCTCAGGTGAGCGCCGCAACGGGAACAACTGCGGCGGCTAATGGCTATGAGCTCACTGCTATGCCTTGGCTGGGTCTTGTGGCTGGCTTACTGATCACCCTGAGCGGTATCTGGGCCTTTGCTGCTAGCTCTCAGTGGAGGAGTGGCCGCAAGTACGATCGTTCTACCAGGGGCCAGGGGAGCACGCACTCTGACGAGAACCCCGATGAAATTGATACCTGGGACTCCCTGACGGCGGGGGATGACCCCACAAATCGCTAGCGCTGCAGCTGCTCTGGCCGTCATAAGAGGAACACCGGACACACTAAGTCCTGAAGATTTCGGAAAAGTACCGCCTTATCTCCTAAGATAGATACCAAACATAGGTGCGCCCCGCCCATACCCGGTGGACACCCACACACATCAAGGAGTCTTACATGGCACAGCATACCGTCGAGATGGTCCCCGACCTTCCCTATAACAACCACGGCAGCACCATCGCGTCCTGGGCAATGATGATTATTATGATGCTCGGTTCTATTATTGGGGCTGTGGGCTTCTGCCTGGCTAATGCACCCATCTTTACAGTGGGTGTCGCCGTGATTGCCCTTGGTGTTGTTGCGGGTATTGTCTTGCGTTCTGCTGGCTACGGCCAGGGCGGTAAGCACACCAAGTACAACCACTAAATGGCTACTGCAAAGCAGTAACTTCTTTCAAGGACGTCACGCACCTGCGTGGCGTCCTTTTGCCTTTCTCACCCGGTGAACCCACCTGGCATGTTGCGGTCCATCTGGGTGATACTAGAAGGGCATGCAACAAAGCGCACCGCGCACACAACCCCAGGGGGCACCTATGACCGTACTCGATGACATCATTGCCGGTGTCCGCCAAGATACGGCGGCACGTCAGGCCCTTCTACCGCTTGAATCTGTCAAAGAACGAGCCTCCGCACAGCCTCCTGCCCTGGATGCTTACAGCGCTTTGCGAGGCGCGAGCCAACAGACCGTAGAGGTAATTGCTGAAGTTAAGCGGTCTTCCCCCTCCAAGGGGGAGCTATCCGATATTCCAGACCCTGCCCAGTTAGCATCCGCCTATCAGGCCGGGGGAGCCGCCGCGATTTCGGTGCTGACCGAAGAACGCAGGTTCAAGGGTAGCCTTGCTGATCTCGACGCTGTTCGTGCGGCGGTTTCTATTCCGGTTCTGCGCAAAGACTTTACGGTGGACGAGTACCAGATTTATGAGGCGCGTGCTCACGGTGCCGACCTAATCCTGCTGATTGTTGCGGCCCTCGACGATCAAACCCTCCGACGCTTCTTGAACCTGACCCACGAACTGGGCATGAACGCTCTGGTGGAAACCCACACCCCTGAAGAGATTCAGCGGGCTATGGCGGTGGGCGCCCGCATCGTAGGTGTTAACGTGCGTAACCTCAAGACCCTTGAGGTCAATAAGGACATATTTGGGGAGCTTGCCCCCTTGCTCCCGCAGGATGCAATTATTGTTGCCGAGTCAGGTGTTGCTTCACCCGCCGATGTTGCCGATTACGCCTCCCACGGCGCGCAGGTTGTGCTGGTAGGTGAGGCACTTGTCAAGTCGGGCACTGCCACCGAGACCTTGCGCGATTTTCGGGGCGCTGGGGAGAGCGCCCGCCGTAACTACCTCGATACTAACCAGTAACTAGCCCCGCGCCCACCTGCTATCTACCACCCACTTCCTAAGGATAACCACAGTGACCGAAACCCTCGCCGACCAGTTCCTCGCCAGCGGCCAGAGCCTCAAGAACGCTCCGGGCCCCTACTTTGGTCACTACGGTGGCCGCTACATGGCCGAATCCCTCATCGCCGCTATCGATGAACTCGAAGCAACCTTTAACCGTGCAAAAGAGGACCCCGAATTTTTGGCTGAGTTTCGCCGCCTCTCGGCCGAATACTCCAACCGGCCTTCCCTGCTAACCGAGGTTCCCCGCCTCTCGGCTGAGGCCGGCGGTGTGCGCTTCTTCCTCAAACGTGAAGACCTCAATCACACCGGTAGCCATAAGATCAACAACGTGATTGGTCAGGCACTACTGGCCAAACGTATGGGCAAGACCCGCCTGATTGCTGAGACAGGGGCAGGCCAACACGGTGTAGCCACGGCAACAGCTGCAGCCCTTTTCGGCATGGAATGTGTTGTCTATATGGGGGAGGAAGACACCGAGCGACAGGCCCTGAACGTGGCCCGTATGCAGTTGCTTGGTGCCACTGTTATCGCTGTTCAAACCGGCTCACGCACCCTCAAGGATGCTATCAATGAGGCCCTGCGCGATTGGGTCTCCAACGTGGATACCACCCACTACCTGCTGGGAACAGCCGCCGGCGCCCACCCCTTCCCGGCTATGGTTCGCTACTTCCACGATGCCATTGGTGCTGAGGCACGCCAACAGTTTATTGAGGCAACCGGGGGTCTGCCCACCGGTATTGCTGCCTGCGTGGGCGGTGGCTCAAACGCTATCGGCCTCTTCCACGCTTTCCTGGATGACCCTGAGGTTAAGATCTACGGTTTTGAGGCCGGCGGTGATGGTCTTGATACTGACCGTCACGCCGCGACCATCAACCTGGGCCGCCCCGGCATGCTCCACGGAGCTATGACCTACCTGATGCAGGATGAGGACGGGCAGACCATCGAGTCCCATTCAATTTCTGCCGGTCTGGACTATCCCGGCGTAGGCCCAGAGCATGCCTACCTTTCGGATATTGGCCGCGTGGATTACCAGGCCGTGACCGACAGCGAGGCTATGGACGCTCTGCGCCTGCTCTGCCGCACCGAGGGCATTATCCCCGCTATCGAATCGGCGCACGCCCTGGCCGGGGCCCTGCGCCTAGCCCGTGCCTGGGCCGAGGAAGACCCCGCAACAGCTTCCGAGAAATCTATGCTGGTCTGCCTCTCCGGTCGAGGAGACAAGGACATGGAAACCGCTCTGGCCTGGTTTGGCCTGGGCAAAGCAATCCCTTCCAGCAGCCTGAGTGTGGGTAATAAAGAAGCCGCAGCAGAGCAGAAGCAAGTCAGTCAGACTGAAAGCAAAGGTGCCTAATGAGCTACATCTACCATCCTGACCAGGCCAGTTACTCGGTGAGCAAGGGAGTGTTCCCTGCCCCCAACCCGGACTCAAAGCTAGCGGCTCGCTTGGCGGCCTGCAAGGCCGAGGGCAGAACGGCAGTCATTGGCTACCTGCCGGTAGGGTTCCCCACGGTTGGTGAGTCCATTGAAGCAGCTATTGAGATGGGTCTGAACGGCGCCGACATCATTGAGCTTGGCCTGCCCTACTCCGACCCCGTCATGGATGGCCCAGTGATTCAGCGTGCAACGGCCCAGGCTATTGCCAAGGGCTTCCGAACCGATGATTTGATGCGTGCTGTTCGCGAAATTACCCAGGCAACCGATGCCGTCGTGGTTGTCATGACTTACTGGAACCCCGTGCTACGGCGCGGTATCGACCGGTTCGCTCAGGAATTGGCCGCCGCCGGTGGCGCGGGCCTGATTACCCCCGATCTGGTCCCCGATGAGGCATCTGACTGGTTTGAGGCCTCAGAAAAGTACGGTTTGGACCGTATTTTCTTAGCGGCGCCGTCGTCTTCACCTGAACGTCTGAAAATAATTTCTCAGGCTTCTAGTGGGTTTGTTTACGCTGTTTCGGTCATGGGTGTAACTGGCGCTCGTTCGTCGGTGAGCACAGCGGCAGAGGAACTGGTGGCAGACTTGCGCGAGGCTGGTGCCCCTGCGGCCTGCGTGGGTCTGGGGGTTTCCCGCCGGGAGCACGTCGAAGAAATCGGTGCCTATGCAGATGGTGTGATTGTGGGTACCGCACTGGTCAAAGCTCTCGCCGAGGGGGGCCCTGACGCTGTGGGTGCTTTGACCCGCGAACTGGCTGGCCGTGAGGTGAAGGCCGCGTGAACGATTCAACTTTGCTAGCCTCCATTCCATCACCCAGTATTTCAACTATCGAGCTGGGCCCGCTGACCATCCACTATTATGCGCTCTGTATTCTGGCCGGCATTATGCTCTGCCTGTGGCTGACCTCCCGCCGGTGGCAGGCCTGGGGCGAGGACCCCGAGCGGGTCTGGGATATCGCCTTGTGGGCAATCCCTCTGGGTATCGTGGGTGCCCGTGCCTACCATGTTCTGATTACTGACCCGGGGACCTACTTCGGTCCTGGGGCTGATCCCCTGGATGTTTTTAAAATCTGGGAGGGTGGTATCGGTATTATGGGTGCCATCTCAGTGGGTGGCTTGGGGGCCTGGCTGGCCTGCCGCCGCTACGGTATTTCTTTGGCCAAGTTTGCCGACGCGGCCGCACCCGGCATTATGCTGGCTCAGGCGATGGGCCGCTGGGGCAACTGGTTTAACCAGGAACTTTTTGGTAAGCCGACCACCCTGCCCTGGGGCCTTGAGATTTCGGCTAGCTCTCCTAACTTCCCGTCCCAGTACCCTGTGGGCACCCTCTTTCACCCCACTTTCTTGTACGAGTCACTGTGGAACATTCTTGGCGCAACGCTCTTGCTTTACCTGGGTAAGAAGGGCTTCTTCCAGCGGGGGCAGACCTTTTGGGCTTATGTCGTCTGGTACGGATTCGGACGTCTGATGATTGAGGCTTTCTTGCGCATTGATACCGCTGAGATGCTCTGGGGCATGCGTATTCATGTGTGGACGTCCGGCGCGATTATGCTCCTGGGTATTGTGATGTTCGCAGTCATGGGTCTCAGAGCCCCTAGAGACGGTGAGCGTGCCGGTGCTTATCAGCAGGTTTCCTCCGTCGCGTCAGCTACCCTCAGGGGTGGCAAGGATCAGCCCAGTTCTTCCTGCTTCGGTGCGCAGGATCCTGCCCCGTCCTCCGCTCCTTTGGGCGACTAGCGCTAGTCTTAGACTTGGAGCCTGCCATGACTGCCGCAAGACCCTGTTCTTTCTCTTGAGCCTCTCTTGATTATCCTGGGGCGAAGAGAGAAGGGGTGGGGTCTTTCTCTTCCCTTGGAGAAATTGCTATGCCTACTTATCACGCACTAGGGTGTATGTAAAAACGGTTAAAATGTGGAGGCTACCATGCGGCATTTTTCTTTCCCTCACTTCACAACCTTTCCCGCTTATGTGCTGTCTTCTGCGCTGTGGGCGCTGGCAATTTTTGGGTTACTGGCCTCACTGGGGACATTTTTTTCTTGGCGATTTTTTGAACCCGGTCTGACTGTTTTCTTAGCCACTTTTGGCCTTATCGTGCTGGCATTCTTACCCACCTACTTCAAGTTTAAAGAAGCGAAGAACCAATCAGGCGGAGTTGTGCGCCCTGGAATGTGGCAAGCCTGGTTGCCCACCAGCCCCCTTGAAGCTGTGCTAGCCCTGGTCATATATGGCTTTGCTGCAAACGGTATCTATTTCGCTCTTGCCTCAATAGCCGGTGGAAACTTTACCCGGCTTACGGTGATGCTCGGTTTGGTAACAGCGCTTCCTATGGCTGGAGTCGGCTTCAACCGGCACCTATCGCGGGGGCACTCAGAACCCAAAGTAGTGGAGTAGATCAGGTGACGGGGCCAGCAGGTTTAGCTGTCCATATTCGGTCTCAGGAGGGTATCGCTATTGTCTGTGATTAGCTTTAGCACCCCTGGCTAATCAATGAGTCTTTTGAGGTTGGGGTAGCGGATTAGGTATGGTCCAGGGCCAATCTACCCAGCAATGCGGATGCGCGGTGGGTCCGCATGCTCACCAATGACGAGTTGGTAGACCTGCTAGGCGTGGCTGTCGAGGCGTAGAGGTAATAGCCGGCTAGAGAGATAAGGGTAGCCCTGAGGAAGTCTTCACTGGGCTTATTATGAGCAGGCATGAGTTCAAGGAGCTGGGACAATGACAGCTCTGGATCGGCGATGAGCGCATCCACAGCAATCAGTGCAAGGTCTACCTGGTTGTTGCCCATTGTTGCCCACGGCCAATCCACTAAGATTGCTCTGCCCTGGGGGCCAATGAGGATGTTATCAGCGCGTAGGTCCGTGTGGACGTAGCTATCTCCCGCTAGTCTGCTCATCAATTCCTGATCAACCAAGGTCGCATACTCCGCCGCATGGCTGTTGGCCCAGCTCAGAAGCCCCACGAGCTTGTGGTATGCAGAGGTCTGGGAGGCATGGATAAGCTTCTCCACCCTGATACCTTCAGCCAGTTTGTGCCACAGAGCAAGCTCATCTAGATCCTCTTCAGCCCTGGGCAGTTCAAGGTGCTTAGCAAGGGGAATCTGCCCGATATCGGTCAGAGACTGAAAGGTGCTAGCCAGTTCATCCAGTTTCCAGGGGTGGGCTGGCTGGTGCCCCTCGATATCTTCAAGCAGTAGAGCCACCCAGTGACTGCCGTCAGTGGCGGAGATTTCTTGGTGCGCTAAAAGCAGTGGAACCGGTGCATAGGCAGGAAAACTACTAGTAACTCGCGCTTCTTGACGGTGCAGATCTGCTGTATCGGGGTGGGTGGATTCATCAACAGCTTTGAGAAAGGCACGCTTGCCGGAAGAGAAGATGAGTCGGTCAGCGGTGCCCAGGCTGTAACCTCCGCTCTGCGATATAGCTCTTGTGACGGTGTCTCCCACCGTTTGTTCAACCCAGGTGCGGAGCTCCGCTGGAAGGCCCTGCCAACTGGCCCGCTGGCTGCCAATAGATAGGGTGCTAGCTGTATCAGCCGTCATTTTTGTTTCCTTTTTCTGCGCTAGTTCAGGCCCTGTTAGCAGACCGCACCTTAAGCAAGTCTGTCGATCAGACGCAATCAGGCATTGTGTACTCAATTTTACATACCGTAAGAGTGTTCACAATGTGAGAGAAAAGGTTTCAAGTATGTATCTTTTCGCTCAAATTCTTGGGGCTAAGACAACCCATAATTACGAAATATATTCATTTCCTAATAGGCTATAAGCCTTGGTTTGCCTGCCTCTATAGTGGAGTTTTGAGCCAATTTCCAAGGCGATAGAGGGTAAACCGATCGACTCATTAGCCGGCGCCTTGTTGTATCTTTACACGCAAGAGCGTATATATTTACACAGATGTAACTCTGTCTCAGAAGACTAGTGAAGAATCCCTCGGCACCCCCTACCAGGGCAGAAGGGAAGGGTGCGAGAACAGTCCCATCCGGCACCCCGGTGACGAACTGTCCACCTGCGCTCCACCGAATCAGCGAGGAGACCACCGACCAGTCAGGCTGCCACTGTCCTAGCAGAACCGAAGAGACTCTCGTGAGACT
The DNA here is from genome assembly GCF_048513575.1 of Rothia sp. CCM 9417. Taxonomy (NCBI): domain Bacteria; kingdom Bacillati; phylum Actinomycetota; class Actinomycetes; order Micrococcales; family Micrococcaceae; genus Rothia; species Rothia sp. CCM 9417. The sequence continues at coordinate 17,733 of NZ_JBLXXT010000008.1, read as the reverse complement.
CAGGCGGGAATGTCTATCCAGCGGCGGCACCCGAACAACGTAAGTAGGAATGGCCCCCATGAGTCACACCCCGATCGGCGGTGCAGCACACGCTGCAGAGAACCTTACCCAGGAGTTACCCCTGGATCACGCGCCCTCACCCTTTACCACTTTTGCCTCTATTCCAGAGGCTCGGGGGCTCTATCACCCCGAGAACGAAAAAGACGCCTGCGGCCTGGCAATGATTGCAACTCTGCGCGGTGAACCTGGACATGACATTGTCGACTACGCGCTGACCGCCCTGCGCCGTCTTGAACACCGAGGCGCTGTGGGAGCCGATGAGGGTACCGGTGACGGTGCAGGTATCCTGCTCCAGATCCCCGACACTTTCCTCCGCCAGGCAGTGGACTTTGAACTTCCTGCACTCGGCAAGTACGCCGTAGGTACAGCTTTCCTGCCCACCGGTGGTAACAAGGCCACCGAGCTCATGGAGGGACTCACCCAGATTGCAGAACGTGAGGGCTTGCGTGTATTGGGCTGGCGCGAGGTGCCAGTACGGGCAGAGATTGTAGGCAAGGCCGCCCGTGAGGTCATGCCCCACTTCGTGCAGATGTTCATTGCCGAAGCTAGCGGTGAAGATCTGGATGCCGTCAATGCCCCCTTCACCGGGCATATCCCCATTATCGACCTGGATGAAGACGCCGAACGTCGCCAGCTTGACCAGAAAGCCTTCCGCGTCCGTAAGCGTGCCCAGCACAAGCTGGGTGTCTACTTCCCGTCATTTTCATCGCGCACCATTGTCTATAAGGGCATGCTGACTACTGCTCAGCTTGAGCCTTTCTACCCGGATCTTTCTGACCCGCGTTTTGCCACCAAGCTGGCTATTGTTCACTCGCGTTTTTCGACCAACACCTTCCCCTCGTGGCCGCTTGCTCAGCCTTTCCGCACTATTGCCCATAACGGTGAGATTAACACGGTCAAGGGTAACCGCAACTGGATGCGTGCGCGCCAGTCACAGCTCAAGTCCCCGGTCCTGGGCCGCAACCCCGAAGAACTCTTCCCCATTTGTTCTACTGGCGCATCTGATTCCCAGAGCTTTGATGAGGTCGCAGAGCTATTGATGCTGGCTGGCCGTTCAGCCGCCCAGGTACTCATGATGATGGTGCCCGAAGCCTGGGAAAACCACGAGACCATGGATGAGGACCGCCGTGCTTTCTACCGCTACCATTCATCGCTCATGGAACCCTGGGACGGCCCAGCGGCTATCGCCTTCACTGACGGCGATAACGTGGGTTCGGTACTTGACCGCAACGGTCTGCGACCGGGCCGCTACTGGGTGACCGATGAGGGCCTGGTTATTTTGGCTTCTGAGGTCGGCGTAGTTGATATACCCGAAGAGAAGATTATCGAAAAGGGGCGAGTCTCGCCGGGCAAGATGTTCTACGTGGACACCAAGGCTGGCCGACTGGTTCCCGACGAAGAGGTTAAGGCAACTATTGCTGCGGAACAGCCCTGGAAGCAGTGGGCTGATGAGAATATCGTTAACCTCTCGGATTTGCCCGAGCGTGAGCATATTCGTGCCTCCCGCAAATCTATCCTTAAGCGTCAGCAGACTTTTGGTTACACCGAAGAGGAACTGCGAAAGATCCTTGCCCCCATGGCTAAGACCGGGGCAGAACCCATCTACGCAATGGGTACCGACACCCCTATCGCGGTACTTTCTAGCCGTCATCGCCTGCTCTTTGACTACTTTGTCCAGTCCTTTGCCCAGGTAACTAACCCGCCCTTGGACTCAATCCGCGAAGAGCTGGTAACCAGTCTTAAGACCTCAATTGGTGCAGACGGTAACCTGCTCCGTAAGGGAAGGGTCAAGGTTCAGCATGTGGGCCTGGACTTCCCTGTTATTAACAACGATGAGCTCGATAAAATCGCCCATATTGAGGACGAAGACGGTATGCCCGCCGCCCTCAAAGTGGCTGGACTGTACCCTGCCCACGGTGGGGAAGAGGCCCTGCGAGCCCGCCTGGCTGAGATCTGCGAGAAGGTTTCAGCGGCTGTTGAGCGCGGCGTTCAGTTCCTGATTCTTTCGGACCGTAACTCCAACGGGGCCTGGGCACCCATTCCTTCCCTGCTGCTCACCAGTGCGGTTCACCACCACCTGCTCCGTAGCGCTACCCGTACCAAGGTCGCCCTGATCGTAGAAGCCGGTGATGTGCGCGAAGTCCACCACGTAGCCACCCTGATCGGCTACGGCGCATCGGCTGTCAACCCCTACCTGGCCATGGAATCGGTTGAAGAGCTAGTAGCCCAGGGAGAGATTACCGGGGTTACCGAATCTGAAGCTGTCTACAACCTGATTAAGGCACTGGGTAAGGGGCTACAGAAGATTATGTCCAAGATGGGCATCTCAACGGTTGCCTCCTACTGTGGCGCGCAGACCTTTGAAGCTCTGGGCCTATCCCAGACCCTGGTTGACCAGTTCTTTACCGGTACCCATTCACAGATGGACGGTGTAGGCCTGGATGTGATTGAATCCGAAACCCGTAAGCGCCACAGCGATGCCTACCCCGATGACGGCGTATCGGTGCCCCACCGTGCACTCGAAACCGGCGGCGAATACGACTGGCGCCGTGACGGCCCGCCCCACCTCTTCAACCCGGAAACCATTTTCCGTCTACAGCACTCCACCAAGACCCGCCGCTACGATATCTTCAAGTCCTACACCCAGCGGGTTGATGACCAGGCTAAAGACCTGATGACTCTTCGCGGCCTCTTGAGCTTCACCCAAGACCGTCAACCGGTACCGATTGAAGAAGTTGAGCCTGTCTCAGAGATCGTCAAGCGCTTCTCCACCGGTGCAATGTCCTACGGATCAATCTCCCGTGAAGCCCACGAGACACTGGCTATTGCCATGAATAAGCTGGGCGCTAAGTCCAACACCGGTGAAGGCGGCGAGGACGTTGAGCGTCTGCTTGACCCCGAGCGTCGCTCAGCTATCAAGCAGGTCGCATCGGGCCGGTTCGGCGTGACCTCTCTCTACCTGACCAAGGCTGATGACATCCAGATCAAGATGGCTCAGGGCGCTAAGCCCGGCGAAGGAGGCCAGCTTATGGCCGCTAAGGTCTACCCCTGGGTGGCCGCGACCCGCCACTCCACCCCGGGTGTCACCCTGATTTCACCCCCGCCGCACCACGATATCTACTCCATTGAGGATCTAGCCCAGCTCATCTACGACTGCAAGCGCGCCAATCCGAGCGCTCGCGTCCACGTCAAGCTGGTATCAGAGATCGGTATCGGTACCGTGGCCGCAGGCGTGACTAAGGCTAAGGCCGACGTTGTGCTGATTTCAGGCCATGACGGCGGGACCGGTGCGGCTCCGCTCAACTCTCTCAAGCACGCAGGTGCCCCCTGGGAACTGGGTCTGGCCGAAACGCAGCAAACCCTCATGATCAACGGCCTACGTGACCGCGTGGTCGTTCAGGCAGATGGCCAGCTCAAGACCGGCCGCGATGTCATCATTGCCGCCTTGCTGGGCGCAGAGGAATACGGTTTTGCTACCGCGCCCCTGGTCGTTGAGGGCTGCATCATGATGCGCAAGTGCCACCTGGACACCTGCCCGGTGGGTATCGCAACCCAGAACCCCGACCTGCGCGCCCGCTTTACTGGCAAGGCCGAGCACCTTATCAACTTCTTCGAGTTCATTGCTCAGGAGGTTCGTGAGTACCTGGCAGCCCTGGGCTTCCGTTCATTGGACGAAGCTATTGGCCACGCCGAGGTCCTTGACACTTCAGGTGCCATCGCCCATTGGAAGGCCGAAGGTCTTGACCTGAGCAAGCTACTGGCCTCAACAGCCGTCGAATACCGGGGGCAGGGAATCCGCCACCTGCGCGACCAGGACCACGAACTCGATGCCCATATCGATAACCGCTTTATCGAAGCCTCTGCCGCAACGTTCGAGAGCCGTCAGAAGGTCACCATTGACTCAGCCGTGGTCAACACGGACCGATCCGTAGGAACCATGCTAGGGCACAAGGTCACCAAGACTTTCGGTATCGACCTGCTCGAACCCGACTCCATCACCCTCAATCTCAAGGGCCAGGCCGGACAGTCTCTGGGCGCATTCCTTCCCCAAGGCGTGACCATCCGACTGACCGGTGACTCTAATGACTACGTCGGTAAGGGCCTCTCCGGGGGCCGTATCGTGCTCAGTCCGGACCCCGCCGCACCCCTTGTTGCTGAAGAAAATGTCCTAGCGGGTAACGTCATTGGCTATGGCGCTACCAGCGGCCAAATGTTTATCCGCGGTATCGTGGGCGAACGCTTTCTGGTTCGTAACTCCGGTGCAACAGCGGTGGTTGAAGGTATCGGTGACCACGGATGTGAATACATGACCGGTGGAACCACCCTGATACTGGGCTCAACCGGCCGTAACTTCGGTGCGGGTATGAGCGGTGGCGTTGCCTACGTCCTAGACCTGGATATGACCCGGGTCAATAAGCAGGCACGGGAATCAGGTGAACTCACCTTCCTTGAGCCCTCAGCCCAGGACCGCGACCTCATTACCGACTTGCTGACCCGCCACCGCCAAGAAACAAATTCAAGGTTGGCGGCCACCCTGCTGGCCGATATTGAGGGCACCTGCGCCCGCATTACCAAGGTATTGCCCCGCGACTTCGCCGCAGTACAGGACATCCGTGCCGAGGCTAGCGCTCGCGGCCAAGACGCCGAATCCATGAAGGTTTGGAACAAGATTTTGGAGGTGACCGCTTGTGGCTGATCCCCGCGGTTTTCTAAAGGTAACCAGTCGTCAGGACCGCCCTAAGCGCCCGGTGCCAGTGCGTATTTTGGACTGGAATGAAGTCCAGGTTCAGCAGAACTCGGCTGTGCTCAAAACCCAGGCCTCCCGATGCATGGATTGTGGTGTTCCTTTCTGCCACCTTGGGTGCCCCCTAGGCAACCTGATTCCTGAGTGGAATGACCTGACCTGGCGCGAGCAGACCGAGAAGGCTGTTGAACGCCTTCACGCGACCAATAACTTCCCGGAGTTTACCGGCCGTGTTTGCCCAGCTCCCTGTGAGACCTCGTGCGTGCTGGGTATCAACCAGCCCGCCGTGACTATCAAGCAGATTGAATACTCTATCGCAGAGCAGGCATTTGAGGGCGGCTACATTGAGCCGATTATGCCCGACCGCATGATTGATAAGACTGTTGCTGTGGTGGGTTCTGGCCCTGCCGGTCTTGCCGCTGCCCAGCAGCTTACCCAGGCTGGTTTTACGGTTGCTGTCTTTGAGCGTGACGACAAAATTGGTGGCCTCTTGCGCTACGGCATCCCGGACTTTAAGCTGGAAAAGCAGATTCTTGACCGCCGTATCGCGGTTATGGAGGCCGAGGGCACCCGTTTCCGCACCGGCGTTGAAATTGGTCAGGACATCTCCTGGGACGACCTCAAACGCCGCTACGATGCTGTTATCGTGGCAACCGGAGCAACAGCCCCCCGTGCTCTGCCTATTCCCGGTGCGGATCTTGAGGGCGTTCATTTTGCCATGCCCTACCTGACCCAGGCAAACCGGGTGGTAGCTGGTGACCTAGAAGCACCCAGTATCGACGCCGCTGGTAAGAATGTTATTGTTCTGGGCGGTGGCGACACCGGTAGCGACTGTATCGGTACCGCTGTACGCCAAGGCGCTGCCTCTATCACTAACCTGGCGATTGGTCTCCAGCCACCTACAGACCGCCCCGAAGATGAACCCTGGCCCATGTTCCCCAAGGTCTTTGAAGTCTCCTCGTCACACGAAGAAGGTGGTGAACGCAACTACCTTGTCTCGACCCTTGAATTTGTGGGGGAGAACGGTAAGCTCACAGGCTTGAAGGTTGCCGATACCCAGTACCAGCCCGACGGCCGTCGCCTGCCCAAGGCCGGGACCGAGCGTATCATTCCAGCCGACCTGGTCTTCTTAGCTCTGGGCTTCACAGGCCAGGAGAGCGACACCATTACTGCCCAGGTGGGTGCTGAACTTGATTCGCGTACCAATGTTGCCCGCGATGAGAATTACATGACCGATGTTCCCGGTGTATTCTCCTGCGGTGATGCCGGCCGAGGCCAGTCACTGGTGGTCTGGGCTATCGCGGAGGGGCGTGCCTGCGCTGCGGCAGTGGAGAAGTTCCTGACCGGATCTACCCAGCTCCCGGCTCCGGTTGCACCCAGCGATCGCGCAATTAACCTTTCTGTCTAACAGGCACAGAGTTTTCACGTAAAAAGGCCCTGGCCCCTAGAAAGTAGGGGCCGGGCCTTTCATCTTTATAAAAGAACTAGGACAGCGCGGTTTTGAGTGCTGTTACAAGCGGTTCTATTTGCTCTGGGCTGGAGTAGTCTACCGTTTTAGCGGTGAAGCTATCGAGCATTTGCTGGTTAGCCAGCGATTTGCGGGGGATAGCGGCAATGGCAGAGCGGATCCCAGCAAGTGCGGCTTTGTGTTTGAGCGATAACCTGGTGTGGTCCAAGCCCCCGCGAACGTGGCAGGTGCTGATAGCGTGGCTGACCAGGGTTTCTTTAATATTCTTGGACAGCATGGCATCGAGCTTTTCTTGGCTCCCGCCCTCTAATCCGCTAAAGGAAACGGTAAAGAGGGCTAGGGGCCGCTGAGCGAGTAAGCCAGCGTGCTTCTTGAGAGCACTTGCACCGGTGAGAAATCCGCCGTAGTCACTCAGACCCGCAACAACTGCATCAGACTTTTCAATGGCAGCTTCAGTAAGGTCTTCGACGGGCAGGAGCTCACAGCGGTAGCCGCCTCCGAGCTGTTCGCTAATCCAGTGAGCGTATCGTTCGGTGTGCCCGTACTGACTGGCGTAGGTAATAAGGACAGTTGTCATGGTGCGGGTTTCCCCTTCAGTTCCTGTGGTGCTTGGTTTTAGCCCTTGCTATCGTTCAAGTAGGTCTTGACCTGCTCTACCAGGGGATCGATCCACTCACGGTTGGTGTAGTCTCCACCGCCGTTATCAAAGGATTCAATCATCTGGCGGTTAAATTCGTTTTGGTGAGGCTTGAGTCTTAGGGCGGTACGTACACCGGCTAGGACAGTCTTGTGGGTCGTAGACATGTTCTTAAGGTCTAGACCGCCGCGGAAATGGTAGGCGGGGTGGCCTTCAGCTACGTCGGCCTTGTAACTCTTCATGATTTTGTCATCAAGGTAGGAGCGGGGGTAGACCTCGGTGCCGTTGAAAGAGACGGTGAAGAAGAGACGGCGGGGTACCTTGAGCATTGCTTCACGGCGTTTGCGGAGTGTGGGGGCGCCTGTGAGAAAGCCTCCCAGGTAGCTAGCGCCAACAATCAGGATATCTGCCTGTTCAATGAGTTCATCGGTTGCTTCGGCAATGGGGGAGAGTAGCACGGTTGGTGCAGATTCTAGGGCTTCCAAATCTTCAGCAATCCAGCGGCAGTACCGTTGGGTATGGCCGTAGGTTGAACCGAAAAGGATAAGAACAGTAGGGCTGGGCATAGGGACCTCTCACTTATGGGTGCCGTATCGCGAGTATGAAACAGTGTTCAGGGTACGCCCTCATTTTAGCCCGCACAAGGGCAATGTAACCCTTAGCCCTAAAATATTGGAATACTGACTGAATATGTGTGTTTTTGTGGGAATTGGGTGGGGGAAGGGCTAAAAAGTGGTGGAGGACTCCATAAAAACCTCACAAAACAAAGTATACTAGGTGGTAGACACGTTGGTTTCAGACTATCGCTCTGTGAATGCCTTGGTAGTTAGTGAGCGGGTAACCGCGCACTTGCAGAAGCCACGTCATCAGGTTCTCAGACCCCTACAAACCTAAGGTTGATTGATGAGACGCGCAAAGATTGTTTGCACCATCGGCCCTGCAATTTCAGCTCCCGAGAAGATTGCCGCGGCTATCGAAGCGGGCATGAACGTCGCCCGACTAAACATGAGCCACGGTGACCACCAAGTTCACACTGACTCATACGCAACTATCCGCGAGCAGGCCGAAAAGCTTGGTCAAAACGTGGCAATTCTTGCCGACCTTCAGGGCCCCAAGATTCGTTTGGAAACTTTCAAAAACGGTTCAGAACTTCTTGAGCCCGGCGATACTTTCAAGATTACTACCCTAGATGTTGAAGGTAGCAAGGAGATCTGCGGTACTACCTTCAAGGGCCTACCCGGAGATGTTAAGCCCGGCGATACCCTCTTGATTGATGATGGCAAAATCCGTCTTGAAGCCATCGAGGTTAACGAAACCACTGTAACAACCCGGGTGGTTGTCGGGGGCCCGGTATCTAACAACAAGGGTATTAACCTTCCAGGTGTTGCTGTTTCTATCCCCGCTCTGACCGAGAAAGACGAACGCGACCTGCGTTTCGCCCTCAAACTCGGCGTAGACATTATCGCTCTTTCCTTCGTGCGCTCTGGTGATGACATCAAGCGCGTACACGAAATCATGGAAGAAGAAGGCCGAAAGATCGCGGTTATCGCTAAGGTTGAGAAGCCCCAGGCTGTCGAAAACCTGCAGGATATCGTTGATAAGTTTGACGGTATCATGGTTGCCCGTGGTGACCTCGGCGTTGAGTTCCCCCTCGAAGAAGTGCCCCTGGTGCAGAAACGCGCGATTGAGTTAGCTCGTCGCTGGGCAAAGCCCGTTATTGTGGCTACCCAGGTTCTTGAAACTATGATTCAGAACCCCACTCCCACCCGTGCAGAAGCCTCTGACTGCGCCAACGCTATCCTCGATGGTGCCGACGCTGTGATGCTTTCCGGTGAGACTTCTGTGGGTAAGTACCCTATCATCACCATTCAGACCATGGCCCGTATCATCAAAGCAACCGAAGAGCGTGGTCTCTTCCGTGTTCCTGAGCTTGGTACTTCACCTAAGACTCGCGGTGGCGCTATCACCCGCGCAGCTGTCAACATTGCTGACCAGCTCGACGTCAAATACATGGCAACCTTCACCCAGTCCGGTGACACTGCTCGCCGTCTGGCCCGCCTGCGTCCTGCTAAGCCCGTTCTGGCGCTTACCCCTGAGCCCTCAGTTCGTGCTTTCCTCTCACTTCTGTGGGGTGTTGAAGCGGCAGTGGCACCGACTGCTCGTGACACCGATGAAATGACTGCTGTTGTGGACCGCTTCATGCTGGCTAACGGCCTTGCAGAGCCCAACGACCTGATTGTTATGGCCGCCGGTTCGCCTCCCGGGGTTGCCGGTTCAACCAACAGCGTTAAGGTCCACCGCGTGGGCGATCTGGACGATGCCGGGGCGATTCTTCCCGAGGCTCGTGAAACGGTTGGCCCTTTCCACGACTAATAAGCCTTGAAATAACCTAAAGAAGCTCCGCCTGCCCTTCTAGGGTGGGCGGAGCTTGCTAATAACCGTCCTGGCGCTCAGCGCCTGGTGATGGCGACCGGTAGATGTTCAAGCATCAGCCTGTGGTGCACGTATTGTTAGCTCAGAAGGGGGCGTGCCAGGTGGCGCGCCGCAACCGGGTATAGGCCTATCTCGGTGACTCAGGATTAAGCGCATTAGTCTTGAATTAAACCACCGCAGGAACCACAAGAATAAAACTAGGTGATTTTGTCTCGCCCCGATCCACCTCTTGGCTTATATGTGGAGGGGCGGATTTTCTCTGGGCGGGTATCAGCCAATCTCCAGACGATAAAGACCTCCCCTGGTCAAGAAGCTTTTCTGCATATTGGTATATAACTTCATGGGAGAGCCAGCGACCTGCCCGTGTGGCCCTAAAAAGCCCCCGACCGGGCTGTATACCAGGGGGCGGGGGCATTTTCGAATGCTTGCCACGGTGTTAAGTATGGGGTGCTGTGTCAACAAAAAACCCTCTCCTGTCAACAGGAGAGGGTTTATAACGCTTTGACTAGGCGTTTTATGGTGCCCAAGGTGGGACTCGAACCCACACTCCGAAGAACCGCATTTTGAGTGCGGCGCGTCTGCCAATTCCGCCACTTGGGCAAGCGGTTAAAGCTCTTCTACCTTACATGTTTCGGCACAAATATGCCAATCCTTGAGTCAAGAGGTGGGCAGCCTCGTGCGGTGAGCTGAATTCGGTGTCTTGCTCTCTGGAATCTGTGCGATTCAGAAGGCTATGGGAGGGGTATTATAGGTAAGAAAGGGTCGGCCCGCTTTACCTCGTTTTACGGGGTAAACGGGCGGTTTGCATGTGAATATCAAGGCACCGTAAACCCCCACACAAGCAGAAACCATAAAAGGAGCGGGAGATGTCGGAGCAGACTATCCAAGAGCCTGAGACCTACGAAGAAAGGCCGCAACGAACAGTTGTTGTTGCTGAAGATGAAGCCTTAATACGCCTCGATATCGTTGAGATTCTTAAAGACCAGGGCTATCAGGTAATAGCCGAGACCGATAACGGTAAAAAAGCGGTTGAACTTGCTGAGGAACACCGACCAGACCTCGTCCTGATGGACGTCAAGATGCCCATTATGGACGGTATCGCCGCAGCAGAACTCATTAATGAGAAGCAACTAGCACCCGTTGTTTTGCTGACTGCCTTTAGCCAGAAAGAGTTAGTGGACAGGGCGACAGAGGCCGGCGCGATGGCCTATGTGGTCAAACCTTTTACCCCCAACGATCTAGTACCCGCTATTGAGGTGGCTATCAGTCGCTACGAGCAGATTCGTGCGCTCCAAAGCGAAGTTGCAAATATCAAGGATCAGTTCGAGACTCGTAAGCTAGTCGATCGCGCAAAGTCGCTCCTGATGACCCGCATGGGTCTGAGCGAGCCTGAGGCCTTCCGTTGGATTCAGAAGACTTCTATGGACCGCCGCCTTTCTATGCGTGATGTCGCGCAGACTATCGTTAAGCAGGTCCAGTAGGGTTAGCTCCTAAGCGATACGAAGCCCGCCTAAACAGCTCGTGCAGTCTAGGCGGGCTTATTTATGGGGCAGGCAGTTTGAAAGCCTCAGTAGCTGTATGAGTTGATAGCTTTTCTCAAGAGCCATCATTCTTGACGCCGATTCCCCACAGAGTCAGTGCAGCAAAGAGGGTAACCCCGGCCCACCACAGACCCCCCTGACTAAGGGCGGTAGCAGTGATAAACAGCGTAAGAATCAAAAAGATATTGCCAAGCATTTTTCGGTGCCGGGGGTTCATCGGTAGCCTTTCGAGTGGGATCGATAAAATCGTTTGATTATCTACTTTACCCGGTCAAGAGAAAGGTCCGGCCCCCTGCACTTGCAGGGGGCCGGACCTCATCGTATTGGAGCTACTTCTTAGTGAGAAGCGGCAATAGGCCTATGGGATGCTTCTGCAGTGGGCAGGTCGTCTTTATCGGCACCGAAAACTTTAGCTACACGCTCAGTCAATGATGCAATTGCAGCATCACCGGTCACGTTCGTAGCAGTACCGAAGGAGTCCTGCGCCAGGTAAAGGGCAATCATGAGGGCAATCATGGACTCATCGAAACCCAGCATGGACTGGAGCAGGCCGATTGCGGTCATAACCGCACCACCGGGAACACCGGGAGCGGCAACCATCATGAGACCCAGCACCAGAACCACGGGAATCATAGCGGTGAAGCTCAGTGACCCGCTGGTCATATAAACAACAGCTACAGCGCACGATGTAATGGTAATCATTGAACCGGAGAGGTGGATGGTTGCGCAGAGGGGGATTGCAAAATCAACAATTTTGCCCTTGATACCAACATCCTTAGCTGAGGCGACAGTCACGGGGATGGTTGCTGCCGATGACTGTGTACCGATAGCGGTGAAGTAGGCGGGCAACATGCCGCGCAGCATCTTGACGGGGTTACGCTGAGTAAGGGCACCTGCCAGGGTGTACTGGATAGCCAGCATAATCCAGTGCAGGGCAATAACCATGACAAAGACCTTGCCGAAGACAGCTAGAATCTGACCTACCTGGCCGGCCATGGTCATGTTGGCAAAGACACCCACGATGTGTACGGGCAAGAGCGGGATAATCACGTAGGACAGCAGTCGCTCGATGATGACCTGGAAGTCCTGGAAGAGGTTGAGCATGTTCTTGGTCTTGAGCGCTGTAATACCCAGGCCAAGAATGAAAGCCAGAATCAGGGCGCTCATAACGGACATAATCGGGTCAAGAGTAAAGGTGAGGTAGCCCGCAGAAAGCGCTTCTTCGGGGTTCTCAAAAGCAGTGAGCTGCTGCCCCTTTAAAATGATGGGGTAGAGAAAATGCGCAACGGTGACTGCCAAAAAGCCGGCAGTAACAGATGAAGTGTAAGCCAGGCCGACGGTTGTGCCCAGGAGCTTACCCGCGCCCTTGGCTAGCGAGCCGATACCCGGCACGATGAAGCCAATGATAATGAGCGGAATTGCAAAGCTCAGGAAGGCGCTAAATACGGTGGAGAATGAGACAAAGAGCTGTACCACGAAATCAGTGGGAATTGAGCTACCGAGTGCCCCGTTGATGCCGGCGATAGCGCCGGGCGTAAAGGCGCCGATGAGGATACCGCCGATGATGGCGACGATAATCCACACGAGCAGCGGAATCTTCTTCATAAGGGTTTCCTTGTGGTTGTGTGGTCTTTTATGTGCTTGTGTTACCCCATGAGTGTACAGGACAAGGTCCCTGAATTTCTGGTGCTGAACTAGGAGGCAGGCACATCAATTATTTTGTTAGTGATGCGGGCTGTTGCGATCAGTTTGCCGGTCTCATCGGTGATTTCAATAGAGTGAACGCATATACTCCGCCCCAGATGCACAGCGCGGCAGGTTCCGGTCACTAGCCCTGCTCGCGCAGGCCGTACATGCGTGATGTTCAGGTCAAGGCCCACCGCCGCCCGCCTGCTTCCGGCCACCAAAAGATTCGCGGCACAAGAACCTAAAGTTTCAGCAAGAACCGCTGATGCGCCGCCGTGCAGTATACCTGCTGGCTGTGTGTTACCAGCCACGGGCATGGTAGCAACTGTGAGCTGGGGGTCGGCCTCAAGAATCTCAATGCCCAGTTTCTGTGCCAGGGAACCTGCCCTGATGCTTGCAGCTGCTGGCTTGTCCTTGGGGGGCGCTTGGGTACTGTCCATTGCTTGTTTCCTCCACTGTAATCTGAGGGCTCTTTGAACACCCTTTATCTATAGTAGGTGAGAATAGCTGCCAAGAACGGAAGCTGTCTGGGCACCGGCTAGGGTGGGCTGTAGGATGGGGAGGGTGACTACTACACCTGAAACTTCAGCAGATAACCCCCAGAAACTGATGCTGATTGATGGCCATTCACTGGCTTTTCGATCTTTCTATGGGACTCCCGTCGATGTCTTTGTTAACGCTCAAGGCCAGCACACCAACGCGGTACACGGCTTCCTCTCTACTCTCATGAGCCTCATTAAGACTGAACGGCCCAGCCATATCATTGTTGCTTTTGACCTCTCCGGTGGCACATTCCGTACCGAGGAATACGGCGAGTACAAGGGCGGGCGTAACGAAACTCCCGAAGAGTTCTACGGGCAGATCGAGCTGATCCAAAAAGCCCTCACCGCGCTGAATATCCCATCGGTGACCCTGCCCCGCTATGAGGCTGACGACATCGTGGCAACCTATGCCCGCCAGGGCCGCGAAGCAGGGTTCCAGGTGCAGATTGTTTCGGGAGACCGCGACGCTTTCCAGCTTGTCACCGATACTGTAACCGTGCTCTACCCGGTCACGACCGGCCCCACTAAGGGGATTCGCTACATGACCCCGGCTGCTGTAGAAGAGAAATATAAGGTTGCACCCCACCTTTACCCCGACCTGGCCGCCCTCACCGGGGAACAGGCCGATAACTTACCCGGTGTACCCGGGGTTGGCCCCGGCTTCGCCGCCAAATGGATTAACGAATACGGTGACCTTGCCGGTGTGCTCGATAATGCAGATAAGATCAAAGGTAAGAAGGGCCAAGCCCTCCGTGACCATGTTGAGGACGTTCTGCGCAACCGCCGCCTCAACCGTCTTGTTGATGATCTCGATCTGCCTGTTACCCTGGCCGATGCGGACCACTACGGCCCTAACCAGGAAGAACTGGATGAGCTCTTTGACTACCTGGAGTTCAACTCAATCCGTAAGCGCATGGCTGAGCTCTTTGAATCAATGCTACCGGCTGAACCGGCTATTGAAATCTCTCTCAAAGCTCTTGACACTGTCAGCACGGCACAGGGTCTAACGGACTTCCTGGCCCAGGCTCCCCAGAATATAGCAGCGGTGGAGCGGGGGAGCCAGGTGCCCGAGCGTCTTGCCCAGGCGGTTACCCTCTACCCCGTCATCGATCGTGAAGCCCCCGAAACCAGCCCAGCCCACGGGCAGGGCTTACACGGCCTGCTTCTGCTTGCAGGGCATACCGCCATCTATCTTGATGTTCCGCTTGCCGATGCCGGCTTGCAGGCCAAGCTGGGGGACTGGCTGGCAGATTCCAATGCACCCAAGATTGTCTTTGACGCAAAACAGGCCTACAAGACCCTAGACGCCGCAGGACTCCCCCTTGCGGGTGTAGTTGAGGACCCGCTCCTTTCCTCATACGTCTGTGGTTTTATTCCCACGGCCCGGCGGCGAGGCTTCCAAGACATGCTCGAAGATTTGAGCCGGGACTACCTCAACCAAACTTTCCCCGCTGAGCCGGAAGGGGCCGACCAGGGCGAGCTGTTCTCCCTGGAACCCGCTGTAGATTTGGACTACCAGGGCAACGTCGCGCGCTACATTCAAGAACTGGCCTACGCCCTGCACCGGGACCTGGTCGCCAAAAACCAGCTGGGGCTTTACCAAGAGATTGAGCTACCAGCAGCAAGCGTCCTAGCGCGTATGGAAATCGCCGGTGTAGCGCTGGATGCCGGAAACGTCACCGAGCTCAAGAACTACTACGGTGAGCACGTTACCCGAGCTACCGAAGCCGCCTACCAGGTGCTGGGTCACGAGGTCAATCTGAGCTCACCCAAGCAGCTCCAAGGCGTCCTCTTCGATGAGCTGTCGCTACCTACCACCCGCAAACTTAAGAGCGGCTACTCAACCGATGCTGACTCCCTCCAAGGAATCCTCAACCAGGTGGACCCCGAAAGTCAGGGTGCCCAGTTTCTGGCTGAACTCCAGACCTACCGTGACTACACCAAGCTCAAGCAGACCGTTGAGGGGCTTGAGAAGGCAAGAGCGGTTGACGGACGTATTCACACCAGTTACCAGCAGAACGTGGCTGCCACCGGGCGGCTGTCCTCCACTGACCCCAACCTGCAGAACATTCCGATTCGCACGGAGGAAGGGCGAAAAATTCGAGACGCCTTCGTCGTTGCACCCCAAGCGGTTGACGGTGTGGACTACGTCAGCCTGCTGACAGCAGACTACTCACAGATCGAAATGCGAATCATGGTGCACCTGTCTAACGATGGGGACCTCATCCAGGCCTACCAAGACGGGGAAGACCTCCACCGATTCGTAGGTGCCGAGGTCTTCGGCGTGGCCCCAGAGGACGTCACGCCCGAGATGCGCTCAAAGGTCAAAGCTATGAGCTACGGCCTAGCCTACGGTCTCTCACCCTTCGGGTTATCCAAGCAGCTGGGAATCTCCGTCGATGAAGCCACCAGCCTGCGAAGCACCTACTTCCAACGCTTCGGTAGAGTGGGGAAGTTCCTCCGCTCAATTGTTAAAGAAGCCCACAAGACCGGCTACACCGAAACCATGTTTGGCCGCCGCCGCATCCTGCCGGATCTGCAAAGCTCTAACAGGCAGAGAAGGGAAGCCGCTGAACGTGCCGCCCTCAACTCACCTATCCAGGGAACAGCAGCCGACATCATCAAAATCGCCATGATTAACGTTGATGCACGGCTCAAACATGAGGGGCTTTCAACCCGCATGCTCCTCCAGGTACACGATGAACTTATCCTCGAAGTCGCTTCCGGTGAAGAGGAAGCTGCTGAACGTATCCTCACCGAAGAAATGAGCGGTGCTGCATCCCTACAAGTTCCGCTCGATGTTCAGGTCGGCTGGGGCCGCTCCTGGCACGAAGCTGGACACTAACAAAACCCAAAAGCTACCCCCGGAATCAGGCAGAGTCCGGGGGTAGCTAACTTTAAGACCAACATCACGTGTCAAAGCCCTCAACACATGGCCAAATCGCGGGTCAAACCGTTGACCCACAGATAGCTACCCCCTAGACTTGAACCTGTGCGCTTACTACGTCTATGCGTAGAAAACGCACAGTTAATTTGTCCATATCAACGCTCAGCGCAGCGAACCACATATTTTCCTACCCTCGGAACTACCCCGGTAGCACCAAGAAGCTAAGAAAATATCTGCACTGACCTAGAAAAACTATCCATATTGGAGCCCTACTCTCTATGAGCACCAACATTCCTCAGGTTGCAATCAACGACATCGGTACCGAAGAGGACTTCCTCGCAGCTGTCGACGCAACCATCAAGTACTTCAACGATGGCGATCTCGTGTCCGGCGAAGTTGTCAAGGTTGACCACGACGAGGTTCTGCTCGACATCGGTTACAAGACCGAAGGCGTCATCCCCTCACGCGAACTTTCCATCAAGCACGACGTAGATCCCGACGAAGTTGTTTCCGTTGGTGACACTGTTGAAGCTCTTGTCCTCACCAAAGAAGACAAGGAAGGCCGCCTGATTCTCTCCAAGAAGCGCGCACAGTACGAGCGCGCCTGGGGCGACATCGAAAAGGTCAAGGAAGAAGACGGCGTCGTTACCGGTACCGTCATCGAGGTCGTCAAGGGTGGTCTCATCCTCGACATCGGCCTGCGTGGCTTCCTGCCCGCTTCACTCGTCGAAATGCGCCGCGTCCGCGACCTGGCACCCTACATCGGCCAGGAAATCGAAGCCAAGATCATCGAGCTCGACAAGAACCGCAACAACGTCGTTCTATCACGCCGTGCATGGCTCGAGCAGACCCAGTCAGAGGTCCGCTCAACCTTCCTCAACCAGCTCGAAAAGGGCCAGGTTCGTACCGGCGTTGTATCCTCCATCGTTAACTTCGGTGCATTCGTTGACCTCGGCGGCGTTGACGGCCTCGTCCACGTATCCGAGCTCTCCTGGAAGCACATCGACCACCCCTCAGAGGTTGTCGAAGTTGGCGACGAAGTTACCGTTGAGGTGCTCGAAGTTGACCTGGACCGCGAACGCGTCTCCCTGTCACTGAAGGCTACCCAGGAAGATCCCTGGCAGGCATTCGCCCGCACCCACGCACTGGGTCAGGTTGTTCCCGGTAAGGTCACCAAGCTCGTACCCTTCGGCGCATTTGTTCGCGTTGAAGACGGTATCGAAGGCCTCGTCCACATCTCCGAACTCGCAGTTCGCCACGTGGACCTGGCAGAGCAGGTTGTCTCCGTTGGCGACGAACTGTTCGTCAAGGTCATCGACATCGACCTCGAACGCCGCCGCATCTCCCTGTCACTGAAGCAGGCCAATGAAGGTGTTGACCCCGAGTCAACCGAATTCGACCCCGCTCTCTACGGCATGGCAGCAGAATACGACGACGAGGGCAACTACAAGTACCCCGAGGGCTTCGACCCCGAGACCAACGAATGGCTCGAAGGCTTCGAAACCCAGCGCTCAGCTTGGGAACAGCAGTACGCCGAAGCCCAGACCCGCTGGGAAGCACACAAGGCACAGGTCGCCAAGGCACTCGAAGCCGACGCAGAAGCCGCAACTGCAGCTCCCGCATCAGCACCCGCCGAAGCAGCACCCACCTCATACTCATCCGACAAGCCCGCCGAAACCGGCACCCTGGCATCAGATGAGGCACTTGCGGAACTCCGCAAGAAGCTGACCGGCAA
>NZ_JBLXXT010000007.1:0-108213 GCF_048513575.1 Rothia sp. CCM 9417 | reverse complement strand
GTCCTTAGGGAGCATTTTTGCCCTTAAAAGCGCTCACGGCCCGCAAGCTGTCCGACAAATTCCCTGGTAAACCGCGGATTTCGGAACTTCAAAAAAGTTCTAAACTTTTTTTAAACGCATTTGCCAAGACATATACGCAGCATTCTTTGTGAGCTGGCACCTAAACTTACATCACATTATTGAGCTTCTGGTGAGCTCATTCAGCAATAGATGCAAACACCGGCACCTCACACTTTAGCCAAGGACTTTAAAGAAAAGCTCCCCCTCCGCAGGTTGCGGAGGAAGAGCTTGCCTTTAGAAATAACCACTAGCTAGAACGGCGGCGGGATACCTCATACAGGGCAATACCCACTGCCATTGAAGCATTCAAAGATTCCATAGCCGAACTAATCGGGATAGAAACAATCTGATCGCAGTTCTCGGTCACCAGACGGGACAGGCCCTTACCCTCAGAGCCCACAACAATCATGAGCGGTTCAGAGGCCAGCTCAAGGTCCGGCAGATCAATATCTCCCCCACCGTCCAGACCAACAACAAACATGCCAGCCTCCTTCGCCTGCTGAATTACCCGAGTCAGGTTGGTTGCCTTAGCAACGGGGATACGAGCTGCGGCGCCAGAAGAGGTCTTCCAGGCAGAAGCGGTCATAGCAGCAGATCGACGCTCCGGAATGATTACACCGTTACCCGAGAAAGCAGAGACCGAACGGATAATAGCGCCCAGGTTACGGGGGTCGGTAATGCCATCAAGCGCAACAAAGAGTGGCGGGACCTCCAGCTGCTGATCATGCCAGCGCTCCATAGTATCCAGAACCAGGTTCCCCGCGTCAGGGTACTTGTAGGGCGGAATCTGAAGCGCAACACCCTGGTGAACCGCGTGGTCCGTCAGACGGTCCAGTTCAAGACGGCCAATTTCAAGAATCGGCAGGTTCTGTTTATTAGCCTCAGTCAAAATCTCGCGGACACGGTCATCGACCTCGATACGAGACATCACAAAGAGAGTCTTAGAAGGGATCTTGGTCTGCAATGATTCCAAGACCGAGTTACGACCGGTCACCAGTTCGTCTGAAGCGCGCTTCCCGCCCAGACGGGGTGCGCGTGAGCGAAGAGTGTTAGTCGCCTTGCGGTTTTCAGCGGCCCGCTTCATCTTGTGGGCCTTGTGGTAGACGCGGTCCTCAGCCTTGGGAGTGTTGCCGCGGCCTTCAAGTGCCTTGCGCCCGTGACCGCCGGTGCCCTTGGTGGGGCCTTTCTTTTTAGCTGTTGCGCCGGGGCGTGAGCCTGCCTTCGCCATATAGGTTTCCTTTGATAGGTATCTTGCCGTTGTTCTCTAGCTTACCGACCCACCCAGCTTTTTGGTGCGAGAGCTAGCGCACGCGCCCCACCAGAAACCGGCAGGGCGCCTGCTAACAGCTACATCTGTGGACGATCCGCTCTAGCTCAGGGACCAGGTAGAGCCAGATAGGCCGTCCTTGACAGTAACCCCGGCCGCTGCCAGGGCATCGCGAATCTGATCAGCACGTGCCCAGTCTTTAGCCTCACGGGCCTCAGCACGCTGGGTCAGCATGGTCTGAATCAGAGAATCAAGAGCCGCATGTTCAGCAGCACCGCCATCCGAAGCCGGTGTACCAGCAAATGACATCAGCTCCACCAAGCCCAGTACTCGGGCCATGGCATAAACTTGCTCTGCTTCTTGCTGAGCTGACTCCCCTGCTGCCAAAGCCGCGTTCCCCGCTCGAGTCAGCTCATGGAGCACAGCAAGAGCGCGAGGAATATTGAGGTCATCGTCCATAGCCTCAGCAAAGGCCTGAGGAACCCGAGCATCGGCCCGGTGGAAAGCAAGGGTCTGAGCAAGGAAGGCTTCAAGACGCTCAACAGCAACCCGTGCCTCCTCCAAGGAGGTAGGGCGGTAGTCCAGCACCGAACGGTAGTGTGCTTGGCCCAGGTAGTAGCGGACCACCAGGGGGCGAGCCATCTCCAGCATCTGCTCGGGGGTGATGATGTTACCAATAGACTTGGACATCTTCTCGCCCTCGTAGTTCACCAGGCCGTTGTGCATCCAGAAATTGGCGAACCCAAATCCGGCGGCCTGCGACTGAGCCATCTCGTTCTCGTGGTGGGGGAAGCGCAGGTCAAGCCCGCCCCCATGAATGTCGAAGGTCTCACCCAGGTACTTACCCGCCATAGCCGAGCACTCCAAGTGCCAACCCGGGCGGCCTGCACCCCAGGCAGACTCCCAGCGGGCAGTCTCGGGGTCGCCCTCCTTATGCCCCTTCCAGAGGGCGAAGTCACGGGGGTCCCGCTTACCGCGCGGGTCTGCATCGGGGGCATCTTGCATGTCCTCCACACGCTGACGGGTCAAAGAACCGTACTGCTCCCAGGAGCGCACATCAAAGTAGACATCACCCGAACCGTCCAAAGCCGGGTAGGCATGTCCCCGGTCAATCAGCCTCTGAATCAGAGCGAACATCTCGGGAATATGTCCGGTTGCTCGCGGCTCATAGGTGGGCCGAGCAATATTCAGGGCCTCATAAGCCACCCCAAAAATGCCCTCAAACCGGTAGGCCAGGGCCCACCACTGCTCACGCGGATAGTCCCCAGAATAATCAGAGTCAAAGGAAGCCGCTGAATTGACCAGAATCTTATCGTCAATGTCGGTGACATTACGGACCGTCGTGACTTTAAAACCACGGTAGGTCAGCCAGCGCGCAAGCTGGTCAAAGACCAGCCCCGAGCGCACATGCCCAATATGCGGTGCCCCCTGCACGGTAGCACCGCAGTAATAGATACGGGCCTCACCGGGGTAAACCGGGACAAAGTCACGAACACTTGCAGTTGCTGAATCATAAAAACGTAAAGTCACAGCTACAAGTTTACCGCCTGCACAAGCGCCGGTTCTGAACAGCTCTAGCCATCCTTAACCAAGCTGCCTAAAATCTCCCAACCATGGTTTATCAGCAAGGAAAAATGCCCATCCTGGGGTAACTCATGCAAGGTGGCGCCCATTCGCAGACCCAAGTTCCGGACGCGGGCAGGCTTGACCGCCTTATCCCTTCCCGCTACCCAAATATCAGTCCTTACCCTCACCGAAGCCTCCGAAAAACCCCAGTCCCCCTGGATAGCGTACTCATCTTGTACACCACCCCGAATAGCAAACTGGAGAGCATAATCATGAGCAACCGCCATGCGGTAGGCACCGCTACGCCCCTGCACTGAGCGCACGAAAGCCTCAAGAGATGCTGACCTACCAGCTAGGAGAAGGCCAGCTCCGCGAGCTAAAGAATCAATCAAAACCTTAGGAAACCAGCTCATGGTCAGGTGAGACAGATGCACCCGCAAAGGTGTAAAAGCCAAACCAAGCCGAGTTGACCATGCGGCATGATGAGTAAAAGGGGCAAGCAGAACCAGCCGGTCCACTAACTCCGGTAACCGGGCAGCTATACCCATTGCATGAGGACCCCCACCTGAGAAACCAATCACGCTCAGCCTCTCCAAGCCCAGGTGCTCGACTACAGCAAGGAGATCATCCTCTACCCAACCGCGCACCGTCCGGTAGTCAACGGGATCTGAGGCACCCAGTCCGGGTCGATCAAGAGCAATAATCCTGATGCCCAGCTGGCGGGCAGCCTCATCCAAAAAAAGAGCCTCGTAGCCAGATCCAGGAGTGCCGTGGCAGTAAAGCACAGTCTGCTGTGGGTTCTCTAAAACCCCATACTCATGCCAGGCAATCACTCTCCCGCCCCGCCGGCTCAGAACATGCGGGTAGGGTGCAAGGGGGTCAGCAGCTGTCACAAAAGTTCTCCTCAAAGCGCTATGGCAACAGCCAACTATTCTAGCCCTCTCAAGAGGATTCAGGCTAAATTCCGCCCGCAAGAGGTGGCCTCTCTCAGCAGAATCCCACAATAATCTGCCTATACTCTAATGCCAGATACTCAAAAAGTTTAAAGGTTGCTGTTAGTGAATAGAACTACCCCCTACAGTCCCAAAAATCCTCCCCTACAAGCCACCAGGAGACGGTTACGCTGGGCCAAAGAATACCTAGCAGACTACACGCATATCGCGCCACTCAGCACCGTCTTATTGGGCCTCACCCTCATTTCACTTATCATCCAGATAGTCTTTGGGGCCGCTAAAACCTTACCGCTAACCCTTCAACCGGGTAACTTAGAGAACCTTTGGGGGGTCCTCACCGGTACCTTTGTGAGCCCTAGACCCGGCTCAACTGTGCTTTCCTTATTCTTATTGGCCAGCATCGGTCCCCTAGCTGAACGCAAATTAGGTACCTGGCCTTTCGCCCTAGCAGCAGCCGCTAGCTATCTGCTACCGGTAGCATCCCTGGCCATCATTTTCTCAGCAGCTAGCTACCTCATTCCCGGCTGGGCCCAAGCCCTAACCGATCACGCTGTTTATGGCATCCCGCTCATGATGACCGGCACGCTCCTAGCATCATCACGTTCCCTCTCTACAATATGGAGGCGCAGAATCCGCCTCTCAGCATGCCTGACCACCTTGGTTCTCCTGGGGTTCGGAGGTTCCCTTCAAGATATTGGCCTCTTCCTGGCCGCTATCACAGGCTGGGCCAGCGGATCACTACTGAGCACATCTCCCAAGGGCCAAGATTCAATCGTAGGTAGCCGTCACGAAAAGCGAACACTAGTTGCCCTGGCAATTACCGCAATATCCCTGGGTATTTTCTTTGCCGCCCATGCCCCTAACCCTGTTGGCCCTCTCGCATCGGCCAAATTCGATATTGCAAGCAGTGTGCTCACTAACGAAACCCTCGATGCCCTCTGCTCCCAAAAAACCGCTAGCCAGCTCTGTAGCCACGAAGTTTACCTAGCTCAAACACGGGGTTTCCTCCCCAGCCTGCTCTCAACGCTACCCATCATCCTGCAACTAGTCCTGGCCATGGGGCTAGCACGCGGGCGTCGAATAGCTGCCTACGCGACCCTGCTCCTTCAAGGAACAATCTTCCTCTTCACAGCGCTACGGCTAATCATATTTTCAGGCATCCTAGGCCAGCATCGCTCAGCTTACGGTTCTTTGGCAGAACTAGAAGAAGCAGGGGGCCGGTTAATCATCCCCGTCCTTATCCCCCTGCTGATCATGTGCCTGATCGCTGTAACCTGGCGGTACTTTCCACTACCCTCGAACACAAGAGCCGCCCTCAGCGCTGCAAAAACCATAGGATTGGTCGGCCTCACTGGGGCAACAATCATGGTTCTCCTCGCCTGGATAATGCCGCAGGCCTTTGCCCCTCACCCACAGCTACTCCCTTTCGCCCTGGACTACCTAGTCAAACTTTTGCCCTCTGCGGCCTGGTATGTCTTCCCCCCGACCTACACCGGCACCTTCTGGCTGACAACCGCCTTGCACTGGATCCTCCCAGCCCTCTTTTGGGGCGCTGCGATTATCTACACCTACCGCATTCTCTCCCTTCCCTTTGGCAAGGTAGGCAAGAATCGCGAGCACTTTATTGAGCTAGTCAAAGAACATGGTGCTGGGACATTGGGGTGGATTAGTACCTGGGATAACCGGCACTACTGGATCTCCGAATCGGGAAAAGAGGGCTTTGCCTACCTGGCCCATAACGGTGTTGCCTTGACCGTTGGGGACCCTGCGGCCGCCCCTGAGCGTGTGGAAGCTGCTGTCAAAGAATTTGCAGTCTTCTGCACCCGTTCCGGGCTAACTCCCGCACTCTATTCTGTGCACTCACCAACCCAGCAGGCTGCGCAGAAGCTCGGGTGGAGCTCCTGGCAGGTTGCTGAAGAAGCAGTGATTGATCTTTCATGCCTAACCTTCTCAGGTAAAAAATTTCAGTCCATTCGGACGGCCCTCAACCAGGCGGGCAAGCAGGGCATTACCGCACGTTGGACGAGCATAGATGACCTGCTTCTGGCGGAATGGGCCCAGATTGTTGAGATCTCTGAAGGGTGGGTGTCTGATAAGAGTTTGCCTGAGATGGGCTTTACCCTCGGTGGACTGGAGGAACTCAAAGACCCAGAAACAAGAATTCTGATAGCCACTGATCAAACTGGTTTTATACACGGAGTGACCTCCTGGATGCCAGTTCATAGAGAGGGCAGGGTGATTGGGCTGACCCTGGACTTTATGCGCCGCCGCAACGGTGAGGGAGTATTCCCCGCGTCCATGGAGTTCCTCATCGCTTCGGCGGCCCAGGACGCAAAAGCTGAAGGGCTTGAGCTCCTTTCTCTTTCAGGAGCGCCCTTAGCGCATTCAGACTCCACAGTGGAAAGGACTGGGCTAGATCGACTCTTAGATTACTTAGGTAACCGTATGGAACCTCTCTACGGCTTCCGCTCGCTGCTGACTTTTAAGGCAAAATTCCAGCCTGACTTTGAGGCCATGTACCTGGTCACCCCTGATTCTGGGCAGCTAGCCTCAATCGGTGTGGCAGTCACTCACGCCTATCTACCCGAGATGAAGGCAAAAGACATCGTGGGAATTATTCAAGCTATAGGTTCTAAGGAAAAATAAATGCTGGGTGATTTTGCGAGGTCAGTGGATTTACGAGCTGACTATTGGGGCCCGGTCTCACTAGCTCTTGCGGCAGTAGTTGCCCTGATTCTGCTCTGGAAAGTAGGCAGAAACATAACCCTTCGTAGCCATGCTCTGCTGGTAGTCTCAGCGGTAGCCATCACTGGGCTTTCAGCCTTCATCGGTAACAATGTAGTGCACTTAGTGGCTGAGGGAATTACCCTGCCTACCTGGTTATGGGTTGGATATGTATCACTGATCCTGCTCTATGTGATAGTCCTAGTAGGCACCAACTGGAGCAGTCGTAGTGTGCCTGCCAGAGGGGTCCGGCTCCTTGCTGGCCTGGTGGCTCTCGGGTTCGCTCTTACCGCAACAGGGCTGGGCCTCAACGCCTACTATAGAGGCTACCCTAGCCTTGCCGCAGCTTTAGGTGTTACAGTACCCACCAGCTCTCTCGATGAGGCTCAGGCCGGAGCGCAGAGCCATCCTTTTGACGCAGGGAACCAGTCGCTTGCAGTGGCCTGGAAAGCACCGTCCGATATGCCGACCGAAGGGGCCCTTGTCAAAACCAGTATCCCCTCTCAAGATTCGACCTTTACTCCCCGTGATGCCTATATCTATCTGCCCCCTGCCTACATGACAAGCCAGAGACCTCTACTCCCGGTCTTAGTTCTCATGGCTGGGCAACCTGGTTCACCGGGTGACTGGTTCAATATGGGTGGGGTTCACGATATCCTCAACACCTTTGCATCCGAGCATCAGGGGCTCGCCCCGGTGGTAGTGGTGGTAGACCAAAATGGTGGAGACTGGTCTAACCCCTTATGTAGCGATACCAGCCACGGCAAGGTAGCAAGCTACCTTCAGCAAACTGTTCCCACCTGGCTTAAAAATAATCTTCAGGTCGATACCAATCATGCTCACTGGTCTATCGGGGGACTTTCCAACGGCGGCACCTGTGCCTTACAGACAGCGCTGAGGGCACCCCAGATCTATTCGGCCTTCATCGATATGTCCGGGGAAGGTCACCCATCCATCGGCAGCCTTGAGAGAACTATAGCGCAGGGCTTTGATGGCAACCAGGCCGCTTTTGATGCCAACGACCCGCTGACCATGCTACAGAAGGGTAGGTTCACCCAGCCCGGGCCAGCCGGAATCTTCTCTATAGGCACCAAGGATAATGCCAACTACCGTAAGGACCTACACACGGTCTACGATGCCGCAAAAGCCGCAGGCCTAGATGTGCAGTGGAATACCTATGAGGGAAAACATGAGTGGAAGGTCTGGGAGGCTACACTTGCCGACTCCCTGCCCTGGCTGGGTAAAAGAGCTGGCATATCCAGCTCATAGCTCGGTGCCCCGTCCCGGCTTCTGCCGGGGGCGGGGGACGCTTCTAGCTCTACGGGTTCTCTACGGGATAGACCAGGGCAACAGCTGTAGCTGCTACACCCTCACCGCGCCCAGTTAGGCCCAGGCCATCGGTGGTGGTCGCGGTGACGGTAACAGGAGCACCAGCAGCCTGACTCAGCACCCGGTTAGCTTCATCCCTACGGGGGGCAAACTTGGGCTTGTTGCCAATCAGCTGGACAGCTATATTGCTGATTTCGAAGCCCGCGGCACGGACAATAGCGGCGGCTTCCGATAGAATTCTCACCCCTGAAGCACCTGCCATATCGGGCCGGTCTACCCCAAAATTGGAGCCTAAATCACCGGTCCCGCTGGCAGAAAACAGAGCATCAGCCGCTGCATGGGCCACCACATCACCGTCAGAGTGACCTGAAAGGCCGCGTTGCCCTGGCCAGTGCAACCCTGCTACCCACAGCTCTGTGCCTTCATCACCAAAAGCGTGTACATCAGTTCCGGTGCCAATACGGGGAATCATAGCCTCTATCTCTTCTCTAGCTCTTCAACAAGTTCAAGTGCGCCCTGGGTGTGCAAAGCCCCGGCCAAGGTGTAATCCAGAGGGGTCGTAATTTTAAGAGCCTGCGGGTCACCGTCAACTGTAGCCACAGGCAGGCCCAGGGTTTCCGCAAGCATGGCATCATCGGTAATGGTCTCGGCAACCCCCGCTGGTAGGCCGGCAACGTCGCGGTGAGCCTGCACCAAGGTTGGGAGGTCAAAGCCCTGGGGGGTCTGGACTGCTCTGAGCTCCGCCCGTGCGGGGGTACCTGTGACATAGCCCCGGGCATCCACCGTCTTGACAGTATCAACCACCGGCAGCACAGGGATAACTGCTCTTTCCCCCGCGACCAGGGACTGAGCAATCCGCCGGTAAACAGAGGCAGGTGTAAAGCAACGGGCAGCATCATGCACCAGAACCCCGGTAGGCTGAGAGCTCGAAGCACCGGGTAGCGGCTTGGCAGCGTCAAGGGCCGTAAGAGCCGCTGTTACAGACTCAGCCCGGCTAGCTCCACCGGGTACCGCCAAGGCACCGTAGCGAGCGCAAATAGCCGTCAGCAAGGTATCCCCGGGAGGCACCGTCACCACAAGCCGCGCCGTTACACCCGACGCTAGCGCACCGAGAATAGCCCATTCCAGAAGAGTTTTACCCGCAATTTCTACAGCGGCCTTGGGTATGCCAGCACCCAAACGGGAACCTGAACCTGCCGCCACAATAAGAACAGCGAGCACCGTCTCCTGTTCTGGAACGGTACCCGCTGCATTTTTTTGGTCTATAGTGCTCACAGCTAGTGAGCATACCCGAAAGTTTAGACGCCTTCGAGAATCTTATCGAGCTCGCCTTCGGCGGTTTCCTCGTTAATGTCCTTGGCCAGTGCGACCTCGGATGAGAGAATCTGGCGGGCCTTAGCCAGCATGCGCTTCTCACCAGCGGAAAGGCCACGGTCATTTTCGCGGCGCCACAGATCACGGACGACTTCGGCGACCTTAAGGACATCGCCAGATGCCAGCTTCTCAACGTTCGCCTTGTAGCGGCGGGACCAGTTGGACGCTTCTTCGGTGTCAGTTGCTTGCAGAACATCAATGACTTCCTGGAGGCCACGTTCGTCAACGACGTCGCGTACACCTACCATGTCAACGTTCTCAGCGGGCACCTCAATAACAAGGTCGCCATTAGCGACCTTGAGTTTTAGGTACATCTTCTCTTCGCCACGGACAGTGCGCATTTTGATTTCTTCAATCGTTGCTGCACCGTGGTGAGGGTAAACGACGGTCTCGCCAACCTCAAAAACCATATGGATAAACCCCTTTCAGCCTACCCATTCTAGCACGCCTATTTAGACAGCGACCCTAAGGTTACAGATATGGAGCGAGGCTCTCCCCGCACAGCGTAATGCCCCGCTAGGCGGTCAGCGCTTCATTTACCGGCTTTTGCCCGTTGATACAGACGTATCGTCTATAAACCAGCTAGAATGTGACCTGAAGAGAGAACACACCCCTACTTTGCGCGGAGCACACACATTTTTTCCTGCATAAATCCGGGGCCCATACATCTAAACAAGGAGCAAGAGCTGTGAAGAACACCGCTTCTCTGAGCATCAAGCGCGCTGGCGTAACAATCGCCCTCGCTGGTGCCCTTTTGGCTACCACTGGCTGTGGCTACATCTACAAGCAGCCCACCACCATCGTCTACTCAGCATCAGACGGTCAGATGACTAACCTCACCGAGGCGAACAAGGAGATCATCCAGTTCCGCAACATCATGGTGATTTCATCGGCTGAAGGCGCTCCCGGTCGTGTTCTGGGTACCATCCTCAACCAGTCCGAAAAAGATGCTACCGTTACCCTGGCTTTCCCCGGTGAGACGCTGACCATTGAGGTTCCCGCTGGCAAGGAAGTTCGCCTGGAGGATAAAGCCAACGAGATTGTGCTTAAGTCAACCGAGGCTGCCCCCGGTCTAAGCCTCAAAACCACCGTTTCTTCGGATGTCACATCCGAACCGTCTGAGTTCGTGGTTCCCGTCCTTGACGGAACGCTTGAGGAATACGCCTCCTACCTACCCAACGCGGCAAGCGCTAGCGCGACCGAAACCTCCCAGCACTAAACGGTAGGTCACCCTACACCAAAAGCTGGGGCCCAGAACCTTGAAGGTTCTGGGCCCCAGCTTTTACTTACCGCTCACACCTTGGCCTAGGGCTCAAACTTATAGCCCAGACCGCGAACCGTAACCACATACCGCGGCGATGAGGGATCCGGCTCAATCTTTGACCGCAACCGTTTAACGTGAACATCCAAGGTCTTGGTATCACCCACATAGTCTGCACCCCACACACGGTCAATGAGCTGGGAGCGGGTCATCACGCGACCAGCATTCCGCAGGAGCATTTCGAGAAGTTCAAATTCCTTGAGGGGCATAGCGACGCTTTCCCCGTTCACCGTCACAACGTGGCGCTCAACGTCCATACGGACCGGCCCGCCCTGGATAGCACCAGAGTCAGGCTCGTCAGCTTCACCCCGGCGGCGCAAGACGGCCCTCACCCGAGCAATCAGCTCCCGCGATGAGTAAGGCTTGGTGACATAGTCGTCAGCGCCCAGCTCAAGCCCCAAGACCTTATCAATCTCAGAGTCCTTGGCCGTTAGCATGATAATGGGTACAGTGCTGCTAGCCCGGATCTGTTTGCATACCTCGTTGCCGGACTGACCGGGCAACATAATATCCAGGAGCACCAGGTCAGCGCCTGCACGCTCAAACTCAACCACGGCGTCCAGGCCATTATCAACAACCTGAACTTCAAACCCTTCACGCCCCAGCAAGAAGGCTAAGGGCTCGCTGAGTGACTCTTCATCCTCAACCACTAAAATACGGGTCACCTGTGTGTCCTTTTCGGGAATCGGGCTGAACCGTGTGGCCCAGCGGGGAAAGGGTTAGTTCTCTGCACGAGAGGCCGGACGGGTGCCCGCATTCTCGCCCAGTAAGTCATTTTCGGTTTCTTCATCCAAGATAGGCAGAGCAATAGTGAATGTTGAGCCGGACCCCGGATGGGACCACAGCGTCACCTCACCACCGTGCAAGCCTACGATATGCTTGACGATGCTCAAACCTAACCCGGTACCGCCAGTCTGACGGGAACGCGCCGGATCCACACGGTAAAACCGCTCAAAGATACGGTCCTGTTCATCCTCGGGGATACCCGGGCCCTGGTCTTTCACAGAAATTCTAACAGTGTCCTCCTTCACAGAAACCCCAATGCCCACCTTGGTGCTATCTGGCGAGTAGCGGATTGCGTTCTCGATCAAATTATGCACGGCCGTCGAGAGAAGCTCCGGGTCACCATGAACAGGACGCGAGGCGGTACCACCCACCAGCAGTTCAATATTTTTGTCCTCAGCAGTAAGCCTGTTGCGGTCAAAGGCTTCAGCCACAACCTGCCCCACATCAACCAGGGTAGAACTGACCACCAGGTCAGCAGACTGCAAACGGGAGAGCTCGATAACGTCCTGCACCAGAGCACCCAGCCGCTGCGACTCCTTCTTGAGTTTACCCGAGAAATAGCGCACAGATTCGGGATCATCGGCAGAGCTCTCAATAGCCTCTGCCATGAGCCCTACCGCACCCACCGGGGTTTTAAGTTCGTGAGACACATTAGCCACAAAGTCCGTCCGGATCGTCTGAGCCCTAGCGATCTCAGTCCGGTCATCAGCCAGAACCAGAATGTACTCATCACCTACCGGAGCTACGCGCAGGTCAATCACAAGCCTGCTCTGGTCGTAGAAACCACGGGCCAGCACAATTTCCTTTTCAACAATGATGCCCTTGCTGCGAACTGCATCAATCATAGCCAGCAGCTCATCGGACTCCACCGTGTGCCCGCGTACCAGCCCCAGAGCATAGGCCCCAGGAGAGGCCTGAACAACGCCATCGACAGCATCGACCACCATATAGGCACGACCAATCACCGCCAAAACCTCTGCCGCGCCGTCACTGATGGTGGGCTCTTCAACATCGGCCCAGCGAGCGCGCTGGCGCTCACTTCGTTGAAGAGCAAACATGCTGACAACGCCAATGATGAGCCCCAAAAGAGCCGCCATCAAAGCAATCATTGTAGAGTTCACGTCTACCAGCTTAGGCCGTAGACCCCCACCTTTTCACCCCGCACGCTACCTGTTGGCAGGGGTTCAACTAACGTTTACCCAAGCATGTGCTGGTGTTCATGTGGCCTTGGCACTCTAGATAGGTAGCGAAAGAGCGCTCTCTGCCCTCTCACGCCCTCACATATCTCCACATGGAAAGGACGCGCACGTGCGCAAAGTCTTCCAAGCCGAACTTCAACATGTCGGTGAAGAGCTCATCCACATCGCCAACCTGGTCCAAGAAGCCCTTAGCAGGGCCTCCGATGCCTTCCTCAAGGCCGGGATCCAGGAAGCCGAGGAGGTCATCACTAACGATGCCCGCATCGACTTTATGCAAAATGAGCTGGATGAACGAGCCATCGACTTACTGGCCCTGCAAAGCCCGGTCGCCTCAGACCTGCGCATGATTGTGGGAGCATTGCGTATGAGTACCTCCCTGGAACGCATGGGCGACCTTGCCCGTCACGTCGCTCAGGTTGCTCGCATGCGCTACCCGGAGCACGTTCTACCGGAATCCATCACACCTGTGTTCGCAGAGATGATTGAGCTGGACCTGAAAATTATTGCCAGCGTCATCAACCTGCTAGAAACCCGTGAGCTGGTCCATACCCAGGACATCATCAAATACAAGATGCGGGTCAACGAGCTCCACGTAGAGGTCTTTAACCGCATGGCAGCACCCGACTGGGGCCAGAACGCCCAGGTCACAGTGGATGTCACCTTGGCTTCACGCTACCTGGAACGATTTGGGGATCACGGTGTCTCCGTTGCCCGTAAGGTCACCTACCTGGTGACAGGAGACTGGAACGCAGTACCCAGCATCTAAGACCAGACACTTTTGAGTTGGCAGGGGCCGTGAGCTTCATCAGCGCCTCTGAAGGCCCCGGACCGGCTGGCAGCCGCTCACAGTCCCCTGGTTCTCGCTTAGTCTCAACTCCTCTGAAACTAAAGCGCCCCGCCCACCTATTCAGGGGGGCGGGGCACTAGGGCTTTAAAACCGGGCTAAGATTTACTTCTTACCCTGGTTAGCAACGGCCTTGATGGCGTCCTGAGCGGCCTCGGGGTCTAGGTATTCACCGGGGCCAAGGGGCTTGAAGTTTTCGTCCAGCTCGTAGTAAAGCGGGATACCGGTGGGGATGTTCAGGCCAGCGATGTCGGCATCGGAGATGCCCTCCAGGTTCTTCACCAGTGCGCGCAGGGAGTTACCGTGAGCTGCAATCAGAACGGTCTTGCCAGCCTTAAGGTCTTCCTTGATGTCCGATTCCCAGTAAGGGAGCATGCGCTCAAGAACGTCCTTGAGGCACTCGGTGCGGGGGGCGTTCTCGATGTCAGCGTAGCGAGGATCCTTTGCCTGTGAGAACTCGTCGTTATCATCAAGTGCCGGCGGCGGAACGTCGTAGGAGCGACGCCAGGTCATGAACTGCTCTTCGCCGTAGGTCTCTAGGGTCTGAGTCTTGTCCTTGCCCTGAAGAGCGCCGTAGTGACGCTCGTTCAGGCGCCAGTTACGCTTGACGGGGATCCAGTGGCGGTCAGCAGCGTCCAGTGCCAGGTTAGCGGTGTTAATGGCGCGGCGCTGGAGTGAAGTGTGAACGACATCGGGAAGGATGCCGCGTTCCTTCAGAAGCTCACCACCGCGGGCCGCTTCAGCTCTGCCTTTCTCGGTGAGGGCAACATCTACCCAACCGGTGAAGAGGTTCTTTTCGTTCCATTCTGATTGCCCGTGACGGAGCAGTACCAATTTGTAAGTCATAACTCTCATTATCCCACTTTAGCCCTCTAAATAAAAGATAAACCCACACCTATTCACTGAACAAACCGCTATCTTAGGGGAATGCGTGTGAATATGTGTGGGTTTTTCAGGCCCTAACGCAAGTCTTAGCGACGGCGACGTACAGCCACCGCGGGGCGAACATCAGCTAAGAAGACACCCACGGCGGTAGCGGCAACCAACTGCATAAAGATTGAGCTAATCCTACCGTTCCAGGACTGCCACAGGGTCAGGACCGAAAAGAGCGTGGCAGCGCCCGTGACGGCCAGCCAGAAGCCTTTGGTGCGTTTGAAGGCGCTCTGGTAGGCGTACCCTGTTGCGCGTGCGGCCTCAAACAGGGCGTAGACAGATAGTCCTGCTACGACCAGCGAGGCCAGCAGGTTGATGAGGTAGTTTGCCCAAGCAATGAGATCAAGAGGAGTCATAGGGTGCTTCGTCCTTTAGCGGAGATTTTCTAGGGCTGCCACCAGGTCCTGGTACAGGTCATCGACGTTCTCGATGCCCACGGAAAGACGGAGTAGGGACTCCGGGATGGAGTGGGGTTCTGAACCGTGCCGGCGGCGGCGTTCAATGAGTGATTCTACGCCACCGAGACTGGTCGCGGGAGTCCACAGCTTCAGGGCGGCAACAAGGCGGTCGGTTTCTTCGGCGGTGGCATCAAGAGTGACGGAGAGGATAGACCCGAAGGTCTGCATCTGGGCTGAGGCCCGCTCGTAGCCGGGGTCGGTGGGTAGGCCGGGGTAGCGTACTGCCTTGATGGACGGGTGTTCGCTAAGGCGCTGCGCTAGTTGCAGGGCGGAGCCCGCTGAGCGCTCTAACCGGACGCCCATAGTACGCACGCCGCGCAAGCCCAGCCATGCTTCGAAGGGCCCGGCGATAGCGCCATTGGTGGTGCGGTGGGTGTGCATAGCTTCGCGCAGGACCGGGTTGGAGGTAACGGTGATACCCAGCAGAACGTCGGAGTGACCGGCGATTGCTTTGGTGGCGGAATGCACTACGACGTCGGCACCCAGCAGCAGGGGGTTCTGGCCAAGCGGTGTTGCGAAGGTATTATCAACGGCTGAAACGATACCCAGTTTGCGAGCCGCACCCAGGATAGCGGGCAGGTCAGCGACCTCCATCATGGGGTTGGTGGGGCTTTCCATCCACAGCAGAACCTTAGGGGCTGCATAGTTCACATTCTCGGGGCTGACCCCTGCGGTGGCTGCCGCTTTTTCCAGTTCAGCGATGACGGACTCGGTGTTTTCAATATCAAGACGAACAACTGTGGCGATACCGCGCGCCTCAAGGCGCTTAGCCATAGATACCGAGGCCATGTAAGTGTGCTTGGGCAGAAGGATAATAGAGCCAACCGGTACCAGATCCTGCACCGCAGCTACAGCCGCCATACCCGAGGCAAAAAGAAGGCCGGGGAGCTCTGCGCCTTCAAGGTCAGCGACAACCTGCTCAAGACCGTCCCAGCTGGGGTTAGTAAAGCGGGCGTAGCTGTTGAGGTCGGTGGGGCCTATCTGCCGGAAGGTAGAGGACATAGAAATGGGTGGGTTTACCGGGGCAAGGTCACGGTGGGCCGGCCGGCCGCCAGCAACTAGGCGGGTCTGCGGAGAAAGATTCTGTTCGGTCATACCCACCACCATACGCGCCCGATTCTTAAGGAGCTAGTAGGTGAGAAGCATGGTCACCAAATGAACTTGCTTAGAGTCCCTATCTAACCGCAAGCCCCAGCAAACAGGCCTTGGTAGGCTAGAGGGGTGACTCAAGCACTGACCTACACCCCAGATGCCGACCCGGCACGCGCCCACGGCCCCTACCCCGGCACTTTCATCGTTTTTGAAGGTGGCGACGGATCAGGCAAAACCACCCAGATCAAGCTCCTGGCAGAGGCCCTCACAGAGCGCGGCTATTCTGTGCTGGTCACCCGTGAGCCAGGGGGCACCGACATCGGCGAAAAACTCCGTGCCCTGGTCCTAGAGCACGGCAACGGCGCGATTGACCCGCACACCGAAGCACTCATTTTTGCGGCGTCACGGGCCGCCCACGCCCACCAAAAAATTCAACCAGCCTTAGAAGCCGGCACCATCGTTCTGTGCGACCGCTACATCGACTCATCAGCAGCCTACCAGGGAGCTGGGCGCGGCCTGGGCCTGGAAACCATCACCGACCTAAGCCGCTGGGCCACGGGCAATCTCCTGCCCGAGATCACGGTACTCCTTGATGTGTCACTGGCTGAAAGCCGTGCGCGCGCAGGTGCCCGCGGTCACGCTGACCGTATGGAAGCCGCCGACGACACTTTCCACAGCGCTCTACACAGTGCCTTCCGTTCCCTAGCGCAGGCTGCCCCAGAGCGATACGCCCTTATCAACGGTGCCCAACCCATCGAGCAAGTCCACAAACAGGTTCTGGATGCGGCCCTGGCGGTACTTTCATGAGCGTCTGGGACTCCCTAATAGGGCAGAACGAGGTCAAACACCAGCTAGCTACCGCCGCCGCTGATACCAAGCCCACCCACGCCTGGCTCTTTACCGGCCCGACCGGTGCAGGCCACACCACAGCAGCCCAGACATTCGCGGCAGCACTCCTCTGCGACCAGCCCAACCCCGCCGCACGCGGCTGCGGAACCTGCCGTTCCTGCCAAACCGTGCTCAGCGGCTCCCACGCAGACTTCCTGCACTTTCGAACCGAAAAAACCGTCATCACCATCGACGAGGCCCGCGAGTTTGTTGTTAAAGCGCAGGACCGCCCCGCTGTTGGACGCTGGCGCGTCATGCTCATTGAAGACGCCCACCGCATGCCCGAACGCACCTCCAACGTACTCCTCAAAGCTATAGAGGAGCCGCCGCCCTACACTATCTGGTTATTGACGGCCCCCTCCCCCGCCGATGTTCTCATCACCATCCGCTCCCGGTGCCGCCCGGTCCAGCTACGGCTCCCCCTGGTGGCGGAAGTTGCCGCCGTACTCGAGACCCAGCACGGGCTCGAACCCCACCAAGCCGAGCTAGTAGCCCGCCTAGCCCAGGGCAACCTGGACACCGCCCACAAGCTAGCAAGCGACCCGCAGGCAGGCACCCGCCGCGATTCAGTGGTCAAGATACCGCTGACCCTCAGCTCTGTTGCCTCAGCGATGGATGCCGCCGACCGGCTCATCTCTATTGCTGAGGCTCAAGCAGAAGCAGACGCGCAAACCCGCAATGAGGCCGAACGTGCCGCGCTCCTGACCTCCCTGGGCTACACGGACGGGGAGAAACTCTCCCCCACCCACCGCGCCCAGGTACGTCAGCTAGAAGAAGACCAAAAACGCCGCGCCAAACGAATCCAAACCGATACCCTGGACCGTTTCTTGGCCGATATTCAAACGGTCTTCCGTGATGTACTCACCCTGCAAATGGGCACTGGGGCAGAGCTTATTAACGCCCACATGGCTCAGCAGCTACAGGCTTACGCCGCGCGCACTAGGCCGGAAGCCGTGCTAGCTCACCTGCAAACTGTAGCAACTACCCGCCGCAGAATGAACACCAATGCAAGTGCCCGCCTAGCTTTTGAAGCCATGATGACACAGTTCATTGCCTCACCAGCAGGCTCTTAGCTCGTGAGCTTTACCCGCTCAACCCAAAAGTCAGCCCCGCACCGGATAACCAGTTCGGGGCTAAACACATAAGGAAGTTAGTTGGGGTGCTTAGAGCTGAACGCCGTCCCGCCAGATACGGGTGGGGAGCAGGGTTTCAGCGTCCAGGAGCAGAAGGTCACCCGGGTAACCCGGTGCAATCCGACCGTAGGAGTCAGCCAAGTCCAGAGCGGCGGCAGCCTGAGAAGTGGCCGCAGCAACCGCAAGGTCAAGCGGCTGACCAGAGTGCTGAACAGCCAACGCCACCGCACGGTCCATCGTCAGGGTGGAGCCAGCCAGGGATTTACCCTCAACCAGGGTTGCAACCCCACCCTTAACCTCAACCTCGAGGGTACCCAGCATGTAGATGCCGTCAGCCTTACAGGTAGCTGACATGGCATCGGTCACCAGCACGGTACGCTCCGGTGCCCACCCAAAAATCTGGGCAACTACTGAGGGATGAACGTGAATACCGTCGTTAATAATTTCCAGTGAAACACGGCTGTCTTCCAGGGCCGCAATCACGGGGCCGGGGGCACGGTGGTGGATACCGTTCATACCGTTAAAGGTGTGGGTTAGCAGACTAGCACCTGCCGAGAAAGCGTCTCTTGCCTGCTCATAGGTGGCGCTGGTGTGGCCCACAGCGACCTTGGTACCTGCGCCCACAAAGCTTTCAATAGCGGCCAGGCCACCCTCACGTTCAGGGGCCATGGTCACCTGGAGCAGATGTCCGCCAGCCGCATCAAGAATCTGGGCGACTGCCTCAGGGTCAGGGTCACACAGAAGATCCTCGGGGTGAGCACCTTTGTGCTGGGGGTGTAGGAAAGGCCCTTCGGCGTGGAAACCCAAAACCTGAGGGTTCTGCTCCACCAGAGGTGCCAGGTTACGCAAGCTATGGCTAATAGCCTCCACCGAGTTAGTCACGGTGGAGAGAACACTGCGGGTGGTACCGTGCTTGGCGTGAGCCTCAAGGGCGGCAGTAGCGCTTTCAATGCTTCCCTCATCATAGGCGTGCCCAGCACCGCCGTGATGGTGGATATCAATATAACCGGGGACCAGCGGAGCCCCAGCCGCATCAACCACCTCGGTACCGGGGCTCAGGTAGCTCTGCCACTCATCCTCGCCCAGAACCTTACTAATCTTCCCGTTCTCTAGAAGGACCGCACCGCGCTGGTGAACCCCTCCGATGATCCCGTCATAGAGGGTAGCTGAATGAACGATAAGGGAGGACATAAAATCTGCCTTCTTTCTCATCAAAGAATTAAACAATACGGAGGTTATAGCCCTGCTGGGTCACCCGATCGGCCCATTCCTGGCTGATAGAGGAGTCTGTAATGATGGTAGTGGCTAAGCGGTCGCTGTCACCGCTAATCGAGGTAAAGGAACGCTTACCGAACTTACTGGAATCGGCCACGATAAAGGTCTGCTGGGCACGGGTAATCATAGTGTGGTTGACCGATGCCTCATACTCATCCACGGTGCCCGGGCCGTTTTCGTCGAACCCGTTGACCCCGATAAAAGCCATGTCCAAAGAAATCTGGTTGAGAACATCAATGGCGTAGGGGCCGGTCAGCTCGTAGGAGAAGCCGTTAATCACCCCGCCGGTCAGCACAATTTTGATTTCGCTGACTTCGGCCAGCCGGTAGGCGATATCAACGGCGTTGGTGACGATGGTCAGCAGAGGCTTATGGGGAGAAGAGGGCTGATCCTTATGGCGGTGAGCCCACTGTGCAAGAGCATGGGCAAGAGCGCCCACAGTGCTGCCACCGGTGACCCCAATCATGGCACCGGGCTTGATGTATTCCAGGCAATGCTGGGCAATTGCGGCCTTTTGGGTGCTGTGGGTCTGGTCCATCTTAATGACCGGCGGGAGGTAGGTAGGCAGACTCTGGGCGCCACCCCGTGTGCGCTGCAACAGGCCAGCCTGGCTGAGCGCTTCCAGGTCCCGCCGGACCGTGGCTGTGGATATCTTGAGCTCGTCAACCAGTTCTTTGACCGTCACGACTTGGCGTGAGTTCACGATATCCAATATCTGTGTATGGCGCACATCACGCATAGTCAGAGCAAGCTCCTTGATCTCTATAGTTTTTCAGGCCGCTAACTAACAGGTATCGCCGGGGATGCGCCCCAGCTTCCCAATAATCTATCGAATTCTTTTCTAACTTTCATTCCTGCCCACTAACTGGGCCAGCTCCCCAGACAGCACAGTCATGTAAGCCAGGCTCTTGCCCGGCTGGAACCAGCCGGGCAAGGGTTATTACTATCGAGCGGAACCGCTGGCAAAAAGGGTCAGCAATCGCTGGGCCTCCTGGCTCAGGGCCTCCCGGCCAGCCATGGTGTACTTGCGGGAGTCCACGACATCTGGGTGAGCCGCCAGGTATTCGCGGATAGCCCCGGTATAGAAACCGTTCAGGTGGGTTGAAACGTTGATCTTAGTCATGCCAGATGCAATACCGCGCAGAATTTCCTGGTCACTGACGCCCGATGAGCCATGCAGGACCAGGGGTACACCTGCGGCTTGACGGAGCCGGCCAATCAGCTCGTGATCCAAGGTGGCGGTGCGGGAGGTCATGGCGTGCTCACTGCCTACAGCCACTGCTAAGGTATCGACACCGGTTGCCGCCACGAATTCCTTACTCTCTGCCGGATCGGTGCGTACACCGGGAGCGTGGGCGCTCTTCTTGCCGCCAATTTCACCGAGTTCAGCTTCAACGGTCGCACCCTTCTTGTGGGCGTATTCCACGACCTTGGCGGTTGCGGCCAGGTTCTCTTCGTAGGGCAGGGTTGAGCCGTCGTACATGACCGAGCTGAAGCCCAGGTCAATAGCCTGGCAGGCCAGTTCCACAGACTCGCAGTGATCCAGATGAACAGCAATCTCGGCGGTTGAGTTCCGTGCAATTTCAAGCATGGCATGGCCGATAGGCTCAAAGCCACCGTGGTAGCGGATGCAATTGTGGCTGACCTGCATAATCACGGGCAGGTTAGATCGCTCAGCGGCGGCCGCAATTGCTTCTGCGGTTTCCAGGTGGACGACGTTGAAAGCCCCGATGCCGCTCTTACGGCTTTCGGCAGCTAGGACCAGATCTAGGGTGCTTACCTGTGGCATGTTGTTCTTCCTTCTGGGCTGGTGCTAGGACGCCGACGGGTAGGTGACATCTTCAACGATGACCTTTTCGGCCAGTGAAGACCAGGCGCTACCAATAGAGCCGGCGAGGGGTTGGGTAACAGCGGAGGCAGACCAGCTCACTGCACGGATAAGCAGGTCTTCTAGGCTGAGTTCATCAAGAAGTGAGGTAGCAAGGGCTGCTACGAGGGCATCGCCTGCCCCGGTGGGGTTACCTTCAAGGGGGTGAGCAAGACGCGCTTTGACTCCCTGCTCTTGCCCGAAAGCGTAGAGGCCGTCAGGGCCGCAGGAGACAATGATTTGCTGGGCACCCAGCTCCTGTAGGCGGGCGACACCCCGGTAGAGGTCTTGCTCACCGGTTGCTTCTACCAGTTCAGCTCGATTGGGCTTGAGGTAGGTGACACCGGCGCGGGCGGCTTCCAGTAGGTAGGGGCCGGAAGTATCCACGATGAAAGCGGCACCGGCCTCCTGGCAGGTACGAGCGATATCAGAGATAAGTCCTTCGGGGCTCCGGGGAGGGAAGGAGCCAGAGAGTGTGACCACGCTACCGGGGTACTGAGCCAGGGAGTCTGCCAGGTGCTTCAGGAGTTCCCGGTAGACCTCTGCGGGGTGCTCCTGGCCTGACTCGTTGATGATGGTGGTCGTGGAACTTTCCGTTTCCACCAGGGCATAGGTGCTCCGCAGGGGAACGGGGGTAGAGGCCTGAAGGAGCTGTACCTGCTCGTGTAGGGGGCACACCCCGGGGCTCGAAGCGGCAACTCGGGCCTTGAGCTCAGCGAGCGATAGCTCGTTCAGGGGCGCAAGAGCCAGAGCAGGGTAGCCCTGCTCGGCGGCTACGTTTGCAACGTTAAGCCCCTTACCGCCCAATCTGCGCTGGGCATGAGGGATCCGAAGGGTGCTCTCCGGGGTGAGCTGGTCTATGCTCACCGTGATATCGAGAGCTGGATTGAGCGTCAGTGTAATGACTCGTGCACCGGCCATAATGGTACCTCTCCCCTTTCCCTACTGCTTAGTTCAGAATGACTGAACGGGTTAGGTTGCGGGGTTCATCGGGGTTTAGTCCGTTAGCCAAGGCAGTTTCAAGAGCTACGCGGTGCTGGCGAGCAAGGTCAGCCAGGGGGTCAAGGTCACGATCCTCGAAGTAAGCGCCGGTTGCTTCTACCTGCTCGCGCAGCCCCTCGGGTGCAAGGCCGAACTGCCAGGTGACGCGGCCGGGTGCTGCGATGGAGATGGGACCGTGGCGGTACTCCATGGAGTTGTAGGACTCGGTCCACTTCTGGGAGGATTCGCGCATCTTGAGCGCGGCTTCAGTAGCCAGCGCTGCGGTCCAACCGGTGCCCAAGAAGGAGTACTGTTCAGCGTTAATCAGTTCAGGGGCAAGAGGTTCGCTCAGTGCAGCGCGGCAATCTTCGATAGCGGCACGGCATACTTCTTCTGAGTCGATGGAGCTCCGCAGGAACATGAGAGCGGTGGTAGCGAAGCGGGTCTGGACAACGGACTTCTCGTCAGCGAAGGAGAGGTCAACAAGGCGGTCAGCAAGTTCTGCTACGGGTGAGTCAGGTACACCGACCAGGACGGTGATGGGCTTGGTGCCTTTGACGCTCTTCATGAAGTCAACGATTTCGGTGGTGGTACCGGAGCGGCAGATGATGAGGTATTCGTCAAAGTCACGACCGGTGGGGACCTCGGTTGCGGTGAAGGCATCGGTGATGCCCTGGCCAGCATTTTCGCGCAGAGCGGCGTAGGCCTGAGCCATGAACCAGGAGGTGCCGCAGCCAATAGCTGCTACCTTCAGGCCGGGCTGGGGAAGGACGGCGGTGTCCAAGCCCAGTGCCTGCTCCCACATGAGGGGCTGGCTTTCAAGTTCTTCTTTCATAAAAGCGCCTGCTAGAGACATGGTGTTTTTCCCTTCCGGAGCGTCTGTAGTTCTGGTGAGCAACTGCCCATTAGCAATCATTTTCGCTCAATATTTATGATTACACATGACTCCTTTTGCTGTCCAGACCTGAAGGCAACTTAAAAGAAAAGCGAGCACCCAGCACCCTACCCAAAGGCAAAAACTGAGGCGGACGACACTCAAGATACTTAATAGGGAGGGTTCGGTTCTTACTTTTGAGTCAAAACCACCCTTTTTCAGGGGCCAGGGCCCCCTGCACATCCTTCACTAGGTCCCATGATCAAGTTTGATTTTTTCTCAAAAAAATCAGTCAAAATGTTTACATCACGCAAATTCGCTCACTATGATGGGATGTGTAGATAGGTCCGTTACCGAGGAGACAATCCCATGAGCTTTACTCCCGATCTCGTCTCAGCCCAACGAGAGGCCAAAGACTGGAAAGAAGCTATCCAGCTAGTTGGCAGCCTCTACGAGCAGGCCGGAATAGCCACCGAAGAATACACTCAGGCTATGATTCAGGGCGTCCTGGACTTTGGGCCCTACATGGTCTTTGTTCCCGGCATTGCCATGCCGCACGCTAAGGCAACCAGCGGCGTGCTCAAGTCTGGCACAGCGGTCGTCACCCTCTCCACCCCCGTAGAGTTCGGTAGCGAGAAGAACGATCCCGTCGATTTCCTCATCTCGTTTGCCTCAACAAGCACCGACGGGCACATGGAAAAGATCCAAGAACTTGCAGCTGTCCTAGCTGACCAAGACCGTATTGAAAAAGCACGCCAGGCCCGCAATGACGATGAGCTTATGCGCGTGTTCACCACCAAATAGTAAGGAAAAGAACAATGATTTCAATTGCAACCGTATGTGGCATGGGCCTCGGAACCTCCATGATGCTGGCCGGGCAGGTACGCACCCTGCTCAGCGCCGAAGGTATCGAAGCTAAAGTTCAGGCTATTGACCTGGGCTCCTTCAAGTCCCAGCCCTCAGACATCGTTGTGACCACCACCGGAATGGCAAAAAACGTCGAAGGCACCAAGGCCAAGGTCGTTCTCATTGACAATCTCATCGACAAGAACGAGGTTAAGACCAAGGTTCTAGCAGCTGTCAAAGACTTCCAAGCCGGTGCCTAACAGCACCCCTTAGATACATAAGGTAAACCACCATGGATTCCGTCCTTTCCTTCTTGATACAGCTGGTTCAGATCCCAGCTATTATCGTAGGTTTTATCGCCTTTATCGGTTTGCTCGCCCAG
Source organism: Rothia sp. CCM 9417 (assembly GCF_048513575.1). Taxonomy (NCBI): domain Bacteria; kingdom Bacillati; phylum Actinomycetota; class Actinomycetes; order Micrococcales; family Micrococcaceae; genus Rothia; species Rothia sp. CCM 9417. Next base: position 84,061 of record NZ_JBLXXT010000007.1, on the reverse strand, counting down.
AAGAAGAGCGCCGACGAGATTGTTACCGGCACTATTAAGACCGCACTCTCGCTACTGATTATCGGTGGCGGCGTTACCGTCCTGATTCAGGGTCTCGGCCCCATCCAGGACATGTTCAAGATGGCCTTCCCCGCGGGGAACATCACCACCTTCGTTACCTTCGATGAAGCCGTGGTCTCGGCCGTTCAGGCTGGACCTGTAGCAGCTCTAGGCTCACAAATTGGCCTAACCATGCTCTTTGGTTACATCGTTCACCTCCTGCTAGCCCGCTTCACCCCCTGGCACTACGTCTACCTGACCGGCCACATGATCTGGGTGCACGCTGGTGCTTTCACCATCGCCATCTACCAGCTGGGTCTGGGCCCCTTCTGGACTGTTGCCATCGCCTCTATCATTGACGGCTTCTACATGACCCTGGCTCCCGCCATCGCCCAGCCCTTCGTCCGCCGTATCACCGGTGGTAACGACGTTGGTTTCGCACACGGCCAGACCCTGCTCAACGTACTAGCTGGCTACCTGGGCATGGTCATTGGCAACAAGGAGAAGTCAACCGAGGACATCAAACTCCCCGAGAAGCTCTCCTTCTTCCGCGACGTAGCTGTCTCTACCACCCTGGTCATGCTCATTGTCTCCATCGGCACAGCTATCACAGCTGTTTCCGTAGGTGGCGTAGAAGCCTTCGAAGCGACCACCGAAAACGGTGGTATCTCCAACGGTCAAAACTGGATCCTCTTCGCTTTCATGATGGCTATGCAGTTCACCGCAGGTATGCTGATTCTGCTCTACGGTGTTCGTATGCTCATCGGGGAAATCGTTCCTGCCTTTGAAGGTATCTCCCAGAAGGTTATTCCCAACGCGATTCCCGCACTGGATGTACCTGTTCTCTTTGCCTTCGCACCCAACGCTCTGCTCATCGGTCTGATTTCCGGTCTCATCGGTCAAATCGCTGGTATGGCGCTCTGTGTCTCCCTGGGTTGGCCGGTCCCCATCCCCTCCATGATCGTGGCCTTCTTCGCTTCCGGTACCGCAGCGATTTTTGCTAACTCAACCGGTGGCCGTCTTGCAGCCTGGATTGGCGGTTTCCTCTGGGGCTTCCTGGGCTGGATCCTGATCTCCTTCGCCTTCTACAGCCAGGCCTTTGGCGACCTGGAAGCTCTCGGCGCCTCCGGCCTGGGCTTCACCGTTCCCGATGCTGTTGTCCCCGGCATCATCATCCACTGGATCGGCCAGCTCCTGGGCCTCGTAGCCTAAAAACTTGGTTGCTCTCGCACCGCTACCCCGCCCGGTCTTACCGGTCGGGCGGGGAACAACAATTTTCTACCAGCATCAATCAAAGGATTCTGAATCATGTCACAGCTCTTGGATAGCTACTACCAGCAAATCATCTCCCTGCTTGAAAAGATTCGTGAAGAAGAAGTACCTACCATCGAAAAGGCAGCATCAGAGATCGCTGACCGCGTCGCAAAGGGTGCCCGTATCTTTGCTTTCGGTGCTTCACACTCCAGCCTGCCGGTCCAGGACATCGTCTACCGCGCCGGTGGCCTCATGCTCATCAACCCCCTCTACGCACCCGGCGTTGAAGCACTGACCACCCGCCCCACCACCCTGGGCTCCCAGATGGAACAGATGCCCGGCTACGCCGAAGTCGTCCTCAACAACTCACCCCTGCGCGAGGGCGATGTTCTCATTGTTGTTTCGGTCTCTGGCCGTAACGCACTCCCGGTCGAGCTGGCTCGTGAAGCCCGTGCCCGCGGCATCTTCGTGGTAGGTCTGACCTCCTCCAAGTACACCGACGCCGTTACCTCTCGTGTTCCCGATAAGACCAAGCTCAAGGATCACGCAGATATCCTCATCGACAACCAGGTCGATGCCGGCGACGCCGTACTTTCCCTCGAAGGTGTCCCCCAGAAGTTCACCCCTGCTTCGGGTGTCACCTCGACCGCGATTCTGCACTCCCTGTCCGCAGGTATCATAGAGCAGCTCTTGGCTCGCGGAATCAGCGCCCCAGTCTTCCTCGCGGCCAACCTCGATGGTGGTGCCGAGTGGAACAAGAAGCACATGTCTGAAAACCAGGACAAGATCTTCTACCTTAACTAATGAGCAGTGCCTGACTCGGAGCTTTACTCTGAGTCAGGCACCTTTTATATCTAAGGACATAAACAATGAAGTTTACCTCCAGCAAATACAGGGCCTTAACCCTGGGTCTAGTCACCCTCAGCCTGGCAGCTTGTTCAACAGCCCCAGGCCAGCCCGGTCAGCCCACAGCAAGCGCTTCTGCTAGCCCCTCAGCGACGAGCAGCTCCAGTTCAACAGCGCAACCCACCGCAACAGCAAGCCCTAGCCCCAGTGCTAGCCCCAGCTCAACGGAACAACCCACCGCAACTGCAGAACCTAGCGAAACCGGGTCCCCCCAGCCAACTCCCTCCCCCAGTGTTAGCTCTTCTGCCGGTACAGGGGACCAGGCAGGTCAAGACTGGGTTCTTAAGTATCAAGAACAGTTTGATGATGATATTTCCCTCTCGGCAGAGCCCTGGATAGTTGATCCGTTGGGCGCCGAAAGCCCCTGGTACGTTGATGAGTTCTCCGATGACGGTGTTTATTACAGCATTTTGGGGGGCAAGTCCTTCGACCGTGCCCTGGACAGCATGAACATCATGCGTAAGCGTCTTACTTTCGGCCAGGACGGTTGGCTGACCCTAGAATTAGCTGCCCAGGACCTCAACAAGGACGGGATTCCCGATGCAGAGCCCTCTCTGACAAGCCAGGACGGGGAAGGAGTTCTGAAGGTTCCCGCCTGGAATAGCGGCCTGGTCCTTACCGGCACCGACACCCTACCCAGCGAATACCGCATTGAGTACGAACTTAAGACCGTTGATTTCGGTGGCAAGCGTACCGTTGACGGCGAAGAGACCTGGAACTACGACGGCAAGTACAACGGCTACACCCCCGGTGAGTGCAAGACTAACTTCCCCTGGGTTCGCCGTGGTGACTACTCTCAGGGTAGTTCAGACACCGTTGACCCCTGCGCCGCACCCTGGGGCGATGTGACCAAGGAGAACGGCTACTATCTGCTCTCTATCATGGACTACGCCCACCCGGCTCCCCACAACAACATCTTCATCCACAGCCACCGCAAGGTAGGCATGGATACCTACTCTGTTGATGCCTCATGGGCTAAGAACTATTCTGTCTGCAACCCCGCCACCCAGGAGGTATACCCCTATAGCCTCTCAAAGGCAAACGGTATCAACCAAATCTTCTTTGACGGCAACAGCTTCCGTGACCCGAGCTTCGCCTACAACCAGTTCGTCATGCCCACTCCCTGTGGCCTGCGTGTTGGTGATGTTCCCGGTGCAACGATTGTTGCTACCGCTGAGCTTGAGCCTGAACTGATGCCTCAAGAAACCTACACCATTGCTATTGAGCGCACCAAGGACAGCTACGTCACCGAGCTGACCGGCAATTTCCGCTACATCGGCCACACCACGATCCGCAATGAGCGCCCCTTCGTAGATCAGGACGGACAGCACTCCATCTGGCACTACAACCAGACCGCTGATGAGTACGATGGTTCTCTGAACCAGACTCTCACCTTTGAGGGCCCCTTCGGTAGCTTTGATAAGGATATGTGGCCTGAGGGATCGGCTTACCCGGATAACTTTGTCATTGGTATCCCGCACCTGAACTATTACGAGGGTTCGGCAACCATTGACAATATCAAGCTCTACACCAAATAAGACTGCCCTAGAAATATCAGCTTAGGTCTACCCCTCAACCCCTCACTAGGAGGAGATTTAGTATGTACGCTTCTCGGCGTCAAGCCCTCAGCGGCCTCTTAAGCTCTGTGGCCCTAGCAGGACTAGGAACAACCCTGGTCCAAGACCCAGCACAGGCAAGCTACGCTATCAATCCTGACCGGATTATTAAAGCCAACCCCAGCATCTTGGTCCACGAAAAGGACTTCGCCTACCTGCGCCAGAACCAGGACAAGCTGGCTACTTTCTTGAACCGTTGCGCCCGTGAATTGTCTTATCAGCCTAGCCCGGTAGCAGACCTGGCACCTGCACCTCACTATGACGCGAACGGTGTTAACACCAGCCCTAAAAGTGGTGCCATTTTTAGCCGTGATGTCCGCGTAGCCTACCGCCTAGCTATCCGCTACCGCATCACTCGGGAAACGGAGTATGCGCTCAAGGCACTCCAGATTATTGATGCCTGGGCCAGCACCCTCACCGCGGTAAGCACTCGCCAGGGGGAGGCTGACTTGAATTTCAACTCAGCGCACATGATTCTGGCAGCCTACTGGGCTCAGGTATGCGGCCAATGGGATAACGCAACCTTCAAAGACTTCCTCCGTAACCTGGTTCTGCCTCATTCCACCTCTGACAGGGATAATAACCACGGTTTCTGGGGGGTGCTGACGGAGGCCTGCGTAGCCGGTTACCTGGGCGATAAGGTTCTGCTTCAGCAGGCTAAGGACCGTTGGGAAACACTGCTCATTAAAGGTGTTGATGACAAGGGCGAGATGCCCCTGGAACGCGATCGCAGTGCAACCTCTAACTGGCATGGGGGCCCCGATAAGGGCAAGAAGGGAATTGCCTACACGCACTATGCTCTACTCCCTGCCAGCCACGCAGCTAAGATCTTTGTTGATCTGGGCCTGCCTGCCTGGGCCACCCCCGGCGGCAAGAAGCTGGAGCAGGCCTACGGTGTAGCTGCCCGGTGGACTAACAACCCCGCTAGCTTCCCCTACTATGAGAGCAACAAGGGGCAACTCGATGGCGTGCGTGATGCCGCCTACTTTGCCTTACTCAGCCGTGTTTACCCTGACCCTGCAGGCAAGAAAGCCCTCGCGGACGGTTCTTTGGGTTCTAACGGCCTGCAAACCTTGGAGCTTTTCCCCAGCTTCTAGGTGCCTGCTCTGTGTTAGTGGGCGCTAACTGGGTTGAGCCCCGCAGCTCTTAGCTCTCTTAAAGCGGAAGGGACCGGTCAGTGCGTAACTGGCCGGCCCCTTCTGTTTTTGTCTTTAGTTACGGAAGCCGTGAACCGGGGACGGGATCCGCCCACCACGAGCCACGAAAGCCTCAGCGGATTCGGGGTGGGCGGGCATGACCGGTGCACGACCGAGCAGGCCACCGAACTCGACCATCTGGCCCACCTCAAGACCGATTGCGGGGATAACTCGCACAGCGGTGGTCTTGTGGTTCATCACGCCAATAGCTGCCTCATCGGCAATCATGGCTGAGATGGTAGCTGCGGTGGTATCACCGGGGATAGCGACCATGTCCAGGCCGACCGAGCAGATGGCGGTCATAGCTTCGAGTTTATCCAGGGTGATTTTCCCGGCTGCGGCGGCATCAATCATGCCGATGTCCTCAGAGATGGGGATAAAGGAGCCAGAAAGTCCACCCACATGGGAGCAGGCCATGAGCCCGCCCTTCTTGACGGCATCGTTGAGTAGGGCCAGGGCGGCAACGGTTCCGTGGGTTCCCACGGATTCCAGGCCCATCTCTTCGAGCACGTGCGCTACGGAGTCGCCAACCTCAGCAGTGGGAGCCAGGGAAAGGTCTACGATGCCGAAGTCAACACCCAGGCGGTCAGCGGCTAAGGTGCCAACCAGCTGGCCCATGCGGGTTATTTTGAAGGCTGCCTTTTTAATGGCCTCAGCGCAGGAATCAAAGGATTCACCGCGCACCTTTTCCAGGGCACGTTTAATCACGCCAGGGCCCGAAACACCCACAGAGATCACAGCGTCAGCTTCCTGCACGCCGTGGAAAGCACCGGCCATGAAGGGGTTATCGGATACGGCGTTGGCAAAGACAACCAGTTTAGAACAACCAAAGCCGTGGGCTTCTGCCGAGCCCTCGGCTGTTTGGCGGATAACCTCGCCCATGGTTTTGACCGCGCTCATGTTGATTCCGGCGCGGGAAGACCCAATATTGACAGAGGCACAGACCACGTCAGTCTCGTTGAGGGCACGTGGGATAGAACGCATGAGCTTTTCATCAGCGGGGGTGGAGCCCTTATCAACCAGGGCAGTAAAACCGCCGATGAAGTTCACCCCCACGGCTTTAGCCGCAGCGTCCAGGGTTTTTGCGAACTCTACATAGTCCTCGTCGTCGGAGGCGCCGGCAACCAGAGCGATAGGGGTGACGGAGATGCGCTTATTGATGATGGGGATACCGAGCTCAGCCTCAATGCCTTCAGCGACTTCAACCAGGCGGGCGGCGCGGGAGGTAATTTTGTCGTAGATTTTCTGGCGAGCAATAGCGCCCCTGGAGTCAGCGCAGTCCAGCAGTGAGATGCCCATGGTGACTGTGCGAATATCGAGTTTGTCTTCCTCGATCATCTGTAGGGTTTCAAGAATATTATCGGAGCGGAACATGGTGCGGTAGCTCCTAGAGGTTGTGCATGGCTTGGAAGATCGCATCAGACTGAATACGAATCTGAACGCGCTGAGCTTCTTCAACCGGTTTCATGGCTTCTTGCAGCTCGGTGATGGACTGGCTGGTCTCATCGAAGCTGCCCTGCAGAATCATGGTGAAGTAACCCTGCATGAGGGTCTGGGAGAGGTTTTCAATGTTGACTTTGCGTTCAGCGAGCTTGCCTGTCACACCGGCGATGATGCCCTCGTGGTCTAGGCCGGTCACAGTTAAAATAATTTTCATCGTTTCCTTAAGGTACTGGTTTTTAGCTGGTTAGCCACCGGCTGGGGCGTCAGGTTGTCCTTGCCCAGGCTTCGAGGGGGCCCTTTGGAGGGGACCTGACCTATGATGCTCTCTGACAGGCGATGTAGAGCTGGCCCTGGCCGCTAAGGCTTAGGGTAGCGGATTCTCCTGTGTACATCACTGCTTGGGTTCCGCCTAGGGTGAAGGTCTTATCGTCATCGCGAACCACCATGGTACCAGCGGTGCACAGGGCGATCGCAACACCGCTAAGGGGGAGTTCAATTTCTTGACCTTGCTCAAGGACCAGGTGGGTGATGCTGAGGCGTTTGTCCCACATGGAGTATTCTGCGGTGCCGTCGCTGGTGGGGGTTGGGCGCTGAATGACCGGTGCGTCTTGTCGCTCCCCCAGAATCTTGATGAGTTCTTCCTCGTCAAGGTGTTTGGGGGTTAGCCCTGCGCGCATGACGTTATCGGAGGGGTTCATGAGTTCGATGGCGGTGCCGGAGATGTAAGCGTGCACCTGCCCGTCGGGGGTATAGACCGATTCACCCGGTGCCAGGTAGACCAGGTTCATGACCAGGGCAACCAGCAGGCCGCGGTCGCCGGGGTATTTAGAGTCAATGAGGTTGACTAGTTCGGCTACGCCAGCGGCCAGTGATTCGCGCCCGTCCACGGCTCCGTTCTTTTGTGCCCAGCTGCGGGCTGCTGCAAGGGTTTGCTCAAGGGCGGTGGCGGAGGCTTGCGGTGACATTCGGATAATTGCGGTGAGAAGCTGTTTGGGGGTCTTGGAGGCATCTAAGGCGCCAGCCAGCCAGCGGAGCTTGAAATGCTCGGCGATAGCCGAGAGCTCAGAGAACTTGCGCACGCCGGTTAGGATGCGCATCTCTGAGAGGGCAATGACGGTTTCAGGTTTGGAGAAGGTGTCCTTGTAGTTGCGTGCCGGATCGTTCAGGGGTATGCCACGGGCGTTCTCGTCGGCAAAGCCTGCTTGGGCCTGCTCGTCGGTGGGGTGCACCTGGATGGAAAGAGGCGATTCAATAGCCAGAATTTTGAAGAGGAAGGGGAAGACGTCATTGGTGCGCTGGGAGTTGAGGAAGCGGTTGGGCTGCTCTGCAACCAGTGCGTCAAGGGTGTAGGTGCCGCCGTCTACGTGTGCTACGGAGGGAGCTGCGGGGTGGGCACCTACCCAGAGCTCTGCTTCGGGTTGTTCGGTGGGGGCTGGGGCCCCGCGCATGAGAGCTAAGGTCTCGTATGAACCCCAGGCATAATTCTGAATCGGGTTAGCAAGAGAAAAAAGTTCAGCCATGTACACCATACAACCATGCCTTAGGTGCCATAGGCATAAAATTATTATCTAAATTGCTGGTGTTTATTGCCATAAATCCCCGACAAATTCGCATGGAAACTGTCTAAAGCCGCTGGCGCCCCGTAAACTTGGCTCTTGTGAATACTATTGATTTAACCGCATCTTTTAAGGCCTACGATGTTCGCGGTATCGTAGGTGAAACCATTACCGCTGAGACCGTTCGTGCGACCGGTGCCGCTTTCGTGGACGTTCTCGATTTAGCTGGTCAGAATGTGCTGGTGGGCGCGGATATGCGGCCCTCCGGCTCCGAGTTCATGCAGGCTTTTGCCGAGGGGGTAACCGCTCGAGGCGCTCATGTCATTAATATTGGCCTGATTTCTACTGACGAGCTCTATTTTGCCTGTGGCATTGAGAATGCCGCTGGCGTTACCTTTACTGCTTCGCATAACCCCGCTGAGTACAACGGTATGAAGATGTCCAAGGCGGGCGCTGTTCCGCTTTCTTCTGAAACCGGCTTGTACGATATTCGTGACCTGGCCCAGAAGTACCTGGATGAGGGCGCTATCCCCGCTGTTGAGGCTACCGGTACCGTCTCTGAGAAGGACGTGCTTCAGGCTTATGCCGAGTACCTGCGCAATCTGGTGGATCTTTCGGGTATCCGTAAGCTCAAGGTTGTTGTCGATGCCGGTAACGGTATGGGCGGTTTGACTACTCCCGCTGTTTTGGGTGATACCATTCTGCCTGGCCTGCCCTTGGAAATCCTTCCCCTCTACTTTGAGTTGGACGGCACCTTCCCCAATCATCCCGCTAATCCGCTGGAGCCCGCTAACCTGGTGGATTTGCAGAAGGCTGTTGTGGAGCACGGTGCTGACATTGGTTTGGCTTTCGATGGCGATGCTGACCGTTGCTTCGTGATTGATGAGAAGGGTGAGCCTGTCACGCCTTCGGCTATTACCGCACTGGTTGCTGAGCGCGAGATTAAGCGTGCCCAGGCTGAAGGTAACGATAACCCGGTCATTATTTACAACCTGATTACGTCTAAGGCTGTGCCTGAGCTGGTTGAGAAGCTGGGTGGCCGTGCCATTAAGACCCGTGTGGGTCACTCTTTCATCAAGGCTGTTATGGCAGATGAAAAGGGTGTTTTTGGTGGCGAGCATTCGGCTCACTACTATTTCAAGGACTTCTTCAACGCTGACACCGGTATGCTGGCTGCTCTGCATGTTCTGGCGGCGCTGGGTGAGGTTGAGGTTCCGCTGAGCGAGCTGGCTGAGAAGTACGCTCCCTACGTTGCCTCCGGGGAGATTAACTCTGAGATTGAGGACAAGGCTGGTGCTGTTGCCCGCGTTGCCGCTCACTTTGGTGATACCGTTGAGGTTTCTGATATGGACGGTACCACTTTTGAGCATAAGACTGAGGGCTGGTGGGCTAACCTGCGCCCCTCAAACACTGAGCCTTTCCTGCGTCTGAATCTTGAGGCTCCCGATGTGGCCACGATGGAGCGTGTGCGTGACACTATTTTGAAGATTGTGCGCGAGGGCTAAGGAACCTCCTGCTTTTTCTGAAGGCAAAGAGCGCCCGCCCTGTTTTCTAGCCGAGAGGCTAGGAAACAGGGCGGGCGCTTTTATCTGATGGGTCTGCCTACGACTTATCTGCTCTTTAAAAGTCAGTATAACTATGGCTTTATGCCTCAATACAGAGGATGTTTACGCAGCCATAGTGCATCTCGCAATTCATCCCTTGGCCGGCTTCTCCATAGTTTTTGGACTCGTGAGTGAGACCGGATCCACACAGCAGCATCAGCATCAAGCCACTGAGCTAACTGATTCAGTTTCTGGGTAGCTTCACGAAGATACAGGTACTCTTCGCGCAGTGTTCTTCGCGTGACAGGTTCATGATGTGATAGCCGGTTTCTCAGATACAACGCATATATCACGGCATTTTCAAAATCCTGACGAGGCTTGCCGCCTACAGTGTAGTCCGGCAAATGTCGTTTGATGTACATCCAAGCAGTGGGTTCCTTAGACGCAGTCAGTAAGAAGCGCCAATGATCGAAAGACAATTCAGCGATGATTCTTCCCTTTGTGGCGGTGGAATAGGGCTGACCAGAACGCTGAATCGCTTTATAAACATTTCTCGTATAGCTTGCGTCATGACCGTTTGAGACCCTACCACGACCTCTATAGTTTGAGTCAAAGTAAGAGATATCAACTATCCAGTCGTCGCCATTTTCGGCGCTCATGGCCCTATCGATTGTGGTGCGAAGCAAGACCTCTATGTGTTGAATATCTTCAAGGAGCGCCTTCGCAACTCGAGTATTCCACACATAAAGGTCTTCAGCCTTGTCAGAGCTCTTGAAGCGTGACATACGCGGTGCCGAAAACCAGCGCTCTAAATCACTCAGCTGATATTTTCTTCTTGACTTCATTGATACACCTGCTAGGGTATAGGTGAGAGCTCCGGAACGGTCGACTGTCCTGAAATAGAGGATATACCCCCGGAGCTATTGTTTTATTTCCTCGCGGCTAAACGTACCTTACTTCGGGCTTGTCAGTAGTTGAGAAGCGGACCGCGCAGTAAAGAAAGTCTCGGTATGCTTCCAGATCGAGGGAACGGAATGCTTCGTGTCCGTAGTAATATCCTCCTGACAATGTGTAGTTGAAGACCCGCCCTGGCCCAAGCCTCTTGCTTTCTTCCGAGAAGAAAGCAAGTTTAATCAGAACTAAGTCCTTTGCTCCTCGACCATTGTCTTCAACGTAATAGCCAAGGACTGGAGTTGCCTTGTAATCCTCCGCTACCTCCAGCAGGCCCTCGACCTTTTTGTTTGAAATCGAGATCTGTGATGACCCAGTTTTGATGGTCCGGTAGGTAGATGCTACGGCAACCCTGTCACCGTCAATCTCGGCCAGATAGTAATCCCCTGGCAAGGCCTCTAGATTCTCAATACCGTACCGTCCAGCTTCCTGGTCAAGAACAGCTCCGAATCGTTCAAACGCTTCCTGCGCTCTGGTGGGCATAATCGATCTCCCCTAAATAGCTTCCTTGGCCAGATCCCGGCTCTACCTTTCTAACTTTAGCCTAACTTCTTATTCAATTCTATAAAAATTCTTTATAAAGTCTAGCTAAATTCTAGTCGCTTCATCTGCGGGGCTAGGAAACAGGGCGGGCGCTTTTGTATGAAGATGTAGAAGCGCGGTGAACCTACCGGGAGCCTGCTGGCTCGGGGCTGGCGTGAATCAGGGGCAAGCGCCCCAGCGCGAGCACCTGAGAGGGTCAGCAGGCGAAAGTGCCGTACACGGGCTAACCCCAACCCATACAGAAGCGCGGTGAACCTACCGGGAGCCTGCTGGCTCGGGGCTGGCGTGAATCAGGGGCGAGCGCCCCAGCGCGAGCACCTGAGAGGGTCAGCAGGCGAAGGTAGGTTCACCGCGCTCTATCTTTAACCGTTAGGCGCGGGCCTGGGCCGAAGGGTTAGGCGCGGGCCTGGTCGTGGAGCATCCACTGGTCGGGGCCGAAGATCTCGTACTGGATCTGCTGGCCGGGTACACCCGCTTCAACCAGCTGTGAGCGTACACCCTGCATGAAGGGCAACGGGCCGCACAGGTAGGCGGAGGCGTTGGCGGGTACCTCCAGCTTGGAGATATCAACGCGACCTTCGTAGTCGCCTTCACCGGCGGTTTCGAGGAAGGAAATCAGGCGGGCGTTCTTGAGTTTCTCAACATAACTGGCCATCTCCTCGCGTAGGGGCCAGGTAGCGGTTGAGCGGTCGGCGTGAACTACGACGACTTCGCGCTCTGAGCCGCTGGCGGCGAGTTCGGAGAGGAAGGCGATCATGGGGGTTACACCGATACCGGCGGAGAAGAGGTAGAGGGGTTTGGTTGCGTCATCGCCAAAAGCGCCCAGGGTGACGTCGCCGTAGGGGTTGGAGACCTCGACGATGTCGCCGACTGCGAGTTCGTGCAGGATGGGGGTCATTTCGCCTGCGGTGTCGAGTTTGATGGCTACGCGGCGCTGGTTCTTCTGGGAGGGGAGCAGGGTGAACTGGCGGGCCTGGCGGAGGCCATCTTTTGCTTTGGTGACGATGGAGACGTACTGGCCTGCTACGGCGTCGGTCATGGCTACGGCGTTGGCGGCTTCGAAGGTGAAGTCGATGACGTTCTCGCCGGTTTCTTTGCGCTCTAGGAGGCGGAAGGGGGCGAACATGACCTCATTGGCCTGTGAGGCGTAGAGGCCTTTTTCAAGTTTGATGAGGGCGTCGGCCATGAGCCAGTAGACTTCGGTCCAGGCTTCTGCGATTTCGGGGGTGAGGATGTCGCCTAGGTTGGCGGCGATGGCTTCGAAGAGGTACTTGTAGACGGTGGGGTATTCTTCTTCGCGCAGGCCCAGTGAGGCGTGTTTGTGGGCTACGCGAGAGAGGACTTCGTCGGGGTAGCTGTCGGGGTTGGCCAGGATGTAGGAGGCGAAGACTGCGATGGAGCCTGCTAGTGCTTTGGGCTGGGTGCCTTCGAGTTGGGATGAGCGTGAGAACATGCCGTCCATGAGGTCGGGGCGGGCGGCGAACATGCGGCGGTAGAAGTCGGGGGTGATGTCGTTGATGCGTTCGGCGATGACGGGGAGGGTTGCCTCGATGATGGGGCGGGATTTGGCAGATAGCATGAGTGCTCCTTAGTGACAGGTTGTTGATAAACCACTTTCAATTTAGCATACTTCATACCAGTATTAGGGATTGGAAAGGCCGCTGCCGGTTTTAAAACCGACAGCGGCCTCGGTGCTTTTGTTAGTTTAGTGCTTTTGTTAGTTTAAGCTACCGGCCGTGGTTTTTCTGGCGGAGCCAAGGGGGCCAAGTCCGAGTTCAAGGAAAACCGGGCCCATCTGGGCTTCGTTGGGTAGCTCAGAAATAACGACCGGATCGAGAATCTTGAAGAACTCTTCACGAGCGTTAGCTAGGATTACGCGCAAGGAGCAGGAATTACGCATGGGGCAAGTATGTGTTTCGCCTTCACATTCGACCATAGGTATGTCGCCCTCGGTGGCACGGAGGACCTGCCCGACGGTTGCACAAGCGCCTTTTTCGGAGAGGCGGATGCCGCCGGTGCGGCCTCTGGTTGATTCGAGCAGACCCATATTTGCCAGGAAGGCTACAGATTTGGCAACGTGGTTATAGGGGGTTCCTACACCCTCAGCAATTTTCTGGGTTGAGATTTGGTGACCGTCCAGCCCAGAAAGTAGCATCAGTACGCGCAGGGAAACATCTGAAAAGGCAGTGAGGCGCACAAGGTCCAGCTCCTTAGACATAGTGATGGGGCGATTATTGCTTCAACCTTAAGTTTCAGCTATATGGTTTCAGGTTTCAAGCCAGGCTGTCATCAGCCGACTTCTGGCGCTTGAACTCTACTTTAGCCGGGTTTCCTGCACATGTTGGGGGTGTGTGAGAGTGGCAAAGTAGTATGATAGGTAAGTAAAAACTCGAGGGCGCAACCCTTTTCATCGCACATACGCCAAGGGTGCGGGTAGGTGCTTGCGTCCATACCGCCTCCTGCTGGTGCACTCCTCCATTGATGTCGTGTTCTTCTGGCAGGTACATAGATAAAGGAATTATCTTGTCACAGCTTGATGCCTCCATTCAGGAATTGCTCTCCATTGAAGGCGCTACCGGTGCCGCTCTTGTCGATATTTCATCGGGTATGGCTCTTGCCGCTGGTGGTTCCCCTGGTTTTGACCTCACGGTAGCTGCTGCCGGTAACTCAAATGTTGTTCGGGCTAAGCTCAAGACCATGGCTGACCTTGATGTCAAGGGGAACATTGAGGACATTATGATCACTCTTTCCTCCCAGTACCACCTGATCAACGTTCTTAACACTTCAGAAACATCAGGTCTTTTCGTCTACCTGGTGCTTGAGCGCAACACTGCCAACCTGGCTCTAGCACGCCACAAACTCAATGCCATCGCTTCAAGGATTTCCTTGTAAGCTGGGCCTCATCCCCCAAAGCACACCAGCCTAAATCAGGAGGGCTCCCGGCTATGATGAGCCGGGAGCCCTCCTGTTTTCAGTTATGGTCGAGCTCTCTAGACCAGATCCTCCCCCAGGGCTTCGCCCATGAGGGTGTCTTCGGTGGCTACCTTATTCTGCTGGACCGAAACGACTTCACCGGAGCGCATCACAGCAATGCGGTGGCACAGGCCGATAAGTTCTGACATGTCTGACCCAATGAGGATAATAGAGGTCCCCTTTTCGGTCAGCTCCATGAGCATCTTGTAAATTTCACTCTTAGAACCCATATCAATGCCACGAGTAGGGTGGTTGAGAATCAGGATTTCACAGTCGGTAGTAATCCATTGGGCGAGGGCGACTTTCTGCTGATCACCGCCAGAGAGCTTACCCAGTTGGCCCTGGATGTTAGTGGTTTTGATGCGGAGCTTCTGAACCTGTTCAGCGACCTCCCGTAAGGCGGATACTTCGTGCAAGAAGCCTTCTGGTCGTTCTTTAAGGCCTGCGCTTTCCATCAGGATCTTTGCAATAGAGCGTTCGTTGGCAAGGCCCAGTTCGTCATCGTTATCGGAGAGGTAGCCGATACCGAGTGCTGCAGAGTCACCGGGTGAGCTAATGGTGACCTCCTGCCCGTTGACTTTGAGAGTGCCGAAAGTGGCGGTTTCGTCAACACCGACTAGGGCGGCAGCAACCTCGTTAATACCGGAGCGGCGTAGCCCTGTCAGACCAAAGATTTCACCCCGGTCAACCGAGAAGGACACCTTATTTAGGGAGCCCTTGGAGCTGGTGAGATTCTCGACGATGAGCTTGGCGTCTTGGCCAGCGAAGTCATCGGGGCGACCGCCCATCTCGATTTCGCGGTTGAACATCTTGAAGGCGATTTGCTCGGTAGTCATGGCACCTGGGTTAATTTCAGTGCTAATGGTGCCTTCAGAAAGAATCACTGCACGGTGAGCCAGGGAGCGGATCTCATCGATACGGTGGGTGATGTAGATAATTGCGCGGCCCTCAGCTGCCAGCTTACGGGTCACCTCATGAAGCTGGTAGATTTCAAAGTCGTTGAAGGTTGCGGCAACTTCATCCATGAGGACTAGGCGGGTCTCTTCGGCCTCCATGCGGACGACTTCAACCAGGGCCTGCTCTGCACGCACCAGATCTCCCATCTTGGCGCGGGGGTCAACAGCAAGACCAATTTCGGAGAGTAGTTCTTGGGCGCGAGCTACCAGAGCGTCCTCAGCATCGTCGGCATACTGGGTGGAGCGGAAGATTGCCTGGGCAACGGTCAGCTCAGAATCCACAGTAAATTTTTGGCGGATAGAGCCTACACCGGCCACCAAGGCTTCTTCGGGATTCTTTGGGGTGTAGCTCTTACCATCTAGGGTAATGGTGCCACCTGTGGGGCTGTCCCAGCCCCCCAGGATGGACAGTAACGTCGACTTGCCTGCGCCGTTCTCACCGAGAAGACCTACGATTTCACCGGCGGCAACCTCCAGGTTAACGCCCTTGAGGGCGCGGAGGTGCTCGTGGTTCTTGGTGAGTTCTTTAACGCTCAGCAAATTTCCCACTCTTGTATTCCTTCCACACAAGCAAGCAGTAGCTCGCTCACCGCTACGCAACTCACCTCGCCGGTGGCTAACCGGCAGTTTTTGTTCGGGAGGGCACAGGGCTATACAGTACAGTCTTCAGCCATTCTTATAGCATTCTACAGAATATATAAGGTAGCTTCCTCCCCCAATTTAGGGGCGTCTAGGTGTTAATCCTGCACAAAGAAAAGTAGCCCGCAAGAGCTAGGCTCTTGCGGGCTACTTTGAGATGAGCTACACCCTTATCAATTCAAGGGCTCACATATGAAACCGCGGGGGGGTTACTTGCCTAGCTCAGTAGCTAGGGCCTGGCGTTGAGCATGCACTTCGGCGGGGACTCTATCCCCTAAGAATGCCAGCCATTCGTCAATACCGGGCAGTTCTTCTTCCCATTCTTCGCGGCTAACGGTAAGAGCAGCGGTTAGTTCTTCCTCACTCAATTCAAGACCAGTCAGGTCCAGGTCCGCTGGTGTCGGGACAAGGCCCAAGAAGGTTTCCTGGCCACCAGCGGTGCCGTCCAAACGGTCGAAAATCCACTTGACCACGCGGCTGTTCTCACCAAATCCGGGCCAGGCGAACCCGCCATCGGGGGTGCGGCGGAACCAGTTGACGTAGTAGATCTTGGGCATGTTCTCTTGGCCGTGCTTCTTACCCAGATCAATCCAGTGCTGGATGTAGTCGCCGGCGTTGTAGCCGATGAAGGGAAGCATAGCCATGGGGTCACGGCGCACAAGGCCCACCTGGCCCTTGGCGGCGGCGGTGGTTTCTGAAGAGAGGGTCACGCCACGGAAGACACCCTGCTC
Source organism: Rothia sp. CCM 9417 (assembly GCF_048513575.1). Classification (NCBI taxonomy): domain Bacteria; kingdom Bacillati; phylum Actinomycetota; class Actinomycetes; order Micrococcales; family Micrococcaceae; genus Rothia; species Rothia sp. CCM 9417. The sequence goes on along the minus strand of NZ_JBLXXT010000007.1, from coordinate 67,714 downwards.
CCAGCTTGTGGCCTCGGAAACTAGCGGGATAGTGGTCTTGCGGCGGCCACCAAAAATCATGGCTGACAGCGGTACACCATCGGGTGCATAGTATTCTTCGGCCAGAGTGTCAGCCTGGGCGATGGGGGTGCAGAAACGTGAGTTGGGGTGAGCCGCCGGACGCCCTGAATCAGGGGTCCAGTCCTTGCCCTGCCAGTCAATCAGATGATCGGGGACCTCATCGGTCTTACCCTCCCACCACACAGAGTTGTCATCGGTGAGGGCAACATTGGTGAAGATGGTGTTACCCCGAGCAATTGCCCGCATTGCATTGGGGTTGGTGGACCAGCCGGTGCCGGGGGCGACACCAAACAGGCCTGCCTCGGGGTTCACCACGTAGGGCCTGCCATCGCGGAACTCGATCCAGGCGATGTCATCGCCAACCATCTCGGTTTTCCAGCCTTCAATGGTGGGATCCATCATGGCAAAGTTGGTCTTACCGCAGGCTGAGGGGAAGGCCGCGGATATGAACTTGCTACGCCCCTCAGGGTTGGTTACTTTGAGCACCAGCATGTGCTCTGCCATCCAACCTTCATCGCGGCCAATTGCTGAAGCGATACGGAGTGCGTAGCACTTCTTACCCAGCAGGGCATTGCCACCGTAACCGGACCCATAGGACCAGATTTCACGGTCTTCGGGGAACTGCACAATGTACTTCTCGGGGTTACAGGGCCAGGGAACATCCTGCTGGCCGGGTTCAAGCGGAGCGCCCACCGAATGCAGTGCCTTCACAAAGAAAGCCTTGGTCTCGGACATCTTGGTAAGAACATCGGAACCGATAGTGGCCATAATCCGCATAGAAACAACCACATAGGCAGAGTCGGTAATTTCGACACCGAACTTAGGAGTGGTCGCATCGAGTGAACCCATCACAAAGGGAATCACGTACATGGTACGGCCCCGCATGGAACCCTTAAAGAGATCGGTCAGAGTCGCTCGCATCTGAGCTGGGTCCTGCCAGTTGTTGGTCGGCCCAGCACCATCCTGGGTCTGTGAGCAGATAAAGGTACGCTCTTCAACACGGGCCACATCATCGGGATCCGAAAAAGCAACGTAAGAGTTAGGGAACTCATGATCACTGAGCTTGCGGAGGGTACCGGCCTCAACCAGTTCAGCGGCCAGCCGGTCGTATTCTTCCTGTGAGCCATCAGCCCAGTAAATATCATGGGGCTGGGTAAGCTGAGCAACCTCAGCGACCCAAGCAAGTAATTCCTCGTAGTTGGTAGGAGCCTGTGCAATTAAATTGTCGATTGAAATGTCAGTCACTGACGCTTCCCCTTATGTATCGGTTCCCCCGGTACCTCTCTGTACCGGAAGCAGGTGCCCACCCATTTTCTGTGCCGCCGGCAGAGCGAAAACAGAAAAACGCGCCACTCATTAGCAATGAATAAACGCGTTGTGCGGTGCACTTTCACTTCATCGTGTACGTCTAGCCTACCCAGATATAGGTCTTTTGTCAGAATTAGTACAAATATTTCGCTCCGATCTTCCTCACACCCCCGTAGCAAAACCTAAAAATCATTTGGGCATGGCACAATACAGCCACATCAGCCCCGGAGCGCCCCCGGTGGCCTTAACCAGGCTGAGACCAAACTGAGCAGACAGGGCACCCACCATAAGTGAGAGCAGTGTCACGCGCTTTCGATTTGCACACCTCCAAAAACCTGCGTAGAGTATTACCTGTTGCCAAGACGGGCTAGAGATAGTCAGCCAAGGCACAATGCGCCTGTAGCTCAACGGATAGAGCATCTGACTACGGATCAGAAGGTTGGGGGTTCGAATCCCTTCGGGCGCACACCAGAAACCGGCCTCCTTGTGGGGCCGGTTTTTTTATTGCGGTTACCTCAAGAGGCCGCAGAACCCCATGACCGTGGGGTAGTTTTCACCACAAAAACGGGCTTGCTCTTGCCTATCCCATAAAATAGGGGAAGACAAGAAGGCCAGACGGCCTCACTGCCGCATCAGCACAGGAGAAGATATGAGCGTAAACATCACGGTCACCGATGAAAACGGTACCACCAAAGACGTGACCTGGGAGCCCCACCAGAGCATGCTCGACGCTGTCCTAGCAGCCGGCTTCCCGGTACTTGCTACCTGCGGCGGCAATGCCTCATGCGCCACCTGTCACGCCTTTATCGATCCCGAGCACTTTGCCGCATCGGGCGAACGCGAAGAAGCCGAAGAAGACCTGCTCGATATGATCGATGACATCGCCAACGAGTGCTCTCGCCTCAGCTGCCAGACGGAATACTCCCAAGGAATGGACGGGGCACACGTTACCCTGCAACCAGGAATGTAAATGGCATGAAAACCCCCAAACCCCTTATCCCCCTTGCTGCCCTGAGCCTCCTGCTGGCCCTTACCGGTTGTGGCTCCAATAAGCCGAGCCAACCAGCAGAGACTTCGGAAGGCACAAGTGCCTCCGCGGTGGCGACTTCCCAAACAGCAACCTCCACCAGCCCAAGCCCCACAGCAACGAGCTCCCCAACTCAGACAGCCGCGGCCCCGACACCCAGCGTCTCAGATAGCCCCGAACCCGTCCCTACGGGAACCGTTATCACTGTTGAACCCAGCCCCACTCCCAGCCCTGCTGATCAACCAACAGGGGCCGCAGGGCAGGCTCCCAGCTCTATGGCAGGCGTTGCCGTATGCGACTACGACCAACTCTACATTGAGGCGGCCGTAGCCCCCGGTGGAGGTGCCGCAGGCTCACGATATATCAACCTCACCTTCACTAACACCGGCTCCGCCCCCTGCTCTATCGGAGGCTACCCCGCCGTTCACTACGTGAATTCTGCTGGCCAACAAATTGGTGCAAGCGCCGCAAACGCCACCGACTTGTCATCCTCAGGAGGGGTACTAGCCACCGGTGAGTCTCTCACCGCCATCCTGCGTGAAACACGCGCCGGACTCTACGCGGATCGTTGCCAGAGCGTCGCGGCGACCGGCTACTCCATCCAGGCCCCCGGAGCATCCCAGGCACTCGTACTCAACTTTGCGTCCGAAGCCTGCTCCAATACGGACATCACCCAGCTCACGGTGGGTGCTGTAGGTGCCGCGCCCTAAGCGCTTTCTACAGGCTAAGAGGGCTATGGCTTCTGAGGACACTTCCCGGGCTCTGAGGTTTTTCTCGGAGCCAACCCGTCGCTGGTTTGAGGGGGCTTTCACAGCACCCACTGCCGCCCAGGCCGGCGCCTGGGCGGCTATCAGCGCCGGTCGGCATGCCCTAATTGTGGCCCCCACCGGTTCCGGTAAAACGCTCTCAGCTTTCCTGTGGGCGCTAGACCGCCTGCACTTTGATCACACCGCCGCATCCAATGACACAACAAGTCGGGAACCCAGCGTGAGCGGGACCAAGGTCCTCTACATTTCACCGCTCAAAGCCCTGGGTGTGGACGTCGAACGTAACCTGCGTTCCCCACTCATCGGTATAGCCCAGACCGCCCGTTCCCTCAAGATGGAACCTCCCCAGGTTCGCGTGGGGGTACGCAGCGGGGACACCCCCGCCAAAGAACGCCGCCAGCTCATCAGCAACCCACCGGATATTCTGATTACCACACCGGAATCCCTCTTTCTGATGCTGACCTCTAAGGCCCGCTCCACGCTCACCTCGGTTCACACCGTCATCATTGACGAGGTACACGCAGTAGCAGGAACAAAACGCGGTGCCCACCTAGCGGTAACCCTAGAGAGACTAGACCAGCTCCTAGAATCCCCCGCCCAGCGCGTGGGGCTCTCTGCCACCGTAGAACCGGTAGAAACCGTTGCCCGGTTCCTGGGCGGCTCCGTCCCGGTGGAGGTTGTGCAACCACCCTCAGAAAAACAGTGGGAGCTCACCCTCTCCGTACCCGTGCCCGATATGACAGCCCTGGGCGGCCCCAATGCTTACGGTGAGATGCCAGCTGGCACACCCTGGCATCAGGGCAGCAGCACAAAAAATCGTGCCCGCGAATCCGCTAAAAACTCAGCTACCGAGTTCAATGATGGGCTGGCGCTAGCTGACTCCCTAGCCGATGAGGGTCTGCTCCGCCCCGAGCAGGTCGATACCGCAGCAACCCTGCCCCAAGACCTCACCTTGGCTGATGCTCTGGGCATCCGCCCACTGGCGGGCCCCGCCCTAGGTTCCCCAGAACCGGAGGAAGAAAGCCCGGCTAAAGCAAGAGACAGCTACTTTGACCAGCCTCTGCCCACCGTGAGTGAGAACGGCCCCCATCAGGCTCTCTGGGAGGCGGTAGGAACCTACCCGGGCGAGCAGAGCGCCCCTAGGCACCCGCGCCAGCCCATCGAACTGACCATCCAAGAAATAGCTGAAGAAGCGGGGGCCGCAGAACAGGTAGAGGGCCCCGACGATTCCACCCCGCCCTCACCGGCATCCGGCTACCAGGCTTCTATCTGGCCCCATGTTGAAGAGCGTATTGTTGACCTAGTAGAGGCCAACCGCTCCACCATCGTGTTTGCTAACTCCCGTGGCCTGGCAGAGAAGCTAACAGCACGGCTGAACGAAATCTACCTGCAACGGTGCCAGGCCCGCCAAGACCTTAGCCCTACCGGCGAGCCTTTGACGGTGACCGGGCCCAGCGGGAGCACCGAACCGCGCACCGTAGCCGATATCCTGGCCCAACAGCTGGCTCAGGCCAACCCCGCGCGGCTAGAAGCAGATGACCCTAAACTCCCTTTACGCGCTACTCCTACTGCGGGCACAAGCTCACCGGCCCAGATAATGGGGGCCTCGGCGAGCGCCTCAGGTGCCCCACCCCTGCTGGCGCGTGCCCACCACGGTTCCGTCTCTAAGGACCAACGCACCCTCATTGAAGAGTCCCTGAAATCGGGCCAGCTCCGCTGTGTGGTGGCTACCAGTTCGCTCGAGCTGGGCATTGATATGGGGCAGGTTGATCTGGTAATCCAGGTGGAGGCTCCCCACTCAGTAGCGTCCGGGCTTCAACGGGTGGGCCGTGCCGGGCACCAGGTGGGCGAAGTATCGCGTGGCTACCTCTACCCCAAGCACCGGGGCGACCTACTCAACGCCACCGTTACCGTCCAGCGAATGTTAGCAGGCAAGATTGAGCCGCTGTCCATACCGGCTAATCCCCTGGATATTCTGGCCCAACAGACCGTTGCCGCCTGCGCCCTGGGGCCTATCAGCGTGGAGGCCTGGTTTGAGGCGCTCCGGGCTACTGCGCCCTTTGCTACCCTGCCCCGGGCGGCTTTTGAAGCCACCCTCGATTTGCTCTCGGGCTTTTACCCCTCCGATGAGTTCGCCGAGCTGCGCCCTCGCATCATCTGGGACCGCGGCGCGGGCACTATTGAGGGACGGCCCGGCGCTCAGCGGCTGGCAGTCACCAGCGGCGGTACAATCCCTGATCGGGGCCTTTTCCCCGTCTATATTGCCGGGGCAGAGGATTCCAAGGCGCCTAAGCGAGTGGGTGAACTCGATGAAGAAATGGTCTACGAATCCCGTGCGGGGGATGTTATCGCCCTGGGTGCCTCCTCCTGGCGGATTGAAGATATTAGTCACGACCGGGTAACCGTTACCCCGGCTCCCGGAGTGCCGGGCCGTCTGCCTTTCTGGCACGGGGATTCTCCCGGGCGACCGGCTGAGCTGGGGCGAGCACTCGGCACTTTCACCGGCGATCTGGCGCGGACCCTTGCCAAAGACCGGGCAGAGGCCCACCGGCAGGTAGGGGCGCTGGGCCTTGATGAGTGGGCCGCCGATAATCTGCTGGCCTATATCGGTGAGCAGACCCAGGCAACCGGTCGTGTGCCCTCCCATAAGCACCTGCTAGTTGAGCGTTTCCGTGATGAGCTGGGCGACTGGCGGGTTATTCTCCATTCCCCGCTAGGTATGCCGGTGCACTCCCCCTGGGCGCTGGCTGTAGGTGCCCGGGTCGAGGAAGGCTACGGTGTGAACGCATCGGCCATGGCCGCTGATGACGGTATTGTGCTGCGTATTCCCGCTATGGAAGCTGAGCCTCCGGGTGCCGAGCTCTTCCTCTTTGACCCTCAGGAGCTTGAGGATATAGTCACCGAGCGGGTAGGGAATTCCGCGCTCTTTGCCTCCCGCTTCCGGGAGAACGCCGCTAGGGCGCTACTCCTGCCCCGCAAGGACCCCGGCCGCCGTACACCCCTGTGGCAGCAGCGCCAGCGTGCCGCCCAACTCCTCGACGTTGCCCGAAAGTACCCGGCTTTCCCAATCCTGCTCGAAACCGCTCGCGAGTGCCTGCAAGATGTCTACGACCTACCCGAGCTCCTGGCCCTGCACCGGCAGATTGAGAGCAAGCAGGTCAAGGTCTCAGAAATCGAGACCGATACGCCCTCGCCCTTCGCCCGTACCCTGCTCTTTGGTTACGTCGCCCAGTTCCTCTACGAGGGTGACTCCCCTCTTGCTGAGCGCAAAGCCGCCGCGCTGGCGCTGGACCCGGCTCTGCTCGCTGAGCTCTTAGGCAAAGACGAGCTACGGGAGCTTCTGGATGCCGGGGTGATTCGTAGTACCGAAGCCCGCTTACAACGCCTTGCCCCCGGTTACCGCCTGCACGGAGTGGAGGGCGCCGCCGACCTGCTCCGGCTCTTAGGCCCTCTCACCGCCGAAGAGGCCGCCGCTAGGCTCCGTCTGCCGGGAGCTTCTCCTGATGAGGCTGCCCCCGATCCGACAATCACCCCAAGCCAGGCGCAGGAGCACCTGGAGGCCCTGGTAGCCGCCGGGCGGGCACTAAGCTTCCGCTTGCACGGGCGCAAGGTCTACGCCGCCCTGGAAGATTCCAGTCGCCTGCGCGATGCCCTGGGCGTGCCTCTGCCCATCGGGGTGCCGCTGGCCTTCCTTGAACCGGTCAAAGAACCCCTCCTTGACCTGGTAGCCCGCTACGCCCGCACCCACGCACCTTTCACCACCGCCCAGGCCGCCCACGCGCTAGCTCTGGGTATCTCCGTGGTCGAGAACGCATTGCGGGCTCTGGCCGCTGACCGGCGGGTACTCTCCGGTGAGTTCCTGCCCGAAGAACTCCGGGCTGAGCTAGCCCGTGCCCGCACCGGTTCTGATGACCCCAGCTACCTGGCCGGTACCGAATGGGTAGATGCTCAGGTTTTGCGCACCCTGCGCTCGCGGTCGCTGGCGGCCCTGAGAGCCGATGTTGAGCCTGTACCACCGACAACCTACGCCAGGTTCCTGCCTTCTTGGCAGCATGTGGGCTCATGGCAAATCACAGAAACCACCGCCGCACCCGGTACCTTCGGTGTCCCGGCCCAGCCTATTGTTGCCCGCCAGGATACAAGCGCCATGCTCTCAGGCTACGACGGCCTGCTCACGGTGGTTGACCAGCTTGCGGGGGTGCGCCTACCGGCATCAGCCCTGGAATCGCTCATTATGCGGGCCAGGATTACCGACTACGCCCCGGCTCTGTTGGATTCTGCCATGAGTGCCGGTGATGTGCTGTGGACAGGGGCGGGCCAACTTACCGGGGACGACGGATGGGTTGCCCTGCACCTGGCAGAGAGCGCCCCCCTGACCCTGCCCGATGAAGGTGAGCGGCAAGAAGCCCTGGCTGCGCTGGGGCCCTTAGAAAAAACGATCTATTCGCTCCTGAGCGGTGGGCTGTTCTTCACCCAGATTCAGGCTCAACTGGCGGCTCTCACAGCTTCCCTGGGAAATCAGCCGCCCAGCGACCGCGAGACATCCGATGCCCTCTGGAACCTGGTATGGGCTGGCCTGGTTACCGGTGACACCTACGCACCGGTACGCGCCCTCCTGGCCGGCGGCTCATCAGCTCATAAGGTGGCTAGCCCACCACCCCGTGCCCGTGGCGTAGGTATGCGTAGAGGAGCCAGCAGACTGTCGTCCTCCCGGCTGGGCTTAGGAACCGGGCCTACTGTCCAGGCACCGGCCCAGGTAGCCCCCATCAACGCTGGGCGCTGGGCACGAGTTGATGCTGAACCGCTTGACCCGACCGTGGCCGCAGCAGCCCGAGCCGAACTTCTCATGGACCGCTACGGAATACTCACACGGGGTGCCGTTGCCGTTGAGGGAACGGTCGGCGGTTTTGCCGGGGTCTACCGGGTGCTATCCGCAGCCGAAGAAAAGGGGCTAGCCCGCCGAGGCTACTTTATTGAGGGGCTGGGAGCTGCCCAGTTCTCAACCTCTGCCACGGTAGATCGGCTAAGACAGGCCGACCGAGCCACCTCAGATCCGCTGCCTGCTCAGCATATTAAGCACAGCGCCGCCCCTGAGGCTACCTACTCACCGGTTCGGACCACTCAGCGCGCTGTCACGCTCCTAGCGGCAACCGACCCGGCTAATCCTTACGGGGCGGCCCTCCCCTGGCCTACACCCACCCCCTGGGATGCTAACCGCACCCCGCTCAAACACAAGCCGGGGCGTAAAGCCGGTGCCTGCCTCGTCCTGGTAGACGGCACCCCGGTGCTCTACCTAGAACGCGGCGGCAAAACTCTCTTACCCTTTACCGAGGACCCGGTGCTTGTTGAAGTGGCGACCCCGCTTCTAGGCCAGCTGGTGCGCCTGGGCGTAGCCGACAAAATTGTGATTGAAAGCGCCGGTGGTATTGAGCTACTCAGCACACCCGAGCCTTTGACTCCAGCGGCAAAGGCTCAGCCAGCTAGCGCCGCCGATTCCGCGGCTGAACACCCGGTGCAGGCTCTCCGGCGAGCACTTCTAGCAGCTGGCTTCTACACCACCCCACGCGGTGTCCGTATGCGGAAAGACTACTAAACCACAGGACCTCCGAACCCGCTCAAAGGGCGTAAAAAATGGCCCTGCTGTTAGGGGGCAGGAAGACCATTATGCAAACAGGTACATTAAGCTACATGCTCAGTCTTTGGTCGAAATCATGGTAGCCTGCACGAAACTCTCGTACGCTACGAATAAGGTGCACATAGAGAGCACCGAGTGACATCACCAGCATCATAGCCAGAACAAGCATGAAAAGTAGGTACACCGCTTTGACCTCCATCTAGGGGACAGGCGGTAGGGGCCGCCTGGGGGCGGGTAGACTCAAGCAAAATAGCAGGAGTGCACCCTTTTGCATAAGGTAAGGGGACATGCCCGAAGCATCGATTGTGAGACTTTGAACACAGAAAACTATACACCGCTTTCTATTGTGGCTTGAAAATCTACGGTTTTTCTATCTTTCATGTCAGCTGACCCTGAGGGTGAGGCCGGTGGTAGCTACCGTAGAATGAGGCAAATTTTGGTGCGATAAGAAAGGTAAAACCGTGCCCGAGGGAGACACCGTATGGAGGCAAGCCCGGTCCCTCCACCGCGCACTTGCCCACAGAATAGCCCACACGACAGACTTTCGAGTTCCCTCATCTGCTGGCATCAACCTCAGCGGTCAACCTATCCACGGCGCGCTCGCACGCGGCAAAAATATCCTGCTACGCATCGGCGATACTACCGTCCATTCGCACCTCAAAATGGAAGGTATCTGGCACATTTACGGAACGGGACCCGATGGCCGCTCCGACCCCTGGAAACGACCCGCAACCGCAGCCCGCGCCATCATCCAGGCTAACGCCCGTTTAAACCCCGACGGGACACCTCTTGAGGGGAGTAGGCCTATCACGGCGGTCGGCTTCAACCTCGGTGTCCTGGAAGTTTTCCCCACCAGCCAAGAGCAAAGCAGGCTCTCCCACCTGGGGCCGGATATTCTGGGGCCTGACTGGTCGCTATCTCAGGCTGTAGCACGCTTGTCCGCCCAACCCGACCGCGCCATCGGGCCAGCCCTACTCGACCAAAGGAACCTAGCGGGGATAGGCACCATTTACCGGGCTGAAACCCTCTTTCTTGCCGGGATTGACCCGAGCACCCCGATCGGCGCAATCCCCGACCTGGCCGGGCTCGTCTCTATCGCCCACCTGCTCCTTGATGCTAACCGGGCCAGGCCCCACCGGGTCACCCGTACCACTACCGAACCCCTATGGTGCTACGGGCGGGTAGGACGCCCCTGCTACCGCTGCGGTGCAACCATCGTAGGAGAAGACCTCTCAGATACTGGCGTGGGGGCTAGCCGCTATACACCCGGCCACCTGATCGCCCGTCCCGAGGACATAGACCGCCTGAGCTACCGGTGCCCAGGCTGCCAAATACTTTTGAGCTAAGGCAGGCGATCACTGGCGGGGCATATTCACGCAAGTACTCCCGCACATAAGGAATAGTAAAATCTACATACCCGTGGCGAGGCCAGCTCATAGCTCATGAGTCGGGACCTATAGGTATTCGCCTACTGAGGAGTGCCCCCAACCACGCTCTAAAGCTAAATCCTTATAAGCCTTAAGTAGAACTGTCTTACCTGCCCTTGGGGCTCCGGTCATGAGTAAAGTGCGCGCCGGTTCAACCAATACCGTCTTTGGTAGCTTCAGCGAGATCAACAAGTAGCTGACCACACCCACCAACAGCGGCGGTGTGACACCGAATGTAGGAGTAAAGGGGTGCGACCTATGGTTGATTCCTCATCCTTTTATTATTCCTTCTTATTCTTTCGTATTTTGGGTAGAGATTTTGCAAGGTCTCATCCGGTTCACGCTCCTGGAATAATAGGGGGCATGCGCCGAGTCAACCGCCACCTCACGCCCCAGCCCCTACCCCAACGCAAGGGCATCGATGCTGTCTCCTTCACCCTGCCCGATGCTAACGACCCCACAGACAATGTTCTAGGCACCAGCACCGTCTTGGACTACCTGGTGGCCCGTTTCTACCCCCACCAGTACGAGCTTTTTGCCAGCCGTTTTGAGCGCAAGGAAGTAAGGGACGCTCAGGGCAACCCGGTAGCCCCCACCGCACCACTGACCGGCCAGAAAATCTGGTACTACCGGGAGCTAGGCCAAGAAAAGCCCGTCCCCTTCGACATGCCTGTGCTCTATGAGGACGAGTGGGTGCTGGCTATCGATAAACCCCACTTTCTGCCCACCACACCCAACGGCTCCTTTGTCGCGCACACAGCCCTGACCCAACTGCGGGTACGCGAGCACAACCCGGCCCTCATACCCATCCACCGCCTGGACCGAGCCACCGCCGGAGTGGTCCTCTTTGCCAAAGTGCCAGAGGCCCGAGCCCCTTTCCAAACCATGTTCCAGCGGCGTGAACCCACCAAAACCTATGAGGCCATCGCAGCACCGCTGAGCACCGGGGGCACAGAGCTGGCCCCGGGGGAAAGTCTGACGGTTCGCTCGCGAATTGAGAACGCCCACGGCTCCTTGCAGGTAGCCCAAACCGATATAGAGTTTTTAGCTGGTGACGCCCCGGCCCTGCCCCTTGAAACCAAGGCTCAGTTGAGGGAGCGGCGGCGCTCTGGTGCCGGTTTTTCTGGGCAGAATGCCCAGTCCCGCATCACCTGTCTAGAGACCTTCGAGCTTGCACCGGGCCTTTTACCCGACGCTTCCACAGCTAATCCAGCTTTGCCGCTACCGGCACCGGGCAGACGCCTAACCCGCTATCTTTTGGAGCCCCACACCGGCAAGACCCACCAGCTGCGTGTGCACCTTGCGGCAACGGGGGCACCGATTCTGGGGGACGTTGTTTACCCCGAGGTCCTCCCTATCGCTGAGGACGAGCCAGCCCTGCCCCTCCAGCTTCTGGCCCGGTCGCTGAGCTTCTCCCACCCCGTAACCGGCCAGGCGGTGCTGGTGGAGAGCCAGAGGCAGCTGACCTTAGCCCCAGGCCCCAGCGGGGCTCCCTAAGCCCGTGCTGTGGCCCAAACCTTCACATGTGCGTTCAAAGAACCCACCCATGAAGGTTTAGCACACATGAAAAGACGGACCGCCTCAACCAGGCTCACCCACAAAAAAGAAGCCCGGTTGCACACCACCATGAATGGCCGCCGGAAAAACCGCCCGCCAAAGACCCGCATGAGGTACTTGCCCTTGCTTACATGCACCTACCGGTGGGTAAACTAACAGACAGTACCATCAATTCGCCCCAGCCTCCCGCGAAAGGCAACTATGTGCCCCAGACACTCAAACACCTCCCCTGACCAGCTCAATACCCTGGCCGCCGAGCACTGTTTGACCCTGGCCAACCGAGCAGACACCGCACGCCACTCTATACTCCGACTCTTTGGGTCCAAGGCTGCGGCGCTCCCCGGAACGCTCATTGGGCGCGTAGCCCACCCCGATACCCGCCCCCGCCGCCAGCGGGCAAGGGAATGGCACTACTGGTGGCAGGCCCACCTCATGGATGCGCTGGTAGATACCGGTTTCCGCCAGCAGGCCGCGGGGCAAGGAAACGAAGCCCAGGAGGCTCTCAAACAGGCCCGGGCTCTTCTACGCGGTATCCAGGTACGCAACTACGGCTCCTACCCCAATGACTTCTACGATGACATGGCCTGGCTGACCTTGGCCTGTGAGCGTCTCAACCGGCTAGCTCTGGCGGTGGAGGGTGACGGTGACAGCGCTGCTCAGGACGCTGGTCAACGCCTCTACCGGGAGCTGACCTCAGCCTGCACCGCTGAGGTGGGCGGTGGAGCTTTTTGGTCTAAGGATCACGACTTTAAGAACACCCCTGCTACCGCTCCTATAGCGCTGGCCTTTGCCCGCGCTCACCGGTACAAGGAAGCCGCAGATTTGCTGAACTGGTTGCAAGCTCACCTTTTGGACCCCGAAAGCGGTCTTTACCTGGACGGTGTCAAAGTTACCGGTAGCGGTGAACAGGCAGGCATTTCCTCGGTTGAGCGAGGTCTCTACACCTACAACCAGGGCCCGGTTTTGGGCGCTTATCTGGCCTTACTCCATGCCGGGGCTACAGACCGGCTAGTTCTTGACCCGGTCACCCATATCGCCGAGCTGGTTGACTCTGTTGACCGTACTTTCGGCCTTGATTTTGAGGTTTCCAGCACCGAGAGCCTGCGCCTACTCCGCACCCAGGGTGGTGGTGACGGCGGACTCTTTACCGGGATCCTCGTGCGCTACCTAGCCGATGTGGCTCTGCATAGCGCCCTGCCCGAGGCTACCCGCGCCACAGCGCGGGGGCTTGTTCTGGCAACCGCTGAGGTCTTGTGGGACGGCCGGCGCGAGTTTGACCCCGATCTGCCCATGAGCGAGCCGGGCATTGACCCCAACGAGATTCGTGGGCAGGCCGTTGCGCTTTTCTCCCCCCATGTTGAACGCCATATCTCCGATCTTCTCAAGCCCGGTCAGCCGGTGGATCTTTCCACCCAGATTCAGGCCTGGACTATCATAGAAGCAGCACAAAGAATTTTTGCCTCAGACTAGATTAAAAAGGAGTAGCCCATGGCTCGGCTTTCACCCTACCTTCTGACAACTTCAGCTACCTGTGCCTGTGCGGTTGCTGGTTCGCTAGCCTCAGACCCCGACAGTAGCTACTACAAGAACCTCACTAAACCAGCCTGGAACCCGCCCAACTGGGTTTTTCCGCTTGCCTGGACCTCGCTCTACACCTGCATAGCTGGGACCAGTGGCTACACCCTGGCCCGTTTAAAGCAAGACGGTAACACTGAAGAGGCAGGGCGCTACTCAGCAGCCTTAGCAACCAATCTGGCGCTCAATGCTTCCTGGAGCTATACATTCTTCCGGTCGCACCGTTTAGGTTTAGCAACTGCGCACGCAGGTGTCTTGGCCCTTAGTTCTGCTGATCTGGTGCGGCGGACTGCCCGGATCAGTAAATCCGCTGGCGCCCTTCTGGCCCCCTACGCGGGCTGGACCGCTTTTGCTACGGCTCTTTCAGGTAGCATCTGGTGGCTTAATAACAAGAACTAGCGGTTGGTCCATACTGCTCTGCCCCCGGGGTGCAAGAGGCAGGAGGGTTTCCGACCCGATGAGCCCATTGGCTAGGCTGGTCTCATGACTTTTTGGACTGGCTTTCTCAACCGGGCGCAAGCCCGCCCACTCCAGGCTGTGGAAAGGCTCTAGTAGACTAGGGCTTGTGCTCAATACCGAATTTTCTGATCCCGGCTTCTCCTTTGAGCTGGGTAACCGCCTGACCGAAACAGCCGCCCCCTCCGCTGCCCACCGCACCGCAAACGGTGGGGACTTCCAGGGGCGCACCGGCATCATTCACACGCCTCACGGCGACATTGCCACCCCCGCCTTTACGCCCGTGGGCACCAAGGCAACCGTCAAAGCAGTCTTGCCCGAAGCCATGAAAGAGCTCGGCTCCCAGGCCCTGCTGGCTAATGCCTACCATCTCTATCTCCAGCCCGGCCCCGATGTGCTCGACGCCGCAGGCGGTCTGGGCAAGTTCATGAACTGGGACGGCCCTACTTTAACCGACTCCGGCGGTTTTCAGGTCATGAGCTTGGGCTCTGGCTTTAAGAAAGTCATCGATATGGGCACGGTCGCCGGTGCTGTGGGTGCCGATGGGCGGCCCATCGGTGATGACGACGTAGCCGCCGGCAAAGAACGTATGGCCCATGTGGACGATGACGGAGTTAACTTCAAGTCCCACATCAACGGGGATATGCACCGTTTTACCCCCGAGGTATCCATGCAGGTTCAGCACAAGATTGGTGCTGATATTATGTTCGCTTTCGACGAGTTGACCACGCTTTACAATTCTCGTGCCTACCAGGAAGAGGCCCTGGAACGCACACGCCTGTGGGCTCTGCGCTGTATTGCTGAGCACCAGCGACTGACCGCTGAGCGGGTGGGCAAGCCCTACCAGGCTCTCTTTGGGGTCATTCAGGGCGCCCAATACGAGGATCTACGCCGCAAGGCCTGCCGCGATTTGGGGGCCATGCCCTTTGACGGTTTCGGCTTGGGCGGCGCCCTGGAAAAAGAAAACCTGGGCACCATTGTGCGCTGGTGCACCGAGGAACTTCCCGAAAATAAGCCCCGCCACCTGCTAGGTATCTCAGAACCGGACGATATTTTTGTGGGTATCGAGAACGGGGTAGATACCTTCGACTGTGTCTCACCCACCCGCGTTGCCCGCAACGCCGCCGTCTACACCCCCAATGGTCGCTTTAACCTAACCAATGCCCGCTTCAAGATGGACTTCAACCCCATCTTTGAGGGCTGTGACTGCTACACCTGTACCCACTACACCAGGGCCTACCTGCACCACCTCTTTAAGGCTGACGAGCGTCTTTCAGCCACGCTAGCTTCCATTCACAACGAGCGGTTTATCGTCAAGATGGTCGATGATGCCCGCCAGGCCATTGACGACGGCAGCTACTTTGACTATCGAGATCACTTCCTGGGCCGGTATTACGCCAAGAAAGTGGCCCAGCAGGCGGAGCAGGAGGCCGCGCGGGCGCTTAGGGCTGAGCGAGAGGCTAAGAAAGCTGCCGCGGCTCAGGCCCGTTGGGAAGCCAATATGAAAGCCAAGGCAGAGGCCGAGGCCCGCCGCGCGGCACAGGCCGCTCTTGCCGCGCAAGCTGACGAACACAATGCCACAGAGACCAAGGCCAAGCAGGAGGGCTAACCATGCAGGATTTCACGCTCGAAGACCTCACACCTGAGGAAACCATTACCTACCGGCACGAGTTTGCCGCCAGCCCCGAACAGCTCTACGAGGCCTTCACCAATCCGGCTCTGTTTGTGCGCTGGTTTGGCCCCAAGGACTGGAAAATTATTCCCAGCACCCTGACCCTGGAGCCGGTCATTGGCGGGCGTAAGCAGTTCGTCATGCGCCACCGCCAGCAGAAGACTTTCCAGGCTCCTATGTACATGCGTTTTATTACTATGCAGGAGCCGCATCTGCTGGAGTACCGCGAAGCTCTACCAACTCCCCAGGGTCAACCCAGCGACACTCTCATCGGTCTGCGTCTTGAGTTTGAGGCGGGTACCGCTGTGACCGAAGACGGCGTGGGCCAAGGAACTATCCTCAAGCTCACCCAGGGGCCCCTCCCCCAGGGCGTGCACCAGCAGACCCTGGACTCCTGGAAGGGTTCCTTTGAGTCTCTAGCCGCTCTGCTGGCCGCCCGCTAGGTTCCAGAGCAAGCGAGTGTAAGGGGAATGTACCCAAGGCAGTAGATTTTATACAGCCTTGGGCGCATTCCCCCTCATTTTATGCGCGGATATGCCCGGTTGGAGGCACCCGGTCAGGCCGTCAGCTTTTGGCGCTGTTCGGCGCTCAGCCGCATGAGTGAGCCGGTGGCTGTGCTGTAGAAAGCTAAAGTAGTGGTGGCAGAAACGCAGTGGGTGCCCTCTAGAGGGTCGTAAAGCTCGTAGGCCAGGGTAAAGGAGGCCGGGCTGACCTTACTGACGTGTACCTTGGCGGTCACGGGCATGCCCCGGTAAGCCAGGGGGCTGCGGTACTTGATGTGGTTCTCAGCTACCAGGGCCTGGGTACCCTCGGGTAAGTCAGCAAAGAGCGGTAGCACCGGTTGATGATTTCCCGCTTGCCCCGATGAGGGCGGGCACCCCAAGAGAGCCACACGGGCTTCCTCAAGGATCTGCACGATAGTCACATTGTTGACGTGCCCGTAGGCATCCATGTCTCCCCAGCGGAGCGGAATCTCAAAAGTGTAGGTAGTGCTCATACCTTTTACTGTACCCAGGTCACGGTAAAAAACCTGCCCCGCTACCGGTCACTGCCTTGAGGAGTCACCTATCTTCTTAGGGAACCCGGTGAGCATCAGTGGGGCACCCGACAGCAACAGGTTAGTCTCTGGGCGGTCTTAGTCCTGGGAATTTGCTGCCACGGCGGCATCCGCTTCGGCAAAGGCATCTTCAAAGCCGGTGTGAACGCGCTTAACCACGCCAAAGTAAACCATGGTCAGGATGAAGAAATAGGTAACACCGATGCTTGCAGGTGCTGCGTTTCCGGTGCGGGCAAAGAGGGCCGCCCAGATGGCGAGCAGGAGCAAGATACCGGCCCCGGCAGTGACCCTGCCGCCCCACATGCGGAAGGCTGAGGAGTTACCCTCAACGCCCTTGAAGGCAATGTAGGCCAGAAGAATCAGTACCCATACGGTCAGGGCGCAGACCATGGTCAGCGTCATCATCAGGCCAAAGGCCTGCCCCGGCTGGAAGACCGCAAGCAGGATTGCCAGGAGCACCCCGGAGGTAGAGGCCCACATTGCGGGAACGGGAATACCCTGGGCGCTCACTCGGGCCAGCTGGCGGGGCGCCATCTTTTCAGTGGCCAGTGAGTGAAGCAGGCGGGTGCCCGCGTAGAGGTTGGCGTTAGCGGCAGAGAGCGCGGCCACTAGAATCACGAAGTTAGTGATACTGGCAATTGCGGGTACCCCGATTTCGGAGAAGACCAGCACAAAGGGTGAGGCTTCTACCGAACCGTCCAGTTGGGCCGCTGATTGCCAGGGAATAATCGATACCACGATAAAAAGTGAGATCACATAGATGGTGGAAAGCCGCCAGATATTGGCCTTGGTGGAGGCCCGCACCGAGCGAACCGGGTCTTTGGCCTCTGCCGCGGAGATAGAGAGCATCTCGATGCCGCCGAAAGAGAACATCACAACTGCCAGGGACAGCCATATACCGTGGAAGCCAGTAGGCATAAACCCGCCGTCATTGGTCAGGTTAGCTATACCAGTTGCGGGGTGGTTAGGGGCGCCGACAAAGATGAGGGCTAGACCTATCAGGACGAAGAGGAGCAGGGCAATGACCTTGATGGAGGAGAGGAAAAACTCCATGGTGCCAAAGTAGCGCACGCTGCGCACATTCAGGGCGATAATGACCAGCCCGAAGAAGGCGACCCCCGCCCACAGGGGCAGGGCAGGCCACCAGTACTGGAGGTAGGTGCCCACAGCGACCAGCTCAATACCGGTAATGACGGCGGTAACCGTCCAGTAGGCCCAACGGGTTAGGTAGCCCGCGTAAGAGCCCAGGTAGCGCCCAGCAATGGAGCCGAAGCCGCCACGCACGGGGTAACGCACCGCCATTTCACCGGTGGCGGCGGCGATAATGGCGGCCACCAGTGAGCCGATGGCGTAGGCCAGGATAACGGCGGGCCCGGCCAGGCTAATAGCTCCACTGGATCCCAGAAAAAGACCGGTGCCCAGGGCAGAGCCCAGCACAATCATGGTCATTTGGTGGTGAGTTAGTGAACGTTTGAGGTTGTGTGTCTTACCCGCGTCGGCTTGCTGTGCCACAGTAAATGGACCTATCCCTGTTAGAGCTTGTGTGTCTATTGATGTGATTCTACGGCAGAACGCTGGTTCTAGCTCCCAACCTGGGGTCGGGGCTAGAACCAGCGTCCTCATATCTTATGTGACTATGGAGGGAACTAGGGGCGTTTCTCGGTCACCGGCAGCTGGGTAGTAACGGCCCGTGCATCCTCAAAGGCATCGTCTGAGGAGCGGACGTTCTTCTTGACCCCGGCAAAGTAGGTGAGGGTGACAAGGGCGAAGAAGGAGAGGCCCACCAGGACGGAGGTCAACATGGATTTATCGACAAAGAACATGGCGATGAAGGTGGCGACGATACCGGTGAGTCCCAGGGCTGCGGTGGCGGCCCCACCAAAGACCTGGAAGGGGGCTGGGTCTTTTTCGCTCTTCTTATAGGCAATGTAGGAGAGCAAGATCATAGACCATACAACGAGAACGCTGACGGTCACCAGGGCCATCATGTAACCGAAGATGTTACCGACACCGGAAATCGCCATAATCATAGCTACCACGGCCCCAGCGGATGAGGCTGTGAGGGCTAGAACGGGGCTGCCCTGGCCGCTGGTTCGGGCTAGAACTCGTGGGGCCATGCCTTCGTGCCCCAGGGAGTGCAGTAGCCGGGTGGCAGCGTAGAGGGCTGCATTAGCACCAGAAAGCGCTGCGGTGAGCAGGATGAAGTTGGTGATACCACCAACATAGGGGATACCTAGTTCGCTAAAGACGGTTACAAAGGGGGAGCCCTCAATTTCTTTGCCGAGCTCAGATGCGTTCCGCCAGGGGATGATTGCCACGATCACCAGGAGGGAGAGCACGTAGAAAGTGGCTAGTCGCCACATCATGGCCTTAGCTGATGAGCGGACTGAGCGGACCGGGTCTTTGGCTTCTGCCGCGGAGATGGAGATCAGTTCAATACCGCCGAAGGAGAACATGACTATGGCCAGGGCTAGCCAGATGGAGGCCGGGCCGTTGGGGATGAAGCCGCCATCATTGGTCAGGTTGGCGGTTCCTACGGCCTCTTGGCCTGGTAGTCCAAAGAAGACCAGGGCTAGGCCAAAGATGATGAAGAGGATCACGGCAGTGACTTTGATGGAGGAGAGGAAGAATTCCACGACACCAAAGGATTTGACGCTGGTCAGGTTGAGGGCAAAGATAGCGCCACCGGCGATGAGCACCCAGATCCAGAGGGGGGCTTGGGGGTACCAGTAGGCCATGTATTTGCCTACGGCAACGACTTCCGCGCCGGCCAGGGTGACGGTGGTCATCCAGTAGGCCCAGCGGGTTAGGTAGCCGGCGTAGGGGCCCAGGAATTTACCGGCGATGGTACCGAAGCCACCGCGCACGGGGTAACGCACCGCCATTTCTCCGGCGCAGGCGCCGATGATAGCGGCTATGAGCGAGCCGATAGCGTAGGAGATGATGACGGCGGGCCCAGCGATAGCTATGGCTGGGCCAGAGCCTAGAAAGAGGCCTGTACCTACGGCCAGGCCCAGGGCGATCATGGTCAGTTGGCCGTGTGAGAGTGAGCGGCTGAGTTGGCCGTTTGAGGCTTGGTCTGCGTGAGAATGTGCCACGGTTATCCCTCCCCTTCTTGTCAGTATGTGGTGTATGTAATGAACCGCAAGTTTACACAGGTTTCCCCTGCAAAAACGTGCCTTACTGAAAGACCATTATGCAATGAGATGCAGCTCACCCTCTTGGTTGTTAGTGCAAGCTCTTGGGCGATGAGAACCGAGTGACTAGCCATGTAATTATATTGAGCATCTACAGAAGTAGAGGTTATTAGCCGACCAGACAGACTGGACAGCAACTATTGAAAGTTAAGCAACCTGTAACTCTTATCAGAACAACCAACACAGTTACTCACATATGAAATACCCCTTCCTGATGAATGCACACCCCCATTGAAAAAATTATTGAATCGATATCATCAATAACTCTTGCCGCGTACAGAGCGAATCAGTACGTTAAGAACTAAATAATCCTTTTGATCCCCAAGTTCATCCAAAGACGGTTGACCAAGCCACTCAAAGGAGTACCCCGTGAAATTCACATACCATAAACAACTTTTTGCAACTTTTACTGCTTTACCATGGGTTTCACGCCTGCCTCTTGCCCGGGCTTCCCCCGCCCCCATTTTCGACTCTCTAATATCACCAGAACAACTTCTAGTGTCATTGTAGAAAGTATTGGCCACGATACCGATTGGCGTTATAAATCCGCTATTTGGTGGTTAAAGGCGGGCAGCACCACTTCCAACTCAAATAGGCAAGAACGCACTCTCTACCAACAAAATGTGGCGTTTCCCTGCAAGAATAAAAACAGCACAGTGGGGGCTGGTACTACCGCAGGGACAATCGTGCATCAGGGAAAGACATACTATGCACGTCTACACCCACCTACGATAACCCTTAATTGCGGAGTCTAAGCATGTTTAGACTGCTGAAGCAGCTAGTCAGAATGGTGGCCTGTGAGGATGGAAAACCACCACCGATTCTGCCCCTTTTTGGCAGGGGCCCTTTTCAAGGGGCAGACGCGAGCGTCCAACTGGTCTTTATTGGGGACTTCACTTCTAACTACAATCCGATTGTGGGAGTTGTTGCCGATGAAGCCACTGCCCTAAAGCTTTTTCACCGCCACCCAGAACATAAGATTTCCTGGGAAAAAATTGCTGTTTCGGATGCAATCGAGATGCCTGCTCCAGACTCCCCTCTGTGGGTACTCATTCAGGGTGGCCCATTTAGCCCCACAGCATATTCCAGCCCTTCACCGGTCGCCGCCTATGCAGATAGGGGCAGAGCTATCGAGGAAATAGCCCGCAGAGAAGAGTTATACGGGGAGGAATTTCTGCTCTGCTGCCTCCCCCTGGGCACCATTGATTTAACAGCGCCAGACTGGTCTTATACCGGGTCTTAGAGTACCCCTAAGCCTGCACCCCGTAGGTGGGCTCGTGACGCTTGAACCAGGCAATGACCGGGTAGGTGACAGGGAGCAGGACGAACTCAATAGCGCACTTGTAGATGTAGCCGACCACCACGTAGTTCATAAAGTCGCCAAAACTTGTAATTCCAATAATGGGTGCCGCAATAGCACAGAAAATGAGGGTATCTGCCAGTTCGCCAACCAGGGTGGAACCCATGAGCCGGCCCCAGAGGTGCCTACCGCCGGTTGCCGCTTTGAGCTTGACCAGCACCCAGGAGTTAAGGGTCTGCCCCACCAGGAAGCCCAGCAGGGAACCGGCCAGAATCTGAGGAACAGGCCCCAGCACACTTTCAAGAGCGCTCTGATTCTCGTAGAAATCTGCAACCGGTAGCGCAATGAGGATCCAGAAGGAGGCCGCAGCTACAGCGGCAGCCACAAAACTGGTAACGATGGCGCGGCGTGCCAGCCTGAAGCCGTAAACCTCACTGATGACATCACCCAGCACATAGGCCAGGGGAAAAAGGAAGAAGCCTCCGTCGGTAATGATGGGGCCAAAGGTCACACCCTTGGTTGCCCCAATGTTGGAGAGGATAAAGACCACGCAGGTTGCCGCCAGGAGCAGGTCGTAGTAGGTGCGGGTTGGGCGGGCGTAGCCGGTATCGCCGGGTGCGGGTGTAGACACAGTTTTCCCCTGGATTATCTTGAGTTGAGTTCGAGTGTGCCCACCTGCCACCTGGGCCATCAGTATTTTACACTAAAGGTGGTGGCGCCCGCCCTGCATGAGGCTGCTGAGAGTGAGCCTGCGAGCCTAGCTCACCCCGGTGCCCTGACCCGGTCTTTTTTTTGGGGGGGGCATCCTGTGGGGTGGAGGTTGAGGTCATGGCCGACTGTTTTCTGACGTTTTTGAGCCGCCGGTCGCCCCTGATAGGTTTTGGTGACATTTTAGAGTAAGGTGTCAGTATGCCCAGAATTTCAGCCGCAACGAATGCCGCCCAGCGCGAGAACACTAAACGCGCCATCCTCGACTCCTTCGGCCGCCTGCTCTATGAGCGGGGCCTGCCAGGGCTCACCATGACCCATGTTGCTAAGAACGCAGGTATTGGGCGCACGGCTGTCTATAACTATTTTGCCGATATGGGTGAGCTTCTGATTGCCTATGCCCTCGATGAGACCGAGCGTTTCTTAACTGACTTGCGTGAGGCTCTTGCTGGCCTTGAGAACCCCATCGACCAGCTTGCCGTCTATGTGCGACTGCAGATTGAAGACCTTTCCCGGCGGCATATGCCCCCGGGGCCAGCCATGCGATCGGTACTTTCTCCTGACGCTTTCGCTAAGCTAGGTGCCCATGTGCGCGAATTGCAGATGGTGCTTGCCGGTATCCTCTCGAGCGCTATTGAGCGTGGCTACCTGCCGGATAACGATATTCAGGAGCTGGCTCAGCTTGTTCATGGGTCGCTGTCCTCTACGGCTGACCGTACTGAGGATGCGGCCAGCAACGATGCCCGCGAGCGCCATATTGAGCATACGATTCGTTTTATTCAGCTTGGCTTGGGTGCTCGTTTTGATGAGCTGGGGCGGCCTATCCGTTTGGACGGCTCCCCCGATGTGCATCTGGTAGAGGCTTCCTAAAAATTTTTCTCTGGGTAGGGGTCACCTCCTTTTATGGGAGGTGGCCCTTTTGTCTGCGCTCATGTTTGCTGGTGCGCTGCAGCCAGGGCGCAAGCAAGCGGGTTCACGGCCTGACTTAAACCCGCAGTTGGGGTGCCTGCTAGCTGGCTCGGGGCTGGCCTTTAAGGGGTGCTAGCGGTGCACCCCCCCCAACTTGGGCCCTGCGTTAAACCCGCCCCGCCCGCAGGGAATGATTAGCTGTCAGCATTAGCCAGTAGCCCCGGTGCGAATCCGTCAAGATCCAGGACGCGGGCGTACATGACCGCGCGGCGTTGGAGCGCCGTACGCAGGGCGCGGTGTACGCCGTCTTCCAGATAGAGCTCACCCTGGTAGCGCACTACATGGGGGAAGAGATCACCATAGAAGGTGGAGTCTTCGGCCAGAAGGGTTTCGAGGTTGAGGTTCTTTTGGGTGGTGATGAGGCGGTCAAGGCGCACCTGGGAGGGCGCTATAGAGCCCCAGCTGCGCTGGGTGAGGCCGTGGTCGGGGTAGGGGCGGGTATCGCCGACGCCTTTGAAAATCATGAACCTATTCTAAGCGTCCTGACCGCTGCTACCGGCGCACTCGTCCACTCTAGGGTGGGCGCTAGGTATTAGGATTCCCAGATACCGCGTTTGGCAGACCAGTTGATTGTTTTTCCGCCGCTGAACTTGACGCTCACGACCCCGTTGACAGCCGGTCCCTCATTCTCGAGTGGGAAGCCGTACCCGGTGGTGTAGCCATTGTGGAGCCAGTGATAGTAGATGGCACCTGTGGAGTTGAGGCTGTGAGCCCCGGTTTGGGGTGACCAGAAGATTGCGGTTTCCGTGCCCTTGCGGTGGCGGAAGTAGGTGACGGCTCCGCCGGGCAGGGCGAGTTCGTCGGTGGCGGGGAACCCGTAGCTGTCGATGTGTCCCTTTGCTACCCAGAGTGCGAAGATTGCCCCCCTGTGGTTGAGGGCGTGGGAGCCGGTGTAGGGGGACCAGTAGGTTGCTGTGTAGGTGTTGCCGTTACGGAAGTAGAGTTTGGCGCCGTCACCGAAGGCAGTTTCGTCGATAGTGGGAAAGCCGTACCCGTAGACGTGACCTGATTCGACCCATTTGTAGTAGAGCCCGCCTCTGTGGTTCATGCTGTGGGCCCCTGTTTGGGGTGACCAGAAGACAGCGGTGTAGGAGTTACCGTTGCGGAAGTGTTGTTTTGCACCGTGGCCGATAGGTTCTTCGTCGATAGTGGGGTACCCGTAGCCCCATTCGTAGTGGGCCTGGCGGAAGCGCGCGCCGATGGCTCCTGGCCAGAAAATGGTGTGGGCGCCGGTAGCTTCGGTCCAGTAGATAGTGCGGCTGCGGGCGAAGTTTTGGACGGCTCCACCGAGCCTGGTGGGGAATTCGTTGCCGGTGGGTTTTCCGTAGACTGCTTGGCCACCGGTGGCGTAGTAGTGGGCGCCAATAGCGCCGATGAGGCTGTAGCCGCTCCCGGCGGCTTCTACTGCGGCTGCGGTGTTGAGGAAGGGGTAGCCCTTGATCCAGCCGCCGTTCTTGGTTCTGAGGATTGACCGGATCTGTTCGATGGTCAGTGAGGGGTTGCGCTCTTTCATGAGGGCGATGGTTCCGCTGACGTGGGGTGCGGCCATGGAGGTTCCGCTCAGGTAGCCGTAGGAGGGGCCACCTGGGTCGGTGGGGCCGCTGTTGTAGGTGGAGATAACGCTCCCATTTGAGGCACCGCCGGGGGCAAGGATGTCGAGGCGGTGGCCCCAGTTGGAGTAGCCGGCCATGATTTTGCCTTTGCCGGTTGCGCCCACGACGATGCCGCCTGAGCAGTTAGCCGGGGTTGCCCCTGCTGCATTGATTGCGCTGTTGCCGGCTGAGATGACGATGGGGACGTTGCGGGCGGCGGCGCGGTTGATAGCGTCTTGGAGGATCTGGGGGCAGGTACCCATGTTGATGGCTTCGGAGAAGTTCACGACGTCTGCGGGGGTGGGGTTGGGCGGTGCGCCCTTGACCGGCACACCCGCGCTCCACATGAGCCCGGCGGCGTAGTCGGAGATGTAGCTGCGTCCGTATTGGCCCATGACTCTGGTGTGCTGGATTTTGGCGTCGGGGGCTACACCGGCTATGCCTATGCCGTTGCTGGTTTTTGCGGCGGCGATTCCGGCGACGTGGATTCCGTGCCAGAGGGAGTAAGAGCCGGGGTACCAGTCGCCGGGGTCGGTGGGGTCCGGGTCCCAGCCGTCACCGTCTTTTGAATAGTCCCGGCTGACGAAGTCGTAGCCGGGGATTTCTTGCGGGGTGAGGTCGGGGTGGTAGCGGGTGCCTTCATCGGCTATGCCGATGATAATCCCCTTGCCTGTCGCCAGGTTCCAGGCCGCCGGTACCTTGGCTTCGCGCATATTCCATTGTTGGTCCCAGTAAGGGTCTCTGGGTGGGTTGCCGGGGTGGGCGGCGGCTATGTTTTTGACGCGCAGGTCGGGTTCGGCGGAAAGGATGTCGGGGCGACTTTCGAGTTCTTGGATCAGTGCTTTTTGTTCGTGGGCGTCCAGGTCGTGGCTGAGGTGGATAACGGCTGTACCGTCAATAATCTCGCGGGTATTTTCTGCCTGGAGAGTGTCTGCCAACGGGCTTTGTTCGACTTCTTCGCGGGCAATGGCTTGCTGTTGGGTGGGTGCGACGTGCGGTGTGAAACGGACGATGATTTGATCGGTGGTTTCTTCGACCCTTGATTCTTGCAGGACACTTCGCTCGGCGTGCTCACCGCCGGTCAGGGTGGGGTCCCCGGGCAGGTAGCTGGCTGTTTCGTTGGGGGGTGTGGGCTCGGCCTGCGCGGGCAGTGCGGGGGTGAGCGAAAAGAGTAAGACGAGGGGCAGGAGGCACCGCTTGTGGTGGCGCTCAGCCCGGCGGGTGAGGGGGAACATGGGGGTCCTGTCACGAGAATGTGTATTCGGTAATTTGAATTGTATCGGTCGCGCTACTATCCCCCGCTGGAGGTCTATATCGAAACTTAGCTTAAGGTCATTAAGACCCTATGAAGATATGCGGCCTTCTCCCCTTGCCGGTCGCTTCCAAGCTCACGGCAGAAAAACAACTATGACATCATCATGACGTTCTCTTACCAGCGAATTTTCGCTGGGTCTCTTCTCGGGGCGTACTCCCTTTGAAAAAGCCTTCTTCCCTAGGCTCAGGCTCCTCCAGGTGGCAGTCAGCATGGTCACCTTTGAGGGGTGGATGAGCGGCGCAGGCCGGGGTCAGCATTTTGGGTGTGCATGTTTTGGGCAGATAAAAAGCCGGTCTCATCAAGTGGGCGATGAGACCGGCTAGCGGAGGATGGGGGATTTGAACCCCCGAGGGCGTGAACCCAACACGCGTTCCAGGCGTGCGCCATAGGCCGCTAGGCGAATCCTCCAGGTGTCTTGCTTTAGCTACAGCGAACCGTAGCTTCACGAAAGCGAACAGATACGAGCATACCCCACACAACCCACTAACGCAACACGGGCACCTCTTACCGGGAGGCTAAGGCCAGCAGAGAGCGCTTTGCCATCTACCCCGCAGGTGCGCTACAGTAGATGAAGCCCCTTACGTGGCGTTATCTTGGAGAACTCCCCCAGGGCCGGAAGGCAGCAAGGGTATCTGGGCTCTGACGGGTGCGTAGGGGGTCTTTTTATGCCCACATTTAGTGTTCTGACCGAAAAGCCACAGCGATATTACTCAAGAGGTAGCGGAATATCCGGCTGTCGTCAGGGCTCAGCCCCGCAAAGAAAACCTCTTCCGCCTGCCGTAAAGGTTGCTGGGTTTCTTCAACAAGAGTTCTTCCCTGGGGGGTTGCTTCAACGATTCGGATTCTTCTATCCTCACTGGATACCTGTTTTTCCGCCAGCCCAGCGCGGCATAAATCTTCAATAACATAAGTGAGAACTGTACGGTCAATACCCAGGTAGGCTGCAAGCTCATTCTGTCTAGCAACGCGATAGTGCACCACGGTATATAGAAGCTGATACCCCCGTATACCTCTCGGAAATTGTGCGAACAAGGGCTCAACCAGTAAGCGATACCGGTCGAATGCACTACTAAGTGCCCACCCCAAATCGCAGGGCTGGTCGACTGAAATGGGGTATAGGTCCCGTGCTGGCTGTATGTGCATTGGTTCTCTCTCGGGAGCTTCTACTGAGGGGTGAATGAAGCGGTATTCCCTCTCAACTCTATCTGCACCGGGGTGGCTTACCAGCACTAGAACATGTCTTTCTTAGCACAGGGGCGCCCTCTACGGTGGGGCCAGAAAGCTTGCTTTAAGTGCAGGGAAGGTCTAGAGTCAAAATATGTTGTAGAGCAACATATTTTTTTATTACTCCCCACCGAAAGTAAAACCATGAACGACATCAGCAACCTCCCCACCCCAGACTCAGCAGAAGATAACGCTTTCTTCCCCTCTCCCTACTCACTGAGCCAGTACACCGCAGCAACCACTGACTTCGATGAGCTCTACAGCCCCGCCAAGGTCGCCCCCGGAACCAAAGTTCTCGTCATCGGCACCGAAGAACGCTACATGCTCATGCAGAACGGGGCCATGTTCTCTACCGGCAACCACCCGGTAGAAACCCTCCTACCGCTACACCACATGGTCCAAGCCGGAGCAGAGATTGAAGTAGCCACCCTCACCGGCGCACCCGTCAAGCTAGAATGGTGGGCTTTCCCCCAGGAGGATCAGGCCATCGCCTCCACCTGGAATAAGCTCAAAGAGCAGATGAAACAACCCCGGCGACTCTCAGATCTTCTAGCAGAGAAGAACACATACGCAGCGCTTTTCATCCCCGGTGGGCACGGAGCCATGCTCAATATTCCAGAATCCACAGATGTCCAAGAAGCGCTTGATCGCGCCCTGGCAGAGGATCAACTCATCGTCTCCCTCTGCCACGGCCCCGCTGGCTTCCTTGCCGCTGGAATCAACCGTGAACGTAACCCCTTTGCCGGCTACAGTATGTGCGTCTTTCCCGATGAACTAGACGCCGGAGCTAACATTAATATCGGATACCTTCCCGGTAAGATGCCCTGGGCCTTGGGTGAGGCTCTCTCCAATGCAGGAATCAACATCGTTAACGACTCAATGAGCGGTTTGGTCCACCAGGATCGTAACCTCATTACAGGGGACAGCCCTCTGGCCTCAAATGAGCTTGGCAAAGTCGTTGTTAAGAACCTGCTCGAACGCTATCCGTCAGCTGAATAAGTAACCCCCCACACACGCCCGTTTGGCTGTTCAGAGTTCAGCTTTTACAGCTTGTCTTTGAGCCCCTGGAGAGTTTTTTATTAGGGTATGGAGCGGTTCACCTCTTAGGTGAACCGCTCCACGCGGTTTCTAAGAATGTCAGCCACCCCTACTAGACTGTTAAAAACAGTTCCCCCGCTGGTTCTGTATCTGCCCGGACCTGCACGGTTGGGCTCAGCTGTTAGCACTCGAATGAAGGTTTAATGTGAGCACTGCCCTCTACCGCCGTTACCGCCCGGAGTCCTTTGCCGACGTCATCGGGCAAGAGCATGTGACCCTACCTCTCATGACTGCCCTCGAAAAGAACCGGGTCAATCACGCCTACCTGTTCTCGGGGCCGCGCGGGTGCGGTAAGACTACCTCAGCCCGTATCCTTGCCCGCTGCCTCAACTGCGCGCAGGGGCCAACACCCACTCCCTGCGGGGAATGTCAATCGTGCCGCGATCTTTCCCGTGACGGTGGCGGGTCACTCGATGTGATCGAGATGGACGCGGCCAGCCACGGCGGTGTAGACCACGCCCGAGACCTGCGCGAGAGAGCCACTTTCGCCCCGGTGCGTGACCGCTACAAGATTTTTATTATCGATGAAGCCCACATGGTGACCAGGGAGGGCTTTAATGCCCTCCTAAAGATTGTGGAAGAGCCACCGGCTCACATTAAGTTTATTTTTGCGACCACCGAACCTAACAAGGTGCTAGGCACTATCCGCTCCCGCACCCACCACTACCCTTTCCGGCTGGTACCACCCCAAATTCTGGGCCAATACCTGAGTAAGCTCTGCTCAGAAGAGGGCGTGCAGGTAGCTGAGGGGGTCATCCCGCTCGTAGTGCGTGCCGGTGGTGGCTCGGTGCGCGACTCGCTCTCCATTCTGGACCAGCTCATGGCCGGTGCCTCTAGTGAGCAGGGCATTACCTACGATTTGGCCGTTGCCCTCCTTGGCTTTACCCACGGTGAGCTACTTGATGAGGTTGTAGATGCTTTCGCTGGCGGTGAGGCCGCCCAGGTTTTTGCATCGGTGGATCGGGTGATTCAGACCGGTCAGGACCCCCGCCGTTTTGTGGAGGACCTACTTGAGCGCTTCCGCGACCTGATTATTGTCAAAGCTGTTCCCGACACCGCCGGTTCCATTCTGCGCGGCCTTGCAGCTGACCAGCTAGAACGCATGAGAGCGCAGGCCAAGAAGCTTGGCTCTGCCGAACTTTCGCGCGCCGCAGACCTTACCAACGAGGCCCTGAACGAGATGGGCGGGGCGATGAACCCCCAACTCCACTTAGAACTGCTCTGCGCCCGTATCCTGCTCACCTCGGGCGACCAGAGCCTTGGTGCTCTAGCGGCCCGCCTAGAACGCTTGGAAGGCAAAATAGCTTCTAGCCCGCAGGCTACACCCACCCAGGGGGCACCGGGTAGGCAGGGTACTCAAACAGGGCAGTCGTTAAAGCACCCGATGCCCGCTGCCTCAGGCCCCACAGCGCAAGAGCAGGGTTCCGGCCCGTCCGCGAGCGCTCCGGCTACCCAGAGCTCTTCTGCTACCGAGCAGGCACCTAAACCCCTAGCAAGTGCGCCCTTTGCCGGCGCTCCCCTAGCTGGTAAGCCACTAGCTGCCCCTCCCCTGAGGGCCCCGGCACAGCCCCCGGTCGGGGTTCCGGCACAGGCCCCGGTCGGGGTTCCGGCACAGGCCCAGCCTGCAACCCAAACGAGCGCACCGGCCCCCACCAAGGCTCCCCTAGCAGCGGCAACCACCGGTGAAAACACGGTCAACCTGGTACTCAATTCCTGGTCCGATATTCTTAGCCAGGTGCCTTCCTCTCTGGCCCGTGCCCAGTTTGCCCAATGCCAGCCGGTGCGTTTTGAAAACGGTTCCCTCTTCCTGCTAGCTGAGCTACCCGTGCTTAAGTCCGTCAAGGACTACCTACCTCAGCTCCAGCAGGCACTTCTCAACGTGCTGGGCTTACAGGTTCAGTTGCGTGGTGAAATCAAGCGTCCGGGCGGAGGGTCAGCACCACCCACCAAGCCCACACCCACCAAGCCCACACCCAGCGGCCCGGTTCCTCATCAGCCCTCCCCGGAGCCGTCACAGGATCCGACCTCACAAGCAATGCCGCTGCCACCAGAAAATACAGAGCGCCCCGATCTTCCTGCCCAGGGGCAGAACCAGGGGCTAGCTTCCCCACCACCGGTTGAGCTAGCCCAGGGACCCCGCGGTGGCGACCAGGCCTGGGAGGCCCACGGCCAGCCGCTCTCAGACCAGCCCCCCTCATGGAGTCCCGATGATTGGAGCGCCCCGGTAACCTCCTGGAACGTGGCGGCAATTCCCAGCGAAGACCAGCAGGTTCCCGCCCAAGAAGAAGCCGCAGGCTCTGCGGAAACCCCCCACAGCCCCCACCTGCGCGTCATCGAAGGTGATGCTGATCCCGTAGAAATCGCTAAGGCTCAGCACCCCTCCCAGGGCGCACATGAACGCAACGCCTTTGCGGTAGCGCCCCAAAGGCAGGAAGACCCTGAGGTTGCGCCCACCCCCGAGCAGGAACCGGAAGACCCGGACGAGCCCTCCACTGGCTTTGCCCCTGCGAGACCGGCAGTAGCACCGCTGGCTCCACAGGCAGCAGCCCAGGCAACGGTCCAGCCCCAAGAGCAGACACCCGCTCCTGCCGAGCAAGGCCAGCATCAGACACAAGAACGCAAGCTGTCTTTCCGGGAACGTCACGCAGCACAAATAGCCGCAGGTAAGCAGGCCCTTACTCAGTCCCAGCAGCAAGCCCCGGTAGAAGAAGCAGAAGACTTCACCCCCAGCGACGACGATGCCGCCCTCGAATCTGCCGTCCTCATTGGGCAGAAGGCTGTTGAAAAAATACTGGGTGGAAAAGTTATTGACGAACAGCCCCTGCACCAGGGCTAGCAAGGAGTTTTTGTGTACGAAAGTGCCGTCCAGAACCTAATTGATGAGCTTGGCCGGCTACCCGGAGTGGGCCCTAAATCGGCCCAGCGCATTGCCTTCTACATCTTGAACTCCGATGCCAGTGAGATGGCTAAACTGACCGATGCTATCGCCCGAGTTAAGAAGACCGTGAGCTTCTGTCAAATCTGCGGGAACGTCTCGGAAACCAAGCTGTGCGCTATCTGCCGGGACGAGCAGCGTGACCCCGCGATCCTCTGCGTTGTAGAGGAGTCCAAGGACGTGGTCGCGGTGGAACGCACCCGCTCCTTTACCGGCCGCTACCATGTGCTGGGCGGTTCTATTAACCCTATGGCCGGTATTGGCCCTGAGCAGTTGCGAATCCGTGAGCTGGTGGCCCGCCTTTCCGATGAGCGTATTAGCGAGCTGATTCTGGCTATGGACCCCAATCTTGAGGGTGAGGCCACGGCAACCTACCTATCCCGCCTGCTGGTGCCTATCGGCATTAGGGTTTCGCGGTTGGCCTCCGGCCTGCCGGTGGGTGGCGACCTTGAGTACGCCGATGAGATTACTCTGGGTCGTGCTTTGGAGGGGCGCCGCATTATCAGTGAGGGCAACCGGGCTGAGACCGCCAACCCTGCCGAGGACTTCCAGGCCGCTCTTGAGGCTGAAGCCCAGCAGGCACAAGCTACCCCGCAAACTAAGGCTCCCCGTGCCCGCTGGTCGGGATCAATGTTTGAAGACCTTGATGCAGAGAAGACCAGCGCACCGGAGCAGGCTCAGGAGCCAGCCCATGCGCCCGCTCAGCCCGGCGCAGAAGCACCGGTCCAAGCCCAGCAGGGGGATTTGAACGAGGTTCTGCTCAGCCAGGAGGTTGCGGCTATCCCCGGTGACCTCTCGCCAGAAGAGCGAGCCGAACGTCTAGCAGCAGCTGCCTTTGAGGCTGAAGACGGCCAGCCTGATGAGGGCCTGACTGAAGAACGCCAGGAGGCCTACCAATCCAAGCTCGAAGAGCTCAAGAAAACTCCCCTACGTACAGTAGCGCCCAAGGTTCCTCCGATTCCCGGTAAAACCTACGTTAACCCCTGGGTCTAAGCGAATCATTACGGGCTTTATGTCATACGGCTTCACGATGGGTAGGAGTTTCACCCTGGGTGCTGTGGGCACGTAAGATTGTTCTAGCTGGATCAAAAACCCCTATCACATCACGCACCTGTACTGGAGATAATTCAAATGAGTCTGATTGTCCAAAAATTCGGTGGATCCTCTGTCGCTGATGCCCAAGGCGTCAAACGTGTTGCCCGCCGGATTGTGGATACACACAAGGCAGGCAATGACGTTGTTGTAGTTGTTTCCGCGATGGGTGATACCACCGATGAGCTCCTCGACCTTGCCGCCGAAGTTTCCCCCGGTGCCGGCCCCTCCCGCGAGATGGATATGCTCCTGACCGCCGGTGAGCGTATCTCTATGGCGGTGCTGGCAATGGCTATTAATGATCTGGGTGCTAAGGCGCAGTCCTTTACCGGCTCCCAGGCTGGCATGATTACCGACGGCGTTCATGGTGCCGCCCGCCTGGTTGAGGTTAACCCCCAGCGGATCCAGGAGTCTATTGACCTGGGCAATATCGCCATTGTTGCGGGCTTCCAGGGTATGAACCGCGACAGCCGCGACATCACAACCCTGGGCCGTGGCGGTTCGGACACTACCGCCGTAGCACTAGCAGCAGCGCTCAAGGCCGATGTCTGCGAAATCTACTCCGATGTGGACGGTGTCTTTACCGCCGACCCCCGAATCGTCCCCACAGCCCATAAGCTCGATACCGTCACCAGCGAAGAGATGCTAGAACTTGCCGCTAACGGTGCCAAGATTTTGCACCTGCGCTCGGTCGAGTACGCCCGCCGCTTTAACCTGAAACTTCACGTCCGTTCGTCCTTCTCTGATCTTGAAGGTACTATCGTCATTCCCGATGCCCCGGACGGCTTTGAACACACTACTAAGGAGATTCCTTTGGAACAGCCCCTCATTTCCGGCGTTGCCCACGACCGTTCGCAGGCTAAGATCACCGTAGTGGGTGTGCCGGATGTTCCCGGTTCAGCGGCCCAGCTCTTTGGTTTCTTGAACGAAGAGCAGATTAACCTGGACATGATTGTTCAGAATGTGCCCACTGACCGCCCAAACGTCACTGACATTACCTTTACCCTGGATCAGGCGCAGGGCCGCCAGGCTCTTGAACTGCTGGAGGCCCGCAAGGCTGAGCTGGGCTTTGAGGCGGTGGAGTACGATGAGGCCGTTGGCAAGCTCTCCTTGGTGGGTGCCGGCATGAAGGCTAACTCGGGTGTCTCTTTCAAGTTCTTTGAGGCCCTGAGCAAGGCCGGGGTTAACGTCCAGATGATTTCTACCTCCGAGATTCGTATCTCGGTTATCACCGAGCTGGAGAAGCTGGATGAGGCTGTGAGTGCTGTGCACAGCGCCTTTGGTTTGGATGCTGAAGGTGAAGCTACCGTCTACGGTGGCACCGGCCGCTAATTTCTTGCGGCCCCTTGTCTTGGAGCCCCGGCCTGAGCAGTGTCCCCGCTGGTCAAGCCGGGGCTCTTCGAAGAGCAAGGCTGCGCTAGCTTTTGTTACGGATGGGTCCGGCCGAGTATCCGACCTTGTTAGAAGGCACTTAAGGCCCTATTTGCAACAAACCGTTTGTTTTTTCAACAAATTTTAAACATATCTACAAAATCTTTATCCAATAATCCCATATAAACAACCATTATCGCCTCTGACAAGGGGAAATGTATCTATATTACTCATGAGTAGATAGACTTCAAACAAAGAGAGAAGCCGGTTTACTTTGTTACAAATGACCTTCTTAGGCAGAAAATTTTTTCAAATTATTTAGGGCTCAAAAATCTTCTGCCAGAAGTTGCACACAGGAAAGGGCAACACATTCCTTATAAAACGTTTACCCTAGTTACTGGCGGGTAATGTCTCTCCGGATCCACTCAATAGCACAGCATCTCTCAGTCAAAAACACGCGCCCACTACCCCAAACGCATCCCAAAAACACAAAAGAGAGGTTGTAAGTCCAAATTTGTCACCTAAACTGGTGGCATGCCTTTACAAATTCTCAGTTCGCGTGAGTGGCGCGCCCAAGCCGCCGCTCATGAGGAGCGCGCAGGCACCTACGCTCTTCCTTTTACCGACCGCCGAGAACGCGGTCACGTCCACCCGGTTGAAGATTTCCTCTTCACCTACTACACCCTCAAACCCGGTCAGTTTATGCGCTGGCACCCTGGGGCAGGCACTATCCTTCTCGATGCCCCAGAGCGTTTGAGGTGGAAGTACTACCGGCCAGTCACAGCCTCAGAGTTGATGCGGGCCGGCATGCCTCTCATGGAAGCCCGCAGGCATGCTGATTCGGGGACGGCAGTTACGGTTGACCACCAGCTCTTCGCCCAAGAACGTAGGTCAGCTCTTGATTTCACGCGCACCATTATCTCCAACACCGCCGAAAAGCCCGGCGAATTCAGCTGCTTCGGCCTCCACGAATGGGCTATGGCCTATAAGTCAGTGGAAAACGATATCCGCCATGACTACCTGAATCTGCGTTTAGGGGCGCAAGGTACAGACCAGGTCGTAGAAAGCCACAAGATTAAGTGCTCGCACTTTGATGCTTTCCGCTTCTTCATGCCTCAGGCCACTGAGCTCAACGAGCTCCAGCCCACCCGTGAGGCTCAGCGGAATCTGGAACAGCCGTCATGCCTTCACGCCAATATGGACATCTACAAGTGGGCCTATAAGCTCCTGCCCTTGGTGGACTCAAACTTCCTCATGGATTGTTTTGAGCTCGCCCGGGATATTAGGGAAGTTGATATGAAGGCTTCACCCTATGACCTGCGTGAATGGGGCTATGAGCCTATCGCTATTGAGACCCCCAAGGGTAAGGCCAGCTACGTCAAGTTACAGAAAGACTTTGCTCAGCGCTCACAGGTACTGCGTCACAAGCTACTGGCGAAGATAGACCCCTACTTCACTGAGTTGGCCTGCTCAGCAGAAAAGGTGGCTTAGCCCCGATTCTTCAGTACCTATCAGGGGGCCTTACCCACCAGAGGTGGCGGGTAAGGCCCCTGGGTTTAACCAGCTTCTCGGGGCGTGAGCCCCTTCTCAGCTCAGCCCCT
Organism: Rothia sp. CCM 9417; assembly: GCF_048513575.1. NCBI lineage: Bacteria > Bacillati > Actinomycetota > Actinomycetes > Micrococcales > Micrococcaceae > Rothia > Rothia sp. CCM 9417. The sequence goes on along the minus strand of NZ_JBLXXT010000007.1, from coordinate 32,771 downwards.
AACCTGCCTTCTCAGCTCCCCTTTTCCCAGCTAGCACAGCCAAAAGTGCATCTAGGAGCAAGAAGACCAGCAGACTCAGACCCAGCAGGGGGATGAAGAGGCCAAGAGCTACCGTAAAGACAGCAGTGAGCCCCCAAGCCCATAGGGGGACCTGCCGTAGCGATGAACGGGACGGTGCCGGCCCCAAGCCTCGCTCCCCCTTGGGGCGGCGCTGCCACCACATGATATAGCCCCAGGCGCACATGAGCATGAGCGCCAAGGCCACAAGAAAAAGCGCCAGCTGGTTAGCGATCCCCAGAAAAAGGCCCATATGTAAGGCAATGCCCCAGCTAGTTAGTTTGGCTGGCAGGGGGAAATCCTCAAAGTCAGTTCGGTCAGTTACCTCCAATGTGCCACCATTAATGGCTACTGAATCAGCTTGGGTAGGGTAGGAACGTTTCAGCTCGCGCACCACCCAGGCGGTGTGATCATCGGGGGCCGGACGAATCTCCACAGAGGCTGAGTCGATATTGACGCCCCGGGCTGTACTTAGGATTTTGTCGTAGGAAACAGCGGCAGCTGCTCCTGAGTCGGCCTGAGTTTGAGCGGTCTGTGAGCTGTGGTCGGCGTGCTCCCCACCTCTTGCGCTTGAGCTACCGGGTTGCAGCTCCTTGGAAATACTCGGTGTGGTCCAGCTCAGGGCCTGACGAACCTGGCTGACGTTCTCACCTGCATAGGTTGACCAGGTCAGACCGGTTGCTGAAAGAAAAAGCATAGCCAGAACAAGCCAGAAGCCCAGGGCGCTGTGCCGTGAAAGAGTCCGCAGGTATCCGCGGCCTTTTGAACTCCGCAGGATCGCTTGGCGCTTGTTTTTCATGCGCCGGGCGCGCTGGGCCCAGAGCACCAGGCCACCTAGAGCCAGAACCCAGAGCCAGGAGGCGGCTAGCTCACTATAGATTCGCCCGGGCTCCCCCAGCTGCAGGTCCTTGTGCAGATTACTGACCCAGGTACGGAAGGGCAGGGATCCGCTACTGCCATAAACCGGGTAATCCCCCAGGACCTGGCCCTTGGCGGGGTCAATGAAAACTGCTCGGTAGGTGGATTCTGGCAGGCTCTCATCGGCGTACATGATGCGGGTAGTGGTACCGGGAGCCACCGCAGGGCGAACAGCTACAGGTTTGTCTGAACCCTGGTAGGCGTTAGCGGCGGCCACCTGCTCATCAAGGCTCAGCCGGGTGGTGCTTTCCGGGGCGGTGAGTACATGGCTGTAGATCATTTTTTCGGCTTGCGGTGCAAGGGCGTAGAGCGCACCGCTGGCCGCCGCGATAAAGATAAAGGGGGCGACCAGGATTCCCGCGTAGAAGTGAATTCTCCTCAAGAGGGCATAGAGCCAGGTGCTGGTAGATGGGCGCGGCGAAGCCGCTGAGGGCACAGCGGTGCCCGCAGAAGTGGTGTTCACAGTAAATCTCTTTCGTCTGGCCTGCCTTGTTAAGAGGGCAGGCTCTCTCTGACAGGCGGTGCATACAGCACCGCCTGATGTGTGTTTTTAGAGGGGTGAGGCGAAAGAGAATAGAGGTGGCCCCCGCAGAAGGTGAGGGGTCAGCGTAATAGCGGGGAGTGCTTTTGGCTGGTGCACCGAGCACAGTGCAGAAGTACGAGGGTAGCCCAAGGGCACAAGCAGACCCAGGGAGCTAAGGAGCCTTGCCCACAGGTAGGTGAGGCAGGTGCCAAGTTTCTCTAGGACCAGCTCATAGCGGTAAAAGACAGCTACGGTAATGACCGTGGCAAGCGCGTGCGCCAGGAACATCTGAGTTTCTGCCGGGAAGATACCCAGATAGCCCGGCGTAACCATGTGCATATGAGCCGGTGCCTCTGCGGAAACCGCCTGGCTCAGGGCAACCCCATGATGGGTTGCGTGTCCTATAGCTTGGCTGGGGAACACATGAGCCGGATGGTAGGGCGCATATTCAGCCGCAGATAAAAAGGTGTGGAAAGCAAATTGGCTTGGAGCCACACCGGCGGTAAGACGCACCAGACTCTTACGTGTTCCAGCAAGGAGCGTGCAGACCAGGATAGCCAGTGCTAAAGGTACCAGGAGCCTTGTAGGTGTAGGCGGCACCTGCCCACCGCCTGCCAGGTGAAAGCACAGGCCCATGAAGAGGGCAAAGCAGGCAGAGAGCACCCCTCGGGTGAGTCTTCGGTGACGGTTTTCTGCCTGCATGATAGTCAATTCTAATAGATTTTTAAGCAGGTAGGGTTCCTCACCCGGCCGGGTGAGGAACCCTATTTCTACTTGTCGCAGGCCCTACAAAGAGCTATCTCTAGCGCATAATGTCCGACTACTTCTGGTCTGTAAGAGACCGGTCAAAGCGGTAGACAAAAGCGGCCATAGCATCACGCTTAATGGGCTGGACCGGGCGGTAGCTGCCATCGGGCCAACCTGTGCTGATCTTCTGTTCAGCTAGCCAAGAGATCTCTGTGTAGAAGATGTCGTCGGTGCTGATATCGGTAAAGGGCGAGGTAGCCGGTGCCTGGTAGCCCTGAGCCCCTGATAGACGGTAGAAGAAGGCGGCCATTGCATCACGGTTGACACTTTGCTGGGGCCGGAAAGTACCGTCCTCCCAACCGCGTGCGATACCGGCTTGGTACATCCAGGCGATCTCACGGTAGAAGGGGTGGCTCGTGGGCACATCCTTGAAAGGTGAAACTTCCGGGGCTTGGTAGTCCTGGGGGCCTGCCAGCCGGAAGAGATAGGCCGCCATAGCAGCGCGTTCGATATCGGCTAGCGGGCGGTAGGTGCCATCAGGCCAGCCGCGAGCGATACCGTGCTGGGCAACCCACTGAATCTCGGTGTAGAACATGTTATCTGCCTTAACATCACGGAAGATAGGGTCCTGGTTACCGGGGGTTTCCGGCTCAGGGGCAGCAGGCACGGCAATTCGTTCGCCGGTAAAGCTAAAGGTCTTCTCGCTACCGTCTAGGGAACTGACTGCGGTGAAAGTAGCCTCTGGCTGGAAGTAGCCACGCTCCAAGTCCTGGGCGGTAAGGGTGTGACGCGCTGTAGAGCAGGTATAAGTGCCTGCAGGTTTGAGCCCGATCCAACGGCAGTTAGGTTTGGCCGGGAGGGAGAAGCCTTGCTCAAAATTACTGGATGTGGGCAGGGCAGTAAGAGTAAGAGCGGATTCGTTTTTGACCTGGAAGCTGTAGGCAATGACATCGCCCTGGGCATAGTACTGCTGAGGCTGTGAAGTCATCTGGCCTGAAATAGCTAGGGTGGGAACTACTTCTGTTTTACCCAGGCGTACCGGGGCACCGGTGTGGGTTACTTCCTGGCTTCGACTGGGATCTGCTGTGGCCCTGACACTAAATTTTAACTCCGGCACAAAGTAGCCGCGATCGAGGTCTTCTTGAGTAACCGTGTGCTTACCGGTGCCACAGCTGTAACCGGCACCTGCCGCAAGTTTCAAATAACGGCAGTTCTTCCGTTTGGCTTCATGGGGTGCCGGTGGCAGGAACCCGGTATCCAGATTCCCCCCGACCGGTACCACGTCAACAGTTTCCGGTGAGGTGTTAGTGACCGAGAAGTTATAGGTCACTTGTTCTCCCACAGAGTAGGGGTTTGCTACGGTATCCCGAGTCTGAGCCGAGGCCTGAGAAATCTCCACACCCAGGCTCTTATTGCCGCTGACGCTAACCCCCAGACTGTAGCGGGATTGGCGGCCGTCCTCACCGGTAAAGACGGCGTCAATGGAGCCTGAACGGGCGGCAGCTGCGGCGGTCAGAGTTAAGGTGACGGTCTGACTTTCACCGGGGGCAAGGGTGATCTGGTCACTCTGGTTACCGGTCAGATCAGCGGTGTCAGCTAAGGTCAGCCTGCCACTAATTGCCCTGTCCTCCTGGTTGGTGATCGTCACCGGAAGGTTCACGCTCTGGCCCGCTTCCACCGTCACAGGCTCAGCACTTAGCGGTGCACACACCACGTTAAGCCAGTCTTGGTTAAAGGTGCCGTAGCGGATATCGGTTTTGTAGCTGGCCTCGTAGAGAACCCCGTAGTTGCCGTTAGAGAGAGCGGTGGCGGAGGAATAGGCACCAGATCCTGGCTGGAACTGGCGGATGCCCGGCCAGGTTTGACCGTCATCGCAGGAAACCCTGGCGGTGAGGTTCTTACGTTGGCTGTTAGCCCCGTTATAGGAGTTAGTGAAGATGAGCTTCTGGGCGTCCTTGCTTCCCTGGGGGGCATTGGGATACATGCGGATAATTGAGGCGTTATTTGTGGGGTCAGGCAGCTCGGCATCTAGGCTTACAGGCCCCCAGGTCTGACCGCCATCGGAGCTGATAGCCACCTTACGGAGGTGGGAGTTGGAGCTATCGCGTGAGTTCATCATGACCCGGCCATCTGAAAGCTCGACCACTTTGTTCTCATCCATACCGGTTCCCACAAAGTTACCGCGCTGCCAGGTTTGACCGTGGTCATCTGAATAGAGAGAGTAGGCCTGGATAGCCTCTGAACCATCAGCTTGCTTGACCTTACCTGCAAACTGCTGTATCAGCCTGCCCTTGTGGGGGCCGTATTTAAGCTGGATTCCCTCGCCCGAGCTAGCAAAGGTGCTTTTGACATCCCCGGGCAGGGGGTTAGCCTTGCTGGTTCCGGGCTTGGCAATGGGGGTAATATCCCGGGGCTTACTCCAGGTGATACCCCCGTCGCTAGATTCCGTGACAACAGCGCCAATGACATTGCGGTCATTGGCTATATCGTTGCCGTACTCGCTGTGGTGGAAACCCTGATCCTGGGAGTAGACGAAGAAAGCAAAGACCTTGCCAGCTTCCCGGTCCACGACAAATGAGGGATCTGAGTACCCGTATTTTTTGGTCCCGGCGGTGGGTAGCTGTCCCTGGGCGATGTAACTGATCTCTGACCAGCTAGCACCGTAGTCGGTGGAACGGCGCATGAGAATAGAGTTAGGGTTAGGTGCATCGCTCGCGTTATTGGGGCGGCCGTCCCAGGCAGCTAGGACAACGCCATCACCGAGGTCGGCTAGGGCTGGGATGCGGTAATTTGAGGCATCCCCGAAGAGGGTGTCTGCTAGGTTCTGCTCGGTGTAGCTACCCGGGGCTCCGGTGGGCCCTGGGAGGGGAGCGGGGAGCGCCTGGGCTGGGAGTGTGCCGGCCAGGGCCATGACAGAAAGGGTGGGTATGGTCAGAAAACGACCGAGTGTGCGTCTCAAGGGTAGCTCCTGAGGGTAGGTGCCTGGTTTTTCTCAAAAATAAACGTGTGTCTCAAGACACAGGTTCACTCAATACCCTACAGCCTAAGACATCCTACCTCCAGACCCAGGGGCTATTTTTCGGCTCCTGAAACCCATCTACAGGTACCCCAATGTGCCCCGCGACACTCCACCCCCGTGTAAAATGAGAGCTGGCTTTAATTAGATTCCAGCACCCAAGGAGTGCCCCTTCATGGCCCGTATTGTTGTTGACGTTATGCTCAAGCCCGAGATCCTCGACCCCCAGGGCAAGGCCATTGCCCATGAGCTTCCCCGCATCGGCCTCTCCAATTTCACCGATGTCCGTCAGGGCAAGCGTTTCGAGCTGACCGTTGATGGCCCCCTGACCGATGAGCTCCTCGCCCAGGCCCGCCAGGCAGCAGAAGAACTGCTGTCTAACCCGGTCATCGAAGACGTCATCAACGTCCAGGCGCTGGAGGACTAAACGGTGGCAGAATCTCTCGCAGCACACGACGTTCCCCTGGTTGGCGATTTCTCCACCGCCAGCCCCGATACCGCTCTAGCGGGTATCCGAGTTGGTGTGGTGACCTTCCCCGGCACCCTCGATGACCGCGACGCAGCCCGCGCCGTACGTCTAGCCGGTGGCACCCCCCTACCGCTGTGGCACAATGACGCAAACCTACACCAGGTAGATGCAGTCATTGTTCCCGGCGGTTTTTCATACGGTGACTACCTCCGCGCCGGGGCTATTGCCGCCAAGGCTCCGGTGATGGCTCAGGTCGTTGAAGCGGCGAGCGCAGCGGGTACATCCGGCTCCTCCCCCCTGCCGGTTCTGGGCATCTGCAACGGTTTCCAGATTCTGACCGAGACGCACCTGCTCCCCGGCTCCATGATTAAGAACGATCACCGTAAGTTCATCTGCCGTGACCAGATTCTACGCATCGAGAACAGCCAGACCGCCTGGACCTGCGATTTTGAGCAGGGCCAGGAGATTGTGGTTCCTCTCAAGAACCAGGACGGCCAGTATGTAGCCGATACCAAGACCCTGGACGCTCTTGAAGCTGAGGGCCGGGTGGTCTTCCGCTATGTGGGCCATAACCCCAACGGCTCACGCAACGATATTGCAGGTATCTGTAATGAGGCAGGCAATGTGGTTGGCCTGATGCCTCACCCCGAACACGCCGTTGAACCCGGTTTTGGGCCCTCATCCTCTGGTTTTGGCCCCGTGGGCCTGCGTCAGGGCGCTGATGGCCTGGGCGTTTTCACCTCTGTTCTTAAGAAGCTGGTCAAGGCCTAGCGGGCCCCACCGAAGGATTCACACCATTGAACGACAAGAAGTTTAACCTCGACACCGTCGAGCACGCTGCCGCCACCCCCGACACCGAACTCCCCTGGGCCGAACTGGGCTTGAAAGAAAACGAGTTCGAGGACATCAAGAAGATCCTGGGCCGCCGCCCCACCGCCGCCGAGCTAGCCATGTACTCGGTCATGTGGTCTGAGCACTGTTCCTACAAGTCTTCTAAGGTCCACCTCAAGCAGTTCGGCGCCAAGGTGACCGAAGAGATGAAGAAGGACATGCTGGTCGGTATCGGCGAGAACGCCGGTGTGACCGACATTGGCAAGGGCTGGGCTATCACTTTCAAAATTGAGTCCCACAACCACCCCTCCTACGTTGAGCCCTATCAGGGGGCGGCAACCGGTGTGGGCGGTATCGTGCGTGACATTATCTCCATGGGGGCGCGCCCCGTAGCGGTCATGGACCCCCTGCGTTTTGGGGCAATTGACCACCCCGACACCGCCCGCGTCCTACCCGGCGTAGTCTCCGGTGTGGGTGGCTACGGCAACTCCCTGGGCCTGCCTAATATTGGCGGCGAAGTGGAATTTGACGAGTGTTACCAGGCAAACCCGCTGGTCAATGCCCTGGCTGTAGGCATTATGCGCCACGAAGACATCCGCCTGGCGAATGCCTCCGGTGTTGGCAATAAGGTCATCCTCTTTGGTGCCCGCACCGGTGGTGACGGTATTGGCGGTGCCTCCGTGCTAGCTTCTGAGTCTTTTGATGACACCAAGCCCTCCAAGCGCCCCGCCGTTCAGGTGGGCGACCCCTTTGCCGAGAAGGTCCTCATTGAGTGCTGCCTAGAGCTCTTCAAGGGATCGGTGGTTGAGGGCATTCAGGACCTGGGTGCTGCTGGTATCTCCTGTGCCACCAGCGAGCTCGCCTCCAACGGGGACGGTGGTATGCACGTTGATTTGACCAAGGTCCTCTTGCGTGACCCCACCCTCACCCCCGGCGAGATTCTCATGTCGGAGTCCCAGGAGCGCATGATGGCGGTGGTGACCCCCGAGAACCTGGCCCGTTTTGAAGAGATTATGCACAAGTGGGATGTGGAATACTCCATTCTGGGTGAGGTCACCGGTTCTGGCCGCCTCACGATTGAGTGGCAGGGCGAAATCATTGTGGACGTTGACCCCAAGACGGTTGCCCACGAAGGCCCCACCTACGAGCGCCCCTACGGTCGCCCCGACTGGCAGGACGCCCTGCAAGCTGACCATTTCACCGGTTCGGCAGCAGATGATGAACGCCCCACCGGTCAAGCGCTGGGTGAGGCTATCAAGAACTTCATGGCCTCCCCGAACATGTGCTCCAAGAGCTACATCACCAACCAGTACGACCGCTATGTTCAGGGCAATACCGCCCTGGCTATGCCCGATGACGGTGGCATCATCCGTGTGGACGAAGAGACCGGCCTGGGTGTGGCCCTAGCAACCGATGCCAACCCCCGCTTCACCAAGCTGGACCCCTACACCGGTGCTCGGGCTTCCCTGGCTGAGGCCTACCGCAACGTGGCTACCGTGGGTGCGCGCCCCGTAGCTGTTTCTGACTGCCTGAACTTTGGTTCTCCCGAGGACCCGGACATCATGTGGCAGTTCGCCGAGGCTGTGCGCGGCCTGGCGGACGGCTGTATGGAACTGGGGGTTCCCGTGACCGGAGGTAACGTCTCCCTCTACAACCAGACCGGTGGTAAGGCCATTAACCCCACCCCCGTGGTAGCCATGATGGGTGTCATGGACGATGTCAGCCGCCGGACCCCCTCCGGTTGGTCTGCTGAGCATGACGGCCAGGCCCTCTACCTGCTGGGCACTACCCGCGATGAGCTGGATGGCTCCGAGTGGGCCCGGTACAAGGGGCACCTGGGCGGTCTGCCTCCCCAGGTAGATCTGGCCGCTGAGCGCCTGCTCGGTGACATGCTGGTGAACATGAGCCGGGACGGCATGATTGATGCCGCCCACGACCTTTCCTCCGGTGGCCTGGCCGCCGCCCTGGTAGAGGGTTGCCTGCGCTTTGGCGTCGGTGCCCGTGTGGGTCTGGGTGAACTGGCGGAGCGTGACGGCGTGGACATCTTCACCCTGCTCTTCTCAGAGTCCCTGGGCCGTGTACTGGTTTCGGTACCCCGCTCCGAAGAGGTACGTTTCAAGGACATGTGCACTGCCCGCTCCTACCCCTTCGCCCGTATCGGTGTCGTGGATGCTGTCTCCAAGACCCTGGATATTCAGGGCCAGGTAGCTCTTGACCTCGATGAGCTACGTCAAGCCCACGAAGGCACGCTGCCCGGCTATTTCGCTTCTTAGCATCACCTCGGGATTCCCGCTGTGATGAATCAGGCATCCGCCCCGACTCCTCTGTGGAGCAAGGGGGCGGATGTTTGTTTTTCCTCCTTGGATCAGCGGAGATTCTGCTTAGAGTTCTTGGGGCTTGAAAAGAGTTCTTGGGGCTAGAAAATCGTCAGGACGCAGTGGAGTGAGCTCATGCAGCAGCCCATCACCCTAGGGCAAAGGCTGGTGAGTGCAGGCGTCCGCTAGCTCCAGAGACCGGGCACCAGTTTTTCTGCTTGGTCCATCATCTTGTGGACCCGCCGGGGTTTTGCTGGACCCAACCCTAGCCAGAGCCGACCACCAACAAAATTCAACTCTCTTTTGTACATGGCTGGGCCCCGCCCTAGCTGGAGCCGAGTACAGAATGAAGGTGTGCAGAGATCAAGACTTCATACCCTAGGCTGAGTCCTGCGGGCACTTGCTGAACTAAACTAGAAAGGACGCCCATCACCTATCCGAGGAGCCCTTTGCATGTCTGGTGCCGCAAGTACCCGCCACCGTGTCGCTGTGAGCACCCAGCCCGATAGCGTCCTGGCCTTGCAGGGCCTGAGTGAGCAAGAGGTGGCTGAGCGTCAGCAGGCAGGGCTCGTCAATACCCAGAACACCGCGACCTCTCGAACGACAGCGGCCATCGTCCGATCCCATCTGTTTACCATGTTTAACCTGGTTCTTGGGCTGTGCGGTCTTGCGGTAATTATGCTGGGAAGCTGGCTCGATACGCTCTTTCTCTTGGCAGCTATCGCCAACGTTGTCATTGGCTTTACGCAGGAATTCTCCGCTAAACGCCAGCTCGATAAAATCGCTCTCTTACGGCGTGACCCGGTGAGCGCCCTGCGTGATGGCAAGCTCGTTCGGGTTCCGCTCGATGAGCTGGTGCTGGACGATGTTGTTCTGCTCAAACGTGGTGACCAGGTTCCCGCCGATGCTGTGGTCCTGACCAGTGACGGCCTTGATGTGGATGAGTCTCTGCTGACCGGTGAGAACGACCCGGTGGGTAAGAAGCCCGGGGATCAGGTACTTTCTGCTTCCTCTGTTATTGGCGGCTCCGGCAGGGTAAGGCTCTCTGCGGTGGGTGCTAAATCTCGTGCCGCAAAGATTACCGCTGAGGCCCGCCAGTTCACCACCATTCATTCCGAACTGCGCGCGGGTATGGAGCGGGTAGTTACCTGGATTACCTGGGCTCTGGTACCGATTATTGCAGTGGTCCTCAACGGGCAGATGCAGGCGGCCGGTGGCTGGCAGGTGGCCTTGGAGACCGGAAGCTGGCGTGATGCCCTGATTACCTCTGTTTCCTCGGTTGCTTCCATGATTCCTCAGGGTCTGGCTCTGATGACCACCATCTCTTTTGCGGTTGCTTCGGTCAAGCTCGCCAAATCTGAGGTGCTGATTCAGGAACAGCCTGCGGTTGAAGTGCTAGCCCGTGTTGATACGGTTTGCTTCGATAAGACCGGCACCCTGACCGAGGGTGGGGTGCGCTTTGAGTCGGCCCGCCTGCTCGATGGAACAGTCTTGGCCCGTGCAGAGGGTCAACAAGAGGTCCGGCTTGCCGGAGGCCACGACGTGGGTAAAAATCCCGGCTGGCAGGGCGCTTTAGCCTGGTTCGGTGCCGATGATAACGCCAACCCTACCGCCGCCGCCCTGAAAGAACCCTTTGCACAGCTAACCAAGGGGCAGGGCCTTGAAGAGGCTCAGGCGCTCCTGCCGTTTTCGTCGGCTCTGCGCTTTAGCGGGGTGGAGTTCGCCAGTAGTGGCGCCTGGATTCTGGGTGCCCCCGAGGTCTTACTCTCTCCCGGTTCAGCGCCCGCGCTCCGAGCAGGTGAGCTTGCGGCCTCCGGCCTGCGGGTGATGGTTCTCGGTCATGCTCCTGCCCTGACCCGTGATTCTTCGGGCCGTGTGGCCCAGCAGGTTCCGCAGGGTCTAGACCCCCAGTTCTTTGTGATTTTCCGGGAACAAGTTCGTTCCGAGGCACCCGCCACCCTAGCCTACTTCCGGGAGCAGGGTATCGACCTGAAAGTGTTTTCCGGTGATAACCCCCGCACGGTGGCCGCCGCCGCCCAGGCCGCAGGCATGGATACCTCAGCTGGCGCAGTAGATGCCTCCACCCTGCCTGAGCAAGGCCCCGAACTGGTTGAGGCTGCCCTGACCCACAGTGTCTTTGGCCGGGTTTCCCCGGAGCAGAAGAAGAACATGGTGCTGGGTCTACGCCAAGCGGGTCGAGTAGTTGCTATGACCGGTGACGGTATTAACGATGCTCTTGCCCTCAAACACGCTGATCTGGGCATTGCTATGGGTAACGCCGCACCAGCAACCAAGGCCGTCTCCCGTCTGGTTCTGCTGGATGGTCGTTTTGATAGGCTCCCCAGTGTGCTTGCTGAAGGCCGTAAGATTATCGCCAACATCGAGCGGGTGACCAACCTCTTCCTCACCAAGACGGCCTTTGCAATTTTCCTGGGCCTGATTTTGGGCATCCTCTGCTGGCAGTTCCCCTTCCTGCCTCGCCAGTACTCCACCGCTGACCTACTGATTGTAGGTGGCCCGGCCTTCTTCTTGACCATGCTGCCCAATAAGCGCCGCTATGTCAGCGGTTTCTTGAGTAGGGCCCTGCACTACGCTATCCCCAGCGCCCTGGTCATCACTGCTGTGCTGGTCTTGGTGATTGGCTACGGGCACAGCCATGCGGGTATAGCAACCTCGGAGGTTCAGACCGCGACCTTTATTGCCCTGGTCCTCATGGGTGTCTACAACATCACCACCGTCACCAGGCCACTTCGCGGGGTCAGGCTCCTCATTGTTGCGGGCATGTACCTGGGCCTTGCCCTGGTTCTGGATCTGCCGCCCTCTCTCTGGTACCACCAGTTCACCCTTCCCTCTGGCTCTTACCTGCTGGTCACGCTAGGTGCTGCAATCATGGGGTGCCTGCTCATCGAAGTCAATCTGCAACTGCACAACAGATGGCTCAGAACTCACCACCGTGAGGTCATCGAAGCAAGCCAGGCCATCTCAAAAGAAGGCTCCTAACAGGGGCGCTTGCGTCTTACCGCAAGGAATAGTAGGGTGAAGGGGTAACGGGGTTCGTCCCCGCAATTTTAGTTAATCATCAGGATTGTTACTGGTTCAGCAGGCAAGACCTGAGTTGCTATCAGCTCTTAGATGAGGTCCGGTCTAGGCACCGGATTGGTTTTAAGTGCATGAGTCTGCCCTCTGGGGGAAGACCGTATAGATAGGCAACTCGGGTCTTTTTGTCTTAAGGGGCCAGGGCAAACCGCACACATACCAGTAAGGTTCACTCGTGAATAATTCACAAATGGGTGAGAAAATTCTTGAAGGCCTGGGCGGCCCCGAGAACATCTCGCACTTTACCCACTGCGCTACCCGCTTGCGCGTGACTCCCAAGTCCAATAGCGCTATTGACCGCACCAAGATTGAGAACATCCCCGGTGTTCTTTCCATCATTGAGCAGTCCGGCCAGACCCAGGTCGTGCTCGGCGATAAGGTCGAGTCTGTCTACAACGAGATGCTCAAGCTCCCCGGCATGGGCACCGTTGGCGAGGGCAAGGGCGAGGCTGACCCCAACCAGAAGAAGGCCGGCGTTCTGACCCGCGTCTTCGATGTGCTCTCAGACTCCTTCCGCCCCATCCTGTGGGCTCTGCTGGGCACCTCCATGATCTTGACCCTGATCGTCTTCCTCCAGCAGTTCGGCTACTTCGGCCAGTACACTGACCTCACCGGCAAGATGGTTAACATTGATATTGTTAACGGTCCCCGCCTGGCTGACCCCGATGCCGCCGCCACTATGCTAGACGAGTGGCGCGCAACCTTCCCCTTCTGGTTCATCCTCATGGCAGCCTCGCTGTCGGTTCTGCAGTTCATGCCCATCATGATTGGCGCCACCGCCGCTAAGCGCCTGGGCGCTAACATGTGGGTTGGTGCAGCTATCCCCGCCGCCCTCATGACCGGCACCTTCCAGGGCTTTAACAACATCGCCGTTGATGGCGTTGTCAACGTCCCCTTCCTGGGCCTGGACCTCCCCCTTTACGTTATGAACTACACCGGCCAGATCTTCCCGCCACTCTTCGCCGCAGCCCTGCTGGCACCCCTAGAGCGCTTCCTCAAGAAGATTATCCCCACCATGCTGCACATGGTCTTCGTGCCCATGATTTCTGTTATGGTTCTGGTCCCCCTGACCGCCTTCCTGATTGGCCCCATCGGCATTAAGTTCGCTCTTGCTATCTCCGATATCATCGGTAACGTCAACGAGGTTGCTCCCTGGTTGGTCGGTGGCCTGATTGCTGGTCTCTACCTCTTCATGGTGCCCCTGGGTCTGCACTGGCCTCTGAACGCCATCATGATTAATAACCTGCAGACCACCGGTACCGACTTCATCCAGTCCCCCATGGGTGCTTACAACTTCGCTGTTTTCGGCCTGGTTACCGGTGTTGCTATCCGCGCCAAGCACAATAGGGAACTGCGTCAGACCGCGACCGGTGCCGCTGTATCCGGTCTGCTCGGTGGTATCTCTGAGCCTTCCCTCTACGGTGTTGTTCTGCGCTACAAGCGTGTCTTCCCCCTCATCCTGGTTCCCGCTATCATCGGTGGCGCAACCATCTCGGCGCTGGGTGTTAAGTCCTACGCTTTTGCTTTCACCTCACTGATCTCGCTGCCTGCTATGCAGCCCACCCACCTGTACGCTATCGGTCTGGCTATTGCCTTCTTTGGTGCTATGGCAGGCGTACTGGTCTTCGGTTACGAGTCCAAGCCCAAGGCCGGCGAAACCTCCGCTGAGGAAAAGGCTGAGCAGCGGGCTTCAGCCGCCGCTCCTGCTGCTGCCGGCGCTAGCGCAGGTGCAGCTGCCGTTGCTGGTGCTGCAACCGGCGCCTCAGCTGCTACCCCCTGGTCCAACGACCAAGCAGAGGCTCAGGCTCCTGCCGCTGGTACCGTCCTGACCCTGGCTTCTCCCCTGGAAGGTCAGGCTGTGGCTCTGTCCGAGACCCCGGATCCTATCTTCGCCGCAGAGAAGCTGGGTAAGGGTGCCGCTATTATCCCCAGCGGTAACACCGTCATAGCTCCTGCCGCAGGTAAGGTATCCGTTACCATGCCTTCTGGCCATGCTGTTGGCCTCAAGCTGGATAACGGCATTGAGCTCCTCATTCACCTTGGTATCGACACCGTTAACCTCAACGGTGAAGGCTTCGATGTCAAGGTCGAAAAGGGTCAGCGTGTTGCTCCCGGCGACATCCTGATGACCTTTGACCCTCAGGTCATTCAGAACGCCGGTTACTCACTGGTGACTCCCATTCTGGTCACCAACACCAACCGCTTTGCCGAGGTTGAAGGAACTACCGGCAGCGTTCAGCCCGGTAGCGAACTGCTGAAGGTCACTACCAAGTAGTCCTCCACTGGCTGTTAGAAAGCCCTGCCCCTCTCTAAGAGGGGCGGGGCTTTTCTGTGGTGGGTGTCAGATTTGCTTGCCCTAGCTTCCCGCAGCTGGTGCCCCCGAGCTGGCGGAAGTTTTTTCGGCTGGTTCTGCCCTTGATAGGGCTAAAAACCCCAAGGCACCCTAACTGGCCAGCCCCGCCCATCAGCACCCACCGGCAGACCCCACTCAATAGACAAGCTACCGCTGCAGTTACCCACCGGTGATAGCCCCACCCTGGACGGGTTTTAGAATAGGGGCATGTTTACCGTGAAACCCTTTTATGAGCTGACTCTTGATGAGCTCAACGAGATTTACCTGCTCCGCGGGCTGGTCTTTGTGGTCGGCCAAAAGATTACCGAAGAAAACGAGATTGACCGCGCCGACCGTCACGCCTTCCATCTCTACCAGGCAACAGAAGAAGGCGAAGTACTGGCCTACCTGCGTATGCTTGACCTGTCTACCTACTCCGATGGCAGCCACCCCGCAGACCCTACTGCTTGGACACTTGGCCGGGTTGCTGTCCACCCCCGCGTCCGCGGTACCGGTCTGGGCAAAAAGCTCCTCGCTCAGGCCCTCACCTGGCTAGAAGAGAATACGGAGGCCGAACGAGTTGTGATCAGCGCCCAGGCCTACCTCAAAGATGGTTACTACGGGCCAGCCGGCTTTAAAGAGGTAGGTTCCCCCTACCTCGAAGCTGGGATCGAGCATATTCAGATGGTCCGCTCGCTAGGTGATTAGGCCCGCCGGGAGAGCCTAGCTCAGCGCCAACATATCAGCATGCTGAGGGGGTCAGAAGCCAGCCGCCACAGCTTACCAATAATTTATTTTCATGTAGAGCCCTGCATAAAGATGATTGGTTCTTCCTCTAGTTTTCAGGGGACTGTCAAAACTTTTTTGACTTTTTATGAAAGTTTTTCAGCCAAAGGAGGGTTCAGGTGGCGGGTGCCCTAAGAAGTAGCCTAATATATAGAGTACAGGTTTTGTGACTCACCACACCCCATCCCTCTGGTTGGTGCTAGACCGGCTCAGGCCGGACTAAGTGTGGGCCACAAGCCACCGAATTTTTCCCCTTCACACGAGGAGACGCCAATGCGTACAACCCGTATCTCATCAGCGCTCGGCCTATCAGCCGTTGCCGCACTCGCCCTTTCGGCCTGCGCCGGATCATCAAACACCGCCGGTGGTGGTTCAGGTTCATCGGGTGATAAGTCTGTATCCATTGCGATCACTAACGTGTTCTCGTCCCTCAACATTGGCACCGCCACGGGTAACACCGACACCAACGCCATTGTTGCTACCATGACCAACACCGGTTTCTACACCATCACCGATGAGCTCAAGGTCCGCCACAATGACTGGTTCGGCAGCTACGAGAAGAAGGATGACGGCGACGGCATCAAGGTCGAATACACCGTCAACGAGGGCCAGAAGTGGTCCGACGGCAACGAGATCGACAAGGGTGACCTGCTGCTGGCTTGGGCTTCTCAGTCAGGTTACTTTGACGGTGAAGGCGAAGACGCCGTTAGCTACTTTGAGTACGCCGGTGACACCCAGGGCCTCAAGGAAGCCGGTAAGCCCACCCTCAGTGAAGACGGCCGCTCCATTACCTTCAACTACCCCCAGGCCTTTGCTGACTGGGAGATTGCCTACGACATCGGCAAGCCCGCTCACGTGGTAGCTGAACTGGCTGGCATGGACGAAGAAACCCTGGTTCAGACCCTGGAAACCGCCACCCCCGGCGAGGAGAACGAAAACCTCCGCAAGATTGCTGATGCCTGGAAGACTAAGTTTGACACCACCACCATGCCCAGCAACAAGGCCCTGACCGTGGGTAACGGCCCCTACCTGGTAACCGGTGTTCAGGAGAACCAGTCAGTTACCCTGACCGCCAATCCCGAATACCAGGGCGAGACCAAGCCCGCCATCAACGAGGTCATCCTCAAGGTTCTGCCCGATGCCGCTGGCCAGGTACAGGCCCTGCAGAACGGCGACGTCAACGCTGTTGCCCCCCAGGCCTCCATCGACACCGTCAGCCAGCTAGAAAACCTGGAGAACGTTGTCACCGAGACCCAGCCCGACCAGTCCTACGATCACCTGGACCTGAACATGAAGGAAGGCTCCCCCTTCGCCGATGAGAACGTGCGCAAGGCCTTCTTGCTGACCGTTCCCCGCCAGGACATCGTCAACAAGCTCATTAAGCCCATGGACGATAAGGCTGAGGTTCTCAACTCCCAGCTCTACGTAGTTTCGGATGCCGATAACTACAAGAAGACTGTGGAGAGCAACAACTCCGACATGTACCCCCTGGATGATATGGACGCCAATATCGCCAAGGCCAAGGAACTGCTGGACGGTAAGACCCCCACCATCCGCATTCTCTACAACTCCAAGAACTCCAACCGCGTGAACTCCTTCCAGATGATTAAGGAGTCCGCGGAGAAGGCTGGCTTCAAGGTAGAGGACGCCGGTAGCGAGCAGTGGGGCACCCTGCTTCCCGGTGGTGACTACGAGGCCTCCATCTTCGGCTGGGTATCCCCCGGTGTAGGTAACAGCACCTTGGGCCAGATCTTCAAGACAGGCTCTTCATCCAACTTCAACAGCTACTCCAACGCCAGCGTGGATGCTTCTGCTGATCAGATCATGAAGACCACCGATGAAGCTAAGATCAACGAGCTCAAGATGTCTGCCGATGCCGAAACCTTCAAGGACGGCTACGGTCTGCCCCTCTTCCAGTCCATTGCTGTTACCTCCTACAGCGACTTCCTGAGCGGGGTCAAGCCTAAGGCAGGTTCTCAGCCCCTGACCTGGAACATTGAAGAATGGGATATTGCTAACTAGTAGCTAGCAAATGCTCAGCTCACGCTACAGTGGCTGAACTTCTTAGCCCTGTAGCTTGTTCCCCGGCGCGGACGCTCAAGCAGCGTCCGCGCCTTCTGGCTATTGAGTTAGGCTGGCAACCCCAGCACCTCTAACTCCCCAACCCACCAGGAACCTATCATGCTCATGTACTCCGTGAGGCGCTTGATTACCGCGGTTTTCATTCTCTTTGGTGCCTCCTTTCTGATCTATAACCTCGTAGCTATTGCCGGTGATCCCCTAGAAGAGCTACGAGTCTCCACCTCCCCCAATAAAGAGGCCCTGATTGCCCAGCGCATTGCGGCCCTCGACCTGGATACCCCAGCCCCTCTGCGTTACTTCAAGTGGCTAGGTGGTGTGCTGGGTTGCTTTGCCGGTAAGTGTGACTTCGGGCAGAACCTGGCTGGCACCCCGGTCACCCAGTTGCTCTCTAACGCCGTCTACCAGACCCTGACCCTGGTGCTTGCCGCAACAATTCTGGCTATCCTGATCGGTGTCTGCCTGGGTATTGTCTCGGCTCTGCGCCAGTACTCCGGGCTGGATTACACCGTTACTTTCGCCAGCTTTCTCTTCTTCTCCCTGCCCTCCTTCTGGATCGCAGTTCTGCTCAAGGAATTCCTGGCCATTGGTTTTAACGACTTCCTGCGAAACCCCGTGGTAACTATTCCCACCACCCTGCTGATCTCGGCCCTAGCCGGCCTCTTCTGGTATGCGGCCTCCTTCGGCAAGCAAAAGACCCGCTACCTCATGGGTCTGGTGGGCTTCACCCTAACCGCTGGGGCCATCATCTTTGTGTCTGCCACCCACTGGTTCCTGACCCCCTTCCTGGGGATCCCCTTCATTCTTCCCCTGGGCCTGGTTGCCGCCCTGACCTTCACCGTTTTGGTCTCCGGCCTGCGCAACCGCCGTGCCCTGGGAGCTGGCCTGAGCATGGTGGTAGTCGGTCTTGTGGCCTACTTCCCCATTCAAGGTCTGCTGGCGCAAGCTACCTTGCTGATGATCGTCATCGTCACGGCAGCCTTTATGGCCCTGGGTGTCATTCTGGGCCTGGTCTGGGGTGGCTACGACAAGGGCCAGGGGGCCCGTGTGGGTATGCTCACCGGCCTAGCTATGGCGCTGCTGATTATCGCAGACCGCTTCATGCAGGCCTGGCCCAGCTACCTCAACAGCGGCCGTATCAAGGGTCGCCCTATCCCAACGGCTAACGCCTCCACCCCTAACTTGCAGGGTGACTTCTGGATCCATGGGATTGACACCATGACCCATATCCTCCTGCCCACTATCGCCCTGACGCTGATTTCCTTGGCATCGTACTCCAGGTACTCACGTGCCTCTATGTTGGAGATCATGAACCAGGACTACATCCGCACAGCTCGCGCCAAGGGTGTCTCCGAACGTTCCGTGGTCATGAAGCACGCCTTCCGCAACGCGCTGATCCCCCTCGCAACCATTATCGCTATGGATATTGGGTCGATTATCGGTGGTGCAGCTATCACCGAACGCATCTTCGCTTTCAAGGGTATGGGTACCCTCTTCTTGGACGCGCTGGCCCAAACGGACCCTAACCCCGTCATGGGTGTCTTCTTGCTGACAGGCATCATGGCACTGACCTTTAACCTGGTTGCTGACCTTCTCTACTCAGCACTCGATCCGCGCGTGAGGGTGAAAGCATAATGAGCACCAACGAAACCACCAACAAGGGCTCGGTCGCAGAGCCCACCACCGAAACCACCGCTATGCGGGCCCTAGAGACCAACGTGGACATCCGGGCCCAGGAGTCGGTGGGTAAAACCCAGGGGCAGATTGTCCGCAAGCGCTTCCGCCAGAACACCGGTGCCGTTATCTCCCTGGTTCTCCTGGGGCTGATCCTGTTACTGGCTGTCACCTCCATTGGGGTGGGCCCGGTGCCCGGTTGGTGGGGCTACAATTACACAGAAATGAACCCCACCGTCAACGGAGCCGCCCCTAACGCCCAGCACTGGTTCGGCCAGGACGCTACCGGCCGCGACCTCTTTGCCATGACCATGCGCGGTGTTCAAAATACCTTCTTAGTGGTTACCCTCATTACCGCCATCGCGGCCTTCCTGGGGGTACTCTTTGGGGGCCTGGCAGGTTACTACCGGGGCTGGGTTGAAACCCTGATCATGCGTTTTACCGACATGGTGATCATCATCCCCCTGATCCTGCTGACCGCCGTACTGGGTAAGCTAGCCGGTAGCTACTTTAACGGTATTTGGAATACCATCATGTTCGGTGTAGTGGTGGGCTTGCTCTTCTGGGCTTCCCTGGCCCGTCTGGTGCGCGCCGAGTTCCTCTCCCTGCGTGAACGCGAATTCGTTGATGCCGCCCGTCTAGCGGGAGCCTCTGATTTGCGGATCATCTTTAAGCACATTCTGCCCAACGCTATTGGTGTAGTAACCGTGAATGTGTCCCTGATGATGAGTACGGCCATCCTAACCGAAACCGCCCTCTCCTACCTGGGCTTCGGCATTAAAGCGCCGGACTGGTCGCTGGGGTCACTGATTTCAGCTAACCAGTCAGCTTTCTCAACCCGCCCCTGGCTCTTCTGGTTCCCCGGGCTTTTCATCCTAGTAATCTCACTGGCTATCAACTTTGTGGGTGATGGTCTGCGAGATGCCTTTGATCCTCGCCAGAAGAAGTTCAACCCCAAGAAAGCCACCGAGCGTACCGCCCACTCAGCGGAGAACGGTGTGGGGGTAAGCGGTCAGACAGCCCCGGCTGAGGCAGGCCTAGCACGGACCAGCCTGGATGCTGAGCTCACCCAGCAGGGCTCAGGCCCCTCGGAGACCGTCGGCCCTGACGCTCCCGGTTCCGGTACGCCCGGTACTGGTAAAATCTGAGGCTCAGTAGCCAGCCCCGGTAGCTTTGAGAACCGTGGCGGTGGCTGAACAAGCAGCCACCGCCACCCATAAACCTATAGAGAAAAGCAGACCCCTCCTAGCTAAAGGAAGAGCCCTACCACAGTCAAGAAGACCAGGGCGCCGCAGGTGAGGATCCCCCGCAGATCAAGGGTGGATATCTGAACCGGCTCAACACCGTCAAGGGCACCGTCTTCTACCTGCTCCTGCCAGTAGCCCCGAATCATCAGGGCCAGGGCGCCTGCCGCTGAGTTCGGTAAATCCGAAGTCCGCACAGCAGAGCCGACAGCGTAGGTGATCGCGGGAAGATTGCGTAAGTCCTGACGGTGAGCCGTGAGGGAGGCAAGCATACCGCTGGCGGGCACCCCGAAGGCCTGATAGCGCTTAGTGGCTGTCACCAGGGTCAGGTGGTACCTGGTCGAGATATCAATCAGGGCCGCGTAGTTAACGGTATGGTTCACAAAAGGGTTGCGCACGGTAATTGCGTCTTGGTCAACAAGGACATCCGAGCGGCCCAGCAGGTACCAGATGGCGTAGGCTATCAGCAGTGCACCCCACCCCTGCTTGAGAAGGGCTAAGGGGCCGCCGCTGTAGGCCAAAGCCAGCAGGACGCTAAGAGCAACAAGGCCCGCACACCAGGTGTAGAGGGCAGCTGTCTTGGTCCGAAAACGTACCGGGGGGTTCTGCAAATACTGAGACTTCATAGTCTTTAGATTCTCTCAGATAAAAACCGCTCTACAAGATAAAACTCCTTAACCAAACCTAAGAGTTGGGAAAACTAGTGAATACTCCAGTAACTCAGCAGACCGCTAGCCCGGTGCTTGAAGTTCGTGACCTCAGCGTCGACTTCGGTGTCGAACGCAAGTGGGTTCCCGCCGCCATTAACCTCAGCTACGAGGTTCATGCCGGTGAGGTACTCGCTATTGTGGGTGAATCAGGCTCCGGTAAGTCCGTCTCCTCTATGGGTATGATCGGCCTGCTCCCCAAGAACGCCCGGGTCACTGGATCCGTTAAGCTCAACGGCCGTGAACTGATTGGGCTCTCTAATACCGACTTGCTCAGCGTGCGCGGTGAAGAGGTCGCGGTCATCTTCCAGGAACCTATGACCGCTATGAACCCGGTCATGACCGTGGGGGATCAGATTATTGAGACCCTGCGAATTCACAAGGACATCTCACCCGCTCAGGCTAAAGACGAAGCTCTTAAAATGCTTGAGCTGGTGGAGATGCCTGACCCGGTCAAGGCCTTTAATTCCTACCCGCACCAGATGTCCGGTGGGCAGCGCCAGCGCGCTATGATCGCCCAGTCACTGTCCACCAACCCCAAGCTCCTGATTGCCGATGAGCCCACTACGGCACTGGATGTGACCGTGCAGGCTGAGATTCTTCAGCTCATGCGTAACTTGCAGAAGAAGCTCAACTCAGCAATTATTCTGATTACTCACGACATGGGTGTTGTTGCTGACCTGGCTGACCGGGTAGCGGTTATGCGCCGAGGGGAGATTGTGGAGACCGGTGAAATCCACGATATCTTCAATAACCCCCAGCACGAGTACACCAAGGCTCTGCTAGGCTCGGTGCTCCACCTGGGCGGTGATGAGATTGATGTGAACGCAGCCATTGACGATGCCGCTGAAGGCCAGCGCCCGCCAACGGCTGTCATCAACCAGGTACTCCCCCCGCCCAAGGCAGATGGTGAGGTTATCCTGGAGCTTAAGAACGTTGCCCTGGAATACCCCAAGCAGGGCCGGGTTGGTCCCTTCCGAGCGGTTACCGACGCTAACCTTCAGATCCGGGCCGGTGAGGTGCTGGGTCTGGTGGGTGAGTCCGGCTCCGGTAAGTCCACCATTGGCCGCGCTACCGTGGGGTTCTTGCAGGTTGCCGAGGGTGAGCTGAACGTTTGTGGTGTTGATATGCGCAAACCCAGCCGTAAGGACCTGGCCCAGGTGCGTAAGGATGTTGGCATGGTCTTCCAGGATCCTTCTTCTTCCTTGAACCCCCGACTGCCCATTGGTGAATCTATTGGGGAGCCTATGATGCTGGCCGGTGAGGCCAAGGGCGATGCTCTACAGAAGCGGATTGAGGAGCTACTCGACCGGGTTGAGTTGCCCCGCTCTTACCGTAACCGTTACCCGCATGAGCTCTCGGGCGGGCAGAAACAGCGTGTGGGTATTGCCCGTGCGCTGTCCCTCAAGCCTAAGCTCCTGATCGCCGATGAGCCGACCAGTGCCTTGGATGTGTCTGTGCAGGCTCGTGTGCTGGAACTCTTCCAGGAGCTTCAGCAGGAGATGGGCTTCGCCTGCCTCTTTGTGACCCACGACCTGGCTGTTATTGACGCTCTGGCCGACCGTATTGCGGTCATGCGCCGAGGGGAGATTGTAGAGCAGGGGACGCGTGAGCAGATCCTGCGCCACCCCAAACAGGCCTATACTCAGCGTCTGCTGGCTGCTGTTCCCCTACCTGATCCCGATGCTCAGGCCCAGCGCCGGGAGCTTCGCGCCAAGCTACTGGAAGAGAACGGCAAAGTTGACGACTAGGGTTCGCTCTAGCTGACAAAGGGGCCGCCCCACCTATTGCAGGTGGGGCGGCCCTATTTTTTGAAGTCTTGAGGTGCCAGTACCCTACCTACCCATAGGCGGTGTGACCGTTAGCTGGCTCGGATCTGGCGTTAAGGGGCGCTAACGGGAGCGCCGCCTACGGGTGCCTGTAGAACTGTGTGACCGTTGGTTGGCTCGGGTCTGGCGTTAAGCGGGGCGCTGAGCGAGAGAAGGAGAGAAAACTAGTTCATCCTGTTGCGCCAGTTAGCGGTCTTATCTGCTCGTTGGTCGCGCAGAGCTTGCAGGTTCTGGGCAATCAGGGGCTCCGGCTCAACGGGGCGGCCACCGGCGGAGTGAGGGGTGATGACCAGGTTCTTGGCTCCCCAGAGCGGGTCGGCGGGGTCCAGAGGTTCCTGATCGACGACGTCAATGGCGGCACCCGCGATGGAACCACTGTTGAGGGCTTCAATGAGGGCGGCATCGTCAACGGTGGGGCCGCGACCCACATTGATTACGTAGGCGCGCTCGGGGAGTTTGGCTAGGCGGGCGGCGTCCAGCGAGTTTTTGGTTTCTTCTGAGTTGGGCAGAATCATGACCAGGATGTCGGTGGTGGGTAGAACCGAGTCGATGTCTTCGGTGGCGATGACGGGGAACCCTTCGCGTTCCCCTGCGCTGCGGGCTACACCTGTGACGTTGGCGCCGAAGGCCGCGAAGAGGCGGGCGGTTGCGGTGCCGATGGAGCCGAAGCCCCAGATGGTGACGTTGGCGCCGAGCAGGGTGGTGACCTGGTTGGCGGGGTGGAGTTCCTGGGGGCCGCCTAGCTCGCCGGCCCAGTAGTTCTTGGTCTGGTGTTCTGCCAGGGTGGGTAAGAAGCGTACGAAGTTGAGTGTTAGCGCTAGGGTGTGTTCTGCGACGGTTTTTGAGTGGAGGCCGCTACCAGAGGCAATGACGGCTTCGGGGCGGAATCCTGCGGCGCGGGCCTGGTCGGGGCCAGCGAGGAGTGCCTGGACCAGCTCTACCTTGTGGAGATTGGTTGCGGCGTTTTTGAGCTGGTCGTTGGTGTTGCCCCAGGCGATGAGTACTTCCGCGTCGTGGTGCTCGGGGGAGATGTTTGCGGTGGGGTCGTAGCTGATGAGCTGGTCCTCGGTGGTGAGGCCTAGTAGCTCTTCGTTGAGGCGAATGGAGGTGGGGGCGAGTATTTTCATGGGGTTCTCCTTTGATCTGGGGTGGGTTTAGGGTATGCCGTGTGAGGGCAGACCTGTTGGTGTGTCTTCGCGGAGTAGGTAGCGGAAGGTTGATACGGCTTCTCTAATGAGGGTATCGCGTTGGGGGCCCACTGGGATACCCTGGGTGACGTCGATGTAGCGGAGTATGGCTGTGGTGATGCAGATGGCGGCTTGAACCATGTGTTCACCGTGCTGGTTTGCGTCCGTTTCTGTACGGAAGATGATGGGGCCTCGGCGGCCGCGCTGTGAGAAAGTTTGCCAGTCTACGGTTCGAAGGAAGTCTGCTAGGACGTTCTCGCAGGTGAGATGGTGTGTTTTCATGCGGAACCGGAGCTCGGGGTAGGTGCTCAGGAGTTCTTTGATTTGGGGGTAGGTGGGGCCGTCTACTGAGTGCACCAGGATGTCGATGAGTAGGTGAGCTATACGCTCGAAAATGTAGGTGTCTCCCCTGGTCTGATCTCGTTGGAGGATTTCATCGGTGAGTTCGGGGGCGCGCAGGCCGAGGACGGCGTCTTCTTTTCCGGCGAAGTAGTTAAAGAGGGTTCGGGGGCTGACCTGGGCTTTTTCTGCGATTTCTTCGGTGGTTGTACCTTTGAGGCCTTTGTCTATCACCAGGCTGAGGGCAGCTTGGTGGATCGCTGCATGGGTTCGTTCACGGCGCTGTTGACGAACCGACGGGGTGGGCTTCTCTGCGGGGGTGGGTGTGTTCACCCCATCAGTCTAGTGCAGGGCCCGGGGGCTTACCTATCTTATGTAGTGGGTTGGCGGGGCTCTACCTGTGGGCAAGCCGGTAAACTGGGAGGGTGAATCTTAGCCTCCCTTTTCTTAATTTAGCGAACCTCCCTGACTGGCTTTCTGTTTCTTTGGTCGTCATCGATATTTTGATTCGTCTGACCGTTATTTTCTGGTTGCCTTATAACCGTAAGCCTGTGGTGGCGCTGGGCTGGCTGATGGCTATCTTCTATATCCCTTATGTGGGTCTGCTTGCCTTCCTGGTTTTTGGTTCTAATCTGGTGCCTAAGCACCGGCTGAGCCGTCAGCGTACGATGAACAGTATTATCAAGGATGCTATTGAGGGTGATGAGGCGGTTCTGGGGAGCCCCGTCCTGTCGGAGCCCGCCCGTGTGGCAGCTAATTTGAATTACAAGCTGGGTGCTCTGCCGCTTATTGGGGGTAATAGCTTTGAGTTGCGCCACGATAATAACGCGGCTCTACTAGAGATTGCTGAGCATATTGATAGGGCACGGACCTATGTTCACTTCGAGTTTTATATCACCGGCCTGGACGCTACAACGGAGCCGCTTTGGGACGCTCTGATTCGTGCGCACCAGCGGGGGGTTGCGGTGCATGTGCTCATCGATCATATTGGCTCCCGCAAGTACCCGAGGTGGAAGGAACTACAGCGCAAACTCAATCAGGCAGGGGTTCCGTGGCATTTGATGCTTCCTCTGAAGCCTTGGAAGGGCCAGTGGCAGCGCCCTGACCTGCGTAATCACCGCAAGATTGTGGTGATTGATGGTGAGATGGCGTTTACGGGTTCGCAGAACGCTATTGATCGCACCTATAACCTCCCAAAGAATCTTAGAAAGGGCCTAGAGTGGAAGGATCTTTCTTTCTTTTGCACCGGACCGGTTGTTCATGAGCTTAACGCGGTTTTTGTGTCGGACTGGTATGCGGAGACTAAGGAGCTTTTGCTCAACGAAATTGATGCAGATATTGAGGCTCATGAGGACCCAACCCAGGACTCGCAGCGCCCGCTGGCCCAGATTGTGCCGTCTGGCCCGGGTTTTGAAACGGAAAATAATCTGCGCCTGATTAACCACCTGATTTATAACGCTGAGGAGCGAATCATTATCTGCTCCCCCTACTTTGTGCCTGAGTCAACGCTCTTGCAGGCGCTGACTAACATGGCGCTCTCCGGTATTGATGTGACCCTGATTGTGTGCGAGAAGGGGGATCAGTTCCTGCCGATTATGGGTCAGCGTTCTTACTATGAGGAGCTTTTGAGGTCGGGGGTTAAGATTCAGCAGTACCCCGGCCCTACCGTCCTGCATTCTAAGTTCATGATTGTTGATGATGAGCTGACCTTTATTGGGTCCTCTAATATGGATCCGCGTTCTTTTGCGCTGAACTTTGAGGTCTCTACTTTTATCGTGAGCCCGTCCATGGTGAAGGAGCTGGAGCAGGTCGCTCAGGAGTACATCGCTGACTGCAAGCGGTTGCGCTACGATGAGTGGATTTACCGGCCGGTGCGCTATAAGGTCATGGAGAACGTGTGCCGTCTGTGGAGCGCTCTGCTCTAGCCTCTTTTCTGTTGCACACGCAGGAGTCATGAAAACCGCCACCCGGGTTATAGCCCAGGTGGCGGTGGTTTAAGCCCTCCCGAAAACCTTAGGAATCGTAGCTAATTGAATCCATCTTTTCTAGGTACTTGTTACCGTTAATCTTCCAGGCCCCATCGACGTAGCGAACGGGGATGTGGTTGAAGAAGTCCTTCATGGATTCTGTTGCGCTATCGGTCTCTGCAAGAGCTTTGACGGGGATTTCCACCTGGGTTCCGTCTAGGCTGAGCTCATCCAGGTTGATTTTGTTATTATCCAGGCTGATTTCTGTACCGTCCATGGTGAACCCAAGTACCAGGATGAAGTTCAAGAAGTCCAGGGTAAGTTTTTTGTTGTCATCCATGTCGCTGTAGTCAATCAGGTCATGGATCTTGAGGCTATCTGAGCTCACAACTTTACGTAGAAGGTCCTGATCTTCTGGGCTCAGTTCAGAGAAAAACTGTTCTAGGTCTGCAACGGTTTCGATGTCCCGGTCAGCGCCAGAAAAAATTTCTGTGAAGCGTGCTTGTTCGTCTGCGGAGAGTGCGCTCTCTAAGGCGGTGGGGTCTACGTCGGTCATGGCAGTAGCGTAGTCATCTGCCAAGGTCTGAACACCGTTGAGATTGGCCTGAGCCACTGATGCAGAGGCTGAAGCAGCAGCCTCTTGAGCTTTCTCGGGGTTAGCGCCGCAACCGGTGAAGGCAAGTGCGCCAATGAGCAGGGCTGACACCAGAGCTGAATATGAACGGGGGGGTAGCCATGTGTTTTCCTTTGAACAGTTTGTGTGTAACTCGTCTAGGCTATAATTTTTGGTGTCCCCTTTCCTTGATATTTCGGTAAATCTTGCACAATATCTCTGAGTATTAATAGACGCTAGAACGAATGGGCAGGGCTATGATGAGGATGTTTACGCTGGCGCAACAGCTATGGGTTGTGTTGTAGCCGGTGTGCCCGTTAGCTGGCTCGGGGCTGGCGTTAAGGGGTGCTAGCTTACTCCCTCCCTGTAGCCGGTGTGCCCGTTAGCTGGCTCGGGGCTGGCGTTAAGGGTGCTAACGGGCGCACCGGCTAGAGGAAGAAGCCTACCCTATGCCCCAATTGCGCGAATAGCATCTGCGATAGGAGTATCCCCATCGCTCATCTGAATAATGGTTCCGTAAGTATTTTTGGCTTCGAGAACCTCTGCCAGAACCTTGGCAACATTGGGAATCGTGTTGGGCTGGGGCTTTTCAACACCAATCTGGATACGGCCGCTCCCCTCTGCCGCTTCGACCAGTGTGCCCGGCTGCACGATGGTGTAGTCGAGGCCTGTGTGGTGGATGAGCCACTTGTCGGCAAAGAACTTGGCGATGTTGTAGTTGGTGATCTTGGAGAGGTCGGACTCGGCCCATTTCTCGGGTTCAGTTGCGAAGATGGAGCTCAGCATAATGAACCGCTTAATCCGAGCTTTTTCGCTGGCCTGCATGAGCTTCACGGCGCCGAAAGCATCGGTTTGTAGCAGGTCTTGGCCGCGAGAACCGGCGACGAAGTAGACCGCGTCACTGCCCTGGATCAGTTCAGCGAGCGGGGCGACCTCGGCGTGTAGGTCCAGGTGTACAGGGTGGACGCCCTCTAGCTGTAGAACTTTTTCGGGGCTCCGGGCACCGGCTACTACCGTGTGCCCTTGGGCGACCAGCTCCTTGATGAGTACTTCTGCGACTCGTCCTGTGGCTCCTGCGATAAAGGTTTGCATTGCTCTAGTTTCCTTCCCTGATGCTGATGCACGAATATACGTGCTGTCTTGGGACACTATCACTCCTGCATCTTTGGCATAAGGCCTGTAGCGCTGAGCGTAAGTACGGTTTGTTGCCGCCCAAAGACTGCGCGCCCCCGCTGCTTGAGCGGGGCGCACATCTGTTACAGGCCGGTTATGCTCTACTGGTTTTCGGCATCGTAGGCTTCCTGGGCCAGTTTGAGGAAATCACGGGCCGGGGTATCTGCTGCAGAGGGCTTGCCCACGTAGGCCCCACGGTACTTAGCGGCAGGGTGGCGCTCATCGACGTGCTTGTGGCCCTCGCCGAAGAGGCTCTCACGCAGGGTGCTGCCCTGGTAGGAGGTGCGGTAGCGGCCGCGCTTCTGTAGCTCGGGGACCACGAAGTCTACGAAGTCCTCAAAGGAGCCGGGTGAGACGTGGTAGGCAAGGTTGATACCGTCCAGGCCGCCCTCGTCAATCCAGTGTTCGAGCTGGTCGGCAACGGTCTGGGGTGAGCCGACCAGGACCGCGCCCATACCGCCGGTGGCGCAGTGTTCGGCGATATCCTTGCGGGTCCACTCGCGTTCCTTGTCCTGCAGGGTGAAGGGGGTGAGGAAGGACTGGATGGATTCGGTCTGAACGTATTTGAGTGCTTCGTCCTCATCAAACTGGTCAAGGTCCAGGCCGCTCCAGCCACCGATGATGCCCTGGGAGGATTCAAGGTTCTGGTACTCAAGGTATTCCTCGTACTTGGCCTGAGCCTTCTCGTCGGTCTCATCGACAACAACCGAGAGCATGGCAAGAATCTTGACGTCATCACGCTTGCGACCGGCCTTTTCCGCCTCGTTGCGGATACGTTCGGTCAGTACCTTGGTCAGGTGGGGGCGCAGGGCGGTGATGAAGATAGCCTCAGCATGCTGGCCTGAGAAGGCCTGGCCGCGGCTAGAGGCACCGGCCTGGAAGATAACCGGGGTGCGCTGGGGGGGAGGGCTCAGTCAGGGCGATACCCGGCACCTGGAAGTACTTGCCCTTATGCAGGATGGGGTGGACCTTAGCGGGGTCGGCAAAGATACCGTTTTCGCGGTCGCGCAGAACAGAGTCATCTTCCCAGGAGCCTTCCCAGAGCTTGTAGCAGACGTCCAAGAACTCTTCGGCGATTTCGTAGCGCTCGTCGTGCTCAATCTGGCCGGGGAGCCCCTGGTTTTCAGCGGCGGACTGTAGGTAGGAGGTAACCACGTTGAAGCCTACGCGCCCGCCGGTCAGGTGGTCCAGGGTGGAGTAGGCGCGGGCTAGGGTGTAGGGCTGGTTGTAGGTTACGGCGGCGGTTACGCCAAAGCCCAGGTGTTCGGTGACAGCGGCCATGGCTGAAATTTGGAGGAAGGGGTCACCTACGGGGACCTGGGCACCGTCTTTGAGGACGGGGGCTACGGAGTCCTTGTAGACGTCGTACACGCCCACAACGTCGGCGATGAAGACCGCGTCGAAGAGGCCCTTTTCGCAGACCTTGGCGAGGTCGGTCCAGTATTTGATGGTGTTGTACTCGTCGGCTCGTGAGCGCGGGTGCCTCCATAGGCCGAAGCTCTGGTGGCTGGTGGTGGTCATATCAAAGGCGTTGACGACGATGCGCTTTTTCTCGGTCATGCTGGGGTGGCCCTTTCCTCAGGTAGCGTGTCCTACCCCCTGCGCCCGTACACGGCCTTGCACCTAGGGAAAAGGCGCCCTGCCCTATATCAGAGGGTGGCGCCTGGTTGCGCCGTACTTGCATTACTGCCTGATCTTCATCTGGGGCACCCCGCTACGGGAGAGGGGTGCCGCCCAGCTAGCCAGAGCTTGTCGCTGGGTCTCATGATCATTTGTCTACCAGTGAAACAGACCACGCTGGCAACGGGCAAGAACCGACCGTCACGTTACTTTCTGTGACCGAATATTTCGTGTGTTGGGTGCCCCCACCCCGTTCATAATCGTCATGTTCTTGCCCGGGTAAGGTCTTACAGGTATGGGCTAGTCGCCGACCTATTACCGCGCAACCGAACTAGATAGTAGCCGGAGAGAGGGGTTTAGGAAGTAGCGAAATCTCTGAGGCTTGAGCCTTCTAAACGGTAGCCCAACCATTGGGACTGGTAGGTTGCGCCAATACTTTCATAGAAGTTTCGGGCTGGCTCATTCCAATCAAGGACTACCCAGTCAAGGCGCTTATAGCCACGCTCATGCGCCGTGTCAGCAAGTTTCTTGAGTAGAGCTTTACCGCCCCCAGACCCCCGAGCTTCGGGGCGAACGTAGAGGTCTTCAAGATAGATTCCGTGGCTACCTTCCCACGTTGAATAGTTGAGGAACCATAGGGCAAAACCGTCAATGCGGCGGCCAGGGGTATGGGATTCAAGCACGTACGCAAAAATTGCTGGGTGCTCGCAGAAGAGTTGTTGCGTGAGCGTGCTGACCTTATTTTTTACAGTGCTTTCAGGCTCTTTTTCGTAGGCCGCGAGGTCTTTGATGAGTTGAATGATTTCGGGGACGTCTTCGGCTGTAGCGGTACGGATGCTATTCGGGGTGTTCATACTTTGATTCTACTGCGGGGTGTTCTCCGGAATAATCACAAACTCCGCAGCAGTATTCCCAGGATTCCACGACAAAGGACCAATCATAAAAACCAGCTTCTGCCCCTGATACTGGTTCACCAAATCAATATTCTTCAACAGATCATCAGTGCCGCCAACCACTTTAGGGGTGATAATTAATCCGCACTCAGTAGTTTCTACAGCTATCGCATTTTTACTAGAAGCTACCTTAGTGCCGGTACCCCCTCTAGAAAACCGAGCCGATTCAACAGTACATTCTCTAGGCTCACTATACTTTGAATTCATATAATTCATAAACGGCGTAAAAAGGATAAAGGGCAAACAAAAAATTCCGAAACCAATGTAACAGAGTATTTCTTTACGTGTTAGCTTCCGCTTTTCCATCTGCTCCCCCCTCCAGACACAGCGCAGCCTTACTCTCTGTCATTTCTAGCTACAAACCCACACAAGAAAACTATTCAGAAGATCCAAAATTCACAGGAGAACCATCAGCCTCCTTAATATCCTGAATATTATAGAAATTATCAAATACAAGATACTTATTCACCACAAAAATATACTTCTTACCCACCACCAAACTATCCGTCGTCTCCTCCATACCCACACCATCCAACACAGGACGATAAAGCATCAAAGTCCCACACTCCTCCGTCACAACAGACGAATCAGGACTCGGTGAACTAATCTTTCCCGAACCACGCATACGCCAGACGGTCGAGGCAGACTTCACGGTACAGGTCATCTCCTGGGTATAGTGCGAATCCGTGTACCGTTTAACAGGGGTCATCGCCATAGCAAATAATACGAAAATTATCCAATATAGAATCCAATTCTCCCGTATATAGTTAAAAACCTTTTTCATCAGCACCCCCTACCTTTTTCGGAACAAAATACGCTCGCCGAGCACCCAAATCCTAAGATTTCTGCTCCACCGGCACCTCAACAAACCGACCATCCGCACCAGCACGCAACCGCATCCCACGGCGAGCACGATCATTAATCACCTCAATCTGCGCCTCCGTCTCGTACATAGAATGGAAATACTCCAACTCACCCAAAGCAGGACGAGCCGAAATCTCAAAAGACAAAGCCGAAGGTAACTGCCGGCCAATCCAATACCTATTCACAGTAGAACAACCCGAAAAAGAACGAACCTCCATAGCCTTCTCAAACCGAGCAACCCTCATCTTGACTCGATTCACCCAAGACTCATCAGCCCTAAACACCACCGGACGGTCATACCCACCACGCCCAGCAACACCAAACGTCACCGTAGCCTGGCCCTGAGCGTCCTGCCCAAAAACCACATCCGCCACACTAATATCCGTAAAACCTAAAACCCAGGCATGACGACGCGCGAAATCCTCACCCGGGGTCTGCACCAGATACATCCCGCGGTGATCAACCACTAAATCAACTATGCGAGTATCGGTGGGGTGAGCTTGGGTCCCTGCTCAAAAAACTTCTGTTCGGCTCGCCAGAGCATGGCGCCTTCTGGGGCAAGGCCGGTGAAGGTGAAGTCCCCGGTGACGGTGCCTCGGATGCGTAGCCGGTCAAGGGGTTTGCTGGGGAAGTACTCACGGTATACGGCATCAGAGTCAACGCTGAAGGCCCAGATAGCGATCTCGCAGGCGGTTGGTGCTGGGCCGGTTGGGTAGGTGTAGGGAGGTAGTTCACGCCCTTCTAGCATGGTGCTGGTGTTAATGGGGCGGGTGGTGTGTTTGGTGTGGGGGTTGATGTCTTGTGCGTGGGGGTTGTTGGTGGGCAGGGGCCAGGTGCGGAGGCCGATGTAGAGGTTTTCGATGTTGGCTATATCGTGTGTGCTGGTGATGCCTTTGTGGCTGAGGTGGGCTAGTCGGTAGGCGCGGAGTTCTTTCCACCAGTGGGGTCGGTAGCCTAAGTAGGGGATGGTTTGTCCGCCGATGAGGCCCATGAGCAGGGCGAAGGCGAGGGAGCCTATGAAGGTGATGCCGAATCCGGCGGATATCCAGAACCATACTGGGTGGTTTACCCGGTCTTGGAGCCCTAAATCATTAATGATGATTGCTCCAAGCATGCCTATGAGGGAGAGGCCTATGTAGGGTACCAGGGTGATCCACATATCGAAGGGGTCGATGCCTTGTTGGGCGGTGACCCAGATGCGGTTGCGGCTGTTGGCCATGAGGGTCCAGGTGATGATGAGGAGGGTGATGAGGGTGATGAGGAATATGTAGTATGCAGGCATGGTGTTCTTTCTCTGTGTGGTTACTTGAACCAGTTCCCCACGGTTTCTGCTACTTTGTCGGTGAGTCCGGTTTCTCTGTTTCAGCCGGCTGCCGGGCTAGTTTGAACTGCCGATAAAGTTGTCGGCGGCGCTAGAGTTCTTATTCGTCCC
>NZ_JBLXXT010000006.1:0-127845 GCF_048513575.1 Rothia sp. CCM 9417 | reverse complement strand
TTACGGGTACTGATCCTGCTCATTTTGTGTATGAGGGTGGGGATCCGTATAGCGTGGAGGAGGCTCGGGGTCGTGGTTTTAGCGCTATGAGGTCGTGTTCGAATGATGTTGATGGGACGTCTTTGTATATGTTGTCTGCTTCGGTGAGGGATACTTCTCAGCGTAATTCGAAGGAGGAATACAAGCAGAAGGTGCAGGGGATGCGTGATTTGTGGGAGTCTCAGGGGCATGAGGTTTTGAGTGTGGGGCCGGTGAGTGCTGGTGCTGAGATTAGGTTTGTGACGGATGCTGGTACTGAGGTTCGTTATAGTGCGGGGGAGCACGCTGAGATTATCCAGGTTCAGACGGCGTGTGTTTTGTCGAAGTAGTTGGTTTGGGGCGTTGTTGTTTGTAGTCCGGGGGTGGCTGTGTCTTTTCTGTTTCTTGGGTGTTTTGGTGGGGGTGTCTGTGAGCTGATGGGCAGATGGTTCGTTGGGGGTCTTTGTTGAGGGGTTGTGTACCTGGGTTTGAGAGTGTTTTCTTGGGCCCGCCCTTCTACCAGCCTGAACCACCGCTGTGCTGCCTGATGACCTAGCTTTTAGATACACCGCGGCCCCGCACCTTCTGTGTGAAGTGTGCGGGGCCGCAAAGCATCGGAAAGGGAGAGTAACCTACCCTCGGTATGCCTCAGCAGGCTAGTGGTGCTTCTTACCTATCGGCAGGAAGTGCATAACCAGGGCAATGAAACCGCCCCAAATCGTACCCAAAACCATGGAGCAGAAAGTATTAATGCACCAGGTCAGCGCACCGCTCAAAGCAGGAACCAGGGTGCCATAGTGCTCCAGGTGGTGAACAAAGCCGTAAGGAGCATGCCAGCCCAGCTCATCCAGGCCAACCAGAATAATGTGGCCACCCACCCACAGCATAGCGAAAGTACCAACAATAGAAATGATGTTCATCAGGACCGGCATGGCCTTGACCAAGCCCAGGCCAAACTTCTGGGCACCAGCAGACTTGCTCTGAGCCATATGCAGGCCGATATCGTCCATCTTGACCAGCAGGCCCACCGCACCATAAACCGCTACGGTGATAGCGACACCAACGATCGCCAGAATAATAGCCCGCGACCAGAAACCCTCACTAGCAACCTCATTGAGCGCAATCACCATGATTTCCGCGCTCAAAATAAAGTCGGTGCGTACCGCGCCGGAAACAACCTTCTTCTCGGCCTCCGGGCCTGCAAGGAGGACTGGAGCCTCAGCCTCTATGTCTTCCTTCGGGGAAAGTAACTCAATAACCTTCTCAGCGCCCTCAAAGCACAGGTAGGTACCGCCGATCATGAGTAAGGGAGTGAGGGCCCAGGGCAGGTACTGGCTGAGTACAAGAGCCGCTGGCAGAATAAAAATCAGCTTATTCCGCAGTGAACCCACCGCGATCTTCCGAATAATCGGTAGCTCACGTTTAGGCTCAACACCCTGCACATACTGAGGTGTTACTGCCGCATCATCAACCACCACGCCAGCAGCCTTAATGCTGGCTCGACCGGTAGCTGCCACAATATCATCGGTGCTAGCTGCCGCCAGCTTAGCCAGAGCGGCAACATCATCAAGTAAAGCGGCTAAACCACCGGCCATAGTAACTCCTTGGAAAAAGTGAATATCTGCCTCTAAGAATAGTGCCCCACCTGCGAGAACCCACTAGGGCCCTGGGCACATTTTCGCTCCCGGGGTATCTTATGCCAGCTCTGAGGGAATAAGCGTGGCATGAAAACAGTTATGCACTGCGTACATTAGACTCACGAAAGGCACCCCATTGACCACCCTCTTTGAACCAGCACAGGCTGGCTCACTTACCCTCAAGAACCGCATCACCATGGCCGCCCTCACCCGCTCCCGCGCGGGACTAGACGGGGTGCCCAGCGACCTACACGTAGAGTACTACACCCAGCGAGCCAGTGCTGGCCTCATCGTCACTGAAGGCACCCGCACCAGCCACGTTGGTCAGGCCTTCCTCGGCCAACCCGGTATCCACACCCAGGACCAGATCGCTGGCTGGCGCCGTGTAGCTGACTCCGTACATTCCGCCGGTGGTACCATCGTCATGCAGATTATGCACGGTGGTCGCCTAACCCTGCCCACCATCAACAAGGGTGAACAGGCTGAAGCGCCCAGTGCCATTGCCCCCGGCGTTACCCTGCACGGTGCTAACGGCCGCGAAGACGTACCCACCCCACGCGCCCTTGACTCAGATGAACTGCCCCGCATTGTGGAAGAGTTCGTGACAGCTGCCCGCAACACTATTGAAGCCGGTATGGACGGCGTAGAAATTCACGGTGCCAACGGCTACCTCCTACACGAGTTCCTTGCCCCCTCAGCCAACCAGCGCACTGACTCCTACGGTGGTTCACCCGAAAATCGTGCCCGTCTGGTTATTGAGGTGGTCCGCGCCGTTGCTGATGCTATTGGTGCCGACCGCACCGCCCTGCGTATCTCACCCGAGCACAACGTCCAAGGCAACATTGAAGATAACCGCGCCGAGACTCTAGCAACCTACGACGCTCTCCTGGCGGGAATCAGCGACCTGGACCTGGCCTACCTCTCAATCCTGCACGCAGATATTGAGGGGGACTTTGTTGCCCACCTGCGCCAGGCCTTCGGTGGCTTCACCCTGCTCAACAGCGGGTTCGCTGAGGTAACCGACCGTGCCGAGGCAGAGCGTATCGTTGAGGGTAACCTAGCGGATGCCGCAGTAGTTGGCCGCCTGCTCATTTCCAACCCGGACCTGGTACGCCGCTGGCAGGCAAACCTAGAACTCACTGCTCCCGACATGGCAACTTTCTACACCCCCGGCGCTCAGGGCTACACCGACTACCCCTTTGCCGGCTCGTAAATATAACTATTCAGGCATATAAAAGAGCCGCCCTCTTTCCCCTTGATATCAAGGGGAAAGAGGGCGGCTCATGAGATCTGAGCAGACGTGCTAGGCGCTGACTTCTGCCTTCTCAAAGGTTGCCGTATCAATGACTACGCGAAACTGGACATCGCCCGCGGCGACACGTTCGTAGGCCTCATCGACCTGATCGACACCGACCTTCTCAATCACAGCGGCAATACCGTGCTCGGCGCAGAAATCCAGCATCTGCTGAGTCTCGGGAATACCGCCGATATTGTTGCCGGTCAGTACCTTGCCGCCGCCAATCAGACGGTTCATGTGGAGGGAGAGAGCCTCCGGCGGCAGGCCCACCACGCTCATAATGCCACGGGGCTTAAGTAAGCCCAGGTAGGAATCCAAATCAATGGGGGCAGAAATAGTGTTGAGGATCAGGTCAAACTCCCCGCGGTGCTCCTCAAAGAAACCTTCCTCGCTGGTTGCCAGGGTACGGGAAGCGCCCAGCGCGGCGGCGGCCTCAGCCTTCTTCAGATTGCGGGAGAGAACCGTTACCTCAGCACCCATGGCGGCAGCAATCTGCACACCCATATGCCCCAGGCCCCCCAGGCCCAGAATAGCGACCTTAGCGCCGGGCTTAAGGCCCCAGCGGGCCAGGGGCGAGAAGGTGGTGATGCCAGCGCACAGCAGGGGAGCGGCCACATCGAACTCAAGAGCATCGGGAATATTCAGCACAAACCGCTCATTGACGGTGATCTTCTGGGAATAACCACCCTGGGTGATAGAGCCGTCAACATCCTTGGAATTGTAGGTTCCCACGGCCCCGTTCAGGCAGTTGTTCTCAAACCCGGCGGTGCACTGCTCGCACTCACCGCAGGAATTGACCAGACACCCCACACCTACGCGGTCGCCTACCTTGAACCTGGTAACAGCCGAGCCTACCGCCTCAACGGTGCCGGCAATCTCATGCCCCACAGCCAGGGGGAAATGGGCTTCACCCCACTCGTTATGAATCGTGTGAATATCGGAGTGGCAGATACCTGTTGCCTCAATCTTGATGACAACATCATCTTCACGGGGGTCCCGGCGCTCAAGCTCAGTGACCTTAAAAGGCTGGTCGGGGCCAAATTTTTGCAGGGCTTTGACGGTATAGGGCATAACTTTCCTTTGTGTGAATCTGCCAGGGTAGCTCTAACTCTACGCCCTGCTCGAGACTTTTAGGCCTCGGGTTCACCCTCAGAGTGACGAGGTGCTGCCAAGAGCTGCTGCCGGTCGGCCCGCAACCGCAACCAGTAGGACAGCGGACCCACCAGGGGTAGGAAAAGGGTGAAGAGAACCCACTTGAGCTTCTGTATCTCGGTCAGGTGGCTCTGGCGGTGAATAGTGAACACACAATACAGGGCCAAACCTAAAGACAGAAAAAGAATGGGGTAGAAGAACCAGCCGAAAACACTGACGGTGGAGCTGGTTTCTGTGGCAAGAAGGGTCACGGTGGGGTGAGGCATACCCACCATTGTAACTACCGGGCTTAAAGAAAGCGCGGGTGCCTGCTCCGCTGGGGAGAGGGCACCCGCTAAGGGTTTACCTCAGAGGGCCTTGGCAAGGGGCCTATTCCTAATGTGCTCCAGGATCACATCGAAGTTGCTGGCTCCGGGGCTGGCGTGAATCACCTTGTGAACGCTAGCGAACCAGGTGAGAGGGCCAGCAACGAGCCTGAGCCTGCCTTACCTACCCCTGATGAACAAGCCTCTATGCCTTGCGGCGACCTGCCCGAAGAACAGCTACACCAGCTAGCAGAGCCAGGCCGCCAGCGGCGGCAATCAGGCTGGCGGTAAAGCCGGTGTTAGCCAGGCGGTTTGACGAAGCAGAGCTTGATTTAGTAGCGCCAGATGAGGCCTTCACCGCGCTACCGTCCTCTGCCCTATTGGTGTAGTTGGGGTTCAGCTCGCACCCGAGCTGGTCACCATCGGCGTCCAATCCCTTGTGGAAACCGGCTTCGTCGGAGCCAATGGGGCGACCTAGCTTATCCCAGACAGCGGCACAGTTCTCGTAGGTAAAAGGGGTTTCAGGAGTGGTGGGTGCCGGGGCGCTGCTTGTCTTCGGAGCCGGGGTTACTGCCCCTTGACTGGGGCTAGGAGCCGGCTGGTCTGTGGGATCAGCGGTGGGAGTAGGCTGAGGGGGCTCAACCGGTGCAGGGGGCTCAGCGGAGGAGCCTGTGAACTTGGCGCTCAGGCGAACAAGGGTGCCTGTGACATCGCTGGGATCGGCCAGTTCAATCTCATGCTGCCCGGCGCTAATGCCCTGACCCGCCAAATCTAGAGCTACAGTTGCGGTGCCGTCTGTGGCTACCTCAACGGTGCCGACCTCAATACCATCAATGGTGACCTTAAGTTCGGTCAGTGCAGGGACGCCGAAGCTCCGTACATTCAGGTCAGCCAGCGAGAACGTGAGCTGGCCATTGACGTCGTAGCCGGCTGCCAGATCCTGGACCTTAACAGCCTGCTTGGCATAGTTGGGGTTCACGGTTCCGTTTGCCTTGAAATAATTCACGAAGGCATCAGAATCCACCAGTGCCGTATCCTTGGGGTTGGTGCCCTGGGTAAAAGTACTGAAGTTATCGCCGCCACCGAGCAGGAAGCTGGGGATAGCGACGGTAAAGGTATCGGTATCTTCTACCTTCTTACCGTTCACATACACATCGAGGATATTTGAGCCGCGAGTTGCGTACCCGGCTGCATCGGTAGACCCGGTGTAGGTGTAGGTGACGTTGGACGAGAAACCTAGCTGCAGGTAGGGGCGGTTAGCCATCTCGCCTGCGGCGTTCTGCTGCCACTGCTCTTCCAGCACAGCCTTAAGCTGTTGGCCGGTCAATTCGGTGGTCCACAGGTTGTTAGCGAAGGGGGTGACATTGACGATATCCATGACCCGCACGTTCTGGTTAGCGGCCAGACCCAGGCTGGTGCGCAGGCCACCGGGTAGCTCATCGCGCAAGCCGCCGGGGTTGACAATGCCGATATCGGCGGGTGTGCGACCGGTTGAGTTCGCGGCTGCCAGGTACATATCGGCAACCAGGTGACCCATAGTGGATTCGTAGTTGCGCATATCGAACCCACCCCGCGCCTCCTTGCCAGCATCGAAGCCAGTGGTAATAGGGGCGCCAACCTGCCCAGCAAGGACTGAGCCTTGCTCAGTTGCATAAGAATTAGCTTGGCTGACAATAGTGTTAACCTGGGCCAGTACCGGATCAGCGGCAATCTGATCGGCAGTGGGCGCATCCATACGTTTGACCAGCTCAGAAGAATAGGCTGTTACCTCACCTGCATCATTTAACCTCAGGACAACCTTACCCAGGTTATCGCCATAGTTACCGGTCTGGACCACGGGGCGAGTCTTGCCCGGCTGCCCGGGAACAGCGCCGTCAATCACGTACTCCTGGTGCGTATGGCCTGTGAAGATAACATCAACATTTGCGCTGGTCTGGTTGATAATGGCATCACCGGCAGGATCAGCAGTATTGACACCCTCATGGTACTCGGCAACAATGACTTGGGCCTCACCGTTGGAGGGGTCCCCGTCAGAGAGCTGGGCGGCGTATTTATTGACCGCCGCAACCGGGTCGGTGAACTGTAGAGAGGCAAGCTGGGACGGGTCAGTCAGCTGAGGGGTCTCGGTAGTGACTGCACCAATCACAGCAACAGAGGTGCCGTTGACCTCGGTGATGTAATAGGGTTCCAGGGCAGGGGAGCCGTCCGTCTTGAGGACGTTAGCGCCCAGGTAAGAAAAAGATGCGGCGGGGATAATGCGGTTGAAGAGATCCTGAGCGCCGGCATCGAACTCGTGGTTACCTACAGCGCTGGCTCTGAGGCCGAGGGCATTGAGGTACTCCAGGGTGGGCTGATCCTTTTGTACGCTCGAAACATAGAGGGAGGCACCCACGTTATCACCAGCGGCGAGCAGGAGTGAACCCCCGTGCGCTTTCGACCGCTCAGCCTGAACCGTGTTAGCAAGGCCCATAGCGATGCTAGTAGATACACGGCCGTGAAAGTCGTTGATGTTGAGCAGGGTGAGAGTTGTTGAATCTGCGGCACCAGCACCCGGTAGGGGAGCTACAACCAGGGCAAGAACAGTGGCACCGGTTGCGGTAATACCGGCAAGGCGGCGTGACAGAGAGGAAGCCATGCTTATCTTTCGTGTGTTTTTGGGAGTGTGCTACACAACAGGATAGCCCGAAGTGGCGCACAAGCCCGGCAGAAGGCAGTGACTTTTAGATGAAATGCCATTGCCGGCAGGCGGTCTATGGACTTCTTGGGGGAAACTAGGAAGCCAGTTCGTGCTCAAGCGCCGTGCGGAGCTCTGGCTCAAAAAACACATAGCCACTCGCCAGGAGCTTTTCTGCGCTAGCGTTCTGGCTTGCTAGGGCAAGCTCCTGTGCGCCCTCGGCTCCCAAGAGTAAGGCTGGGCCGAACTTTGGGACAGGCAGGAAAACCGGGCGTTTGAGTGCCGCACCCACTGTCTTAGCAAGCTCCCGGGCCGTAACAGGGTCTGGAGCGACCGCATTGACCGGCCCCCTGAGCGACTCGGTCATCACCGCGTGCACATAGATACCGGCAATGTCATCTAGGCTGATCCAGCTCTGCACCTGCTGACCGTTCCCAACCCAGCCACCCGTCCCGGTTGCAAAGAGAGGTAGCTGGAGGCGTAGCATACCGCCCAATACCGACTGCACCAGGCCTGTGCGCACATTGACCACGCGCACCCCGGCATCCCGGGCGGGTTGGCAGGCAGCCTCCCACTGCTGACATACCTCGGCCAGGAAGCCGTTCCCAGCTGGCATATCCTCAGTCAGTAGCTCATCACCCCTGCCCAAACCGTAAAAACCGACAGCCGACGCACACACAAAGACACGCGGCCCCCTGCCCTCAGCGGCCAGCCGAGCAAGAGTCTGCGCCAGCACCGTTGTAGAGCCTACCCGTGACTGAAGAATCGCTTTTTTATTCTGCGCCGTGAAGCGCTGGCTAATACTGACACCGCCCAAATGAATCAGCGCATCGGCACCCTCAAAAACAGCCTCATCAATCTGCCCGCTCTCGGGATCCCAAGCAAACTCGTTCTCGCTGGTTACGTTACCGCGCACCAGCGTGCGGACGGTGTGCCCACCGCCGGTCAGCAGGGCTGTTACCTGCTTGCCTACCGTGCCGGAGGCCCCAGCTACCACCACGGTCATCGGCTCCCTGGCATAGCGCTGCTGAAAGCTTAGGTCGGCGGTGATACGGCGCTCGCGGGCGGTAAAGACACGCTCTAGCTGACGCTCGATAGCAGGTCCGGTGATCTTCTCGCCCCCGCCCAAGATAGCCTGAAGTGCCGAGTCCGCGCCCGTGAGCACTCGGTTACTACCGTCTGAACCAGCAAGGCTGTAGTCGGGCAGAACCCGGAACTCAACCGCGTCACGAACCAAGGTGCGCTCATGACCTGCGGAGAAACTATGAGTATGCTCCCACCGAGTAAAAGGCCCGCGAGCCATCTCATCTGTAAAAGAGTTGGCTTCAGCAGCTGTATGGCGGGCCTGCCAGGGAAGGGTAAGCAGGCCATAGGTCAGTGGTAGCGCAACGCTAGTACGCGCTATGCTCCCCGGGGCCTGAGGGTTACCTTCCTGCTGCACCTGACCAGCCCAGTGAGGGGTTGCTCGGGTCAGCGCGCCCGGGCGATGAAACCAGGTACGCACCGTCTCAAGATCAAAGGGATAGGTTGAGGTATAGCTAAAATTGCCGGTCATGAGGACTCCTAAAATGGTCAATAGATGTCTTTAGAGAGCTAGCGCTCTCAGCTTGGCCTCAACCTCTTCAATCAGGTCAGCCAAAGTGGTGATGTAATACTTCTCAGCCAGAGTGATCGCGTTCTCACTCGGTAGGCCATCGGTGGCAAATGAACCCATAGCAAAACTATGAGACTGCCCCAGGGTGCTCCTTGCTTCTTTGCTAAAACTTGCCCCAAAACTAGGTGCCTGAGGGGCGCTCGCAGCTTCGCGGGTGAGGGTAAATCCGTAGGCCGTGCTATCTGCATAGCTGATATTGAGGACGTACTCCACCTGGGTGCCGTCCTCTGGCCGCTCAATGGACAGGTCAGCATCGTCAAGGAATTCGCCGTCCAGTTCTAAGCCACCGTTGTACTCTAAAGCCCAGCCAAACTTACGGGCCAGTGCGAAAGCAGTTTCTTTAATCTGGGTATTGTTTGGGTCGATAGCCACGGTTCTCCTTCTGGGCGGGTTTGTCTTATGTCTTCAACTGTACCCGCACCGCACCTAGGAGCCACCCAGCAGAGGTGCTAGTAGCGCCTTATTTCACCATGGCAAGGAAAAATAAGTACTTAAGCCTGATGAGATGGCCAAAAACTTGGCAAATACACCTGCTCTTGGCATCTTGTGAAAAGACAGACAGGGCTTATCTGGGTGAAACCAGCGCTAGAGTTACCGGCCTAGAGCACCTCATCCAAATCAACAGACTCAGGCACCTTCACACCGGTATTCATGTTCAGGGTCTCCCCCCTGAAGAAAGGCTTAAACTCATCCCGCCTCATGAGAGCAACCATGAGCGCAAAACCAATAGCGAAAGAGGCCACGGCAGTAATAAAGACCCCGCTGGTCCCCAGCATCTTGGTGTAACCGTAGTCGGGGTCGGCCATATTGAAAAGTGAGACAGCCAGAATACAGGTCATCATGAGCCCGCCAGCTAGTGGGATAATCAGGCGGAACACTACGTTACGGGCGCTTGTAAAGATACTGCCACGGTAATACCGAATACAGGCAAAAGATGAGACCGCATAGTAAACAGCTACCGCTACGCTGGCAGCTTCGATGGTGTCAGCCAGCATGTTCTCACTGATGTAGGTCATTCCCGTATAGAAGACCGCGGAGCAGACACCCATATAGATGGTGGCAGTCTTGGGCGTCTTAAACTTGGGGTGCACATCGCCAAACTTTTTGGGTACAGACCGGTAGACAGCCATAGCAAAAACACCCCGAGAAGAGGGCAGGATAGTGGTCTGACAGGTAGCCAGCGCAGAAACCGCAACCGCCAGGATAATAACCCAACCCCAGGACCCGAGAGCGGCATCCTTGAAGGGGGTAAAGACATCATCGGAGTTATCTGGGTTAGCGAGGCCAATCCCTTCGGATCCCGCACCCGCGTACATTAAGGCCACGACGGTTACAAAGACGTAGGTGACCACCAGAATAGAGCTGGAGAGCACTGCTGCGCGGCCGGGTGTGCGGTGGGGGTCTTTGGTTTCTTCGCTAATAGCTAGGCAGGTGTCCCAGCCCCAGTAGATGAAGATTGAGATGAGCACCGCCTGCACCATACTGCTAAAGCTGGATTCAAAGGGGTTGAACCAGCTCATCTCAAACTCATACCCGCTCGTGGCCCCGGAGGCTAGCGCCTTAAAAACACCCAGGGCGAGCAGAGCAATAGCAAGATACTGGATTCCCACGAGGAGCCACTGGGTCAGCGAACCCGCTTCGATATTGCGGTAGGAAATCCAGGTGGTTAGAGCGATGACCAAAACACCGGTGAGCACCACT
The DNA here is from genome assembly GCF_048513575.1 of Rothia sp. CCM 9417. NCBI lineage: Bacteria > Bacillati > Actinomycetota > Actinomycetes > Micrococcales > Micrococcaceae > Rothia > Rothia sp. CCM 9417. The sequence goes on along the minus strand of NZ_JBLXXT010000006.1, from coordinate 117,407 downwards.
ATGTGCTTATTGTGGGCAAAATCTTCCCGCCCCAAAAAAAGCCAGAGGTAGATAGCTGCAATCTGGGTCTGATTAGCCATAGCTATGACACCAGCAACAATAACCCCCCAGCCGGAAATCCATCCAACCTTGGGGCCAAAGGTTTTTGTTCCCCAGGTAAATATGGTCCCGGAGTCGGGGACAGCTTCGTTGAGTTCCTTGTAGGACAGCGCTGTAATCAGCATGGGGATAAAGCCCAAGACAAGGGCGATAGGGGCCTGGTAGCCAACAGCTACCACGATGAAGCCAACAGATGCGGCCAGTGAGTACATGGGGGCGGTCGAGGCTACCCCGATGACGGTTGAAGAAGCCAGCCCCAAGCGCCCCTCGGCAAGGCCTTTATGGTGAAAGTCTTTGGTCATTATCGCTAAAGATCATCCTCTGCAGGGAGGCACTCACCAACAGCCTCTACACCCCGCAGCTCAGGGGAGGTGACGTGCAGGTGGATAGCTGGGTGGGGCCTTCAGACGGTAGATAAGAATAAACAAAGTCTCAGTATAGGACTCAATTACCTTAAAGACGAAAGGACCGGCTCAATCAGAGGGTGCACTTTATGCTCTTGTCTCTGATCTGCCGGTCCTTTGTCGTGGCTCTAACCACTACAGGGTATAGCCTGTCTACTTGCGCCTTGCCGCTTGCTTTTCAAGCTGTAGACGGTCGTAGTTTTCCCAGTAGCTACGCTGGGTCAGCTGGTCTGTGCCATCCCAGGCATCCAGGTTCTTGATCTCGGGCAGATCACTGGCTTGGAAGACAGGTTCCAGACCGGCCTTGCGCTGAGCCTCATAGTTGCGAAGTAGCTTCATGACGTTGGGCATGAGCAGGCAGACAGCGGTTAGGTTGACAATGACCATGCCGCCGTTGAGTAGGTCAGCTAGGTTCCAGAGCAGATCCAGTGATGCAATGGCACCGAAGAAGACGAAGCCGATGACAATCACACGGAAGATATTCATGGGCAGGTGCTTCTCAGTCACAAAACGGATGTTGGACTCACCGTAGTAGTAGTTACCGATAATTGATGAGAAAGCGAAGAGAGCGATAGCCACAGTCAGGAAGTGAACGGCCCAGCCCCCCAGGTGGGTGGAGAGCGCGGTCTGAGTGAGGGTACCTGCCTGGCTACGGTCCCCGTAGGGAACATTGCCCGCAACCAGTACGATAAAGGCGGTCACCGAGCAGACCAGAACGGTATCGAAGTAGACACCCAGAGACTGAACAAAGCCCTGCTTAGCGGGGTGGGAAACAGAGGCGGTTGCGCCGGCATTGGGGGCTGTACCCATACCTGCTTCGTTGGAGAGTAGGCCTCGGCGCATGCCCTGGGTAATCACACCGATGACGCTGCCGGTGACAAATTCACGGATACCAAAGGCACCGGTAATGATTTCAGCAATAACATCGGGTACGGCACCAATGTTGAGCACAACTACAATCAGACCCAGCACCAGGTAGAGCACGGCCATGAAGGGCACGAGAATTTCGGTGACCGATGAGATGGCGCGGATACCGCCGAAGATGATGAAAGCAGAGAGCAGGGCGATCACTGCACCAATCGCGATACGGAAGCCCATACCGTTGGTTTCAGCAATATCAACGTTAAAAGAGCCCGCTACGGCACCGACAATCGCGTTGGTCTGAACGGCAACAAAGACGAAAGCGTAGGTGATAACAATGAAAGCAACAAAGATCAGGCCGAGCCAGCGGGCGTTCAGGCCGCGAGCCATGTAGTAGGCAGGGCCACCGATATAGGAGTCCTCACCCTTACGTTTGTACAGCTGACCTAGGAGTGATTCTGCGAAAGCAGAAGCTGCGCCAACAGAGGCGATGACCCACATCCAGAAGACGGCACCGGGGCCGCCCATGGTGATAGCCAGGGCTACACCGACGATGTTACCGACACCTACTCGGGAGGCAGCGGAGACGGTGAAAGCGCGGAAGGCTGAGATGCTTTTCTTGCCGTTGTATTCGGTGCCTGCCGGATCCTTGAGGGTGCGGAACATCTCACCCAGGGACCGGAACTGAACGCCACGGGTTGCGATGGTAATGCCCAGACCTGCAAGGACCAGAGCGTACATTAGGAAGTTGGTCCAGAGAAAATCTGAAATTGAGGTAATAGCATCTGTGGCCCCAGCGGTGGATTCATTAATCCAGTTCACTGCGTCGAGCAGAAAATCCATGCGTGCTCCAAATCGTTAAAGGGTACAACTGCTCTGATGTGTATGGGCTGGCAGCTGTCCCTGGTGGTTGACTACCTGTTGCGGCACGGGTGGGCAACAGGAGCGGGCTTTCACCTGCTGTATGGTGCGGTGAATACTCAGGTAATTCTCACAGGTCGTGCACCAATCTGCAAAATACCCGCAAGTGTGATGTTGCCGGGTCGCTGCTTGGCACAGCTGTCTCAGGGCCGGAAGCCCTAAAATTTAACCCCACCGACAGGCTAAGCCTTGGTATTGGCCTGGGCCCTGTCGGTGGGGTTCATTCTTACTTGGGGCTTGGCGCTGGTGCCTCGGTGTTGTCGCTGAAGACATCGGGGATGCCGTCGTGGTTGGCATCCAGGCTTTCTTTCTGCGCAATGAGCTTGTAGTTCTTATTGCGGATGGAAAGAATGATGGCTCCGAGAACAGCAGCAAGAAGCGAACCAATCATAATGCCAATTTTGGCGTCTTCCGTGTGCATGCTCCCCTCTTTAAAGGAGAGCTCGGCTACCAGCATAGAAACTGTAAAACCGATACCGCCGGTGACGGCTAGGCCTACAACATCAATCCATTTGATATCGGGGTCAAGATTGGCGCCGCGGAAGCGGGTAATTAACCAGGCTGTGCCTGTAATGCCTACGGTCTTTCCAAGAACAAGACCTAGCATGATGCCGATAGCTACAGAGTCAGCTAGTGCGGTGGTGAGCCCCTCCCAGCCGCCGATAGCGACACCAGCCGAGAAGAAGGCAAAGAGGGGTACACAGATGCCGGTGGATAGGGGGCGGAGGCGGTGTTCAAGGGTTTCAGCCAGGCTGGAATCTGCATCTACCTGATTGGCCTGAGCTGTCATCCGCACGGGTACGCAGAAACCGAGGATGACACCTGCGATGGTAGCGTGGATGCCTGATTCTAGGAAGAGAGCCCAGGTAATCAGACCCAGGGGGAGCAGAATTACCCAGGCCGCCCACCCTTTTTGGTGGAAAAGTTTCTCGTGCTTGTGGGTCAACCAGAAATATGCGCCAATAGGAATAATTGAGGCAATAAGGTACCAGGGGTGGAAATTGCTGGTGTAGAAGAGGGCGATAATAACGATGGCAATGAGATCATCAACGACAGCTAGGGTGAGCAAGAAGGTGCGCAGGGCGGCAGGAAGAAAAGTGCCTACCCCTGCAAGGACAGCTACCGCAAAAGCGATATCGGTAGCGGCGGGGATAGCCCAGCCACTTACTGCGCTTGGGCTGTTGTGATTGATAGCGAAGTAGATGATAGCCGGAGTCATGGCTCCACCGAAGGCTGCGGCTACGGGGACAATGGCCTTACCCGGATCACGCAGATCACCGACCACAAACTCTCTTTTAAGCTCCAAGCCGGTGAGGAAGAAGAAGACGGTGAGTAGCCCGTCTGCGGCCCAGAGATGGACGTTCATCATCAGGTGGCTAAAGCCCGGTATGGCTAGACCGATTTGGCTATCGCGGATGCTTTCATAGAAGTCGGCTGCTTGGGTATTAGCCAGCACGATAGCTAGAACAGTGGCGGCAAGCAGAATGAACCCGCCCACTGACTCCTTGCGTATGATCTCTGAGATGCGACTTGTTTCGGCGTAGGATCCGCGTGAAAAAAGAGGATCTGTCTGAGGCGTTTGGGACATGCCTCTCCTTCTGTCGGGTGGGTTTCTCGTCGGTTTAGTTTCCATTATGCTCCCTAAGGCTGTTTCCAGCCTGTAGCTAAGGTGCAGAACTGTAAAATAAGCCTACGAATTATCCCAGGGACTGAAAACCGCCCCCTGTGTCTTGTGGAGAGGGGGCGGTCGATGAAGAGGTGGGCCAGGCTTCTTGTTACTGGGAGTCTTGAACCCTGGCGCTGTCATCGCTAAAGACATCGGGGATGCCGTCCTGGTTTTCATCCAGGCTTTCCTTCACTTCAACCTGCTTGTAATGCTTATTACGGAGTGACAGGATGGTTGCCCCACCTAGGGCGGCACCTACGGAAGCGGTCAAGATAGCAACCTTGGCGGCATCGTTGTGGGGGGAGCCCAGGCCGAAGGACAACTCAGCAATAAGCAGGGAGACGGTAAAGCCGATCCCGGCCAGAGTTGCAACGCCTATAACGTCAATCCAGGCGATGTCTGGATCCAGATTGGCATGGCGTAGGCGGGTCACCAGCCAGGTGGAGGCGGTAATGCCGATCATCTTGCCTAAGATCAGGGCGGCAATGATGCCGTAGGCAATGGGTTCGCTGACTGCGTCCATAAAGCCCTGGACACCACCGATAGCTACACCTGCTGAGAAGAAGGCAAAGACGGGGACACAAAAGCCTGCGGAGAAGGGGCGGATACGGTGCTCCATGACCTCGGCTAGGCCGTGGTCGGCATCGGCGGCCTTGGTGCGCTTGTTATGGCGCACGGGAATCATAAAGGCTAGGATAACGCCGGCGATGGTGGCGTGAATACCAGAGTTGAGGAAGAGTACCCAGGTCACGAAACCGATGGGAAGTAGGATTAGCCAGCTTGCGGTAGGGGAGAGATGGAAGAGCTTTTCGCCCTTGCGAGCAATCAGGGCGTAGAGGGCAATCGGAATGATGGACAGTGCCAGGTAGCCGATTTGCAGGTCGCTGGTGTAGAAGATGGCAATAATCGTGATGGCAATGAGGTCATCGACTACGGCCAGTGTGAGCAGGAAAGTACGCAGCGCGCTGGGCAGGTGTGAGCCGATAACGGCGAGGACGGCTACTGCAAAGGCGATATCGGTTGCCGCAGGGATAGCCCAGCCCCCGATTGCCTCATCGCTACCTCGCAGGTTAATAACGGTGTAGATAATAGCGGGTAGAGCGACACCGCCGGCTGCGGCCACAATGGGGACGAGGGCTTTGCCGGGGTTGCGTAAATCGCCTTCGACAAACTCTTTTTTGAGTTCAAGGCCGACTAGGAAGAAGAAGACAGCTAGCAGGCCGTCGGCGGCCCAGTGTCCGATGGAAAGCTTAAGGTGCAGGCCCCAGAAGTCGGCACCCAGGTAGGTATCGCGCAGGCCAAAGTAGTGTTCGGCGGCAGCTGAGTTGGCAAAGATGAGGGCCGCAATAGTTGCGACCAGCAAAATGATGCCGCCGGTAGATTCCTTGGAAAGAATCTCGGAGACACGCTGAGACTCCCTGTAGGAGCCGCGCGATAGGACGGTGTTTTCTGAGGACATAGGGCTAACCTTTGGGGTCGATGACAGATATATCACCGCTGATTTCTACCTACCAAGGGGAGTGAAGCGATAGACAGCTTCGTCTTGTGAGCTCGCCTGGTGTTGAGAGAGTCAGCGAGCCGACCAGTCTTCCCGGCACACCTTTAGTGATTAAGCCTATCAAATGGTGGAGCGGGGTAAAAGCTTGGTGATGGCGGTGGTGCCGGTCATGCTCATGGGGTGAGCAACACATTGAGCACGGGTTGACTAGAGCGGGCCCATCTTTCAATGAAACTATAGACTTGTTGAATAGATGATTCTGCTGATTACCTTGAGGAACCATGAGCACAGAAAACTCCACGCCTGTTGGTGTTGATACCACCCGCTGGTTATCTGAAGAAGAACGTGAAGGCTGGCTGTTTATATCGTCCATGATGTTTAAATTGCCGGGGCAACTGGAAAGTCAGCTTCATAAGGACTCGGGGCTGAGCTTCGTGGAGTACATGGTCTTGGCCATGCTCTCAGAATCCAAGCAACATAAGCTCACTATGACCGAGCTGGCTTGCCAGACAAACACTCTTCTACCGCGCCTTTCTCGCGTGGTGACCCGCTTAGAAAAGTGGGGTTTTGTAGATCGCAGCATCTGGGAAAAGGATCGCCGCGTGTCTATCTGTCACCTTTTGCCTGCCGGTCTGGACAAGGTGCAGGAGGCCGCGCCGGGGCATGTTGAGGCCGTTCGGAGTATCATTTTTGACCGGCTCAATGCCCGCCAGGTCAAGTCACTTGCCAAGATCGGTGAGGCCGTTCTGGGTGATAAGCCCAGTGCCGTCATCAACGTAGCGAATATTTCTTCTCTTGATGAGGATGAATAGTCTCACCTGTCGGACATCATAGAGACTTTTTAAAATATAAAGAACCTGCCCCACCGCACACAGTGGTGGGGCAGGTTCTTTGTGCGTGTGAAGACTTATAGTTTTTATCCACAGGTCTTATCCACAGTGTTAATAAGTTCCAGGGGTGTGATTACAAGCTTGTTATTTTGAGGGATCGGGTTCAGTGCTTTTTGAACCGTGGCCCTCTGGTCCGTGCAGAATCAGGGGCACCTTGTGCTGCCCATGAGGTCACTCATGCGCCAGCCATAAGATCTTGGCCTGCCGCCTACCCCTTTTATCCCCACCTGTGGATAAGTCTGTGAACAATTTCCACTTAAGGTGGGGAAATCGCTAAAAGCCTGGGGGGAAAACCCTCTCTAGAGCCTTAATGACCATGCTTTTCGTGGCCTTTTAACGCTTTGTCCACAGGCTTTCTCCACAAGTGGAACCCCCAGGGACAGTCTAGCTCTTCGAATAACACCCTTGTATTTTCGAAGATTGAGGGCCTAATGCTTACCCCTGTGGGTGGTGTGGTATCGAATATCTTCGAAACTCACGCTCCTGTAATTCGAATATCCCCAGTTTTATCCCCACCTGTGGATAACTTTATATCCTGCCCGGTGGAGAATTGTGGATAACTGCTTCCACGGGGCTCACCTAGCATCAGCCCAGGAGCAATCCCGCAGACAGATAGGAGCCGCCCCGTGACCGCTTGGCCCCGAGTGTGTAGAGTTAAACCCAGAAAGACCCTAAGACAGGGCCTTTAACGAAAGGAACACACCATGGCAGAGAAGTACGCTCTTCCTGAACTCGACTATGACTATGCGGCGCTAGAACCCCACATCTCAGCACGCATCATGGAGCTACACCACTCCAAGCACCACGCCACCTACGTTGCTGGAGCCAATACCGCCATCGAGAAGATGGAAGAAGCCCGCGCAAACGGCGACTTCGCCAACATCGGCAAGCTCTCCAAGGACCTGGCCTTCAACCTGGGCGGCCACACCAACCACTCCATCTTCTGGAAGAACCTCTCACCCGAGGGTGGCGACAAGCCCACCGGCGAACTGGCCGCAGCAATCGACAACGACTTCGGTTCCTTCGACGGCTTCCGTGCCCACTTCGAGAACGTAGCCCTCACCATCCAGGGCTCTGGCTGGGCAATCCTGGCCTGGGACACCGTCGGTAAGCGCCTGGTCATCGAACAACTCTACGATCAGCAGGGCAACATCTCCGTAGCCCTCATCCCCGTCCTGCAGCTGGACATGTGGGAGCACGCCTTCTACCTGGACTACCAGAACGTCAAGGGCGACTATGTCAAGGCATTCTGGAACATCGTCAACTGGGCAGACGTTGCAGCACGCTTGGACCGCGCTGTATCCCAGACCAAGGGCCTCATCATCCCCGAAGCTTAAGCCCAAGAAACTAGGCTCAAGCAGGCACCCGCGCCCCTCCCTGACCGGGGAAGAGCGCGGGTGCCTTCGTCATCAGCGGGCCAGACAAGCCGGTCGCGGCACAAGAAGGACGGAACCGCCCCACCCGCTGGCTGCTATGGTCTTCAACCCTAAGGAGTAAAACCCATGCGCCCACACCGCTACACCACACCCATGACGGCTCTGGCCCTCGGTGCGCTCACTTTTACCGGCTGCGGTCTGCTGGGCGGTGGCCAGGAAGAACCAGCTGAAACCACCCCAACTGCCACCCCCACCGAAGACCTCACCAGCGCTCGCATTATCTCGGTAAAAGATGCAGATACCATTGTGGTGGACCGTGATGGCGCCACTGTAATCGTTGACCTGATGAACCTAGCCACCCCTCAGGCCAGGCACGACAACCCCGATATACACTGCCTGGCAGAAGAATCCACCGACTACCTCACCCGTATGCTGCCGGTGGGCTCACCTGTGGAACTAACCTACGATACCGCCCTAGGAACCGGCACCAGGCCCAGCCCCACCGAGTCAGCAGCTACCGAGCCACCGCCCACTGTCACAGCCGGGGTCACCCTACCTAACGGCAAACTGGTCAACGCTGAGATAGCCAGAGCGGGCTACGGGGTGGCAACCCATGACGGTGCTAGCCTCTACTACGATCAGGTCAGCCAAGCCCAAGACGAAGCTGACCAGAAACAAGCAGGCCTCTACAGCAGGGATATGGCCTGCACCCTGCCAGCTCAGCTCAAGACCGCGACCAATAACCTCACCGGGGCACAGGGGCTAGACCTCAAAGACCCTCTGGAAGAGGCAACCCAGCTCACTGGAACTCTCGCAGGCTACGAGAAAAACCCCGACCTGCCTCTGCTTGCCTCCATCGTTGAAACCCAGTCTGTCAAAACCCAAAGAGCGGCCCTCACCCGTGCCCACGAAAGCAAAAGGGTTGCTTACACTGTTGCCGAAGAGGCTGAACGGGAGCAGAAAGCTAAAGAAGCCAGCGCCTCCCCGCCCCCCTAGCGCTAGGGACCAGGGCAAAAAATCAGCCTCCGGTGAGCCCTCACCCAAAAAGTGAGGCCACCGGAGGCCAAGAAAAGTAGTAAAGCTGTAGGTTTTAGGAGCCGGGACGTGCCGGGGTGCTTTGCGCCCCGGACTTCTTCTGCTGGTTTACACTGGTGCCATTCTGTGGATAGAAATCATCACCGAGGGTCTGCTCCAAATCTGTCAGTTGCTTGGAGACAGAATCCAGAGTGACGATAGAGCCCACCCATTGGGCCGGTGACTTAACCTGATCCTTGAGTTCCCGGTAGAAAGCAGAGGCATCTTTGTAGATTTTTTGACGTTCTGCCTCCTTCTGCTGGTCCTCAGCAGAGGCGTCCTGGCCGGTATTGACCTCCCAGGTTTTGGCGTCGTCAACAGCCTTCTTCTGCTCCTGGATCAGCGCGGGGATAGCGCATTTAAGGTCGCGGGAATAAAGGCCCAGGCCCTCGTTGGCGGCATCCTGTTGGGCTTGAGAAATCTCGGGGTAGAACTTATCGCTGGCAGTGGAGAAAGTTGTGGCTACCATACCGGCTCGTGCCATATCCCGGTTGATGAAAGCGTCACCCGAGTAAACAGCGGCCTCAACATAGCCGGTCTTGCCGCGCTGGTTCTCATCAAATTTGAGCGTCACCTGGCTGTTGGCAGGTAGTTTCTCTGCAAGAAGGGCTTTTGACTCATCGACCAGGCAGTCACTAGAAAGTGCCAGCCCGTTGGGGGAAGGCGCAGCAAGATTAACTAGACGGACCTGCTTTTTAAGACCCTCGATCTCTGCGGTAAAGGTGTTCGCTGATTCAACGGAAACAACGGTAACGGTCATACCGTCCGTGTAACTGATCGTGGGAGAAGACGTCGCCGTGCTGTTGGCTTGATCGTTCTGGCCGCAACCGGTCAGAACAAGCAGTGCACTAGCGACTAGGGGGATAAGACGCTTCATGAAAGGGTGCCTTCCTGGGCTTTATAAGCGGCCTCGCGGTACATGCCCAAGGGGCCTTGATCCGCAAATGCGCGCGAATGGTTATAACGGTAAAGACGCGGCGGGCGGTGGCGGGTTCCCTCAACCCGCTTGCCGGTGTCAATGATTGATTTTGAGGCCGCAATCTGCCGGCGGAAGTTAGCCGGGTCTAGGGGGCGTCCCAGGATAGCTTCGTAGACCTCACGCAACTGGGCAAGAGTGAATTCTTCCCCCAGGAAAGAATGTGCGATACGGGAATACTCCACCTTATTCTGCAAACGGTAGAGGGCGTATTCAACAATCTCATTGTGGTCAAAAGCAAGAATGGGGAGCTCATCGATGGGGAACCACCGAATGTTCTCGTGGACGCGGGTGCGCTTGACCTCGGTCTGGGGGATAGAGGCCCAGTAGATGATAGAAACTACCCGCTCGTGGGCGTCCTCTTCGGCGGGTACGGGGAGTGACCCGCCCTCACGCATAATCTTGTAATCGGGGGTGCGGTGTACGTCGCCAAAGGCGTAGAGCTGTTCAAGATAGCCCGGTACCAGCCCCGTTGCGCGCTTGAGAGTGGACCCTGCGGCTTCTTCGAGCGAGAGCTCCGGGTGTAAGGGCCCACCGGGTAGAGCCCACTGGCCCTTGTAGGGTTCGCGTAGACGGCGTACAAGCGGTAACCAGAGGGAGTGGTGGCTTTGGCCCTCCTTGCGGCGCAAGGCCAAAATCACTGTAGAAACAGCAAGCGAAACCGAGGTGTGATCGGCATCGAGGTGCTCTTCATGGTGGCTCTGGGCAGCCGGCTCAGGCAAGGTCATAGGGTTCCCCACAGTTAGCGATGGTCTTGTCTCCTACATTCTAGTCAAGAAAAAGGGGCAGAGTTCGTGCGGGAACGGAAGAGCAACCTTTCGCGGGGCTTCTTCAAGCGCGGTGGGCCCTGCAAGCTACTGGTCTTGAATCGGTAGCTGGAGACATCATTAATTGGTTTCGGGGAAGAAATGTACTTATGGAAAGGCGCAATCGGAGGGCGAGTTCACTGCCAGCCGGGGAGCTACATCAGGGTTGTGTGAAGCAGATACATATAATTATTATTAATTTATAATCCGCATTGTTTTATCGTGGTGAATTTTCTGGGGAAGGTACTCCACAAAAATAATGGGGACAGGTATCAACAAAGAAGTTGAGAAATGATGAAAAAAATAAAATTATTTTCTTGTCTTTCAGCCATTGCCCTCCTGACTGGGTGTGGCCTGTTCTCACCGACCATGCCCCAGTATTCGCCTCAGGAACAACTGTCCGATGGGGCTTTCGCCGTGTATCTCGCGGGGCGGTATGATTCGCCGCTGTCGCAAAATCCTGGGAGCGGGATCCTCTTTTACCACCCCGAAAAACAGGAGTGGTCGCGGCTGGACCTTAAAGGTCTGGACGGTGGGGCCCTTAGTTTTGATGGTCAAGAGCTTCACTACAAAGATAAGGTGAACGACTACATCTTGAGCGCCGACGGGGTAAAAACCATAGAGCACCCCCAACAAGAAATGCTTACTATCTCTGAACAGATACCCCTACCCGGTGAAGGAACTGGATCTATCGCCCTTGTAAATTCAGGGAACCCCACCCAAATTATCACCGTACAGGGCCAAGAACGCACCCTCCACGAGGTACCTGATTCTCTTTCCATGATGGCGACCTGCCCCGACGGTACGGTGTGGGCTATGGGCCAAAGCGGGGAGATGAAGGCAGACCCCGTTGAGTCAGCGTACCCACCGGATCGGCTTTATAAGCTCTACCCAGAGTTCTCAGCTACCCCCGTCGCCGAATATAAGAGTGAGCAGCCGGCGAACACTACCCAGCATTTTGTCTGCTCTGACAATGTCATCTACTACATTATTGACAGCATCACCCCGCCTGCTGAGGGCCTGGCCTACGCTGGCCCCGAGCACTACACCGGGTCAAAGCTGGTCTCCTATGACACGCAGACCGGCGAGTATCGGGAGCAGGACATAAGCGGGGACCTGGCCACCCGCCTAAATGACCAGATGTGGAGCCCCACCCTCTCACCGCTCTACCTATACGATGGGCACCTGTGGTGGGTATCGGGGTACGGCAAAGTGGTGAAAACCGACCTGGCAACCGCCCAGAACACGGTAGCTTTCGACCTGGGCGACTTCGAGCCGAGTAAGGATATCGGCTACCTGGTGCAAGAAGATAAATACCTCTTCCGCTTTATATTAGACCTTTCGGGGGAGACCACCATCTACCGCTACAACCTAGAGACTGAGCAGCTAGAATCACGCGCTACCGGACCTGGTGTGGGTGATGCGACCCCCAGCGACCAGCACCCTTTTACCGTTGAGGTCCTGGACCTTGAAGCACTGCTTAAGCTGTGACGCCTGCGCTCAGTAATTTTCTGACGGAGCCAGGTCAAAAGGGGCGGCCACATGCGGTGGCCGCCCCTTGCCTGTGTTGGGGTGTGCTGGATTAGTCGATAGTGAGTTCGCCCATGCGGTCCCAATCATTGCCCTCAATGAGGCGGGAGATAATCTTGGGGGTCTCGGCCAGCCAGGGGCGCATACTCTCCATGCCCTTGGCGAAGTGCTCGGACTTAACGTGGGCTTCTGCTGCGTCGTCCTTGAAGGCTTCGACCAGGACTACCTCGTTGGGGTTCTCAACCCGAAAGAACACTATGACACCACAACCAAGCACCAACCTGGTGCGAGAGCTACCGGCCTAACTGGGTCGTAGCCAACCCTGCCAACGGTCACGCACATGCCCTGTGGCTCCTAGCTTCCCCCATTCCTCGCACCGAGTATGCCCACCGCAAGCCAATCGCCTACGCCCATGCCATTACCGAAGGCCTAAGAATCGCAGTAGACGGAGATAAAGGCTATGCCGGGCTTATCACTAAAAACCCGTTACATGTTTCCTGGGAGGCTTACCAGCTCCACACCCACGCCTATGCCTTAGACGAGCTGAAAACGGCTCTAGAAGCTGATAGCTGCCTTCCTAGCCCCTCCTGGCGTAAAACTAAACGACGCTACGCCGCCGGTCTAGGCAGAAACTGCCTTATTTTCGATTCTGCGCGCCTGTGGGCTTATCGAGAGGACGGAACCACTTCGGCAGTCCTGAGAGCTTAGAAAGGGCTGTGACGGCTCATGTGCACGGTCTAAATGCTGATTTCAAAGACCCATTACCTGAGCAAGAAGCTCAGCAAATTGCTAACAGCATTGTGCGGTGGGTTGTGGCTGAGTCTCGGTTGTGGAATGACGGGGAAGCTGTTTATGAAGCAACTTTTACGGCTATCCAGTTCGCACGGGGACGCAAAGGTGGAATAAAAAGCGGGAATGTAGGAGCTACTAAAGCACGCGAAAGGAACTGGCTTCTGTGAACACTGAAGAACTGCCCCCTAGCGTCTATGCTTGCTATTCGCGGGGAATTCAGACGGCTAAACAAGTTGCACAACGTGTAGGTGTTTCTGAACGCACTGCACAACGTTGGACTTCTCGTAGCCGTACTGACTGGCTGACTGAAAAAGCCCAAGAGCGAGAAGAGATCCGCGCCTATCATGACGATTTAGGGGACTCGTGGACTCAGACCACCAAGCACTTTAAGCTTGCAGTTTCGACTGTGAAAGAGGGTGCTTATCGTGCTCGTAAGGAAAGTACCAAAAAATCAAATTATCCAAATAGAAAATAAATATGTTTTTGGGTTCCTATAAGATTAAGCGGTCTTTAGCTTATGCACACGCATATGCAAAACGGCCTTGTGAACCATAAAAAAGTGAATAGCACAGACAGACGTGATGCCTAAAGGAATAATCCAAGAAATAGAGTTAATGGCTTCAGCACTTTTCGTTAGCCAGAGGTAGAAGAGGAAAGCAACGAGGTAAGCACTAATTCCAAAAATTCCCCAGTTAATCATAGGAAAACCGCCTTCTCGCTGAGAACCTCTGGAAAGAATAGAGTTGGCAAAGTAAGCCAAACCATAAATAGCAGCGGGAATAAGACCGTATATATTGAAAAATTGACCGAATTTCTGTGGATTAGATGATACTTCTCCCCATAGTCCAGCATGAGAAAGAACTGGCAACGACGCGAGCACTACGGTGAGAAAAATCATGATAGGTACAGAAATTAACAGAAATATTTTGGTGTTGCTAGAGAGTTTAGTGCTGTGCATCAATGTCACTGGGAATCACTCCTCCAGGTTCGCTTTCATATACAGCATGAACAATATTGTTCGAAAATGCGTTCCACGTGGGCCAAGCAATGAAGCTGTCAGGGAAACCAGGATCATGAGGCCCATGGGCTTCTGCTACAAGAGTTCTACCGTCAGCACTGACGCCTAAAGTAACGATGTTGTCAGGCCCAAGCCTATGACTTTCAAGCGAAAGAATTTTTATGTGACGGTCCCCGACTTCCAGGATCCGAATAGGGTTGTTACCTAGCAGGATAACTTCCTGACCTGGCTGCGGATTATCAACCATTCCAGGTATAGGGAAAACATTACTAAATTGTTTAGTAACAATTTTCCATATTTCGTGGCCAGGCAGAGTATCAGCGTATGTGGGTGTAATAGAGTACTCATGGCGATAGTTATAACCAGAATCATTTGCTACTTCATGCAACGTACTGTTGGTAGCCAAAGTTCTTTCTGCACTTTCTTCATGCACTGGATTATTCGCATGGGCAGGGGCAATTCTAAGCGCTCCTAGAGCTAGCGTACCGGTTACAAATCCTGTTGAACACTTCTTTGCAAGAGACATTGTTCTTCCTTTTGTATAGAGCATCTTTACTCTGGTGACTAGCGACACATCAAACTAACCATATACGCTTTAAATAAGTCAACTTATTACACCACAATTAGATGATATATCCGATAAAATGCCTAACCAGAACCGATTTGAAAATCTCCGTAATATTCACACAACGGATACATAACCAGCCAACAGCAGCTAGACCCACACACTTACCGATCAGCTCTGACCTGATTTCTAGGGACTTTTTTCTTACACACCTGTGGCATTGAAGTGCACTGCACTGTATTTTTACTCCGTGTGGGTGATGCGACCCCCAGCGACCAGCACCCTTTTACCGTTGAGGTCCTGGACCTTGAATCACTGCTTAAGCTGTGACGCCTGCGCTCAGTAATTTTCTGACGGAGCCAGGTCAAAAGGGGCGGCCACATGCGGTGGCCGCCCCTTGCCTGTGTTGGGGTGTGCTGGATTAGTCGATAGTGAGTTCGCCCATGCGGTCCCAATCATTGCCCTCAATGAGGCGGGAGATAATCTTGGGGGTCTCGGCCAGCCAGGGGCGCATACTCTCCATGCCCTTGGCGAAGTGCTCGGACTTAACGTGGGCTTCTGCTGCGTCGTCCTTGAAGGCTTCGACCAGGACTACCTCGTTGGGGTTCTCAACGCTCAGGGACCATTCGTACCACTTGTTGCCCGGCTCTGCGCGGGTGGCCAGGGTGAAGTCGCGGGCGGCTTCTAGGAATTCTTCACGCTTGCCGTCTTTAACCTGGAATTTAACCACAATAAAAATCATGCTCGGCTGTCCTTTGCTTGATGGTGTCTTGCACCTTTAACCCTAGATCTACTGGGTATCTGGCTCAAGCCTTAAGCCGGGGGTGTGGGGAAAGGCTACAGGCGCTGAGGGAGCCCGCCACCTCTCAGTCAAAGATAGTTGTTCTTATGTAAAGAATAGTTTACATTTAAGGGGAGGCCTCAACCCGAAAGAACACTATGACACCACAACCAAGCACCAACCTGGTGCGAAAGTACCGGCGGTGGAAGGAACTATCGCAGGCAGAACTTGCCCAACGGGCAGGGGTGTCCCGCCAGACCATCGCCAATATTGAAAAGGGCAACTATGCTCCCTCGGTCTACCTGGCCCTGATGATCTCAAAGATTCTGGGCAGGTCGGTGGAGGACATCTTTGACCCCCGAGAAGGTGACTAAACATGAGTATCAACCAGAGAATCTTGGACCGCTATGACGCATCCATGGATGATGAATTTGAGCGGCAGGCCCTCTATAGGGCTATCGCAATTTCCTATGCCTGGGTCATCAACTTAATGTTTGGGGCTTGCGCAGTTCTGGCCTGGGTCTTGCCCGGTTGGTATGCCATGTGGGCTGTGCTCCCCCTGGGGGTGCTTATCTTCTCAATGACGATCAGAGACTTCTGGCTACGTCAGCACGCTCCCAGGCCTCGAATTACCCCATACTCAAAAGTTGGGTTGGTGTTCGCCCTTGTGGTTTCCATGCTCATGATGAGCGGAATCTACCGCAACATTCTGGGGCTTGTAGACCCCGATATGTCACGCGGAATGATTGTTGGTGGTGTAGTGGGCGCGACAGCTAGCCTCTTCATACTGCGTGATATTTCTACCAAGCAACGCCAGCGTGACCGCCAACGCCTGGATGCCCAACTAGGAGAGGACGACTAGCTGGAAACATGTGCGCTTAGAGTGTGGGCGTAGATGCATAACGCAATAATGAGTCATACGAACCAGGGGTGACTCTTTTAGCGCGCTAAACTGGGGTAGACCTGTACCTGACGAAAGCTACCGTAGTGCGCAAACCACGCCCCTACCTGGCCGTTCTTACGAGCCTTCTAACCATACTTATTCTTGCGATAACGGTGGTATGGATAGTGGCCAGTCCAGATTCCCGCACCTCTTTGAATGCGCTTGTTCTTATCTTTCCTGCGGTGTTTATTCTCGGTGCTACTTCGTGGTGGCAGTGGAGCATTTACACGCGGAAAGCTCAGCGCTATAGGCGGTGGGTTTGTATTAAGCGTTCTCTTGCGAGGGTTGTCCTAGACATGGACAGCTTTGAAGTAACCTACGAAACTATTCCTGTGGAATTACGTCTCGCAGACCTAGAGGTAGCGTGGGACTCTCTCCAAAACCTTGCCTACAGCATGCTCAAACATCAGGAATATGTTGAAACCTTGCCTATAGCCAGCGACCTATTAGGCAATGAACTCACTGAGTATGAGAGCGGAATAGCACGATTAGAGGATTTAGCGCAGGGGCTTATGGGATCAGGCGCGATATGGATATCAGGCGATACAGCACAATCGGTCTTTGACACTTTACTCCGGCCAATTACCCTGCTTGTTCGTGAACAACTTTTCTACATAGAGGATATTCCGGGCGAGTATATGCAACAGGAATGGGCAACGGAACTCCGTAGGGCTTATGGGGTACTTGTCTCATTAGCTGATGAGGGTCTCACATCAGGCTTTCCGCCCCACCAACAGCCCAACAATATGAACCCAGGTAGCCAGGCTTTACCGCGTACACAGCAAGAGGCTGATTTAGTTACCCTCCGGCATCACCTTGTGAAATGGAAAGAAGCTGAAGGGGCAGTCTATGGGGCCGCGCAGAAGATATATAGGGGGCTTAGTGCTGCCAGAAACCCCGAAGAAGTAGCCTATTACCCTGTTCCCGTACCACCGCAGGGGGCCAGCTTATTGACCCTGAGAAAGGCCCTTGGCCTGCCCGTTGATGTGAAGACCAGTGTCGAATACATGCTCCAACGGTCTACTGCTCTGTCCTACTCATACATCAGAACAGACTGGCGGCCAAAAGCTCTATGGCCAGCACCTAGACAAAAAATAGGTACATTCCGTTTGCTCAAAGCCCAAAGAGACTATGCGCGGCAGCTTCTCACCCAACCGGATACTCTCAAAGCTCATTCAATCCTTAGTCGGCTGGACCAAATTGTCACAGAAGCAACATACACGGATAGTGGTGCTCCCAGGAAGGCGCTAACGGTTGGTATCGCGGGTGGAATAGGCCTGGGTTTAGTTACTCTCTGGTTTTTTGTGAGTTCTATTAACTTTGTCAGTAGTGCGCACACTGCTCTCAACCTACTGCTCATTGTTCCAACATCTTTTATGCTTGGCTTCACGATACTTTTTATACCGTGCGCTATGGTAGCCCTTTATCTTTCGTGGAAAAAAGCCGTGAACCGGGGCGCCTTAGCAACAATCGGACTGCAGAGTAAGCGCGTGAAAGCCCTACGTTCGCAGCTTGAAACGTTCATGATTAATCTGGACGGTACAAGGCTCAATAAACTTATTATCGAACATTCACAGTCTGCCTATTCTTCACTGTCTCAACGACTTTATGAGAGAGCATTAGCCCTGGCGCTTCGGGATGTAGAAGAACTTGAACGGAATACCGGAATGGGTCTTGCCCTGGGCTATGAAGACCGGCTTATTGAAGAGACATCTCAGCTCATTGCTTTCCTTCACGAATACAATCAGGATTTAGAGTCGGCAGATACCTCTCAAAGCATGAGGAATAGCTGAAACCATGAAAAAGATAGGCTTTAGCTCATCCAGCGGAGTACTGGCAGCTATCGTAGTTGTTTTTGTGGCGCTATCTACCGCACTAATCTATGTTCTGCTTGGGGTTATGAACAGAGAATCGGCTACAGATAATTCTGTTCAATCAGGCCAGGCATACACTTCCCGGAGTATGGACTCAAATGTCTCTGCAGAATCCCCCGCTATCTCGGAGGCAACGACACCGTCCGTCCCCCAACCTTTGGGCCCTCAACCTATCTCGGTAGCTGACCTGGAGGACGGCGGAGCAGAGTATTCTGGCACCGGCAACAATGACTTCCGTATTAAAGATCCCAGCGGTGACCAAAGCACTATATGGGTAGAGGTTGAATACGAGCCTGCCCATGCCCAAGATACGGTACGCATATTTTTAGAGAGCCGGCTGGTATCGGACGATTTACTGTGGGGGTACGGAACAATAGATATCCCTAAAGCTGGCACGTATTCTCTACTCGTAAATCCCTACCTTCCGCCGTTAAAAGACATCGATAGGGGTATAAACGCCCTCAGAATCGAGACTCAAGGACGCTGGCAGGTGAGGGTTCATCCGGCATCTCAGATACCCATTCATGGCCTTAACGAACCGATACAGGGGTTAGGGCACCAAGCCTTCCGGATTCCGCCTGGTGCAACCGCAGTAGATATTAGCTACTCCACTGATAAGCCGTCCGAAGATCGCCTAGGCCTTGCGCTTTATACAGCAGGGCCTTTTGGCTCTACCGAACGCTCGATAATCCCCCCATCATCTGCGGACCGGACAGAATCCATCGAGCTTTCCGATGCAGAATATGTATCTGTCCAAGCCGAGTCAGAGTGGACTCTAACCTTTAGATAGGCTTGCGGAAAATCTTATTGAGGCACATACACAGACCAGCTACTGGCTAGGGGAGTCCGAACATCAATATAGAGTGGTTCCGCGGGGAGATCCACAGATATTTTGGTACTTGAGAGATCTGAGGCGAAGACCGTTTGTGACCGATAGTGCCCTGTTCCATCCGGACGGTAGAAAGTTATCGAGGCCTCCTCAAATCCCCAGCTCACCTGCACTTCTCGGTAAAACTCAAGTTTTGCCTCGGTTCCTCCAGACCAGAAGAAGACCCCTGCACCGTCTCCTCTTCTGCCGTAAAATGCATCTCCCGGTTTAATCTCAGGCGCTGCATCAAGAGGGTAGGCTTTGACCTGCCAGCTTTCCTGGTTTTGGGTCAAGACCTCCAGGCGGTTTACGGGATCTGAGGTCATATTGACAAGGTCATATACGGTTCCGTCGTGACCGAACTCTTTAGCGCGAATTGCCCCAGGCTCATCAAGGTCCTTATCGGGGTTGGTTACCGCAAATTTTTGAGCTTCGGAGAAATCAATAGCTTCCGGCCCGTATTTCGGGTATCGGTTTCTTCTTTTCGTATCTTCTGTGGGTGCGGTCGTATACGTCAGAATCATAGGATTCGTATTTTCAAGTGTAAAAATCTGCGATCTGTCTGACGCTGCGATTTCCTGGCCCCCATCGTGGAGGAACTTATACGGCTGAGCATTGAGTGCCCCGATTGGAGAAATAGCCTCATGGTTAAAGCCTATCCACCACTCGTAGCCTTGGCCGTCTACCGTAACAAACCACGGGGAAGACGGTATTTTAAAATCGGTGTCTTGGGCTGGTAAGGCGGAGGTAAAAACCTGCGTCGGCTGTATATCTTCTCTGCCGAGCTGATCGGGGACAGTAACACTAAAAGGGCTCAAAGATTGTGCAGATACTTCTGACTGTGGCGCGTATACAAGGTGCGCTCCTTGAATCTGCTGCAAAATAAAGGCCTGCTGCCCTGTTCCGGCTAGCTGACTGATGGAATCATACAAGGGGGCATCAGAAACCGGATGCACTGTAATCTTCCATTCCCCACGAGTGCTTACCTGAACCTTCTGACTGCTTTTGCTGACATTAGCATCTAGCCAGATTGATCCCTTCACCGGTTCCTCCTGCTTATTAGCTGAAGCGGTGACATTAATATACTGCTCCTGGCTCCCACCCAGAAAAGTTACCTCAGGGTCCTTGGTATCAGAGGGGATAATTTCATACTCAACCCAGGCAGGTTCAACTGGTCCATCGGGGCGGGAAAGATCGAGGAGAGCCTCACCGGTTCCTGATAACTCTTGAGTTGAGGTTATGGTGGGTGAGTTGCTACCTACCTCACTATAGTTTTGGTAGAGAGTGTGGGCTGGCCAAGTGGCCGTATTAGAGAAATCAACTGTCTTATTGTGACCGTTCCAGAAGCTGAGGGTGTCGAGGGCTTGAACGTACTCAGGAGAAAGGATCTCGTCAACACCATTACCCAAAGTTGCAAAAGCGACTACAGCTGTACTCAAGGTTATGGAGCCAGCCGTAATGATAGAGGAGTAGGCTCCGAAGCGCCTAGATTTTTGTTGCTTCCGGGGTGTGGAACCGTAGTCTGGTAGGTTTTTGTTACGCTCGCTTGAGCGAGACTGGTCAACGCTTGGAACCCACAGCTGCCAGCCGGGAGGAACGGTACCCCATGAAGGGTGAGGCTCCCAGCCCTCCGGTGGCACCCAGCCTTCGGGGAATCGTGGCCAGTTGGGTGGAGGGTTAAACCGTGACAACGTAAATACCGGGCCTTTCGATAAGACTAATTCCCTCATTCTCCCATGAACTTGCGCGGTTTAAATTTTATTGTATCGCCATCTTATATAGCTATTTATAGTGCGCCCTACCTTGTGAATGGGCGTCAATCTTCCCTTGAGTGTTCTTTGGGTGAAGACCTCCTTAACGGAGCCGTGTTTTTTGAAGGCCCCGAAACCTTACCCGTATGATGGTGATTGGGAGCACATTCCTACCCCCCCATAAATATTCAAAGGAGAACCCATGAAAGCCCTCGTCTACCACGGCCCCGGCAAGCGCAGCTGGGAAGAAGTACCCGACCCCACCATCATTGAACCTACTGACGTCATCGCACGAGTAGATACCACCACCATCTGCGGAACCGACCTGCACATTCTCAAAGGCGACGTACCCGCCGTCGAGCCCGGTCGAATCCTAGGCCACGAAGCTGTAGGAACCATCACCGAGGTCGGCTCTGCCGTCACAGAGCTCAAAGTCGGGGACCGCGTTATCATCCCCGCCGTCACCAACTGCGGCAAGTGCTCCTACTGCAAGAAGGGCCAGTACTCCCACTGCCAGACCGTGGGCGGTATCGGCTGGATCTTTGGGCACCTGATCGATGGCACTCAGGCTGAGTATGTCCGCGTACCCTACGCAGAGACCTCCCTCTACCGGGTTCCCGAAGGCCTGGCGGATGACCAAGTACTCTTCCTGACCGATGCCCTGCCCACCGGTTTTGAAATTGGAATCCTCAACGGCAACACCAAGCCCGGTGACACCGTGGCTGTTGTTGGTGCTGGTCCCGTTGGTCTGGGCGCGATCATGACCGCTAACCTGGCCGGTGCCGGTACCGTTATTACCGTGGACATGGATGAAAACCGTATGGACACCGCCCTAGAACTGGGGGCAACCCATAAGGTTAATGCTTCAGAGCCCGATGCTGTCGAAAAAATCAAGGCTCTATCCCCAGATGGCCTAGGCGTGGACGTTGCTGTTGAAGCCGTGGGTGTACCCGCAACCTTTAAAACCTGCACCGAAATCGTACGGCCCTACGGCACAATCGCTAACGCCGGCGTCCACGGTAAGGCTGTGGAACTACCCATCCAGGACATGTGGATCTCCAACGTCTGCATCAACATGGGCCTGGTTAACTGCAATACCGTGGAAAACCTGCTTAACATGGTGCGCTCAGGTCGCCTGAACGCTAAGGCTATGGCCACCCATTACTTCACCTTTGACCAGTTCGAAGAAGCCTACGACCTCTTTGCTCATGCCGCAGAGAACAAGGCCGTCAAGGTTGTCATCTCCCGTGAAGCCTTGAAATAACAGTTCACCGGGTGTCTGTAGCTCATGGCTACCCCGCGGAGAAAGCGGGGTAGCCATCTCCATACCGGTCACAGGCTAAGGGTCAGCCCGTCATGAGCGCTGGCCCTTTTAGTTTTCCTCTCAAGGCGCTGACAGCAGAGCTCACCAAAAACCCTGCAATCATGGTCAGTACAATCACGCCTCCGGTTGGCAGGTTAAAAGCCCAAGAGAAGTAAAGCCCGGTAGCTGATGTCAGCACGCCAAAGAGCGGCGCAAAAACCATCATGCGCCCCAGCGTTCGGCAGACCAGTCGAGCGCTGGCCGCAGGGATTACTAGCAGAGCTAGAACCAAGACATTGCCCAGGATCTGCAAGGAAATAACTACAGATACCGTTACCACCACATAGAGCAAGACATCGAGGGCCAGGACAGGCAGGCCTGCTGCCCGCGCGCTCTCCTTATCGAGAGATACCGTCACAATCTCCTGATGAAAAACACCTAGGACCAGTATGAGCGTAGCTGCAATACCGGCTGTTTGAGCAACATCTGACCCTGAAATACCTACGATTGAACCAAAGAGAAAATCCTGAACCGATCCTGAATACCCCGGTGCCAGCGAAATAAGCGTGATACCTAAAGCAAATGAACCGGCAAAGAAGATACCGATGACCGAGTCCTCTTTGAGCTTTTGATTCTGGCTAAAAAGCGCGACCATTATTGCTGTAATGACCCCAGCTAGCAGGCCTCCCAGAGCTAAAGAGCCTCCCATCACAAAGGCAATAGCTAGGCCGGGAAAGACAGAGTGCGCCACTGCATCACCAATAAAAACCATGCCGCGCATGACCACATGGCAACCAACAATTCCGGTTACCACCGAGGCGATAACCACTGCGGCCAAGGCGCGAGCTAAAAAGGCTAAGTTTGGATTAAAAAGATCTTGGACAAACTCAAAGGGGCTAATCATGCTGGGCTCACTCTGTCGTGATGGAGGAAGGTATAGAGTTCTTCTACACTGTGCTGGGAAGCGGGAGCATCAAGAACGAGACACCGCTGAAGCCCAATAATGCGTGAGCAGTAGGCGCGGGCTGCCACCATGTCATGAGTGGACATGAGAATAGCCAACCCGCTGGCGGCTAGTTCTTGATAGAGACGGTTGAGACAGGTCTGGGTGGGGGCATCAATCCCTGTAAAAGGTTCATCCAGTAAAAGTAATTGCGGATCGGATGCTAACGCTCGTGCTAGCAGAACACGTTGCTTTTGCCCGCCTGAGAGTTCACCTATAACCCGGTTCCTCAAAGGAGTCAGTTCAGTCCGATCTAATGCCGAGTAGACAGCCCGCCAGTCAGATGTGCCTGCCCTACGGAACCAACCTATAGCTTTGGTGCGACCGCTGAGTACAGCTTGCTCAACGGTGATGGGGAAGTCCCACTGGAAGAGATGCTTTTGGGGCACATAACCAATCTGGGTGCGGGCTGTGATGGGGGGTTTCCCGAGTACCTGGATACTGCCACAGTGGATTGGTACCAAACCTAAAATTGAGCGCAGGAGGGTGGTCTTGCCCGCACCGTTAGCGCCGATAAGACCCACAAATTCACCGGCTTCCAGATCCAGGTTAAGACCTTCTAAGACCGGTTGCTGAGGGTAGCCTGCGGTGAGGTTGCGGATGGATAGAGGGAGAGTCATGATCGCTCCCCAGAGTTCTCACTGAGGGCCCTTGAACGGGCACTTACAGAGCGCCGGAGTAGGTAGAGTGAGCCAGCAAGCAGGAAGAGCACCAGCAGCCCTATGCCGGTAAGGAGCGCTGGGGAAAGAGCCTGCTGTGGGCTGACAGAGCTATCTTCTCTAGGGGTCTTACTAGCCTGAGCCGGTACAGCTGAGGGTGCTGCTAGGTCGGTGCCCGAATCTTTATGCTGGTCTTTTGTGCTGAGGACTCTCGCCCCAGAGAATACCTGTTCTGTCTCTACCTCGGAGCCAATTGCAAAGAGTAGCTGGGCGGTATCGCTAACCTGCCTTCCATCTGATAGTTCAGCGTGCGCCCGCACCGTAAGGTAGTAGGCACCGGGGCGGGTAAAAACCCAATTGGCGTGAACATGAGTATTCGGTTCCACAAAAATATCTTGAGGTCCTGCACTGTTTGAGTCCCAGAGGACCTCGGGAGCGGCAAAATTACCGTTCTCAAGGTAGAGGAAAAAATCTCCAGGGCCCTCAACTTTTTCCAGGGTGAGGGTGACCCCGCGCCCAAGCTCTTGCACAACCTGCGGGTTCTGAGTATTCCAGCCGGGCCACACTACCCCAGCCGCTTCGGTTTGGGGGATGACGTAGACCTGCTCACCCGGTGGAGCATGGACAAAAGAATAGCGGGGATCATCGGGTACAGCCATGAGAGAAGTGTCATTGCCACGAAGCACCACCTCTGCCGGATCACGCCAGACAGGTGAGAGACCGGAATCATCGCGAAACATGAGTTCCCAAGAACCGTCAAATAAAGTAGGGCCTAAGTCGATATGACCTTCCGAAATTTCGTGTTGGCCTGTCACGGTGGGTTCATCGGACGAAAGGGTCTGTTCTAGTGCGCGCTCCTGTGCGCTCCTGTTATCTTCTGTGGCAAAGGAGGCTGATCCTAGAGGTGTGCCTGGCAGGAGGAGAAAAGTAGTAAGAGTGAGCGCTGTAGCGAGACGAGATATACGGTTCATAACTGTCCTCGGTAGGGGTGCAGGTGGGCTGGTGGTGCAAGGCTCAGGATCTAGCGGAGCACTGAGCAATTGTGTGTGCGTTTTTTAACATCATGTGGCTGTAGGTCGGGGCGGCAGAGTCTATGGTGTCGGAGTAGAGTTCACATACTTTTACCCCTAGCTCTTCACTGACCTGTTGGAGTACCGGCGTCCTTGTAAGGTTTTTGTGTTCTGTATAAAGGGCCGGTACTCCTAAGTCGGTGATAGTGCGGCGGAGACGTTCTCGTTGCTGGATACTGGGTTCTACCCCCGGGCCGGCAGAGACATACCCGGCTACGGTGAGGCCGTAGGTTGAGGCAAGATAACGGTAGCCGTCGTGGGTGGTCACCAAGTTAGTTTGGCTACTGTTAAGCCCTCCGTAGATTGCTGTGAGTTCCTGGTGGGTGGAGGAGAGCTCTTCGAGAAGAGCATGGGCATTAGCTCGGTAGGTGGAGGCACCGCTTGGATCTGCTGTGCTGAGGGTGTCTCGCATCAATTCAACAGCTGCCATGGCGTTAGGTACTGAATGCCAGATATGGGGGTCTATCTCACCGTGAACATGCTTGCCGAGTACAGCCTGGGCCAGCAGGTACACCTTGGTCCCCGGCTTGCCAAGAAAACGGTACTGGCTGCCAGCGGGTACTTCTTGCAAAGTGCGTGAAGGTACCGCGATAACAGTGGTTGCCGGATCATGGTTCTCTATCTGGCCATCTGAATCTGTGCGTATTGTTAGGGTTCCGGTGGCCAGATCAGCATTCAGGTCGGCATGGCCATTATTGAGTACGGTCACGGGGCTACCTGTCTGTTCTTGAAGTTGCTGAGCTAACTCCTGGGGATCAACCCCCACCGCAAAATGAATAGTGGTGGCAGGGACTTCTTTGAGGCCGGTGAGGCTTTCCCCCTGGGCTGTGTGGGCGCTGGCTTCAAGATCAAGCTCGTATATACCAGGTTCTGCATATGACCATGACAGGTGGGTGTGGGCCTGCAAGGGGAGGGTGGTCTCCAACTGCCGGTTCTCGTCGGATGCCTCCATATGGGTTGAGTCTGCCACCATTTCTACCGACCCAAAGGTGCCGGTAATAAAAGCAGCTAACTGCCCGGGACCCTGAGCGCGACTTGCCCGGAAGGCGACAGACGCATCTCTTGCCAGGTCTAGATCCTTAGGTGATCCTGATGTGCGTAGCCCCAGCCAGATGGAATCCAGCGAAGCATCTTCTACCAGAGGCAGCAGGGTCCCACCGTAGCTTTCAATTTTTTCCGCTATAGCTACCGAAGTGGCTCCTGCAGGCAGGTTGGCATCTATAGTACGGACGAGTTTCTGCTGCTCAAGAAGCAGGCCATTGGTAAAAGCTACATCTGCGTAGGCTATATCGCGCACGTTCCTCAAGGAGGGCTCATAGGTATGGGGGTCAGCCCCCGCCGGAATCAGTGAAGTAACCTGGGCCCTATCGCCGGCCACGGCTCTAGCCAAGTCAGCCATAATGGGCGTTGAAGTTATTATATGGAACCCTTTTTGCTGCCCAGCATCCCCAGCGCTGCATCCTGCCACTAAGGGCAGGATGAGAGCTAGGATGCTAGCTACCACAGGGTAGGACCTATTCATGGGTGCTGACCCGGCGGGCTGAACGGCGTTTGATCAGCAGTAGCAAGGTGCCCAAGGTTACGGTTGTAAGCCCACCCGCCAGCAAGCTCTTGGCTGTGGAGCCGGTGTAGGCTAACTCCCCGCGGGCAGATTTTCGCTGTGCGCTCGCTAGCTGTTCGGCGCTTAGATCACAGTTTTCGCCCTGAGCGGTCTTGCCTACAATGCGTACCTTGGTTCCATCGGGGCGGGTGACGATATCTGCCTCATTCTTGATGGCCTCTGAGCTCTTATTCTGCTCTGTCTTCTGATCGGCTTGCTGCTCTGGTTTCTGATCTGCACTCTGTGAGGTATCACCTACTTCAAAGCGTAAGGTGCCGGAGGCTGTTGCCCTCTGCCCATTTTTGAGTGGTACTGACCAGGTGAGGGTGGCGGTATACACACCCTCTTCTGTAAAGATCCAGTTACCGTGCTGGTGGGTGTTGAGCGGCACCGAATATGTGTCCCCCACCTTGTTGAAGACGGTGGTTCCCGCGGCCCCGAAGTTGCCCGAGAGGAAGACTGATAGTTGTCCAGGTCCTTGGAGCTCACTGAGCTTTAGCTCCACGGGGCCGGCGGCCTGGGCGACGAGCTCAGGGTCTTGGGTGTTCCAACCTAGCCAGGGAACATGGGGTTCTTGGGTGGCACCGATTAGGTAAATTTCACTGCCTGCTGGGGCGATATGTTCCATTCCCGCAGGTAAGGAGGTCTTGGCATCTTGACCAAGGATAAAGGTCAGAGCGGCGGGTTCTTTCCAGCGGGCAGGGGAGGTGCGGTCATCTTTGACGCGGGCGGAGAGGCTACCTGACTTCAAGACCGGCCCAAAATCGAAATGCCCGCTTGAAACGCGGTCGGCCTTAGTGTTCACAGCTCGCATCACACTAAGAGCTGGCTTCTGGGGTGAGGTAGAAGAGGCCCTAGCTTGTGCAGAGGTTGGCCTACCCTTGGATGCTACTGCTGTATGAACCTGCTCCTCAGTGGCATAGCACTGGGGCGCGATCGTGTCCTGTTGCCTGTCAGCTCTAGTTCCTTGCTCCTGAGCGCTTGGCTGGGAATGGGATGTTTGTGCAGGGGAGGGCTGGGCGGCCGGGTTGGCCTGCTGGGAGACTGTAGCTTCTTCGTCAACGCGCTCTTGGGTTTGGGGTGCCGGGTGGGGTGCCGGGGGATCGGCAAGATCCTTCTCCATGCTTTGTGGGCTGGCTGCCGGGAGCCTGCTAGCTTCTTTCTGGCCAGCGGTGGTGCTTGCTTGCTCACCAGCTTCAGGCTGAGGTGGAGCGGCGGCAGCTACAGGGGGTTCAACTGCAGCGGGTTCAGCTACCTGCTTGGTGGGCTCTGGGGTTGCTGGCTGTGAGGGGTCAGGTTTTCTTGGAGTGCTGTGGTCCTTGGCATCTTCCCCTTCGGGATTTGCTGAAAGTTCTCCTACGACAAAGGTGTATGTCTGTTCTGCAGAAACAGGGCTACCGTCTGGGTAGGAGCCACTGGCCCGGAAGGTTAGTTGGTAGGTTCCGGGGGCGGTAAAGGCCCAATTGGCATGAACATGGGAGCCGACAGCTTGCTGGTGGGCAGCTAGCCTCTGCTGGGAGCTAAATATTCGGGTGGTTCCAGTGAGTGATGACTGGAAGACCTCTACAGCACCATTTTCAGGGGTCCGCGCCTGGATAAGTTCAAGGTTGAGCTTATCCCCTGAGAGCTGCCCGGGGCGGATATCTTCAGTGTTCCACCCGGGCCAGAGGACACCTTTGACCTGGGTTTGGGGGGCTAGCCAGATAGTTTCGCCCGGTTTTCCAAGAAAGTCGAACCCCTCAGGGATGGGTAAGCGCGTCTCTTCTCTATCTTCAAGGTTAAAAACTGTCCTTGCAGGGTCGAGCCTACTTCTGGGGGCCTGGGGGAGGTCTGCGTAGGTAAACATATCAAGGCCGTCCTGGCCTAGAGCTAGGGCCAGGGCATCCGTATGTTCAGTGTGCAGGACGGTCTTCGATGCTTGGTTTATGTCTTGTCCCTGGATGGAAGATGAGCTGTTGATTTCTAGGGGGGAAGGCTGATCCTGGGCAAGTGCTGGGGCGAGAGGGCTCAGGCTGAGGGCAAGAGCCAGGGCGGTTACAGAGAGGGGGCTTTGAGGGCGGTACATGGGTGTGCTTTCTATTTGCCTAAGTATGGGACGGATGGGTTCTGAGGGGAAATCATTTGATTTTTATCAGAAGTCAGTTTATCTTTAATGATAATCATTCTCAAATAAGGGTGGGTTGTTGATGCACCCTCCCGGCAAGCGACACAGAAAATACACCGTGATAGTCAAGAAACATACACCTCGCAAGAGCCTTTCTAAGGCCCGTCTTCTGACCCTGTCCTCACTCGTGCTGGCCTCTCTTGTGGCAGGCTCGCTCCCGGCTACAGCCGGGCCTGATGACGGAAAAATTATTACAAGTCGGGCACACATTGATGCCCCCAAGACAGCCTGGATCGATAACCATTTTGTGCTCCGTAATGAAGCCCCTGCTCAAGGGGATAAAGAGGGCCCCTATAGCGCTGATGAAAGCATCATCTGGTTAGGCAAAGGCTGGTCAGAAATGACAGGTAGGAGCCAGTACACCTTTACCGTCGATGAATCGGCAGAGCAGAGCTTTTTGGGTAAGCCAGGCGATACTCTCTACATGGCACCGGGCCTGCCGGAGGGGAACCATGATCCTGCTTGGGTTGGTTTTGGTGCAGAGACTGATATCCCCGTAGAGGACTTTAGAGATGGAACTTTCGCCCTGGATATCATGGATGTTAACGGCCCGGGCGAAATGGAACTCTTCCGCTACCACCATCAGTGGGATCCATCTGCTCTCAGGCGTATGATGAGCTCCAAAACTCCCGGCCTTAATTCGTCCTTGCTTCGCCCCGGTAGCCATACCCACAACGCAACCACCTTTACGACCGCTGGTCGCTATGAGGTGACTTACCGGACCGTTGCCCGTGGCCTTGAGGGCCAGCTAATTCAATCAGAACCCACCAAAATTATTTGGCAGGTCGGAGGCCGATCCCCCCAGCCGGGAGATGGTATCCCCCAGGGTCTCAGCACCCTCGAACGCTACCAGCAGGCTCCAGAAGGCAAGCTGGCAGATATGGACTACAGGCTCAGCATTCGCCCCTATAGGGAAGGCCAACGTTCCGGCGATCAGAACCTCACCCATATTGCTTTTGAGGCTGATAACAGCTCTCTTGAAGGGACTTTAACGCTTTTTAACAACGGATACTTTTTGACGGATTTGCCGGTTTCGCAGGGTAGGGCCAGCTGGGATGAGCTTCTGGGGAGCACACCTGGGCAGCTACAGGCTGTCTTTACCCCAAGTAGTGAGCATGATCAGGCGGCGCGCTGGATCTCTCAGCCTCTTGACTATGCCCCCGGTGTAGAAGCCTCCAGAGATTCCTCGGAAGGAGAAGGGAGCTGGCCGCAAGAGCACAGGGACCCAGATAACTTCACGATGACCGGTGAACTTTACCGACCCAGTAGCGGGGACTTTACCCTTACCCTTGAGCCTACAGAGCGGGAGGGGTACAGCAAGCTGATAGTGCAAGCGAAAGACCCCAACTTCCGAGGCTTCCTAGCTGGTGGTTTTAAGGAGGCTGACAGCCAATACTATGACTCCACTTTTGAGGGGCATTTTGTCAACGGTATTGCTGAATACGTTTACCAAGATAGCTGGTTCTATGATGGGGAAAGTGTTATTGCTCAGATTATCCCCCACCCCGATATGCAGGCTCAGGCAGCAAGTATTCAGGTAACAGACTCCTATGCCCAGGGGAAGAGCTATCAGGCTCAAGGAAGTATTACCCTGCTTGATGAGCCAGACCCGGTAGAACCTCAAGACCCGGCACCCCCGGCTGACCCTGCCCCGGCTGATCCTGCCCCGGCTGACCCTGCCCCCGAGACCCCAGCTTCAGCCCCACAATGTTCCATAGAACCCTACAAGGGAAGGTACATCCTGACAGAGGGCCATGTAGATATTAAGGCTCAGCTCGGAGAGCAGGGACTCAAGACATTCTTAAAAGATGAAACCCGACAGATCTCCCGTCAGGCAACTGAGCGATCACTTGATGAGGTCGTCTTTGCCGTAGGTAACCAGGCAAGAAATCTACGTCAAGGACCGCTCACAGCCCCGGAGCTAGATTTTCTGGGTAAAGCTGGAGACTCCTTCTATGGCCTACCCCAAAATCAAGAGCCGGGCATCATCTGGCCAGGGTGGAATACACAAGATATTGACTACTCACGTCTTGAAGGCCCGGTTGAGCTACACCTGAACCCGGTTCACAAACCGGACGGTAGCAACTTCGCTATCTATCAAGAGTCCCCCTTTACCGGGGTGAACCTACTTGCGGATTCCCGTAAAGGTGATTATCTCATCCCGGTAGACTTCCCCACCCACGTACACGCTCACTGGGTGTTCACGGCCCCCGGCATCTATGAATTTGAGGCCTACTACAGTGCCAGAACCCTTGACGGTGAGCAGAAAGCATCCCAACCCCAAAAGCTTGTATTCCTTGTAGGGGATCAGGCTATTGAGGACTGCCAGCAGGATGGAAAGCCGGGCGAAACTGGCACGGACCCGGCTCCTTCTGAGGGAGCTACCGCACCAGCCCCGTCTCCAGATCCCTCAGCTCCGTCTCCTGACCCCTCAGCCCAAACCCCAGAGCAGGGAAGCGAAACCAAAACCCTGCAAGGCCCCGCGGACAAGGGGGAAGGCCCCAGCGGTAAAACCCAAGGAGCTAGCGGACCCGAAAGTCCCAGCCCCAAGGAGGAAAGTCACCATAAATTCCACCAGCTAGAGACCAGTGGCACTATGGATCAGCAACCAACCAGCACGTCCCCCGCAGCCCCAAGCGAACCCGGGAAGACACAGTTGCTGGCCCCTCATAAGGAGCAGGAACCGGCTCAGCAAGCTCAAGAAGGGGGAGCTCAGCTTCCACCATCCTTAGCATCCACAGGCGTATCAGCAGTGGGGCTCCTGGTGGGTCTTGCCGCCCTGGCCCTGCTCACAGGAGCAGTATGCCGAAGCTACCGCAAGGCTAAACCCTCAAGATAAAACCAGAGCATGTAGCCACCCCTGAGCAGGGGTGGCTACACGCTAAGAAACAGACCGCCCGGCAGCTCCGGGTCCACGCTTTCGCAGCTTTCTCCCACGCCAATAAGCAGTCATTCTGTAATCTATGTCTATAAACCGAGCACTCATGCCCTCCCTTACCGGGGCATGACAACCTCCAAGGAGAGACATGGCAGATGCACAAGCCCTGATCACTGACCAAGAGCAAGCCGCCAAGGGCCGCCGCACCGCCCTACTCGGCTCACTCTTTCTCATGGCCACCAGCGCCATCGGCCCCGGCTTCATCACCCAAACCGGGCAATTCACCTACACAATGGGCGCGGCTTTTGCCTTTGCCATCCTGATCTCAGTTCTGATCGATGTCGCCGTTCAGCTCAACGTCTGGCGCGTCATCGGTGTCTCCGGACGCAAAGCCCAAGAACTGGCTAACTCCCTGATCCCCGGCCTGGGCATCTTCCTAGCTATCCTGGTAGCCCTGGGTGGCTTCGTCTTTAACGTGGGCAACGTAGCAGGTGGCGGCCTGGGCATGAACTCCATGCTCGGCATGGACGCCACCACAGGCGGCATCCTCACCGCCGTCCTCGCTATCGGTGTCTTCCTCTCCAAACGGGCAGGTATGGCCCTGGACCGTATCGTGGTTATTCTGGGTGCCATCATGATCCTGGCAACCCTCTACGTTGCCGCTGTCTCCAACCCGCCCGTAGAGGACGCCCTCAAAAACACCGTACTGCCCGAACAGGTTGACTTCACCGTCATCACCACCCTGGTCGGCGGCACCGTAGGCGGCTACATCACCTACGCCGGTGCCCACCGTATGTTGGAGGCCGGAATCCACGGTGCAGAACACGTCAAAGACATCTCCCGCTCATCGGTCACCGGCATCATCATCACCGGTGTGATGCGCTTCCTGCTCTTCCTCGCCATCCTGGGTGTTGTCGCCACCGGCGTTGCCATGGACACCGAAAAATCTATTGCCGCCCAAGCCTTCGGCATCGCGGCAGGCGAAATAGGCATCCGCATCTTCGGCCTAATTCTCTGGGGAGCCGCTATCTCATCGGTCATCGGTGCGGCCTTCACCTCCGTGTCCTTCGTGACCAGCTCTAAGACCTCCGTCACCGTCAAGAACGCGCTGACCATCGGTTTTATCGTTATTTCAACCGTCGTCTTTATCATTGCCGGTAAAGCACCCTCCACCCTGCTGATTGTGGCCGGTGCCGTCAACGGTCTGATTCTGCCCCTTGGTTTTGGTGTGATCCTCTTTGTGGCAACCTTCCGTGCCAAGACCCTGCTAGACGGCTACAAGTACCCCATCTGGCTGATTGTGATTGGCTGGGCCTCCTGGCTCCTGACCATCTACCTGGGCTTCAACTCACTCAGCGGTATCGCCAAGCTCTGGGCCGGCTAAAACCAACCCGCTCAAAAAGCACCGTGCCTGTCAGCGCTCAACTAGCCGACAGGCACGGTGCTTTTGTGTTAAAAAGGCTGATTGAGTTAAATCCTGTAGCACTGCTTTGGCACAAGCCCTTAGAGTACAGGCTCCTGCAAAAAACGGTCACGCGAAAGATCCAAATAGGCCCGCAAAGCCCGATGCGCTGCCTCCCGTTGCCCACCCTCAACCAGGGCAAGCAACTCGGCGTTCTTCTCGATAAAAGGCGCATGAAAACCCATATCGTGTGACAACTCAAAGAAAATTAGCCGCATCTCCGCCAAAATACGGGACATAGCCCGATTCAGCCGCTGCGACCGAGCCGAAGCCACCAGAGCACGGTGGAAATCCTGGTTAGCGCTCGCCATTTGGGGCACCTGCTCCCGGGCCTGGGCGGTACGGGCCCGGTCAATAGCTGCACGGGCATCACTGTTCTCCCCAAGCGGGGCGAGGCCAATCGCGGCGGACTCAACAGCCCACCGCTCAATAAAGAGCTCCCGCACCTGCTCAGCATCCGGCTGAATCACGAAGACTCCCCGGTAGGGGATCCTCTGCACCAGGTTCTCAGCTTCAAGCTCAGTAAAAGCCTGGCGCAGGGTGTTGCGGGAAACATCGAGCAGGGCGGCTAGCTGTTCTTCGACCAACTGGGTGCCGGGGGTCAGCGCAGCGGCATCCATAGCGGAACGCAAAGCAGAAGCCGCCCACTGGGGAGCCTGCATATCGGCGGGCCGATGGGTCGCTAGGGTGCTCAGCTCCGGGGTAAAGGCGGCATCAAGGGATTGGGAAGTCACAGCACTATCCTACGGGTGCCCCTAGTCAAAACGGATGAGAGCAGAACCCGCGCTGACGCGTTCACCAGGCTCAGTCAGTAGCTCAGCCACGGTTCCCGCAGACTCCGCCAGCACCGGAACCTCGGTTTTCATGGCCTCCAGCAGAGCTACCTGGGTGCCTGCCCCCACACGGTCTCCTAGCTGCACGGTAAAGCGCAAAAGCGACCCGCTCATAGGTGCAAGAACCTGACCGGGCCCTTCTATCTCGGCTGTACCTGCCGGTGCCCCTGCGCTCCCCAGGGACGCAAAAACAGAATCGGGTAGGCCCACCCGGTGCGGAGTACCGTCGATCTCCAGGGTAAAACGGGTGACCCCGCTCCCCGGGAAGGTCCTAGCACCCACCGGCAGCAGGGGCTGGCGGTAGGCTACATCTGGCTCACCGCTACCCTCTGCCAGGAAGACGTCCTCAATCCAGGTGGTGTAGACCCCGAATTCGCCGCCCTCGGCGGTAAAAGCCGGCGCTTCTAAGACCTGCCGATCAAAGGGGAGCACGGTAGCCACCCCAGAAATCTCAAGCTGACGCAGGGCAAACCGCGCCCGCCGTAGCGCCTGCTCGCGGGTAGCACCAGAAACAATGAGCTTAGCCAGCATAGAATCAAAATCCCCGCTGACTACAGAACCCGGGCGCACACCGGCGTCCCAGCGGATACCGGGGCCAGAGGGCAAGCTGATGGACTCGATTCTGCCAGCGGCAGGTAGAAACCCCCGGGCCGGGTCCTCCGCGTTGATACGGAATTCAAAAGCATGCCCGTGTGCTACAGGGGTTTGGGTCATGGGCAGAGGCTCCCCGGCGGCCACCGACAGTTGGAGAGCCACCAGGTCTAGGCCGGTGACCTCCTCGGTCACGGGGTGCTCCACTTGAATACGGGTATTGACCTCAAGGAAGGAAATAGTGCCGTCCTGGGCCACCATAAACTCAGCTGTACCCACACCCACATAGCCCGCCGCCCGGAAGATATCGGCAGAAGCCCGCTCAATAGCGGCCCGCTGGTCATCGGTCAGGAAGGGGGCCGGGGCCTCCTCAATAAGTTTCTGGTTGCGCCGCTGTAGGGAACAATCGCGGGTGCCCACTACCAGGACGTTGCCCTGGAAGTCAGCAACCACCTGCGCCTCAAGGTGGCGGGGCCTCTCCAAAAAGCGCTCAATAAAGCACTCCCCATTGCCAAAAGCGGCCTGGGCTTCGCGTGTTGCAGAGGTGAAAGCCTCTTCAACCTCATCCAGGTGCCGCACGATACGCATACCGCGCCCGCCGCCACCGTGCGCCGCCTTAATGATGGAAGGCAGGCCGTTCTCCTGCGCAAAGGCACGGGCTTCTGCCGCGCTGGCTACTGGCCCGTCTGACCCCGGAGCCAAAGGCGCACCCACCGACAGCGCCAGCTCACGGGCCTTGACCTTATCGCCCAGAGCTTCAATAGTCTCGGGGGCCGGGCCAATCCAGGTGAGGCCAGCGTCAATGACCGCACGGGCAAAATCAGCGTTCTCAGCCAAGAAACCGTAGCCGGGGTGAACATCGGTGGCCCCAGAAATACGGGCAATCTGTAGAACCTTATGCATATCCAGATAGGTTTCAGCCGGTGTCGACCCCTCTAGGGCGTAGGCCTCATCAGCCAAAGCCGTGTGCAGAGCTTCGGCATCGGAATCTGCGTAGATAGCCACAGAAGCGATCCCCTGCTGCGCGCAGGTGCCAATGATACGGACGGCAATCTCGCCGCGGTTAGCAATCAAAACTTTACGCATTGTAGAACTCACTTCTGTGGGGTCAGATGGTCAAAGGGAACAAGGCAGAATTGGAGTTTAGTGCCGGGAGGGGCCTGGGCTATCAGGCGCAGGTCATCGGGATGAACCGTTGCAATCACCGGGTAGCCGCCAGTAACCGGGTGATCGGCCAGGAAGATAACAGGCTCCCCGCTGGGGGGAACCTGCATAGCTCCCGCCACCATGCCCTCACTCGGTAACTCCTTGTCGCTGAGACGGGCCAGGACCTCGGTGGGTTCTGGCCTTTCACCGCCACCCTCAGACTCGGATAGCACCAGGCGGGCACCGATACGGTCGCTGGATTGCGAAATCTCCCAGATTGCCTCTGTGAAACGGGTCAGCGATTCCGGGGTGAACCAGTCCTGGCGGGGCCCCGGCACCGCACGAATCGTTAATATCTGCTCGCCGGGTAGAGGGAGCGGGGGAACGGGGTTGCCCACTAGCGCTGAACTTTCTGCTGCTAGGGCCAGTAGGTCACCGGGGGCTAGGGGCTCCGGGCCCAGGCCAGCTAGGGTATCCCGGGAAGAACTGGTTGCCTGCTGGGGCGCCGCAAAACCCCCACGCACAGCCAGGTAGGTGCGCAGGCCGCGTTCGGTAGCCCCTAGAGTCAGAGTTTGCCCCGGTTTGAGGGCAAAGGGGCGGTAGGAGGTGACAGCTAGCGGTTCCTCCTGGGCAGGGCTTTCTGCATCTACCGGGTTATCTTCGCTGATCCGCGCAGGAACCTGCGCTCCGGTAAGGGCAAGAACCACATCGCGGTGGGCCGTAAGGGCCAGCCCACCGGCAAGATTCTCCAGGACGGTTGCCTGCAACTGGTTACCTACCAGCCGGTTAGCTTCTGCAGCGGCGGCGCGGTCCACCGGCCCTGATGGGGAAACACCCCAGTGGCTCAGGCCGGTGCGGCCGGCATCCTGAAAAAGGGTAAGCATACCGGGGGAGCGCACCTTCAAGCCCGCAGCCAGCTCGCTAAGTGCAGGCTTACCCGGGTGCTCTTCTGCTGGGGACCTACCGGCTACCGTAATCAGTTCCCGGACCGCCTCAAACTGGACCTGCATACCCGGCTCCAAAAGCGCCGGAGGGTTCTGCGCTAAGTCCCATAGGGGCGCATTAGTGTGCCCGATTAACTGCCAGCCACCCGGCGAAGAGCGCGGGTAGATACCCGAAAAATCACCGGCCAACCCCACCGAACCCGCCGGGACGCAGGTGCGCGGTCTGGCACGGCGGGGAACATCCAGCACCTTATCGTTCCGGTGTAAGTAGAAGAAGCCGGGAGCAAAACCCGCGAAGGCCACCGACCAGCGGCCCGTGGTGTGGGCGTAGATAAGAGCCTGCTCGCTCATACCCAGGTGGGCGGCAAGATCGGCCAGGTCCTGGCCGTCATAAATCACGGGAATGGTGACCGTGCGACCGTGGGCGCGTACATGACCGATTACCGGCGGCAGGTCGGGAGCGGCCAGAAAGGCGGCGGTGTACTCGTAAGTGCTAAAGCGAACTAGGACGGTGCGGGCCGCCGGAATCAGCTCAGTTTGGCCTACGGCGGGGTACCTGCTGAGGTGCAGGTGCAGGTACAGCGCATTTTCGAGGGTGCAGCAGTCCACCAGGGCTGCGAGGGCACCAAAGGGCTTGACCGTGTAGATGTCTGCGCCGTCGTGCGGGCGGTGAATCATGGGCACCCCTTTGCGTCCGTTCATCAAAACCGTAGATTGTTCAACAATTCTGGCAGGTGTGGCGCTGCCCACGCAAGGCCAGCTACCCATGCGGTACCTAATACGGAGTGAACGCGGCGCAAACCTTCCAAATGCCGTTCAAAGAACACGCAGATGAAGGTTTGCGCCGCACAAGCTACTGCACCAGGTCAGACTTATCCACAGTTTCCTCCAGACCCCTTGTCAAGGCACATCTTCTGAACAATTTTGGGTCCTATGGAAGACCTCTTTACCACCATCAAAACATCGGCTGAGCTACGGCATCAAGGCGTAAGCTCCGCCGCAATTACACGAAAAAGTAAAAACGGCGAGCTCATCAAAATATGCTTCAACGCCTATGTTGAAGCCAACCAATGGAAAACATGGGATGCCACTCGCCGTTGCTTGGCCCGTCATGTGGGTTTTCTCAAAACTCATCGAGGATATGTGCTGAGCCATGTTTCAGCGGCACTTTGGTGGCGGGCACCTACCCT
The DNA here is from genome assembly GCF_048513575.1 of Rothia sp. CCM 9417. Lineage (NCBI taxonomy): Bacteria > Bacillati > Actinomycetota > Actinomycetes > Micrococcales > Micrococcaceae > Rothia > Rothia sp. CCM 9417. Next base: position 79,871 of record NZ_JBLXXT010000006.1, on the reverse strand, counting down.
AGATCTGCCCCTAAAAGTTTGGGTAAGCCACCCTCACCCGTCAGCCAAGGTTGCAGGGAATGTGCATTTGAGCCGTAACCGTTTGCAGGTATGTGAGCAAGCTGTTTTCCGGTCAGGTGCTTTTGTCACAACCCCTCTGCAAACAGCTCTGGACTGTGCGCGGGTGCTCCCGTGCCCCGATGCTCTGTGCATCATTGATGATCTGCTTCACCGCGATCTTGTGCAGGAAGGGGAACTATCTCAAGCTCTGAAAACTTTGGAGGGGAGGGGTGCTCTGAGAGCTCGAGAGATCGCTAAATATATGAGCGCGAAAGCCGAATCACCTGCGGAGTCCTTAGCCCGTTACTGGATTCTGCTCTGGGGTTTTACTGCCCCTGTAGAGCAGGCTCAGCTCTGGGTTAAGGGGAATGTATATAGACCGGATTTTCTGTGGGAGGATACCAGGGTGATTCTGGAGGTAGATGGAATGGTCAAATACTCAGGAACCTATGGGAGCCCCGTTGAGGTCATTCAGAAAGAGCGCCGTCGTCAGCATCATTTGGAGCTGCTGGGGTATACGGTTATCCGAGTCCAGTGGGAGGATGTTGCCCGTAACCCCGAGAATCTGCGGGCAAAGCTAGTGCGGGCCGGTGTGCGCTGATGGCTCGTGAACGCGGCGTAAACCTTCCAAATGCCGTTCAAAGAACACGCAGATGAAGGTTTGCGCCGCACTTGAGGTTTAGACGAAGGCCTCGATACGGACCCCGGCCCCTTCCAGGGCGGCCCGTACCTGCTGGGCAATAGCCACAGCCCCAGGGGTGTCCCCGTGGACGCAGATGCTGGCGGCATCCAGGGTCACGCGTGAGCCGTCCACAGCGATCACCTCACCGTCAACGGCCATACGGACCACACGCTCAGCAACCACCTCGGGGTCATGGATGACCGCACCCGGTTCCCTCCGGGACACCAAGCTGCCTTCGGGTGTGTAGCCCCGGTCGGCAAAAGCCTCATAGAAGACAGGTAGGCCCAAGGCGCGGGCGGCGCTCGCTACCGCAGAACCCGGCAGGCAGAGGATAGGCAGGTCTCCCAGCTCGTGCAGGGCAGTGGCAACCGCCTGCGCTTGTGCTGTGTGGTGAACGATGGCGTTATAGAGGCCCCCGTGCGGCTTGCAGTAGCTCACCTGTGCGCCCTCCACCTGCGCGATAGCTTGGAGCGCCCCCACCTGGTAGATGACGGCATCGGTGAGTTCGGTGGCGGTCATATCCATAAACCGGCGGCCAAAGCCAGCCAGGTCGGGGTAGGAAACGTGAGCCCCAATGGTTACCCCCTTCTGGTGGGCGGCTCGGACGGTGGAGCGGGCTACGCTGGGGTCGCCCGCGTGGAAACCGCAGGCGATATTGGCAGAGGAGACGGTCTGCATCATTGCAGTGTCATCGCCCATGACCCAGGAGCCAAAAGACTCCCCGCAGTCAGAATTGAGGTCAATGGAAAGAGCAGTCATACTCCTAGCCTACCTGGCACACAAGCTACCTCTTTTATCACCGGGGCGTAGGGGCTAGAATTGCTCTGGTCTCTACCAAGGAGTGCACGTGAAACAGACTGCCGACCCCCGCCGGGTCACCCTTTACACCTGGATCATCTCGGTCGGTGGTTTCCTCTTCGGATATGACACCGGCATTATCAACGGTGCCCTGCCCTTCCTCCAGCAGGATTTCACGCTGTCCCCGGCGGCTGAAGGGTTGGCTACCTCCGCCTTGACGCTGGGCGCGGCGTTTGGTGCGCTGACTGCGGGCCAGCTGATTGACCGGTTCGGCCGCCGCCGTATTTTGCTGGTGCTGGCGGTTGTTTTTGCGGCTGGTTCCTTGGGGCTGACATCTGCCCCCAACCTGGCGGTGTTCATCGCTTTCCGTGTATTGGTGGGCTTGGCTGTCGGTGCGGCCTCAGCGGTGGTTCCTATCTACCTGGCAGAGATTTCCCCCGTTAACCGGCGCGGGGCTATCGTTACCCGTAACCAGTTCATGATTGTTTTCGGCCAGCTTGCTGCCTACGTTATGAACGCCGTACTGGGTAATCTCTTTGCCCAGAACGTCATGATTTGGCGGGTCATGTTCGCTATCTCCGTGGTCCCTGCCCTAGTGCTTTTCCTGGGTATGCTCCTAGTTCCCGAGTCGCCCGGCTATAGGAAGTCTACGGCTACCGCCCGGGGGGTACTTGGCCAGCTCTGGCAAGAACCGGCCCTGCGTACCACCCTGCTTCTGGCCTGCGCTATCGGTATCGTCCAGCAGGCAACCGGCGTGAACGCCCTGATGTACTACGGCACCCAGGTACTCCGCGAAGCCGGGTTCTCTACCGATGCCGCCCTGACCGCCAACATCTCTAACGGTGTTCTTTCTGTCATTGGTGCGGCGGTGGGGCTCTGGTTCGTGGGCCGCTTCCCCCGCCGCCTCGTCCTCACCCTGGGTCTGGCAGGCACCACGGTGTCTCTGATGCTGCTGGCCTTGACCTCTCAGTTCCTTGATGCCTCTGCCCGCCCCTGGGCTACCCTGCTGATCTCGATTATTTTCCTTGTTTTTCAGCAGGGGGCGGTGTCCCCTGTAACCTGGGTGCTCATGAGCGAACTCTTCCCGGGCCGAGTGCGCGGTGCCGGTATGGGTGTTGCCACCTTTGTTTCCTGGATGGCGAACTTCTGCGTCTCCCTCTTCTTCCCCCAGATGGTTGCTGCCCTGGGGCTGGGGGCAACTTTTGCGGTCTTTGCGGTCATCGGTGTGGGGCTGATTGCCTTTACCCGCCGCGCTGTGCCCGAAACCGCCGGAAGAACTATGGACTAGCGACCGCTCCAAAACCCACATCCTACCTACAGGCATGGCAGGGTTAGGGCATAGACTGCTGGGCCGTACTGGTACTAAGAGTAGTTGTCGGGCGGAGATAAGCGAAGAACTCCAGATGTGTGTACCTATTGCCTGAGGAAAATGTGTTTCATTCTGCAAAGGGCGCTAGCCGTGAGGGGGCAAGGAGTGCGTGTTGAGGGCGGGCCGGAAAGAGCCCGCCCTTTTCTATGCCCTCAGCCGGAGCTCGGTGGGCGTCTCACGTCATAAATCATTCTGCGGGATGATTTATGGGTTTCTGAGTATCCACTCGGTGTTTTCTGGGTAGGTGGAATCTACACTAAAAGATAGATACACCACATTTACCCCCGCTCAGAAGGGTCAGACGATGGACACTCCTACCCTGCCAATGGATCAGCCTCCCGCCCCTCCGGTTCCCGCCCACCGGCCACGCAAGAAAAAGAAGATGTCTACTCTCACCAAGGTCCTCATCGCTATCGCAGCCGGTGTCGTGGCCCTCATCCTGGTTGGGGTTCTCGTCTTCAGCAGTCTTTTCGGTGCTAGCTCGACAGCCTCCGGCGGAGCCATCCCCGCCACCGACTACATGATTCTGAGCAAAGAAGGGGTCAGCAACAAAGTTCGTGTGGAGGGCACAATCCAGCCCGGTGAAATCCGTAGCGTCACCACCCACCTGACCTCACCCATCAGCGCCGTCAACGTGGCTGTGGGCGACCGGGTTGAGATGGGCCAGACCCTAGCCACCATTGATACCTCGACTCTGCAAGGGGAACTAGACACCCAGCGCGTTCAGCTTGAAGGAGCGGTCACCACCGCCCAGACGGCGCTTAAGGCAGCACAAACCGCCTACGACCAGCACAACCAGGGCATCAACAACGGTACCAACCCCGAAATCCTTGCTGCACTCGCCGCCCAGCGCACTGCGGCTGAGCAGCTCACCCAGGCTAATAACAGCCTGGCGACTGCTCGGGCACTACGCGACCAAGCAGCTGCCGAAGGTGCTGACCTGACCGCTCTAAACGCCGATCTCGCAGCCGCCGAGTCAGCCCAGCGCTTGGCCGCTGGCGCAAAGTCCGATGCGGATTCCGGTGTTAGCACTGCCCGTAACGCCGCCTCAACCCAGCTTGCAACCCTCGAAGCGGAACTGGGTAACGCCCGGACCTCCCTAACCAGCGCCGAAAGGGCCCGCGACCAGGCACTTACCTCCTTGCAAGAGGACATTGATGGCGCAACCATCACCTCGCCCATTAACGGTGTAGTCATGACCGTTGCTAAGCCCGGTGCCCCCGCAACCGGCCCCGTAGTCACTATCGGTGACGATTCAAAACTGACCATTACCTCAAGTGTGCGCGAATCTGACCTCCCCAAGGTCAAAGAAGGCAACAAGGTCACTTTCACTGCAGGCTCAAGTGGCACCAAAGAATACACCGGAACTGTTACCTCGGTAGCCTCTATTGCGGACTCAGCCCAGCAGGCCGGTAGCGAAGCCGCAGGCACTGCTGTAAGCGGTGTGGGTACCGGCAGTAGCCCCACCTTCACCGTCACTATCGAGGTCACCGGCGACCGCGAGGGCCTCTACCTGGGCTCCAGCGTCAAGGCCAACATCATTACCGCCGAGGAAACTGATTCTCTAGCTGTACCCGTAGACGCCGTGTACACCAATGACCTGGGGGCCAAGAGTGTCGTGGTAGCTGTACCCCAGGACGGCGGGAACTACGTCCTTGAAGAACGCACTGTAGAAACCGGCCTTGCCAACGACATCGATATTGCTATCACCGGCGGTGAGCTGGCCGAAGGGGATATGGTTCTGACCTATGGTGAGAACTACCGCTACCGTGTGGGCGAGACAGTGACTTTGGACGCCGGCGTGAGCTACGGCTGGTAAAACCATGAGCCAGCAACTAGTACAGCCCCCAGAAACCCTGCTGGATATGCGGGGCATCGTCAAAACCTTTAACCAGGGCACCCCCAGCGAAATCACCGTTCTACCTGGCATTGACTTTCACGTCAATCGTGGGGAGTTCGTATCGGTTGTAGGGCAGTCCGGTTCCGGTAAAACCACCCTCATGAACATCATTGGTCTGCTGGACCGGGCCACCTACGGCTACTACACCTTTGATGGCGAGAACATCCCCAACCTGAGCGATGATGAACTGGCTTTCTACAGGAGCCAGAATATCGGGTTCATCTTCCAGAGCTTCAACCTGATTGGGCGCATCTCGGCGCTCAAGAACGTTGAGATGCCTATGATGTACGCGGGCATGAATGCTCGTGACCGCAGGGAACGAGCCGCCTACCTGCTGGAGCAGATGGGCATAGCTGACCGGATGGAGAACAGCCCAGCGGCCCTCTCCGGCGGCCAGAAACAGCGTGTAGCAATTGCCCGTGCCCTGGCCAATGACCCGCCCCTGCTCCTGGCCGATGAGCCGACCGGTGCTCTCGATAGCCAGACCGGGCGCATGGTCATGGACCTCTTTCATCAGCTCAACAAAGAGCAGGGTAAGACCATCGTTTTTATTACCCACAACCCCGAGCTGGCCGCAGAAACTGACCGCATTGTCACCATGGTTGATGGACGTATCGTCACCGGTAAAGAGGCCGCCGCCCCTTATATGAGCGCCAATGGACTTACAGACCCTACCGGCCTTCTATCGGCTCCGGTGGCTAGCGCAGCGGTAGTTCCGCCCGCACCGGGCGGCACTGAGCCCACCCCCGAGGAGGTCCAGCCGTGAACATCAAAGAGTCAATCAGCCTAGCGCTGGGTAGCCTGCGCAACAATAAAATGCGCTCTTTCTTGACCCTTTTGGGCATCATCATGGGTATCGCCTCAGTGATTGCGATTCTGACCCTGGGTCACTCCCTGCAAACCCAGGCTAACCAAGCTGTTGTGAGTTCGGGAGCCAATGACCTCAATATCCAGGTGAAAGAACGGCCCCGTGAGGACGAAGGCCAAACTTCTGCAAACATATCTAGCCCCTATGGAATGATGGGTAGCTCAGGCCAAATGCCCACCGGGGACTCCCTCATCAGCATTGATGATATTAACACCCTCAAAGAGGTTATGGGTGATAATATCGCCGGTATTCCCCTGGGGAACTCAGCCTCCTATGGTGCTGAGCTTACCTATGAGGGCCAGACCAACTCGGAGAGTCTCATAAATTTCGTCAATATGGACTACTTGGAGCTTAACCCCAAGAACCTGGTGGCCGGCCGGGCTATCACCCAAACCGATATTGATAACAAGCGACCGGTCATCATGATTTCTACCGACCAGCTGTCACTTCTGGGAGGCGACCCTGTTCAGGCGGTGGGGCAAGAAGTAGAGGTTAGCTCGGGTGGCTCCAGCACCATCTATGCTGTTGTTGTAGGTGTTTACCAACCTGATAATACTGGCGGTCTTTTGGGCATGTCGGGGCCAGGCGCGGTCTTGATGCCTTACACCTTTGAGGGTCAGTTCAGCAGCATGAATGCAGATGGCTGGTCCTACCTGAGTGTACGCCCGGCGGAGGGTAAAGACCTGGCCCAGGTCAAGGCTCTGCTTCAGGCGCACCTCACCAATATGTATCGTTCCGATGAGCAGTTCATGGCTGAAATTATGGATTACTCAGCGGCCACACAGTCCTTCAACGATGTGCTGGCCGGTATTAGTGCAGCTATCTCGGCTATTGCCGGTATCTCACTGCTGGTCGGTGGTATCGGTGTCATGAACATTATGCTGGTGACCGTGACCGAACGTACCCGCGAAATTGGCATCCGTAAGGCCCTGGGCGCTACCCGGGGAGCTATCCGTCTGCAGTTCGTGGTGGAAGCCATGATTGTCTGCCTGGTCGGTGGCATCTTGGGCGTACTGGTCGGCGGAGGGCTCGGTATGCTGGGCTCAAATATGCTGGGGACCTTTGTGTTCCCGCCGCTGAGCGCTGTCACCCTGTCCCTGGGGTTCTCGCTAGCTATCGGCCTCTTCTTTGGCTACTACCCGGCCAATAAGGCGGCTAAGCTGGACCCCATTGACGCCTTGAGATACGAATAGGTGGCTCGTAGTTTTTGAGTCAGTATGGTGCTGGGGTGCTTTCCGTGTGCTTGTTTTAAGCAGGAATACGGGAAGTGCCCCACTCGTTATGGGATGACTTTTCCGTTTTTAAAGCCAGTGGCAAACCCCCGGTCAATAGCGTTTAATAAGGTTGCGGTACTGACTGTGCCTCCTCTCCTGAAGTGTTTTTCAAGCTCTAGTTCACCAACGGGTGAGTTACTGAGCTGAAAGTAGATGAGGGGGAGCTCGGAGTTATCGCGTAGTTTTTGAATCTCTTCCCACGGTGCTTTGTAGGTCTGAGTGTCGTCTTTTTGCCGAATGAGGGTCTCTCCTCTGACTCCTTGTTGGGTTTCTGCCCAGAGCACTTCAAATACTTGAATGCGGGAGTGACGGTCAAGGCTGAGTGCAAGGTAGCTGGGGCGACGAGAGCTAATCCAGCCGGACGTATCTGGTGTGCCCTGAACTACGGGGCAGATATAAGCGTTGAAGAGTTTGAATTCCTGAGCGCCAATCCCTTTTGCCGGCGCATATGCTGATTGCTCAGGTTGCAAATGTTTAAACCATGTATCGAGGAGTACATCTTCCCAGAATGGAATAATACCGCTATAGCCTGTGGGTTGGGGGAGGGTTCCCTCATTTACCATGCGGTCTATACCATTTGACCGAACCTTCATCTGCTGTGCGAGCTGTGGTCTTGTAGTGATCATACGAAAAACTATTTTCTCCAAATGTTATCCTGTTCCTAACAGGATAATACCATTTTTGGTATTATCCTGTTCATATCAGCAGATAAATTTGTATCCTGTTGTCTGCGAGCTTGGAAGGGGGACTATGGTGAGACGTATTGGTATGGGGGACCAGAGCTATCGAGAAATTCTGCGTGAGGTTGCACTAGATAACTACGGGTACGTCACCATTGAAGATGCCGTTGAGGTAGGCGTTCCTGCCATAGAGCTAGCAAAGTTAGCTCAACGTAAAAAGGGCCGATTTGAAAATATAGCCTATGGTCTATACCGCGATAACAGCATCCCAGAATCCCCATTGGGGTACCTGGCAGAGGCGGTTTTACGCTCCGGTAAGGGAGCCTACCTGCACGGGGAAAGCGTGCTTGCAATGCATGACCTAGCACTGGTGAATCCCCGGCATATTAGCGTAGCTTCTCTGCGCCCTGCCCGTAAAACATTACCTGCTTCTATTCGGCTGACTAAGGCAAAGGAGGGGGTAAGGGTTACTGAGTATGAGGGAATCCCTTCACAGCCGGTAGCAGATGCGATTCTTGAGTGCCGTAAGACGATTGAGCCCGAGCGGTTAGCGCAGGCGGCACGTGATGCTCGTAGTCAGGGGCTTATTACTTCAAAGGAGTGGGAGACCGTTAAGAAGGGGCTGGGCCTATGAAAAATGTGCCTCCAAATTTGCGGTCTTTGCAGGATAGAATTCGGAATATTGCTCACGATACGGGGGAGGAGGAAACACGTCTTCGCACTACTGTGGCTCTTGTTGTGGTGGGGCAGATGCTTCCTGAGGGCGTAATTAAGGGCGGTAGCGCGATGGCGCTTCGGTGTGGGCGAAATACACGGTTTACGAAAGATTTTGATGCGGCCCGTATGAGCCCTCTTGAGGATTTCCGTGCTGAGTTTGAAGAGTCTCTTGAAATAGGTTGGGAAGGCTTTACCGGGCGTCTTATCGAGAAAGCTCCACCAACACCGGCAGGGGTTCCTTCTGGATATGTGATGCAACCATTTGAAGTGAAGCTAAGCTATGGAGGAAAATCTTGGTGTACGGTTGATTTCGAGCTCGGGCATAACGAAATTGATGATGCTTCTGACCCCGAGAAAAGAATATCTGATGAACTAGTTAGACTCTTCACTGAGCTTGGGTTTTCGGCACCTGCTCCTGTACCGGTTATGCGTATTGACCACCAGATTGCACAAAAAATTCATGCTGTATCTGCCGCTGGCAGTGATCGGGCTCGTGACCTAGTGGATTTGCAGATTCTGGTTAAGCAAGAAAAAGTTGATTACCGAATAGTTTCTGGGACCTGCCGCCGTCTTTTTGAATATAGGAAGGCTCACGAGTGGCCACCGGCTGTGACGGTTGGTGACAACTGGGTTTCTCTGTATGACAAGGAACGTGAGGGGCTTGATGTTCTGGGTTCGGTCGAGGACGCTGTGGCCTGGTTAAATGATTTGATTCAGAAAATTGAGCGGAACTCAACGACTTCCGCCTTATATACTCAGAGCGGTCGCCCCTCACCTTCCTTGTAGCAAGGGAGCAAGGCACGACCGCCCCTATGGGTGCTTGTTTAGCGCAGGGTTTCACCAATCTTGAGGTGAACCACCGAGGGGCCGCGGGTTTCCAGGGCCTTCTGAACAGTCTCCGTAAGGGTGTCCATGGTGGCGGTGAAACCTGTGGCACCGAAGCCCTCAGCCAGCTTGACCCAATCAGGCTGAACCAGGTCTACCGCAACCGGCGCGATGCCACGGTCGCGTTCGTTCTGGCGAATCTCACCGTAGCCACCGTTCTCTACACAAATGATGGGCAGATCCAGCTGCTGCTCAACAGCGGTCATGAGCTCCTGGATAGCGAACATGAGCGCACCGTCACCGAGCAGACAGACCACCGGACGCTCGGGCGCTGCCACCTTAGCGCCAATGGCAGCAGGCAGGCCGTAGCCCAGGGTGGCGTAGGTTGCCATGTAGAGCAGGGAATTAGGCCGGGGTGCCCGGTAGAAGGTGGTGGTGCCCATGTAGGTTACCTGTGAGGAGTCACCGGCAATGATGGTGTCCTGGGGCAGAATCTCCATGATGCGCTCGTTAAGCTCTGCCAGCTCGGGGGCGATAGCCCGCCCCTCGTTATCCAGGGCATCGAAGATGCCCTGGAGATTGCGCTCTTGGCGGGAACCGGGGGTGACACCCTGCTCCGCCAGAGCTTCGAGGAGCTGGGGGATAACAGCCCGAGAGTTCCCGGGTAGCTCAAGGTCCGGGGTGATGTTGGTGAGCATCTGGTCGCGGGTAATATCAATGCGGATGACCGGGCCTGCGGGGCGGATATCGCCGTCCCAGAGCTCAGCTTCACCGATCTTAGAGCCAATAATAAGCATGGCATCGGCTTCCCGGCAGAAAGCGTGAGCGGCGCTCAGGCGCAGGTCAGCGCCCAAGGAAAGACGGTGCTTCTCGGGGATAGCGCCCTTACCATTGACGGAAGTAATAACCGGTGCTTCGAGAAGTTCAGCCAGGGTAAGCAGGTCATCAGCGGCAGAGATAGAACCGCCACCGGCCACAATCAGCGGCGCTTTAGCTTCTGCCAGAATACGGGCGGCTTCGCGCACATCATCGACCGGTGCAGGCTGAGGCTTGCCCAGGGGGCGGGCCTGCAGAATTGCGGGGTCAAGCTCAACTTCGCTCTCGAGGACATCCAGGGGCACCTCAATGTGAATGGGGCGCGGGCGGTTGTGGGTGAAGGAGCGGAAAGCGTTGTGGATAATATCTACCGCTTCTTCTGCTGAGTTCACGCGGCGGGAGAACTCCACAATGGAGTTGACGGCACCGGTGGGGTTTTTAGTCTCGTGCAGGGCGCCGATATCGCGGAACTCCTGGCCTACCGGGCGGCCGGGGGAGAGGATAATCATGGGGCGGGACTCTGCGTAGGCGGTTGCGGCTCCCGAGAGGGAGTTCAAGAGACCGGGGCCGGAGGTTGTAATGACAACGCCGGGCAGGTTGCGGGTCTGTGACCAGCCATCGGCACCGTAGGAGGCACCCTGCTCGTGGCGGGTGGTGACCGGGTGGATGCCGAGTTCTTCGAGATGGCGGTAGAACTCTAAGTTGTGGGTGCCGGGAATACCAAAGACGGTATCGACGCCGTAGTTACGCAGGGTTGCCAGGATGGCGTAGCCAGCGTTGCGGCGCGGCTCGGTTACTTCGGTGCTACGGTCAGGCAGGGAGGGGTGGGTCATGGGTACCTTTCAGCTTGAAATATTCTTTTAACGTCCGCTCTAGCATACGGGTTTTTAAGGTCTCGGGGCGGGAGGCTGACCTGTGAAATGTTATGCACAGCACAGTATTCTTATGAGGTTCTGTGGGGTGAGTCAGGCAGGTGGGCGGCAGAGAGGGATAAAATATTAAGTAGACTTATGAAAATGGTCAAACAGGTCCCCCTCCCCCAAGATAGCCAGGATGCCATGCCCCTCTCCACCCCACGTCGTCTCAGGATACTCACCCTTACCACCTGCACGCTCTTAGCCGCGGCCGCCTGCGGTGGTCCTGGGCAAGGAACAGAAGATCCCTCAACCCCTCAGGGCCCGGCGCCTTCCACCCAGAAAGCCCAGCAAACATCACCAAGACCGCAGGCCCAACCCCAGGAAGTCATAGGCGGTGGCCAAGAAATCTTTGCTCACCGCTATGTTGCCCTTTACGGCAACCCCAGCGGCCCCTCTCTGGGGGCATTGGGGGAGCAAAGCCCAGAAGAGTCGGTTACAAGAGTCAAAGATTTAGCTAGCCAATACCAGGGGTACAGCCAGGAGAAAGTTATCCCGGCCTTTGAGATCATTGCTACCGTCGCCAGCTCGGCACCGGGTGTGGACGGCGATTATTCAGACGAAGCCAGCCTGGAGAGCCTGCGCCCCCTCGTAGACCTGGCCGCCAAGGAGGGGATCTACGTCATTCTTGATTTCCAGCCCGGGTATAGCAGTTTTACAGAGCAGGTCAAAGACTATGAAGAACTGCTCAAAGAACCTCACGTGGGCATTGGTATAGATGCTGAATGGAGAATCTACCCCGGCCAGGTGCACCTGCAACAGATCGGGAGCGTAGATGCCAGCGAAATCAATGAGACCCTGGACTATCTAGCTGAGCTGACCCAGCAAAATCACCTGCCCCAAAAAATGGTGGTTCTGCACCAGTTCACCCTGTCCATGATCGCTCATAGATCCCAGCTTGAGAGCAAGCACCCTGAGCTGGCCCTGACCCTCCACGCCGATGGGCACGGTAGCCCCGAACTTAAAGAGGCAACCTATCAGCAGCTACTAGCCGGTCTGAACCCCGAGATTAAGCCCTCCTGGAAAAACTTCTATGACGAAGATACCCCCATGCTAAGCCCGGCAGAAACCTACGCCCTGGAACCTAAACCCTTTGTGGTGACCTACCAGTAAGAAAGCAAGAGCCCGGCCTATGCCTTCCCCATGCCTAAGATGGCCATGTGAGAAGGTAAGCCGGGCTAGCTAGGGTGCGGGGCAGTTCGCCCAGGACCTTAGGATTTCAGCCGCTCCTGCCAGGTCTTGATGACAGCAGGATCGGTGGGCTTGGTGGCCAGCGAGGCCACCACATAGACCACCAGGGATACCGCGATACCGTAGTAGATAGGTTCGTTAGCCAGTACCCCAAAGATCGGCATGCAACCTAGGGTCACCAGGGAGCCAACCGCCATGGACAGGGCTGCAGCTACCCCCGTACCCCGCTTCCAGAGCAGGCCACCCAGGATAGCTACCATGAGCCCTCCAACCAAGATGTCGTAGGCAATGGTCAGGGAGGTGACCGTATCGGTCAGGGCAATAGCAAGAGCGGTGGTGATGACACCCAGGATGAGCAGGTAGATACGGTCAGCCTTGAGGGCTGTATCGCTTTCGGGGTCCTCTTCCTGCATGGCAGGCTTACCGGTGAGGAAGGGGATGACATCGACCCGAGCTACGGTAGCTGCTGCAATCAGAGCGCCGGATGCGGTGGACATCATGGCAGCAACACCTGCCGCCAGGACAATACCGCCGATACCTGCGGGCAGGAAGTTCTGGGCAACGGTGGCAAAAGCGTCGTCCTTGCTCTCAAGCCCAGGAGCCAGGGCGGCGGCAGCCATACCGATGACAGCGCCAGCAATACCGTAGAGGGCAATGTAGATACCGGCACCGGCCCCACCCCAGCGGGCTACCTGCGGTGAGCGAGCGGAAAAAACTCGCTGCCAGATGTCCTGGCCCACCAGGATGCCCAAAGTGTAAATCACGAACATAGTGATAATGGTGTCCATACCCATGGCCCCGGGGGCAAAGAAGCTGGAGTCCAGGCGTTCCGTCAGGCCCTGCCAGCCACCGGCCTTGTTCAGGGAGAAGGGGAGCATGAGCAAGAAAATACCCACGGTCATGATGGCGAACTGCATCATGTCGGTCAGGGTAATGGACCACATACCGCCTAAGAGGGAGTAGCCGATGACGACCAGGGAGCCCAATAAGATAGCGCTGGTACGGTCCATATCTAAGAGGACCCTGAAGACGGTGGCGTAGGCTGCAGTGGAGGTCACGGCAATCATGACGGTGTAGGCCAGCATGACGATGGAGGAAACCTGGGTAGCCCGCACACCGTAGCGCAGGGAGAGCATCTGGGAGACGGTGTAGATTTTCAGGCGGGCAATGATGGGTGCAAAGATGAGGGATAGTAAGAGTACACCGACCGCGATAGCCACAACCAGCCACATGCCTGAAATGCCGAACTTGTAGCCCAGGCCCACGCCGCCCACAGTGGATGCGCCGCCCAGGACAACGGCGCACATGGTGCCGGTGTAGAGTGCGGGGCCCAGCCTGCGGCCTGCTACTCGGAAGTCTTCGGCGTTCTTGGCTTTTCGTTTGCCGATGTAGCCAAAGAGGATCAGTGCTGCCAAATACAGCAGAATAATGGCCAGGTTCATGCGTGTTCCTTTGTGTTGAGGCCGTGTGTGCTTGACCAGTGGGTTCGTTGATGTGGCTAAGCCCTCACGGTGGTGAGTTGCAGGCCACAGTTTATTGTAGCCGTCTCTTGAAAAAACATGCACATTGACCCCGGCCCGTACTTTGGGGAGGGGCGGTATGGGATACCTTTTACCTACTTTGAATAGGTCTGGGGCGAAAGGGCTATTGGTAAGAGCGGGCGGACTCTTTTGCCCGCTGCAAGAGCCACAAAAATCAAGGGAAGAGTTGCTGCGTTAGACCCGATGTAGATGCCCCAGCGGGTGCGGGCAGGAAGCCCCGCCCCTGCCTTGGTGATCAAGCGACCCGCTATGCCCGCCATGAGGGGTGCGGTCATCAGCCCACCGTTATAGCGGCGCTGGATAAGGCCCCGGCAGATATGGCTCATCGCGTTACCCACCAGAGCAGATGGGGGGGCCTAGCACGAGAACCTGCTGAAGTTTACCGTGGGGCAGACAGGCCCCTGCTACCAGTGCAAGAGCAGATGCTCCGGTGAGAAGGCCCGTAGCTAGGGCAAAATCCTGCTGGCTTGACCAGGGACCGCACTCTCTAATGCGGTGGGGGAGAGCTTCGATATCTCGGTAGAAGTGCGCTACTTCCTCGCAATTATGGGCGGCAAAGACCCCAAGCAGTGAAGCTGTAAGCGCTGTCTTGCGTGGTTGCATGGTCATAACCTCTCGGGGGATCTGCTTGCGCTGAACTGCTTCCTGCGTAAGCGTCTTACCTAGCTTTCATTTTTGCAGACCCTCGGTGCAAAAAGATACGGCCCCCCTTGTGCCAGGGAGCAGTGCTTCAAAGCCGTCGTGTATTAGGTTTGCCCCCACCTGTATATGTATGAGCGCCGGTATAAATAATCAGGGCAAACAGCTCAAAAGGCCCCCGCAAACGGGTTATAGTTGAGTGAAATCTCGTGTCAGCGCTCACAGGAGCCTGCTTGACCCCCTCTTCCGTTGCCCCAAGGAGCCCTCACCATGGCAGAAGCCTTTTTCTCGTCCAAACCCAACCGCGTCATCGCCACCGGCGCTGACGGCGTAGAACGCCTTGGCCCCGTCAACGCCGCAGAAGTACCCCGCTGGGCCGGAACTGCCACCTTCGCCCGCCTACCCCGCCTGGACGAGGTAGAAAAAGCAGATATCGTAGTCGCCGGTATGCCCTGGGACTCCGGTGTCTCCTACCGGCCCGGCGCACGCTTTGGCTCCAACCACGTGCGCGAATCCTCCCGCCTGCTCCGCCCCTTCAACCCCGCCGCCAACATCTCCCCCTTCAAAGAAGCCCAGGTAGCAGATGCCGGGGACATCATCGGCAACCCTTTCAACATTGAAGAAGCCCTCGAAATGTTCGAGGCCGGTGCCCACGAACTCACCAAGGACGGCGCGCAGCTCGTGACCATCGGCGGTGACCACACCATCGCCCTGGCCAACCTGCGCAACCTGCACAAGAAACACGGCAAAATCGCCCTGCTCCACTTTGACGCCCACCTGGACACCTGGGACACCTACTTCGGGGCCGAATACACCCACGGCACCCCCTTCCGCCGCGCCTTTGAAGAAGAACTACTGGACACCGACGCTCTCTGCCACGTAGGTACTCGCGGCCCCCTCTACGGCACCGAAGACCTAGAAGACGACGCCCGCTTCGGCTTTGGCATCGTCACCAGCGCCGACGTCTACTACCTGGGCGTTGAGAGAGTCGTCCAACTGCTCCGTGAGCGCATTGGCGACCGACCCCTCTACGTCTCCATCGACATTGACGTGCTCGACCCCGCCCACGCCCCCGGCACCGGCACCCCCGAAGCGGGCGGCATCACCTCCCGCGAACTCCTGGAAATCCTGCGCGGTCTGCGCGGGCTCAACCTGGTCGGGTCTGAGGTTGTTGAAGTAGCCCCTCCCTACGACCACGCCGAACTGACCGGTATCGCCGCCGCCCACGTGGTCTACGAACTCATCAGCCTGCACGCAATCGGTGCCACCGACCAGCCCGCCTCACCGGCCGCTGGTGTAGCTGACATTACCTACAACGGTTAGAAAGGCAGACCCGTGAGTAAAATAGCTAACCTGCTGGCAGAAGCGACCCCCGCTGAAGCCCGCATCATGCACCACTTTGCCGACCGTGCCGCCGGTTTCCGCCCCTCGGCAGTGCGCGATGTTTTTGAGGTCGCCATGCGCCCCGGCATCATCTCCCTGGCCGGTGGAAACCCCGACCTGGACCTGCTGCCGCTGGAACAGCTCGGTGCTATGAGCGCCCGCATCATTCAAGAAGAGGGCCTAGAAGTTCTGCAGTACGGCTCCGGCGCGGGCCTGGAAGAACTGGCTGAGCTGGTCTGCCAGTTCATGGAATCTGAAGGTTCCCGCCCATCCGTGGACGATATTCAGATGACCGCAGGCTCCCAGATGGGCCTGGACCTGGCCACCAAACTTTTCGTCAACCCCGGGGATGTCATTCTGGCAGAAGGCCCCACCTACACCGGTGCCCTGGGTGTTTTTGAGGGCTACCAGGCTGATGTGCGCCAGGTCGCACTCGACCAGGACGGCCTGGACCCCGCCGCTGTCGCCCAAGCCATTGCTGACATCCGCGCTGAGGGTAAAGAGGTCAAGTTCCTCTACACCATCCCCAACTTCCAGAACCCCACCGGCATCACCCTCTCGGATGAGCGCCGTCAAGAGCTGGTGCGTGTTTGCCGCGAAGCTGACGTACTGATTGTGGAAGATAACCCCTACGGCCAGCTCTCCTTTGACGGGGTGCGCCGCCGCTCCCTCTACTCCCTGGACCCCGAGAACGTGCTCTACCTGGGCTCCTTCTCTAAGGTCTTCTCGCCCGGTGTGCGCGTGGGCTGGATGGTCGCGCCCTTCCGCGTCCGCAAGTTCTTGCAGATTGCCGGTGAAGCCGTCACCATCTGCCCATCGGTGCTCTCTCAGCGCCTGGTGCTGGGCTTTATGAGCGAGGGCCTGTGGGAGTCCCATACCCGCCGCACCGCCGCCCTCTACCAGGCCCGTTGCCAGGCTGTGTTGGATGCCTGCCAGAAGTACATGCCCGCAGGCACCACCTGGACAGTGCCTGAGGGAGGCTTCTTCACCTGGCTAACCCTGCCCCAAGGGTGCAAGTACGCCGATGCCACCGACGCCCTAGCCCCGGCCATTGAAGCCGGTGTGGTCTTTATCCCCGGCTCAGCCTTCTACGAGCCGGTAGAAAACGAGGGGAAACTGGTCAATCCCGGCGCTAACCAGCTCCGCATCGCCTTCTCCGCTATCGAGCCAGAGGCTCTGACCGAAGGCGTCAAGAGGCTGGCTGAGGTGCTTGCCGGGTAATCCCCGCCGAGGGTAATAGGTGCGGGCGCAGGGTGAGGCTTGCGCCCCGCACCTTTATATTATTCGCAGCAGATCGCAGGAGAAGAGGTGAAGCCTATGTTAGAGAAAGCCAGCAAAGCCGCTACCGAAATCTTCTCGCCCTTTGTGCTCTCCGGGCTGTTGCTGGCCATCATTGCGATCGCCACAGACCCCACCTGGGTCGTACCCGTGGCGCTCTCACTCCTCTTCATCGTGGCTATCCCCCTGGCCCTTTCCCTCTGGATGCACCGCACCGGCAGGGTAGGGGACCGCTTCATCCAAGACCGGGCACAGCGCACCCCCTTCTACGCGGGCACCCTGCTTTCTTTCGCCGCCGGGGCGCTGGCCCTGAACTTCGTGGATACCAGTAGCCAGGTGCCCCTGGCCCTCAACCTGTCGGTGGCTATGTTGCTGGTCGTTGCCCTGGTCAACCTCAAAATTAAGGCCAGTATGCACGCACTGGTGGCCGCCCTCTTCGCCCTGGTCTTCCCGCTCTACACGCCCCTGCCCGCCCTGGGTTACGCGGTGGGTGCAGGAGTGTGGGCTAGCACCGTCTACTCCCGCTACTACCTGCGCAAACACACCGTCCCTGAGCTGGCCCTGGGCACGCTCTTTGGGGTCGTGCTCGCGGCTGTCTTCCTGGGGCTGAGGTAGGACTTTATAGGGTTTCTACACGCTCGTGTGGCCGCTGTCTTTTCTGACCTGCTCCAGGGTCTGCACGAGGTCTAGGGCCTGCGCTTGATCCTTCATGACAACCTCATAGGCGCTACCGTCCTTCACGGTGAGACTCACGCGGAACTTTCCACCCATATTGACCCGGTATCCCTGCGCGGTCTTGACAACAGGCCAGTTAATAGCCCCGGAATTGAGCCCAGAATCTTCTTCCGCCTGCACCGCCACGATATCCGAGTAGGCTATGTCCCTGCGCCACAGGGGTGCCCTGATTTCCAGGGCGGAGCCGAGGTGCACCTGCACCTTAAAGAGGGAAAGGTAGGCCGCATCCAGGAGTACTAGCACAAAGATAGAGGACAGCAAGGCGGGCAAAATGTTCCCCGTCCTGTCCGTCAGGGATCTGGGTACCGCTAGAGATACCGCAAGGATGATAGAAACAAACGCTAAGGAGGCTATAACCATGGTGCCTGGACGGGCAAGGTACTTTTTACCCATGTCACTCAACTTTCGGTAGTCCCGGGGGTGCTAGTGTCCTCATCAAGGTAGCGGTGAGCGATTGGTAGCCACAGGAGCGCCATGAGCGCCAGCACAAGCGCAAGCGCGGCAACAGTACCGCCCGGGCTGGCTCCGGCACCCCACCCAATCAGCGGGTTCACAGCTATACCCACCAGGCTACCAAGAGTGCTAGCAACATTGAGTACCGTGGCTCGACGGTGCGCCGGGATAACCTTATTAGCCACAGCCCGTGTGATGGGGCCTCGCGCGTGCATACCAAGAACCACCAGCACAAACCCCGCAATCACAGCAGCAGGGTGCGGGACAACCATCAAACCGAACCCTGCAACCCCGTAGCCCATAGCCAAGAGCAGACTGTTCCTGCGGCCCAAACGATCAACCACCGAACTGGCATAGTGGTTATAGAGAGCGGCCAGCAACTGTGCCGAACCGCCGATGATTCCCCAGGTGGCGACCGGTACCTGCGCAGCCTGGAACAGTGGCTGGTTGAGTGTAAAAACAGCGTTAAAAATGACGAAGGCCGCGCTGGAGGCAACCGCCGTATAGAGCAGAACAGGGTTGGTCAAAAGTAAGCCGGTACCACCTCTAAGGCTTGCCCAAGTGTTCTCAGGCTCCGGGCCATTAGCCTTTGTAGGTTGCTGGCCGGGCAGGAAAGCAACAGCCACAGCGGCACCAAGCGCAAAGACAGCACTGACGGTAGCCGGTAGCCAAAGGCTATGCGCCGCCATCAAACCGCCGGCAACAGACCCAACCACCCCGGCCCCCAGTTCTAAGGAACTCAAATGACCCCATACACCTACCGAAATATCGTCGGCGGTCTCACCCAGCGAGTCATAAATATAGGCGTCCTGCACACCGGTGAGCATGGCAATGCCCAGCCCACTGAATACGAAGGATAAGGCAAAAGCGCCTAGGGAGTGCCCAGCGGCAAAAAGTATCTCGGCCACCGCGTTGAACACAAAACCGGTCAGGATGACCCAACGCCGATCTACCCGGTCTGCCACCAGGCCAGAAGGCACCTCGGCTACGAGAATACTGGCCAGTAGGATGCTTTCCAGCAGGAAAATATCCTCTAGGGACAGCCCCCTGGACGTCAGGAACAGGGCGCTGACCGGGACGTAGAAGGAAAATCCCGCTGCGACAGTTGCTAGGGCAATAGGTAGCAGGGAACGGTCTTTCCACACGCGGGAGGCAGCGGTGGGAGCACCCATGAGGACCTCCATATCCGTGGGCAACGCAAACTTCAAAGAGCGGGGGAGCCCAGGGCTCCCGTAGCTTACCTGCTAGGTGTCCTGCCGGTTCCGGTAAGCAATGAAAGCTAGAGCAACAAGAGAGGCAAGGCAGGCAACATACAGGACAACAGACCTGTAGCTTTGGTCAACAAAAGCAACAACGACAAAGATTATTGCCAGGAGGGCAACAAGAACCCAGGCAACAATACTATTGCTGATCTTGGCCCGATTCTTTTCATTCATACCTAGCATGTTATCGGGTAGCGCTATTGGGGGAGTAAAAAATTACCTCCGGATTGTTGAAACAGAAACGCCGGAGGTCACCCCAAAAGAGCCTCACGGGGAAGGTAACGGCCCGATTTACTCCGGTATGGCAGTCGGTGCAGTTCTGGGTCTGATGGCCTATGTGAAGGGCTGGCTCTAGGTAGCGGCAGGTAGGGGTAGCTGTCAGTCACCCCTATCGTTTTATGGGCTCTGATTTTGATTTGCTCGATCATCTCACCTGATACTCTTATGCGGCGCAAACCTTCATGTGCGTGTGCTTTGAACACGCTGGTGAAGGTTTTCACCGCATTCAGTTTGTGGTGGGTGGGGGGAAGGCTAAGCCTGCAAGGAGACGTAGATGAGCTATGTGGGCATGGGTAGGCCAGCGCAGGCGGCTCCGGCACTGAGCTGCCACCCACCGTTCGCTCGCGCTTTGCCCTCACGTGAGCGTCCCCACCGCCGCCCTGCCCCATAATGGTGCTATGCGTATCTTTGCCCACCGGGGAGCCTCCGGAACCCGCCCCGAAAACACCCTCACCGCTTTCACCGCCGCCGCTGACGCCGGTGCCACCTGGGTTGAAACCGACGTAGACCTAGCCGCCTGCGGCACCCCCGTCCTCCTGCACGACACCGACCTAGACCGCACCAGCAACCTGACCGGCTCCCTCTACACCTACACCGCCGCCCAGCTTGCCACCGCAGACGCCGGCTCCTGGTTCTGCCCCGATTACGCCGGTGAGCCTGTACCCACCCTGGACCAGCTCGTCACCCTGGCTAACGAGCGCGGGCTGAGCCTCAACATCGAACTTAAATCCAACGAACAGGGGGCAGAACGCTCCCACCTGCTCATTGACCGGGTCATTGCTGAGCTAGCTCAGCTCAGCCCAGAGCGGCAGGTTATCGTGTCCTCCTTCAATCACCTGCTCTTAGCTGAGTTCAAACGCCGCGCCCCGCAGTACGCCGTGGGGGCACTCTTAACTGCCGAGACCTTCCAACCTGACTGGCTATCGGTCCTAGAGCTAATTGATGCTCAAGCCGCCCACCTGGAAGACCGGGGTCTGACCCGCGCAAGCGTGAGAGCCCTGCGCCAGGCCGGCTACGGGGTCAATGTGTGGACGGTCAATAGCGCCGCCCGCGCCAATGAGCTCAAAAACTGGGGTGCCACGGGCGTTTTCACCGACTACCCGGAGAGGCTTCTGCACCTGGAAAGCTAGGCCGGAACAGGCATGAGGTTAGCTTAGTCCCGATCCCCCACGGGGTTAGAGTGCCTACTCTCACCGCGCCGTCCCTGCCCTGGGCGGTGCGGGCTTGCTAGGCTTGAATTCCATGGTGAACAAAATTGGTTTTGACCGTGAAAAATACATTGAGATGCAGTCCCGGCATATCCAGGAGCGCCGCGAGCACATCGGCGGCAAGCTCTACCTAGAAATGGGCGGCAAACTCTTTGACGATATGCACGCCTCCCGCGTCCTGCCGGGCTTCACCCCGGACAACAAAATTGCCATGCTGGAGCAGCTACGCGACGAGGTAGAAATCCTGATCTGCCTCAACGCCAAGGACCTGCAGCGCAACAAGATTCGCGCCGACCTGGGCATTACCTACGAGGACGATGTTCTGCGCCTGGTCGATGTCTTCCGCGACCGTGGTTTTCTGGTTGAGCACGTTGTGCTGACCCAGATGGAGGACGATAACTCCCAGGCTCTTGCCTTCAAGCAGCGCCTAGAGCGACTGGGGTTGAGGGTGTCGCGCCACCGCGTCATTCCCGGTTACCCCACCAACACCGACCTGATTGTGTCCGAAGAGGGGCTGGGCCGTAACGAGTTCGCGGAAACCACCCGTGATCTGGTGGTTGTCACCGCACCCGGCCCTGGTTCTGGCAAGCTGGCTACCGCGCTCTCGCAGGTCTACCACGAGAACAGGCGTGGGGTGAAGGCGGGCTACGCCAAGTTTGAAACCTTCCCTATCTGGAACCTGCCCCTAGAACATCCGGTCAACCTGGCCTATGAGGCCGCCACTGTGGACCTTGATGACGCTAACGTCATTGACCACTTCCACCTGACCGCCTACGGCCAGTCCACGGTTAACTACAACCGTGACGTTGAGGCCTTCCCCCTGCTGAAGGTGCTCCTGGAAAAAATGACCGGCACCAGCCCCTACCAGTCACCCACCGACATGGGCGTGAATATGGCCGGTAACTGCATCACTGACGATGCCGCCTGCCGCTACGCTTCGGAGCAGGAGATTATCCGCCGCTACTTTAAGGCCCTGGTCGATGAGGCTCGCGGTGGCCTGGACTCCACCCAGTCGGATCGTGCCGCTGTGGTTATGGCTAAGGCCGGACTTAAGCCCACCGACCGCCCGGTGGTAGAGCCTGCCCGTGCCCGCCAGGAGTCCACCGGCGCACCCGCCGCCGCCCTGGAACTGTCCGATGGCACCATCATCACCGGTAAGACCACCGATCTGCTGGGCTGTTCGGCTGTTGCCCTGCTGAACGCTCTTAAGCACCTGGCCGGGCTGGACGATAACAAGCACCTGCTGTCCAACGAGGCTTTAGAACCCATCCAGCGTCTCAAGACCCTGCACCTGGGTAGCCAGAACCCGCGCCTGCATACCGATGAGGTGCTGATTGCTCTCTCAACGTCAGCGGCCCATGATGAGGATGCCCGCGCCGCCCTAGAGCAGCTTAAGAACCTGCGTGGGGTGGATGTTCACACCACCACGATTCTTGGGTCTGTGGATGAGGGTATTTTCCGTTCCTTGGGCATGCTGGTGACCAGCGACCCTAAGTTTCAGAAGAAGTCGCTCTACCAGAAGCGCTAGATTCTGAGCGCTCATAGAGTGAGATGGCCCCGCCCCTTATTCTGGCACCCGCACGGTGCAGAAGACCGGGCGGGGCCTTTGCTGTATAACTAACCCCGGTAAGTGGCGTCGTCCACGGGTTCACCCCAGGTGACGAACTCACCGGCCTGGTTGAAGGGGGTCACCGCAATGTGGGTCATGGGCCCTTCTGCGGTGGCCCCGTGCCAGTGGTTAACACCGGGTTCAAAGAAGAAGGCCTCGCCCGGGGTGAGGGTGCGGGGTTCTTGGCCCTCAAGCTGGTAGATGCAGCTTCCAGAGGTCACCACAATGAGCTGGCCAACATCGTGGGTGTGCCAGTTAGTGCGTGCCTCAGCTTCAAAGGTGACGGCTAGTGACTGGAGCTGGCTACTGGGGGCCAGCGGGTGCATGTAGGCTTTGCCGGTAAAAGCGCCTTCGGGTGCGGGCTTGCCCAGGGGGAAGAGGGAATCAGTCATGGGATCTCCTTACAGTAGGTTTAGCTCCATTATCCCGCGCTGACTTAGCCTAGGCACTCTATTTCATGCTCTGCTCAGTGTGTTCTGCAGGCAGGTGCGGCAGGTTTTAGCCAACCAGCCTGGCCTGTGTAAATTCAGGGGAGGGGGAGCAGGTCACTGCATATTTGGTGGCGGCCAGTTCATCAATTTTTGCCACATAGTTCTGGGTTTCAAAGTAGGGGGGAATACCCTCGTATTCTTCTACCGCGCCGGGGCCAGCGTTATAGCCAGCTAAGACGAGATCTTGCAGAGGAGTCTGGTCCTTAGCGTAAGGAGCTAGCCGCTCTGAAAGATAGGCCAGGTAGCGGCCCTGCGCGGCAATAGAATCTTCGGGGCTATCAATATCGCCCTTGCCCCAGATGTCCCAGGTGTCCTGGGTGAACTGGGCCAGACCGTGCGCACCCGCGTGGGAACGCGCGGTCAGCCGCCAACCAGATTCGGTTTCGAGCTGGGCCGCTAAAACACCCGGTCGCAAACCGGCTACCTGAGCGGCCCCTTCAATATCATCACGAAGCTCAGTGGGGGCGTAGGTCAAATCGGTGCGCCCGCAGTAGTCCTCGTAGGTAGCAGAAAGCCCCACGACACCGACACCCATCAGCACCGCTGATGAAAGAATGTGCCAGTGCGCAAGCAACCCCGCGCCGATGCGCAGGGCGATTTTGGGCTTGGTGCGTTCAGTAGTCATTAGTAACAGCCTACTTGAAAACCGACCCTGAGAGCGGGCCAAAAGCCCCCTGATACCCCCGAAGGTGACGTACCCAACCCCCACAAGATGCCCCCGGCTCTAGTAGAGCCGGGGGCATCAGGTTTCTTATCGAATGACTAGTCGGTGACCTTAATCTGACCGCGAGCGCCACGTTCGGCGGCCGCGAAGTCGTGGTTGACGAAGGTATAGGTGCCTGCCTCGGTGAAGGTCATCTCCACGAAGCCACCTTGGGCGGGGGCTAGGTCGAGGGCTTGGGAGGCCCCCTTGGTGGTGCCGAAAGCGTCCCTTCCGCCTTGGAGTAGGTAGCCGCCCTCCTTGTAGACGGTGTCGAATTGGCTACCGACTATGTGGAAGCTGAGGTCGCCTCCGGGGCCGGCGTTGAGTACCCAGATGCGCACGCGCTCACCGGTTTTTGCTGTCAGGGGGTCGCGTAGGTATTGGGTGGCGTGGCCGTTCCAGAGGGTGAGGGTGGGGGTGCCTGCTGCCAGGCCTTCGGGTGAGATGTTGGTCAGTATGCCTTCGGGGGTGTCACCGGCCTGGGTGAGCGCGACTTCGCTTTGGACGAGCAGGTATTCGCGGTCTACCGGGGGCAGGTCCGGTGGGTCGATGACTACCGCGCCGAACATGCCTGCAGCTAGGTGGGTGCTCATGGGCATGGTGGAGCAGTGGTAGAGCCAGATGCCTGAGGTGGCAGCCTCGAAGCGGTAGACCAGGGTTTCACCGGGGGCTATGGTGCGCATGGGCTGGTCGGGGGCTACGGTGCCGGCGTGGAAGTCGATGGAGTGCCCCATACTGCCCTTGTTGACCAGTGTAATTTCAAAAATATCGCCGACTTTGCCGTGCAGGGTGGGGCCCATGTAGGAGCCCTTGTAGGTCCAGGCGTTCAGGGTGGTGCCGGGGGCTATTTCGCGGGTGAGTTCTTGGACCTCGAAGGTTTGGCGGTGGACGGTGCGCCCGTCGATGTTTTCGCCCTCGGGGACGGGTGCTAGGGCGGCGTCCCGGCTCTGGTAGTTTGCTGAGATGTCGCCTTGCAGGTCAATGTCGGTGGGGGAGAGTACCTGGCCTGCGGCGGTGTGCCCGGCCTGCTGACCGCCGGTGCCCTGAGTGCTGGTAGCGCCGGTGGCAGTTACCTGAAAGGTCATGCCCATGGCCCGGTGGCCCATGACGGAGCACCAGCCTTCCAGATCCTGGGTGATGGTGCCGACCTCTACGGTCTTTGTTTCCCCGGGGTTGATGCGCCCGGTGGAGGTGCCGTTGGCAAAGGTCAGGTCGTGGGCGTTCTTGGTATCGGTGTTGTGGACTTCGATGACCAGCCGGTTGCCTGCGGGTACCTCGGCGGTGTTGGGGGTAAAGCGCATGTCGGCGGTTGCCTCAACGGTCAGGGTGGTGGTCTGGCCGGTAGCGGCGGAACCGGTCCCGCTTGCCGCCAGTCGTGCCCGTGCGGCGGGATCAGCTGCCACTCCCAGGCCTACAACCAGCACCACTGCCAGCGCACCGATGAGGGCATGGCGCAGGTGGGGTACCGGTTGGGGGTGCTGGGCTTCCGGGTCTGGGACGGGGGCTTCACCCCGGGCGCGGGCCTGAATCATGGCTTTGCGGATAGCTACTGACTGTTTGACCCCGCGTAGCATGAGCGGGATAAAAGCGAAGAGGGTGAAAGCTCCCAGCAGGGAGGCCGCTGTGCGTACCCATGAGCCGGTGATGTTCACGGGCAGAATAAAGACCAGAAGAGCCAGGTTAATCATGGTGACTCGGCCGGCTGAGAAGCGGTTGAACTCCCGGTTAGAGGCACGCACAGCCTTAGGCCCACCGCCCATACGCGCGGGGAGCAGGTAGCTCATGGCGCCCAACAGCACCTGGGCTAAGAAGCCTGCCACAAAGACGGGGGTGATGGGGCGTAGGCTCAGGCTCTCTAGGCCCTGGGTGAGTACCAGGACGGCGGCCCACAGGACACCCACCAGCAGCCACACCATACCGGCAGCCACCGAGAAGGTGGGGTAGTCAGAGGGTTTCTTGGCGGCGGTGGTTCCTACCATGAGCACACCCACCAGAATCAGGGCGGCGGCGTACAGTATCAGGCCGGATGTAGCCAGGGGAACATTCCCCATGAGGGCACCGGTGACGGTGAGCGTGAGCCCGGCGCACATGAGCACCAGCGCGCGGGAAGAACGTGCCACAGCATCGGGGAGCATGACGGTGCGGAGCATCGTGGGCCAGAGCGTCATGAGCGTGCCGACCACGGTGATGCCCACAAAGCCTAGGACGTTCACTGCCTCATGGGCTAAAAGTAGGCGGGAATGCCAGGTGGCACTGGTGCCGTCGTAGGCCAGGAGTGCACCGAAAGTAGCACCCAGGGGCAGGAGCCAGGAGGCGGCAATGTAGTACCTAATGCTGGTACCAAAACGGGCAGGCAGGGCAGAACGCATTTGCTGAAGTAGGGCCAGCCCATGCCAGGCCACCACAAGCCCCACCCCGGTCGAGCCAATCAGGGTCAGGGGGTAGAGGTTGAAGATGACCCCCACCATGAGCACAACTATCGAAGCGTTGAGCGTGTAGATGCGCACCAGCTGAACCGGGCGGGCGCTGTCGGGCAGCTTGTTTTTGAGCAGGGCCTCGGTAAAGTGCTGGGACCAGACCAGAATAGAGTTGGTTATCAGCCCCAGGGTCACCATGTGCACCATCAGCCAGAGCGACTCGGGAATCCACCGGTGGGTCATGAGCACCGCAAAAAGCGCAAACATCCAGAGGGAGACGGGTTTGGAGGCCTTGCGGTGCCATGTTGCTCGGCCGGTAGCTATATCGCGGGCCTGGCGCTCGCTGATAGGGGCGCCGGGTGCATCTACGGGGCGGGTCCCGATGCTGAGTTCCTGCCGGTAGCCACGGGTGGGTGCGGTGGGGGAGTTCCCTGACCCCTGCGGGCCTGGTGCCTGATGCGGCTTAGGTGCGTTCTCTGGTTGCTGGGGGGTGGGCTCCGCCATCATCACTCCAAAATATCGTATGCGTCATGCCGATTATAGCAAGCCGCTAGGTCACTCACCTAGGGCGGAGCTAGCCCCCAGCCCGACTAGACTGGAAGATATGACCCTAGCCATCATCATTACCCTCGGGGCCGCTCTGCTCATTGCCCTAGGCTGTATCGGTATTGTTTACCCGGTTCTGCCCGGCTCCCTGGCCGTCCTGGCAGGAATCCTGCTCTGGAGCCTCACCCTGCGGAGCCCCGAAGGGTGGTGGCTTCTAGGGCTGGGCGCACCCATCGTCCTTGCCGGTATGATGGCTCAAGCCCTCCTGACTGGGCGCACCCTCAAACGCAGGGCTATCCCCAACTCATCTATCCTCTGGGGAGTGGTCGGTGCTGTTATCGGTATGTTCCTTATCCCCGTGGTTGGCCTGTTCGTGGGGTTCGCACTTGCCCTCTTCCTGAGCGAAACCACCCGCAGCGGCGGTGACCTTACTACCTCGCTGGCAAGCACCTGGGCCGCCCTCAAATCTATGGGTCTAGGTATGCTCATCGAACTAGCCGCCGCCCTCACCGCTGGCAGTATCTTCACCGTTACCGCCATCATCTACTTCGTCACTGCCTAAAGAACGGTAAAGTAATCTCTCGTGAAAACTCTGCCTGCCTCCCTAATCCTGGCCGCCACCGCAATCATCCAAGCTCTCGGTATCTTCCGGTACACCGATGACACCATGGCGCTTTCTGGCCAAATCTTCTTCCCCGTCCTTTTTGCGCTCATGTCTATCTACATCAGCTGGCGTAACCGTGAGGGCACCGGTAAGTTTTCACTGGCCCACATCATTATTCTTGCCCTGGCCGTTGTTGCCCTGGGCGCAACGGTTGCAGGCTGGAACGCCAGCCTCTACTACTTCTACCCCTCCTACTACGTTTTCTACGCGGCCCTGGGGCTTCTGGTGCTAGAACTAGCCCTGCGCATAGCGGCTCTACCCAAGAAGGAAACCAGCACGAAAGAAGGGGTGGACAAGCGCCTACCCGGTAGAGCCAAAGCCCGCAGGGGAACCAAGCTGGTCGCCGTCCGCAAAGACTCGGCCACCAGGGACCGGGGAACGGCTGCGGACCCCCAGGAGTAGCTAGTTGTGAACATTCTTCGCCTGAGCGCCACGCTACCGGCTCGCCACCGTATCTGGCCGATCCTGACCGCTATTTTCTGCCTAGCGGTCATGCAGTGGCACATTCGCCACTCCATCTTTCTCAACGGCCAGGACTTCGAGGTCTACCGCACCGGCGCAGGCGTGGTCTTTGGCGACCTTTACCCGGGTAAAACCCTCTATAACTACTACCTGCAAGAGGGCAAGCCTATTGCCCTGCCCTTTACCTACCCGCCCTTTGCGGTCATGGTCTTTGCCCCCTTTGCTTTCCTGCCCCTGGGCGTCGGCGCTGGAGTGATGACGCTCCTGGCCATGAGTGCAGCCCTGTGGATTTCGGTTCTGGTGCTCAACTACGCCCGCTTACGCGGGGTAACCGTACCCGGTGAGGCCCTCCTCGGTAGCCGCTCACTGGTTCTTGTTCTTGCTACCTGTATCACCATGTTCAGCCCCTGGGACCGCAGCATCGGCCTAGCCCAGATTAACGCCCTGATTCTGCTCTTGGTCATGGCTGATCTGCTCCGCCCTGCCAGTCGTCTGCCACGCGGTGTCCTGATCGGTATTGCCGGCGGTATCAAACTCACCCCGCTGGCTTTTGGGCTGATTCTACTCATGCGCCGGGACATCAAGGGCCTGCTCACCCTGGGTGCTAGCTTCCTGGCTACGGTAGCCGCGGGCTTCGTCTTTATGCCCGCCGCCGCCCGCGAGTTCTGGTTCTACGCCATTTCTGACCCCTCCCGCGTGGGAAACATCAACTACGTGGACAACATCTCCACCCTGGGCTGGCTCCTGCACTTAGGTCTTAGTGAAGGCCCCCTGCTGACCGCCCTGCGTGGGGGCATCATCCTGGCTCTGCTGGTGGGAGTTGCCTACCTGATTCCGGTTCTTCACCGCCGGGGCATGGTGCTGTCACAGATAGCTCTCAACGGCTTCCTCATGCTGGCCATGTCACCGATTTCCTGGTCCCACCACAACATCTGGCTACCCCTGCTCATGGCGGGCCTGTGGCTGGACGCCTTCCCCGTCTTCTTCGCCCTAGCTACCAAACCGGTGCGCTGGCTGGCGGCAGGTCTAGCGGTACTGGGCTGTGCCGGTCTGATTTACGGGCCGATGCGCATCGGTATCCGCATGGACCCGGCCACCCACAACCTGGACGAGCTCAGCCACCTGGCGCTGAGCCTCTCCGCCCTGCCCATCATCTGCCTGAGCGCCCTGGTGCTGCTCTGGGCTCTGGTGGCCTTCCGCTACCGTCAAGAGTTAGCGAGCACCCAAACCAAAATCTAGGGTCAAGCCCCTACGGGCCTCCCCAAAAATGTCTAGGGTAGATACTATGACTAGTTCGCAGATGCCTCACCAATACGGACCCGACCAAGAAACCACACCCCCTGCTCAGACCCAGCAAGCGGTGCCTTGGCCTGCCCCCGTCATTCCGCAGACCCCGAATACTCAGCCACCGCCCTACCTACCCCCGGCAGGCTGGCGGCCCGGCTACCGGCAAGAGCCCCAAGAGCTGGGCTACCACCGCCTAGCCCTGACCGACCCCAAGAGCCGCTGGTGGAAACCCCTGGTTGAGGCAGTAATTGGTGCTCCCCTCTACCTTGTTCTGGCCCTTATCTTGAGCATAGCCCTGCTCATACCCAGCCTGATGAGCGCCCTCAAGGAGCAGGCCACCTCCGGGCAGATGACCATCGATGCCACCGCCACAGCCAGCGACATGACCGCCCAACTCCAAGCCCAGGCCCTTACAGACCCCCTTATCTTCACAGTGCTCTTCGGGTCGGTAGCGCTCATGTTCCCCTGCCTCTGGTTGGCTCGCCTCATCATGGGCCCCAAGCCCTGGGGTCTGATTCACTCCGTTGCGGGCCGTCTGCGCTGGGGCTGGCTCATGGTATGCCTGGGCCTGTCCACACTCATCATGGTTCTGATCCCCCTGGCCCTTGAGGCAGCTACCGGGAGCACCTACCAGCTCGCACCCCAAGCTCAGGGCACAACCCTCATAGTGCTCCTGATCTGTATTGGCCTCGTTGTTCCCTTTCAGGCCTATGCCGAAGAACTGGTCTTCCGGGGTTTTCTCATGCAAAGCATCGGCCGCTGGCTCAAACACCCCGCCTGGGCTATCGTCCTGCCCGCCCCACTCTTCATGCTGGGCCACATGTACGACCTCTGGGGTCAGCTGTCCGTCCTGACACTGGGGATCGCCGCAGGCTACATCACCTGGCGCACCGGCGGGCTTGAAGCCGCAATCGCCCTGCACACGGTCAATAACCTCGTCGCTATGACCTTCGGGGTCTTTGGCCTGGCTGACCCCTTCCTGCAAGAAGGCTCTAACCTAGCAGGCTTTACCTCATCACTGATCACCAACGGTATTTTCGTGCTTGCGGTTGTGCTCCTTGCCAAGAAGAAGAACCTAGCCCGCACCCGCCGCGCGCAGGTCTGGGTCAAAGAACAGCCAACACCCCGCCCCGCCCCCGTCCGGTAAAATGTGTCCCATGACTCTTCCGGCTGATACCCCGCTTGACCCCCGCACCAACATCGATGACCTGGCGGCCTTTATTACCGCCTCACCCACCTCCTTCCAGGCCGCCGCAGAAGCCGCCCGCCGCCTAGGCAGCGCCGGCTTCACCCCGCTTGATGAAGAAGCAACCTGGGATAGCTCCGCAGCAACCGGCAAACACTTTGTGGTGCGCGACGGAGCGATCATCGCCTGGGCTGGTACCCAATCCCATACCGGCTACCGTGTGCTCGGTGCCCACACCGACTCACCGGGGTTCAAAGTCAAGCCTAAGTCATCCATCCGCACCCTGACCTGGAACCAGGTAGGAGTCGAAGTCTACGGCGGACCCCTACTCAACTCCTGGCTCGACAGAGAACTGCGCCTAGCCGGACGCCTGACCCTACTGGTCGACGGTCACCTAGAAAACCGGCTGGTCGCCACCGGACCCATCGCCCGCCTACCCCAGCTCGCCATCCACCTGGACCGAGAAGCCAACAACGGTTTTAAGCTGGATAAGCAGGGCAACCTCTACCCGCTCTGGGGCTTCGGGGACTCCACCGGAGACGTCCTGGCCTACCTAGCAGAACACGCCGATGGCGGGCCGGTAGACCCCGCCACCATCGTGGGCTACGACCTCATGTTCGCCGATGCAACACCCCCCAGCGTTTTCGGCGAAAACCAGGAACTTTTTGCCTCGGGCCGTCTGGATAACCTCAGCTCCGTGCACGCCGGGCTGACCGCCCTCACCCGCTACGCCGCCCACCAGCCGAACAACCCCCAGCACACCGTCATGCTGGCCGCCTTCGACCACGAAGAAATCGGCTCAGAAAGCCGCTCCGGTGCCGCCGGGCCCTTCCTCGAAGACGTACTGGTTCGACTCTCCCAGGCCAGGGGAGAAACTGTTGAGGACTACCGCCGAACCCTGGCCGCCTCCATCTGCCTCTCATCCGATGCGGGGCACCTGGTTCACCCCAACTACACCGGCCACCACGACCCCACTGTTCGCCCCCTACCCGGTGGCGGGCCCCTGCTCAAAATCAACGCCAACCAGCGCTACGCCACCGATGCGGTGGGGGCCGGTATCTTCGCTCAGGCCTGTGCGCTCGCTGGGGTTCCCTACCAGGAGTTCGTATCGAACAACAATGTTCCTTGCGGCTCTACCATTGGGCCTATCACCGCCACCCGCCTGGGTATGCGAACGGTCGATGTGGGTGTTGGACTCTTGTCTATGCACTCGGCCCGGGAGCTGACCACCGTAGCTGATATGGCCTACCTGGCCCGCGCTATTGAGGGTTTCTACCGACTCTAAATTCTCTGTGCCCTTGGCTTCGCCAACACCCTTAACGCCAGCCCCGAGCCAGTTGGCTCAACCAAGGGCACAGAGCTTGAATACCAGGCCTATACCAACACCCTTGACGTCAGCCCCGAGCCAGTTGGCTCAACCAAGGGCACAGAGCCCAAGACACCAAGCTCTCCAACGCACTTAATGCCAGCCCCGAGCCAGCCGGTCCAGCCAAGGGCACAGCGCTCAAGGTTCCGCTCCGATAAGGCTTTAAAAAGTCTGCCCCGCACCAACCGGGCGGGGCTGACTTCAAGCAAAAGTGTTACCTGTACCAGGTATCAAAGACGGTGACGGGGGTGGTGCGTTTATGGCGTGAGCGCAAGAAACGGCCCTCAATATTCTCAGCAGCCGCAGGGTCAATCTCTTTACCCTCAAGATAGTCATCAATCTGGTCGTAGCTGACACCCAACTCGTCCTCATCGGTACGGCCCGGCTTGCTATCGAGCAGGTCAGCGGTGGGCACCTTCTCCCAGAGCCTCTTTTCAGCCCCCAGAACCTTGAGCAGCTCACGGTTTTGGCGCTTGTTGAGGCCAAAGAGAGGCATTATGTCGGCCCCGCCGTCCCCGAACTTGGTAAAGAAGCCGGTCACAGCCTCCGCCCCGTGGTCGGTCCCCACCACGAGCAGGTTCCTCTCACCGGCTAGGGCGTACTGGGCGATCATACGGGCGCGCGCCTTGACGTTGCCCTTATTGAAGTCCGAAATCGGCTGGCCGGTGGCATCGGCAAATGCCGACTCGAAACCATCAACAGCCGCCGCAACGTTATAGGTCACGGTCTGCTGGGGCATGATAAAGCGCAGGGCGGCCTGGGCGTCCTCCTCGTCGGCCTGCACCTTATAGGGTAGGCGCACGGCAATAAACTCGGCCTGGATATCCTCAAGTTCCAGCGCCTCCACCGCGAGCTGGCAGAGCCTGCCCGCCAGGGTGGAATCTAGTCCCCCGGAAATGCCCAGCACGAAGCCGCGGGTCCCGGTAATTTTGAGGTAGTCAACCAGGAACTGCACGCGTTTGCGGATTTCCTCGGTGGGATCGATAGTGGGTTTAACACCCAGTTCTTCAATAATGTGAGCCTGTAGTTCGCGCATGACTCCATGCTACTCGGGAGCCCTCTCCTTGCGCCTTATCTAGCCCCAGAGAATGAGAAAGAGGTCTTATATGCTCATCTGTGAGAATGATTTCAGAGCAGATGAGGCCCCTCAACGGTATAAACCTGTCGGGGTTGACTTAGAGTATTAGGTAGAAGTAAAAAATCCCGCGAAAGGCTTCAGCGTGACTGAGCAGAACAATCCTCACCTGCCCCACCAGAACAGCAATTCATCAATCGGCCCTGAGGGTGAGGCTCCCCAGTCACCGAACCACCGGGCTGAGCCGGAACCAGTCGAGCAGGCCCCCAATGCGCCCCAGCAGGACACCCCGGTGTACGGTCAGCCCAGCCAGCAGACACAGGACTACACCGCTCGGCAACCCGCTTCTGCCCAAGCTGACCCCTACGCACCGCAATCATCCGGTTACGGCCAGCAGCCTTCCGGTCAGGCTGGTGCCTACAGCGCACCTGGTTACGGTCAGTCCGGCCCCAGCCAGCCGGGCGTTGGTCAGCCAACCTTTGATGCCTACGGCAACCAGATTCCTTCTGATGCCAAATCTATGGCTTTGTTCGCCCACCTTTCAGGTCTGATTGGGCTGGTAGTTACGGTCTCATCCCTTAATTTTATTGGGCCTCTGATTTTCTGGTTCATTTACAAGGACAAGCCCGGCTACCAGTTCGTGCGTTACGCAGCGGCTGGGGCCTTTAACTTCTCCTTCACCATGTGGCTTATCAACGTGGCTGTCTGGATTCTTACCATTGCCACGCTTGGTATAGCAGCGGTATTTACCTGGATTATCCTGCTTGCTGTTTGGGTAGCCCTCATTGTTCTGCACATTATTGCCGCTGTTAAGGCAAATAACGGGCAGGTCTACGACTACCCCATGGCCATCAAGGTCCTGAGCTAGTAGGCCTTTAACGCTCAAAGGGACTGGAAGCACCGGGCTAATGCGGTGCCTTCCAGTCCCTTTCCCTTATAAGGGGTAGGCCAGACTAATGCTCCTTGCTGACCTTCTCACCTGGTTCGCTATCGCTCACACGGCGATTCACGCCCGCTCCGAGCCAGCAACTTCGCTGTGAGCCTTCTGCTACCACGGATGAAAGGTAGGTATTAGCCGGTCAGCTCGTCCAGCAGGGCCAGGACACGCTGGTTGATGTCATCACGGATCAGCTTCATGCGCTCAGCTCCCTCAATCCCGCGCAGGGACGGTTCATCGGTTTCCCAACGCTCGGTCTTAGCTTCAATCTCGGGGCTGACCCCTTCAAGGTGGGCGGCGGTACCAACAATAATGATGCGGTCGGCCTCCTGTAGCTCCTGCTCGCTCGCGTACTTGGGGTAGCCGGTGCTCATATCGGCCCCTAGCTCAGCTAGTGACTCAGCAGACTCAGCGTTTACAGCACCACCAACCGCGGCCTGAGTTCCCGCTGAGGTGGCGACCACCTGCCCCTGGGCGTGCAGGTTCATCAGGGCCTGCGCCATCTGTGACTTTCCCTTGTTGGACTGGCAGACAAAAAGGACGCGGGGTGGGGTTGCCATAGCTCTCCTCAGCTTGAGTTTGGTGACTAAAGATAAGCCTAGCGCCCAGGGTGGCTGGCCAGCTGTACCCTGCAAAAATATGCACAAGTGAACCTGGCTGGGTCCGAAAGAAGAGGAAACTTCTCCAGGCAGGTTAGACCCTGCCTAGATACCGTGAATACCATTTAGCTGGTGTTGAAGATGTCGCCGCCTGCACTGACGCCATGGAAGAAGCCCCTGCCCTCCAGGCGTGCGGTGACTACCCTACTGGCCGGGCACCTGGACTAGGGAATGTTTGGTCCTGAGGTTGGCAAGCTGGTGGATAATGCCGGCATGTACCATGCCTGGGCCGAGGAAACTGAGCCAGGCAAGTCGCACAACCACCTGTCCATTATTGGGTGCAAGTTCAACGACAGTATCCATAACGGGCAGATGGACACCTCTGAACTGCGCGGTATGGGGCTGGCCTTGAAGCACCCCGCCCCCGAGGATGAAGAAGAGAAGATTACAGTCTACTCGGTGGGAGGTATACCTATTAAGGATATTGCCTGGGGCACCGTGGTCTACCGCAAGGCGGTCAAGAAGGGGATCGGCACCGTGCTGAACCTGTGGGAAACTCCCGCTATGAGCTAGTTCCCTGGGGGGTGAGCAGCTATCTTCTCGCTGGGACGAGAGGGCAGGTGCATTTTTATGGGGCGTGAATCACACAGAATTTGGATAGTATAAAACTATGCTTTCACATGATGCGGGACACTGGAGTGGGTACAATCAAGCCCAGGTGGGCAGACCTGTGCGCTCTTTACTGACTGATGCCCTCTCACTCCTAGATGTTTGCGGGGGCAAGGCTCTTGATGTGGGGGCTGGAGCTGGCACACCTTTGAGCTAATAGCCCAGAGACCGCACAAGCCCTTACCTACTGCTGCAGAAGTGAGATAAGGGCATATGTGGCAGTTGCCTTCACAGGCTACAGATGAGCACCAGAGACCTAATCCGCTCTCAGGAGCTCTTCAAAAGGGGTGACAGAGAGCCCAACTGACCCCTGTGGCCGAGTTACCTGAGCGGCTTGAGGCCCGGGTCTTTTCTGACCTGCGATACCAAAGAAGGACCCTGCATTGAGGGTTTCTTGGGTATTTGGCTTATTTGCTTTTTCTGTTAGCTGGTTTCCGCTCGTGGGGCGGTACCCGTACGTGCCCGATAGGTAGTGAGCCAGCTCTTGAGCGGCCCGATTAATACGGGGTTGAAGATCAAGATCTGCCCCATAATCATCTGTGGCCGCAAAAACAGCGGTAGGCATGATGTGCATCCGCAAGTAGGCAAAGAGCGGTCGCATGGAGTGTTCTACCATGAGAGAATGACGGGCTGTTCCACCGGTTGCCGCCAGAAGAACTGGTTTACCGTGTACATCCTGGTCATCGACGATGTCCCAAAACATCTTGAATAGCCCAGAATAACTTGCTTTGAAAGTCGGGGTAACGGTGATGACCGCGTCCGCTTTCCTCAAGTGATCCAGAGCCACTGCGAGTTGGCCACTGGCGAAACCCAGCGAGAAAAAATCGGTCAGAGGCTTGGCTAAATCACCAAGAGACACCTGAATTATTTCTACCTGCTCACCTTGAGCAGCAAGGGTCTTCCGGGTGGCATCTGCTAGCTGTTGGCCTAAAAGTTCTGTGGTGGAGGGGGTAGTAACCCCGGCGGTTATCGTGATTATTTTCAGCATGACTTAGGCCTGAAGCTCTCCGATAGAAGCTGGGTCAACGGCACCTTGGTAGGTGGGGTCGGTCATCTTACCACCAGGAACCGGCTTATAACCTGCCCTATCACGGGCCAGTAAGGAGGCGTGGGTGGGAGCCTGCGGCACATGAGCTGGCTTGAGCAGGGCAAATTCCTTGCGAAGAACTGGTACTACTTCCTCGCCCAGGATTTCTATCTGATGGAGCACCTCTTCATGGGGTAGCCCCGCATGGTCGATGAGGAAAAGCTGACGCTGGTAATCGCCTGCATAGTCCCGGAAAGACAGGGTCTTTTCAATTACTTGCTCGGGTGAGCCAACGGTTAGTGGGGTCTGCTCCATGAACTCTTCTAGGGAGGGGCCGCCACCGTAGACGGGGGCATGATCAAAATAGGGGCGGAAGTAGTTGATCGCCTCTTGGGAATTCTTCTTCATAAAGACCTGGCCACCTAAACCTACGATAGCTTGGTCGGCGCGGCCGTGGCCGTAGTGTTCGTAGCGTTCACGGTAAAGGTTGATCATCTGCTGGGTGTGTTCTTTTTTCCAGAAGATGTTGTTGTGAAAGAAGCCGTCGCCATAGTAAGCGGCCTGCTCAGCAATTTCTGGGGTGCGGATGGACCCGTGCCAAACAAACGGGGCCACTGAATCGAGAGGTTGCGGGGTGGCTGTAAAAGCGTTGAGTGGGGTGCGGAATTTACCGGACCAGGTAACGCGCTCTTCGTTCCAGAGGCGCCGGAGTAGCGCATAGTTTTCAACGGCTAGGTTCAGGCCCTGGCGGATATCCTTGCCGAACCAGGGGTAGACGGGGCCTGTGTTGCCGCGCCCCATAATCATGTCTACTCGACCGTCTGTCAGATGTTGCAGTGTTCCATAGTCTTCTGCGATGCGGACAGGGTCGGTTGTGGTAATCAGGGTTGTCGAAGTGGAGAGCTTAATGTTCTTGGTTTGCGCTCCAATATAGGCGAGGGTGGTGGTAGGAGAGGAGGCTATAAAGGGTGGGTTGTGGTGCTGGCCTACTGCGAAGACATCTAGCCCTACCTCTTCGGCTTTTTGAGCCATTTCGACGATATTGCGTTGGCGCCGGTACTCGCTGGGGGCCTTGCCGCTGTGGGGGTCTGGGGTGATGTCGCCTACTGTGAAGATGCCAAATTGCATGATGGATGCCTTTCTTTTTGAGTTTTATCTCTTGTATAGCCCCCACTCTAAACCTAAATACTTTCCTTGTAAAGTAATTTCTTGTTTTGGGTCGGATGCCTAGGGCAAGTACTTACCCAAAAAAAGAGCCCTGGCTCAATTGAGCCAGGGCCACAGACCGGGTGACATGACAGTAGAAGTAGAAAAGACCCCATAGGAGACCGGGGGTGAGAATAGACCGAGCTACAAGGCGCTAGATACAGCAGGTATAGTCTCTGCGCGGTTGGCTAGTTACCAACCGCCACCTGAGGTCAACCGCTATCGTTCTAGCACCAAGCATTCATGGCAGTAGCTCTACCAGATCTTAACCCGCTCTTCGGGGGCCAGGTAGAGGGCATCACCCGGCTGAACATCAAAGGCCGTATAGAACTCGTCAATATTGCGCACTACGCCGTTGACACGGAAC
The DNA here is from genome assembly GCF_048513575.1 of Rothia sp. CCM 9417. NCBI lineage: Bacteria > Bacillati > Actinomycetota > Actinomycetes > Micrococcales > Micrococcaceae > Rothia > Rothia sp. CCM 9417. Next base: position 42,409 of record NZ_JBLXXT010000006.1, on the reverse strand, counting down.
TCCTCGGGGGAGTGCGGGTCAATAGCCAGGAACATCTCGGCGGTCTGGGGGCGGGTCTTCATACGCCAGCCCTGCGCCCAGGCCACAAAGACACGCTGGGTGGCGGTCAGGCCGTCAATCACCGGGGCAGTCTCCAGGGTCAGGCCCTGACGATCAAGCGCAATTTTGTAGGCCTTCAAGGCAATAGAAAGACCACCCAGGTCACCAATATTTTCACCCAGGGTCAGCTCACCATTAACCGTGAACTTTTCGGGGTCAAGGCCGGTAGGGGTGTAGGCGTTGTACTGCTCCACCAGGGCCTTAGTGCGCTCGGTGAACTCTGAACGGTCAGCGTCCGTCCACCAGTTATTGAGGGCACCGGTGCCGTCGTACTTAGAACCCTGATCATCAAAGCCGTGCCCAATCTCGTGCCCAATCACACCGCCGATTGCACCGTAATTAACGGCATTATCAGCCTCAGGATCAAAGTAGGGTGGCTGAAGAATGGCCGCAGGGAAGACGATCTCATTGGCCGGTGGCATGTAGTAGGCGTTGACGGTCTGCGGGGTCATCAGCCACTCGTTCTTATCGACCGGTTCGTTGATGCGACCCACCTGGAACTCGTGTTCAAAGACCGCCGACCGGCGCAGATTCTCAAAGAGATCATCGGTCAGTTCCAGCTCAGAGTAATCCCGCCAGGTGTCGGGGTAGCCAATCTTTGTGACAAAGCTACCCAGCTTTTCCAGGGCGCGGGCGCGGGTCTCATCGGTCATCCAATCCAGGGTGCCAATCGACTCGCGGTAGGCCGCCAGCAGGTCATTGACCAGTTCCAGCATCTTAGCCTTGTGGGCTGGCGGGAAGTGGATAGCAACGTATTCCTTACCCAGCTCCTCACCCAGGGAACCTTCTACCAGACCAACTCCGCGCTTCCAGCGCTCGCGCAGTTCTTGGGAACCCGAAAGGGTACGCCCGTAGAAGTCAAAGTTCTCAGCCACAATCGCTTCGGTTAGGTAGGGCGCACGGGAATGAGCCATATGCCAGATGTACCAGAGCTTCCAGATAAACAGCGGGGCAGTGGCCCACATCTGGGCGGCGGCCTCAAAGTAGGAGGGCTGGTTAACCACCACGGTACCCGCTTTCTCCAGAGAGATGCCCATGCCCTCAAGCCAGCTGCTAAAGGGGAAGCCTGGGAAACTGGTCTCTAGCTCCGATGCCTGAATTGGGTTATAGCGCAGATCGGCATTGCGGGACTTAACGTTATCCCAGTGGTGGGAGGCAATCTCGGTCTCATGGGCAAAGACAGCTTTAGCGGCATCGGCGGCTTCTAGCCCAAAGTTCTCGGCCAGGCCGGTCAGCTCAAACATGCGGGTGATGTGCTGAAGGTAGGCATCACGGATCTCGGCGTACTTTTCGTCGCGATAGTAGGACTCATCAGGCAGGCCCAGACCGGTCTGGGACAGGTAGAGCACATATTTCTCGGGGTTCTTAGCGTCAATGCTGGTGTACCAGCCAAAGGGGCCGCCGTGGCCCTGAACATCGAGCGCTGCCATGACCCGCACCATGTCATCGGGGGTGGCGGCGGCCAAAACCTGCTCGACTTCGGCCAGTAGGGGAGTGAGGGCGTCCTGCTCAATTTTCTCGGTATTCATGAAAGATGAGTAGAGCGCACCGATACGGGAGCCGGGCTGTTCGGCGGCGAACTTTTCGACAATCTCACGCACATGCTTTTCGGCGGCATCGCGCAAGAAGTACATGCCACCGTCACGTGAACGGTCGGCGGGAATCTGGTGGGAGTCGTACCAGGTGCCGTTGACGTAACGGAAAAAGTCGTCGGCAGGGTTGGTGGCGGGGTCAAGGAAGCTGGTATCAATACCTGAATGTGTCATGCTTCTCAGTTTAGAGGTCTGCTGATATCTTCTTGACCTGATTTAGTGGGTTTGGCTCAGGGCGTGACCAGCCTATCAACAGAACTACCTACAATGCCCACTCTTATCGCCACAAATCATAGTTTCCTCTAGTTATCAGCACTTTTCTGGAGAAAAATGATGTGTGAGCAAGCGAGCTTAGGACCCTTCAAACGGTACCTGCGCCCCAGCCTCACCGCACCCATACACGTGTGACACACCACTATTTCTCTAGGGAGAAAATCATGACTCTTTCTACAAATCGCCGTACGGCTCTTAAAGGTCTGGCTATTGCAGCACCCCTGATGGCAGTAGCCCCAGCTGCATTTGCTGATAGCACCACCCCACCCGGTGGACAACCCCAGCCCACGCCCACTCCTCACCCCGGTCACCCCCACCCCACCCCTAACCCCGGTAACCCCAACCCCCCCAGCACCGGCGGTGGCGGCCAGGTACCCCTGCCCCCGGGCTGCCACGACGGTAACTGGATGAGCCAGATTCCCTGTGCACACTTCACAGACCAGAGCAACGGTGAAGGCTGGTGCTTTGGCAACACCACCACCCTGACCCTAGATGCTTCCGCAGGTAGCGCAGGCTACGACGTTCAGTGCTACCTGGTGCCCGTGTGTGGCGATGGCTCACGCGCCAACACCCACGGTGACGCCGCCGAACGTTTCCGCTGCATCAGCCGTGGCTACTACAGCAGCGGCAATTTTTTTGCCGGTAACTGGACTAGCCCCTGTGACGTCAGCGGGCTTACTATGCCTTACGCCTTCGACGGTTGTAGCTCCGGGCCCTGCACCATCACCCTACCCCAGGGGTCCATCATGGTTCAGTCCAACAACGTCTGCTTCAGCAACACCCACGGGGTCGGCAAACTACAGATTAAAACAGCTAACCGTTGGTTTAGCTCCTGCCAAAGCTGGATCAAGGCTATCTGGGTTATCAGGAACAAGGCTACCGGCCACTGGCACGTACTAGATACCGTTGGTATTGCCGGTAACACCTGGCGTAGCGGTTACGACGGCAAGTTCTAAGGTTTTTCTACCTAGATACCCGCAGAAGGCGTTAGGGCTAGTGGCAAAAGCTACTAGCCCTAGCGTTTTTTCTTGTACCTACCTGACCTCAAGGTCAGCTGGCTGTGAGCAAGATTTTATAGCTAACTAGGTCATCCTTTAGGTAGGGTTAGTAGCCTATGCCTTCATCTCAGCCTGCCCAGAGCAACCCATCAGAACATCTAAGACCCCAGGCTAGTCCTCAGACTCAGTCGCTTGAACGTCATGAGTTCCTACTACTTGCCATCATGGTTCTATCCGCTTTTGTTCTGATTCTCAATGAAACCCTACTGGGGGTGGCTCTTCCCAACATCATGGAAGACCTCAACATCGCGGCAGCAACTGCCCAATGGACCTCCACCGGCTTTATGCTCACCATGGCTGTGGTGACCCCCGCATCGGGCTTCATTATTTCCCGCTACTCCATTCGAGCGGTCTTCCTGGGAGCTATGGCCCTCTTCTCGCTAGGTACTCTGGTATCGGCTACAGCCCCCGGCATTGCTCTACTCCTGGTAGGGCGAGTGCTTCAGGCGGGCGGAACCGGCATCGTGATTCCCTTGCTGATGACCACCATGATGCGTCTGGTTGCACCCAGTAAAATCGGCCAGGCTATGGGCATCATCGGTATGGTCATTTCAGCGGCCCCTGCTGCTGGCCCCACCGTCTCTGGCCTGATTCTGAATGTTGCGAGCTGGCGTTGGCTTTTCTGGCTCATTCTGCCTATCGGTTTGATTGCCCTTGCTGTGGGTTCCCGCCTGGCACCTGCCGGTAAGCCCCAGGGCAAAAGCCAACGTCTTGATCTGCTCTCCATCGTTCTATCTACCGCAGGCTTCGGCGGCCTGGTCTTGGGTCTCTCCTCGCTTGGCGGGGAATCAACCCACGGCGGTGCCCACCTGCCGGTTAGCCCCTGGCTGGTCACTGGTTTTGCCGCCGTCATTATCGCCGCTTTTGTGGTGCGCCAGATTAAGCTCCAAGAACGCGGCCCCTTCATGGACCTGCGTATCTTCAAGGCACGGCCTTTCACCCTCACCGTTATGATGAGTTCGGTGGGTATGGGTGTCATGCTGGGTACCGCTATCCTGATTCCGCTCTACACCGTGAACGTCCTGGGCCTGACCCCGCTGGAGACCGGTATGATGCTCCTTCCCGGAGGCCTGCTCATGGCCGTACTCAGTCCCTTTGTTGGCCGCCTGGCTGACCGTCTGGGCGCTCGTACCCTGGTGATCCCCGGTGCGGTTCTCTTTATCGCATCTATCTGGCTGATGAGCACCTTTAGCCAGAACACCGCTGTCTGGTACGTGGTAGCAACCTACATGCTCATGAGCTTCTCGCTACCCCTCATTAACACACCCATGATGTCGGTGGGCCTGGGGTCGCTCAACGGCGAACTGCAGGCTTTTGGCTCATCGGCTATGACTACCTTCCAGCAGGTTTCGGGCGCTGCAGCTACCGCCAGCTTTGTGGCCCTGCTCGAGCTAGGAAAAGCTACCAGCAAAAAGACCGATCTGGCCGCCTACATGGACGGCGTGCACCTGGCCTTCTTCGCTGCCGCCTGCCTGTCACTGGTCTGCCTGGTTGTTGCTCTTCTGGTACCTGCGGGCAAGCAATCCACCGGAGCCGCACCCGCAGCCCGCTAAGGTAGAGGCTATGAGTATTGAATATCGCCAAGTGGGTAAGAGCGGGCTAACCGTATCAGCGGTCGGCCTGGGGTGTAACAACCTGGGACGCAGTAAAACCGCAACCGAAACACAGGCTGGCACTAACGCCGTCCTTGCCGCTGCTGTAGCCGAGGGCATCACCCTCTTCGATGTTGCCGATATCTACGGCGCCGAGCCCGGGGTTTCCGAGACCATGTTTGGCCGTGCCCTGCGTGAGACTGGGATAGACCGGGACGACATCGTGATTGTCAGCAAGTTCGGCATGGATATGGGCGGTGTGAATGGGCGCGACTACGGTGTGCGCGGGTCCCGCCGCTACATTATGCGCGCTGTTGAAGCGTCACTGACCCGCCTGGGCACAGACTATATTGACCTCTACTTCCATCACACCCCCGACCCCGCCACCCCGGTTGAGGAAACCCTCTCTGCTCTGGGCACCCTGATTGAGCAGGGCAAGGTGCGTTATATTGGCTCCTCTAACTACGCTGGCTGGCAACTAGCCCACGCTGAGCACTTAGGTCGCGCCCTGGGCCACCGTTATATAGCTGCTGAGAATCACTACAACCTACTGGACCGCAGGGCTGAACTGGAGGTTCTACCGGCAGCCCGCGAGTTCGGGCTGGGCCTGCTGCCCTACTTCCCCCTAGCTAACGGTCTCTTGACCGGTAAATACACCCGTACCCAAGCTCCTGCTGATGGCCGTTTGACTCGCATCAAGCCCGCCCTCTTAGAGGGCGCCAACTGGGGGCAGTTGGAGGCTTTCTCTGCTTTTGCCTCCGAGCGTGGTCTTACCGAGGTGCAGGTTGCCTTTAGCTGGCTGGCCCAGCAGAACCCGGTGGCGTCGGTAATCGCGGGAGCAACGAGCCAGGCACAGGTCAAAGCGAATGCGGCGGCCATCGTGACCCGTCTGAGTGACGTCGACCTGGCGCAACTCGACGCGATCTTCCCGGCACCTCCCAAGGTCGCGCTGTTCTAATCACGTCACAAGAGGGGCTTCCCTGTTAGAGGTGGTCGATAGCGTACTGGGCCTGTTCGGGGGTGAACTGTTCACCGTGCTTGCTGGTGAGCTGGTCGTAGAGACTGTCGGTGCTCATGTCCATCAGGTCCATGTAGCTCCGGGCTGACTCTAGTGCTTCGGCATTCCAGTCAACCTTGACCTGATCCACCGCGTACTGGGCCTGTTCGGGGGTGAACTGCTCACCGTATTCATTGGTGAGCTGGTCGTAGAGCCCGGCATAGGAGAAGGACATGATGTCAATGTAGTTCTGTGCTGCTCCTAAGGCTTCGGCATTCCAGTCAACCTCCAGATTATCCAGAGCGTACTGGGCGGCCTCTGCCGAGTGCTTTCCGCCGTATTCACTGGTGAGCTGGTCGTAGAGCCCGGCGTAGGAGAAGTCCATAATTTTGACGTAATTGCGTGCTTCTGCCAGAGCGTTCTCGTAGCCGTCAGGGACGTTGCCCTTTGACTGTGATTCTGCCTTTGAGGGGGTTGTGGTTGTGCTTGGCTGAGCCGAAGATGAGGCAAGGCTGGAATCGGCGGGTTGCATGAGCGCCGGTGCTGACAGCGAAGATGAAGCGACGGGGGATTCTGCCTCAGTTTCGCTTGCTGGCTGTCTAGCTGCTGGCTGATGCGAAGCGGAAAGGACCGCTGTAACCAATAGTACGATGCCACAAATGACGGTGCCCAGAAAGGAAAGAACAATCGCCAGAATTGAGGTAACTCTTTCCTTTGATTTTTGGAAGAGACCTGCGATTCCGGCACCAAAGCCGGCGGGTAGCAGGATCCAGCCCAGGACCGAGGTTGCCGGAAAAATGCCGAAGATGAGCCCCGACACGGAAAGTGTAAGGGCTATAAGTCCTATGCGGTTTTTAGGTTTATGAGTCTCCGGTTGTGGGGGTGCTAGTTGGGGGGAATCTGGGGCGCTATTGGGGGGAAAGCTGCTCATGCTACCCATTCTAATTTATTAAAAATTACTGGGCGGTATTGCTTGGAGATTTATGGTGTTTGGCGTGGAATGGTGATTAGTTTTATGTGACTTGTAAAATTTACAATTTTTAAATAAATATAGAATATTTTACTTGTAAAACATCTTTCTTGGAGAATTGCGATGTCCTATGATTTTTTAGGCTTCGCATAATGGGTTCTGACCCACTGAGCACTGTATGAGTCCCTGTATATAGGGTGCCTACCGAGGGAGCCTTCTACTTTTGTTCTTGCCAGAAAACCGCGCCGACCCTCTCAATACTGTGCCACCTTGGTATTCTTAAAAACGGTGTGCTCTGCGCCAAACCGCATACACAGCTAGCTCAGCGCCACCCCACCGCCGTGAAACCCGGCAGGTGACACCTATTCAGGAGTAAGACTTTTATGCCAGCAATCGTGATTGTAGGCGCCCAGTGGGGCGACGAAGGTAAGGGCAAAGCAACCGACCTGCTTGGCGGTCGCGTTGACTATGTCGTCAAGCCCAACGGTGGCAACAATGCCGGGCACACCGTCGTCGTCAACGGCCAGAAGTTTGAGCTCAAGCTCCTTCCCGCCGGTATCCTCTCAGAAAACGCTGTCCCAGTGATCGGTAACGGTGTTGTGGTGAACCCCGAGGCCCTTTTTGAAGAAATTGACGGGCTTGAAGCGCGCGGGGCAGACACCTCCAAACTCAAGATTTCAGCCAACGCCCACCTGGTGGCTCCCTACCACCAGACCATGGATAAGGTGACCGAACGGTTCCTGGGCAAGCGTGCTATCGGTACCACCGGTCGCGGTATTGGCCCCACCTACATGGATAAGGTGGGCCGCCTGGGTATCCGTGTGCAGGATATTCTCGATGAATCTATCCTGCGTCAGAAGGTTGAAGGGGCCCTGCGCCAGAAGAACGAACTGCTGGTCAAGGTCTACAACCGCCGCCACGTTGAGGTCGAAGAGATCGTTGACTACTTCATGAGCTTCGCCGATCGGCTAGCGCCTATGATTGTGGAATCAACCCAGCTCCTTAACAAGGCGCTGGATGAGGGTAAGACCCTGCTCATGGAGGGCGGCCAGGCCACCTTCCTGGACGTTGACCACGGCACCTACCCCTTCGTGACCTCATCGAACCCCACCGCAGGCGGCGCTTCGGTTGGTTCCGGTGTTGGACCCACCCGCATTTCCCGCGTCATCGGTATTCAGAAGGCCTACACCACCCGCGTGGGTGCTGGACCCTTCCCCACAGAACTCTTTGACGAGATGGGCGAGTTCTTGCAGAAGACCGGTGGAGAGTTTGGGGTCAATACTGGCCGCCCCCGACGCTGTGGCTGGTATGACGCGGTGTTGGCTCGTCAGGCCGTACGCATTAACGGCTTTACCGACCTCTTCATCACCAAGCTGGATGTGCTCACCGGGTTGGAGAAAATTCCGGTCTGTGTGGCCTACGATGTGGACGGCGTTCGCTTTGATGAGATGCCTATGACTCAGTCGGACTTTCACCATGCAAAGCCTATTTATGAGTACTTTGACGGTTGGGCTGAGGACATTACTGAGGCTAAGACTCTCCAAGAGCTGCCTGTCAATGCCCGTAGGTACCTGGAGAAGCTCGAAGAGATCTCTGGCTGTCGTATCTCGGCGATTGGTGTTGGCCCGGGGCGCGAGCAGACTATTGTGGTCCGCGATCTGATCGACGAATAAATTTTTTTTCTAGGTGGATGCAGGTCTTAGGTATAAAGAAATGGCGAGGGTTTCTGGGGGTAATTCGGGTGTCCAGAGCTACCAAACAAAAAACCTTGAGTGGTACTGTAAGAACAGTAACTCTTCGAAATTTCAGCAACATACTGTAGGAACCATAGTTCTTGGCGGAAGGGTTTTGCAAACTTGTGTTCACACTATTAAAAGCAATTTAGATTGTGGATATTAAAAATCTTCAAAAAGGTGGACCACTTTATGTGGTTTTTAGGGAATCTGATGAGATTGCAGCAGTGTTCACTAGCCTTCAGCGAGCGGAAATTTATGTAGATCTCCATAAAATCTACTTTCCTGATATTCCCGTAAATTATATTTATACTAAAAATAGCTTGAGAATGTATAATTTATACCCAGTTCAGGAAATGGATCTGCTGAATGTTGAAAAAATAGCAAATAATATTCATCTAAAAAATTTTCATAAAAAGGTTGAGTGCTTTTCTGAAGAAAAATTTGATGGCTATATCTTAGTTCTCGAAAATTTTTATCATACTATCCTGGGTGCATTTGATGACATACAAAGTGCTAACATTTTCACAGATGAATACTTAGCTGTATTTCCACATCATGTTGTTGTTTTTATTGAATACCGTAAAAATATTGTTTTTCAGAACCTTTGGGAAGAGGAAAATGGAAAAATTAAATTTCTGTTCTGAGGGCACTGCCACTGTCTTGTAGTGGGCGTGCATTGACCTATTTGCTATAGAAATTGTGGTACCTATTTTGGTGATTCCAGAGTTTCTGCCACTGTTCCATTACTTCGAGTGCTCACCGGGTTGGAGAAAATTCCGGTCTGTGTGGCCTACGATGTGGACGGCGTTCGCTTTGATGAGATGCCTATGACTCAGTCGGACTTTCACCATGCAAAGCCTATTTATGAGTACTTTGACGGTTGGGCTGAGGACATTACTGAGGCTAAGACTCTTTCTCAGCTGCCCGTCAATGCCCGTAGGTACCTGGAGAAGCTCGAAGAGATCTCTGGCTGTCGTATCTCGGCGGTTGGTATTGGCCCGGTGCGCGAGCAGACTATTGTGGTTCACGTTCTGATTGATCAGGACTAATCACCCATGAGATGGGGCCCGCTCCTGGTAGGGGAGCGGTCCTCACCTTTTAAGAGATTTGTTGACTTTTTCAAAGGACAACACCTCAAAATTTTTTCTGACCGCGGTGGTTCAGTGACTGGCTAAAGTGGAATAATTCGGCGTAAGCCCGGTTGTGGTCGGCGATGGGACGGGTTATTGCTTAATTAATATCTGGCTTATCTTGCTTATTGGGTTTGGCTATCCGCAGGTGCAGGGCTGTATATGAGAGCTGGGAAAAGATCGTAGACCTTGAAAAGTTACCCAAATTTTTTTTTGGGGGTTTTAACTCTGTGGAGATATCAGTGTCTTGGTTAGTTCCGCAAACTTGGAGGTTGGCTGTAGATTAATACTTACTTTTTAAAATATTTTATTAATATGTATATATTTGCGATTAGTGTAAATAATATTAAAACCGCAAGAAAAAATCCCACAGGGGTTTTTAGGTAAAAATATGAAAATCCTAAAAGTGCTACCAGGTAAAAAGGGATCCGAGTAGTAGAAGGATTCTAGAGTATTTTTTACGACTCGTATATTTTTCTTTTAGAGACATGTTAAGCCTGCCATTCCTAGTGCTCCTAAAAAGACTATGCCTGAGCCAATAGCTGTTAGAGTTGTTGCTACAAAAGTCTTGGGTAAGGCAATAATGCTGCCCGCAAAAACAAGCCCAGATCCCACAAGACCTATAACGCTAAGTATACACATGCCCTATTATAGTCAGGCGGCGAACCATCATCCTTCACCAAACGAATATCAGAATCAATCAGATCAGAAATATATATAGGAACACTGGCCCTATCCGTATCGCGTAGAAAGAGAGGGTCACCAGTTGCATGGGGTGTTCAACATAAGCAGTTTACCCTCATGATGAATCTTCTCAACATGAATGTCAATTATTTTTTGTGTTTCGAAATATCACAAAATGGTTTCGATATTTCTACTTATTTTTCTTTTTGAATGTAAATAAAGTAGAAAGAATCCTAATTCCATAAACCAGAAAAATTAAATAGGAAATTGCAGTAAAAATAAATAGCATATAGAACACAAAAGATTTTTCGTTTTGAAAAAAGGGTATCAATGAAGTGGATAAAAATCCTATTATCCATGCAGATAGAAAAATTTTATAATCCCTCTTCATGGTTTTTTCGTCAATTCACTAATAATCCATACGAGCCCCATGAGCCCAAATCCTAGTGATGACCCTATATACCACATTCTATCTATAAATGATCCGGCTTCTACGCCGGGCAGAAAAATACCTCCCCGCTTCCCACTTTCCCGATCTGGATATACTCTTATTCGATATATAGAAAGTATTGTCCCCACTATAAAAGCCAATGCGCCGACTATAATTACTAGATTATTCATTACTACATACCCCTACTTTGCAGGCCAAAATTTACCATACGTACGAGACCAGCCCGCCCCAATACCAAGCGTTACTCCTCCATATAAGTCGTTATCTCCCGGTTAATAGATACGGTTTAGGATGTCCATGTATGCTTTTTGCGCTCATTTCTTTCTTCTTACTCATGCGGGTCAGATTCCCTGACGATATCTTGCTTTCTTCGCGCAAAAGCTTTCAAAACTTGATACCAAAAGATGATAAGAAAAACAATTGAAATTGCGATACTAATGAAGAACCATACTCCTTTGTCATGTGTTACCGGCGGAAGGAATACGCCAAAAATAGCAAAGCCAATCCACGAAGTGATAAATGCGGGGAGGTTAACATGCTCGAATATATTAAACATAAGTATTTCCTTTGTTGCTTTAGTGCAATCAATGTATAGAAAAAGGTGAAAATAAAAAATTTTTTATAAAGGGATTTTCTTCATTGCTAAATGAATGCCTCCGATAAATACTTCTATAGGGGATACAGTATATAAAATTTTATCCGCAAGGGACCCTGGTGGGATTCCTGGAATGAATATTCCTTTTTGGTTTCTTACCCGTGAGGGGTATTTCATTATTCGGTAGATACTAAAGGAAGCTCCTAGTAGGGCACCAAACATTCAAAAATACATCAACACTATTCATCGGTATCATTTCACTCCCCAGTCCCATGAAAAACTTTGAGAACACCCTACTCCGACACCGAATAAAAACCCATTGGAGGTTGATCCAGGGCTTCCATTGATAGGTACCTGCATTCCGCTCTTCCAACCTCCTCTGTGCGCGGCCTGGCAAGAACTATTATATGCTGTGCTGTACTCAGGAGTTGGGTCCCCGGAGGTTCTTCCAATAAATGTATCAGCGCTAAGCTCCCACCAGCACCTAATTCAAAACCCAACGATACATCATCGCCGTTATCTGAACTAGTGATCTTAAAAGAGAAACAAATAGCTCCACATAGGCCAAAACTAAATTGCCAGGCATCCCTACCTGCGCAGCCACCTGCTCTACCACCGCCCGACGTAAATTAATGAACCTGTTCACCGCCTTCACATCCGCAGGTGTCTTGTGGACTTTACTGTCTCTGACTAAAATGACTAGGCCTAGCTCGATATAACCCTTAGCAGCCAAGATAGATGAATCCGGCCCCCGGTCCAGCCCATGATCTTTAAAAGTGCGCGAATCATGCTTGGCCCTGGGTATAGGGTCAGTGATAGTCAAGAGTTCCCCCCAGGGGCAAATGACATGATGGTTGAACCAGCCTGTTTTCCCTTACAGAAGAAGTTTTGTTGTACCTTGGGAGCACCAATTCCAAGTAGGAATCAGGGTTCTGCCAATCGCCAAAGGCCCCGTGTTTTGAGTGAGCTGGTTTAAGGGTGGATTGAGCGGGGAAAGAGATTTTGGGGCGCTTTCTTAATGCTGTTGATGGTCCGCGCGATGGTGGGGTGAGAGGTGTCGAAGAGTTCAGTAGGGAGCTCTTCAGTGAGATTGCGCCGGTGGTAGGTTAGCGGGGCTTTGAGGGCTTGGGCGAGGGTGAATGCTGGTGGTTGGCTGCTTGGTTTTGCCCAGATGTTGGGGGTGGTGGGGCTCTTGGTGGTGTGGTGAATTGTTGAGGTGTGAGTCCTCTTGCGCGCTGGTGGAGTAATGGTTCTTTCGGTGGGTTTGAGATTATTTGTGATGATTTATCCTCATTGATTGTCATTTGCTGGTGCCGTTATCTAGTTGGTGGGTATGGGGTGTGTTCCTACTTTTGAATAAGCCTCATGGCACCCCTCAGGCTGAGTTACCCGGCAAGTTCATGTCGGTGGGGCAGGCTCCTATAGCATGGTGAGCATGGCTCTTCTCCTCAGCAAAATTGTGCGCGCCAATGGCGACATCGAAGAATACGGCACCCTGAAAGACTTCGCGGAGCTTCAACCACAGGTGGGCGACCGTACATTTGTTGGCCTTCTTGAGGCCAGTCACCAGGATCTAGAGGTTCTGGCGGCTCTCTTTGACCTCCACCCGCTGGCTATTGAAGACTCAGAGCACGGCCACCAGCGCGCCAAAATAGACCGCTATGGCGACACTTACTTCCTGGTTCTGCGGCCTATCGTCTACCTGGACGACACCGAGGAGCTTCGGCTGGGGGAGACCCACCTCTTCGTTGGTCCTCACTTTATGATTTGGTTGGTCAAAGACTCACTGCGGTCAGCCGAGAAAACCCGTGCCGCCATGAACCAGAACTTTAATGAGCTGGTAATGCAGACTTGCGCCACCAGTGCCCAGACCATGTTTTTCTTGCACGGAGTCCTGGATAGCCTGGTTGATAGCTACTACCCGGTCATAGACGGGCTAGAAAATGATGGGGACGAAATCGAAGACACCCTCTTCTCTTCCGGCGGGGAAGCCTCCGAAATCTCCCAACGCATTTACGGCCTGCTCAACGAGGTAGCCGACTTCAAACGCGCAGTAAAACCCCTGGTGCCCATGCTGGACCTGCTCATGGGCCGCCTCCGCCTGATGGAAACAACCGGTCGCACCACCGGAACCGAAGAGGGCGTAGAGCTCATTCGCCTCTTCCGCGACGTCCACGACCACGTCCTACAGATTAACGAACGGGTCGATGACCTAAAAGCATCGCTTGAAAATGCTCTGGCTGTTAACTCCACCATTGTTGCCGAACGGCAGAACGATGACATGAAGCGTATCTCCGCCTGGGCGGCGATCCTGGTCGTCCCAACGGTCATTGGGTCTATCTATGGAATGAACTTTGATGAGATGCCAGAGTTACACTGGGCCTGGGGCTACCCTGCCTCTTTGGGGCTCATGGCCCTTGTCTCCCTGATCCTCTGGGTGGTCTTCCGCAAGAAGGGCTGGCTCTAGCCCTCGGCCTTTACCTAGGGGCTGTCCGTAGGGTCTGAGTGACTAGCACAATACACAGGAGCATGAGCACACCACCGATCCCGGCGGTATAGAGAACACCCGCGTCAAAGGCCTGCTGGGCTGACTCTAGGAGCGCGCTGCCGGCCTGCCCGCCAACCTGATCCGCCACGGCAACGGCACCGCCCAGGGTTTCGCGGGCCAGTGCGGCATCAGGCTCACTGACACCTGCGGGTATGACAAGGTGGGCGAGATAGGCGGCATTGAGGATAGAACCCAGAACCGCGATACCGAGCACAGCCCCGCTTTCGTAGGCGGTTTCAGAGATAGCGGAGGCGGCCCCCGCTTTTTCAGGCGGGACTGCTGACATGATGATGTCGTTGGTCAGGGTCTCAGCGAAACCTATGCCGGTTCCTAACAGGGCGAAAGCGATCAGAATACTGGTGTCCGAGCCGGTGTGGGCGGTGAGCATGACCAGTGCGAAGGCTATCACCATGAGGCCCAGAGCCATGCAAATCATGACCCAGAGCCGCACGAACTTGACCAGGTAGACCACCACCAGGCCCGCGATAACGGAGAGCGCCAGACCGGGGAGCAGAACCAGGGATGCTTGGAGCGGGGAGAGCCCGCTCACCAGTTGCAGGTGCTGGGAAACGAAGTAGAGGAAGCCGACCAGGGAAAATACCGTCATAAGGTTAGTCAGCGCCGCCCCGGTAAACCGCTTGTTGGTGAAGAGCCTCACGTCCAGCATGGGATTCGTGCGGGTTAGCTGGCGGCGGGTAAAGATGAACCCGCAGAGCAGGGCCAGGATGAGCATACTGGCGGTGAGTAGGTCCAGGCCCTTGTGGGCAAAGTGCTTGATGGCGTAGACGGCCGGGGTCATGGTGGTCATAATGAGCACGATGCTGAGCGGGTCTATGGCACCGGGGTTGGGGTCCTTGGAATTGGGGATGAGCCAGGGCCCGAGGATGAGCAGGGGCAGCATGATGGGTAGGGCTATGAGGAAGATGGAACCCCACCAGTAGTGCTCAAGCAGGATTCCGCCGGTGATGGGCCCAAGGGCCGCGCCGGCGGCGTAGCCAGATGCCCAGATAGCTATGGCTGTGCGCCGTTCGGTGCTGTCGGTGAAAATGTTGCGGATGATGGAGAGGGTGGAGGGCATGAGGAGTGCCCCGAAAACAGCCATTCCTGCGCGGGCGGCGATCAGCCATTCTGCGCTGGGGGCAAAGGCTGCTGCGGCTGATACGAGGGTGAAACCTGCACTGCCTATCAGGAGCATGGTGCGGCGCCCGTAGCGGTCGCTGAGACTTCCTGCTGGTATGAGTAGGCCGGAGAGCACCAGGGCGTAGCTGTCGTTAATCCAGAGAAGCTGGGGGCCTGTGGGTGTTAGGTGGGCGGAGATTTCGGGCAGGGCGAAGGAGAGCACCGTGTTATCGATGGAGACCAGGAGGACCGGGAGCATGAGTACAGCGAGTGCTACCCACCTGCGGGGGTAGGGGTGCGCTGAGGGTGAGGGGTCTGGTAGGGCGGCCATTTGGCCGGTGACGGGGTGCATGCCTGCTCTTTCGCGGTGGCGGGCTACCTGGGGTCGGTATCATCGGTAGCGTGTAGCTTCTGGCCTAGAGCAGAGCCACAGCGCCTATTTTACCGTGGAAGGTTTAGTCCACCAGTACCGCTACGGTTTCGTAGGGGCGCAGGGTCAGTCGGCCTTCTGCGGTGGTGAGGTCAGGGCAATTCTTGTAATTACAGACCAGCACCTTCCCCGCCGCGAATTCTGCGGCTAGCTCCACAGCGGTATCTGCCCCGTAGAAGTTGCAGAGCACCAGTAGCTTCTGCCCCTGATATTCGCGGATAAACCCGTAGACGCTCTGGTGCTCGCGGGCAAAAGGCTCGTAGCTTCCCTCCGCAATCAGCGGCATCTGGTGGCGCAGCTCAACCAGGCGGCGGTAGAAAGGCAGAATCTTGCCATCGGCCTCCTGCCGCTCCACACTCATGAGGGCCTGGGAGGTGGGGCGTAACCAAGGCTGGACTTCGCTAAATCCAGCAAACTCAGAAGCATCCCACTGCATGGGGGTGCGAGAATTATCCCGCGACTTAGAAGCCACAACACGGAAAGCCTGCTCGGAGCTCAGCCCCCTATCCACCAGCGTACGGTAGGCCTTGTGGGACTCAATATCTACATAGTCGTCCATAGATTCATAGGCAGGGTCGATCATGCCGATTTCCTCGCCCTGGTAGATGTAGGGGGTGCCCCGGCTTAGGTGGATAGCGGCGGCCAACATGGTCGCTGATTCTTCCCGGTACAGCCCTGGATCGCCAAAGCGGTTGATAGCGCGCGGCTGGTCATGGTTATTCCAGAAAAGGGCCTGCCAGCCCCCACCCGCTTGAATACCGACTGACCAGTCGGTCAGCACCCCCTTAAGGGCCATAAAATCGAAGGGTACATCTGACCACTTCTCACCCCGGTCATAGTCCACTTTCAGGTGGTGGAAGGAGAAAACCATGTCCAGCTCCCGGCTGTCGGGCCGGGTGTAGCGCACGCTGTTCTCGATGGTGGTGGAGGACATCTCGCCCACGGTAAGCAGCCCCGGGGTGTCCCCGAAGGTCTGCTGGTTGAGTTCCTTAACCCAGGTGTGTACCTGTTCTGTGTCGGTGTAGAGCAGTTTCTCATTCTCGTCGGGGGTGGCATTACGCAGTACCTCGCTCTTGCCGATGACATTGAGAACGTCAAAGCGGAAGCCCCGCACGCCCTTGCTCTTCCAGAAGTTCACAACCCGGTGCAGTTCAGCCCGAACCTGCGGGTTGTGCCAGTTCAGGTCAGCCTGGGTGGTGTCGTAGAGGTGCAGGTAGTAGAGGTCGGTGCCCCCGAAAGGTGACCAGGCAGGCCCGCCGAACTTTGATTCCCAGGTGGTCGGCAGGCTCCCGTCGGGCTGGGCCGGGCGCAGGTAGAAGTAGTCCCGGTACTTTTGTTCACCGGCCAGTGCCCGCTGGAACCATTCGTGCTCCGTAGAGACATGATTGAGCACCATATCGACCATGACCCCGATACCGTATTCACCGAGGGCAGCTACCAGTTCCTGAAAGTCCTCCATGGTGCCCATATCCGGGTCTATGTGGTAGTAATCGGCAATGTCGTAGCCGTTATCGTTCTGGGGTGACACATAAAAAGGGTTGAGCCAGACCATATCGACCCCCAGTGAGGCAATATAGGGAACCTTCTCAAGTACACCGCGCAGATCCCCCACACCGTTACCGCTCGAATCGCGGTAGGACTTGGGGTAGACCTGGTAGATAACCTGATCATGAAAGCTCATGGTGCGCTGCTCCGTTGTGTGGGTTCCGGTAGTCGTCTGGCTAGCTGGTTCTGTGCATAGATAGCAGAAAGGGGGCGTGACAGCCTGCTGGCTGGCACACCCCACTCTACCTGTCTGACAGGTTGCCCTGTTTGGGTTATAAGAGATTTGGAACTTTATTCAGAAACTGGAATTCCCCGGCGCCTGTGGGCGAAGTCCAGGTAGCGGAACTTATCTGCCCGGTGACGAGAAATGGTGTACTGAAAGGCCGTGCCGTCGTCCAATGCGGTAATGGACGTTGTCACCGCAACGTATTCCCCAGCGTGCAGATTCAGGTACTTGGCATCGTTGGGTGTAGCCGGCTCAACCGTGATCTGCCTTGAGGCTGAGGCGATGTTCAGCCCCAGCTCCTGCTCAAAATAAGTGTAGAGCGAGTCCCTGGCTACCTCCCCCGATATATTGGGAACAACAGCTTTGACAATATAGTCATGGTCAATAATCGCCGGTGCGCCATCCATGTGGCGTACACGCATCACATGGGTAACTGGCACCTGCTCAACAGTGCCTTCTGCCAGTGCCTGGAAGGGAACCGGAGGCAACACAGCATCTTCTAGCTTAATAAGCTCGGTGAGTGTGCTGCGGCTAGCTGACTCAGCAAATTCCTTATAGCTCAACAACGATGAAACGGGTATGGAGTACCGTTTGTGATCAACCACCAGCGAACCCTTCCCCATAATGCGCTGGATATATCCCCGGTCAACCAGAATAGCCAGGGCTTTGCGAACGGTCTCACGGGATACCTGATAGCGCTCAGTCAGCTTCATCTCACTGGGCAACAAATCCCCGACACCGTATTTACCCTCATCAATGTCACGAGCCAAATCGTGGTAGATACGTTCAAATTTTCCCATTGGGTTCCCCTAAATAACATGTGCGATAGCACTCTGTGCCAAATAAAGTGAGAGCTTTTACACGGCGGTCGTGTTTCCCTATAGTCTAGGGGGCTTATCCAGGGTTTTCGAGGGAACCACCCATAAATAAATGTCACACGTTTGATGGGAATCTGAACTGAAGGAGTAGAGAAAAGTATTCCTGGGTTTGACCTACTGGAACAGTGGTTTGAGCGAGCAACCCCAAGGGGTCTGTCTAGCGCGAAAGGCACCTGCCTGGCGCGGGGTGCGCTTCGAGCCTCTGGCCCGTGAAATGCAAGAGAACCAGCCAGAGGATGCCTACCTCAAAGAAGCGGAGGGCTGGCAGAGCGATCCATGGAGTTAGCAGAAGTTCGAGGGGGAGAACTCCGGTGGGCGACGCCTGAATACTACCGTTGGCCGCGAGCAGGCGGGGCGTCCCCCTGTGCTTGCCGTGAGTAACTCTTCCTAGACAAGGCTTATTCAACAAAATCTGGGGAGAAAAACCTATCACTGTCTAAAACTCCACTATCTGAGAACACTCAGCGGTTGCATCTACCCTCACCAGCACCCGGCGTAAACTAGATACCCAAGACGACTACCACCAGTTATCAAGGGGAACACGATGCCAGAACTGCGCTCGCGCACATCCACCCACGGCAGGAACATGGCAGGAGCCCGCGCGCTCTGGCGGGCAACCGGCATGGGAGAAGACGACTTCGGCAAGCCCATTATTGCTATTGCCAACTCTTTCACCCAATTCGTTCCCGGCCACGTGCACCTGAAAAACATGGGTGAGCTGGTGGCCGGTGCTATCCGCGAAGCCGGCGGTGTAGCCAAAGAATTCAACACCATTGCGGTCGATGACGGTATCGCCATGGGCCATGACGGTATGCTCTACTCCCTGCCCTCCCGCGACCTGATTGCGGACTCGGTAGAGTACATGGTCAACGCCCACCGCGCCGATGCCCTGGTCTGTATCTCCAACTGCGACAAGATCACCCCCGGTATGCTGCTGGCCGCTATGCGCCTGAATATCCCCGTCATCTTTGTATCTGGCGGGCCCATGGAATCGGGTGCCGCCATTGACGGCGTAGTAGAGCACCGCCTGGACCTGGTAGACGCTATGGTCATGGCCGTTGACGACTCCGTGAGCGATGAGGCCCTAGCCCAGGTCGAACAGAACGCCTGCCCCACCTGCGGATCCTGCGCCGGTATGTTCACCGCCAACTCCATGAACTGCCTCAACGAAGCCATTGGCCTAGCCCTACCCGGTAACGGCACCACCCTTGCCACCCAGGTAGCCCGTAAGCAGCTCTTCCTAGAGGCCGGTGCCAAGATCGTTGAGTTGGCCAAGCGCTACTACGAGCAGGACGACGAGAGCGTCCTGCCCCGCAGCATTGCCAGCAAAGCCGCTTTCGAGAACGCTATGGCCCTGGATGTTGCAATGGGTGGCTCCACCAACACCGTCCTGCACATTCTGGCGATTGCCCACGAGGCCGGTGTGGACTTTACCCTGCGCGACATTGACGCGATTTCCCGCAAGGTGCCCTGCCTGGCTAAGGTTGCCCCCAACTCCACCCAGTACCACATTGAGCACGTCCACCGTGCCGGTGGCATCCCAGCCCTGCTGGGCGAACTTGACCGGGGTGGCCTGCTCAACCGCGACGTCCACTCGGTTCACTCCGATTCTTTAGAATCTTGGCTTTCTGACTGGGATATTCGTTCCGGCGCGGCCACCGAAACCGCTAAGGAACTCTTCCTGGCTGCCCCCGGAGGTGTTCGCACCACCCAGGCTTTCTCCACCGCTAACAAGTTCGACTCGCACGAGACCGACCCCGAAAAGGGCTGTATCCGCTCGGTTGGGCACGCCTACACCAAGGACGGCGGCCTGGCGGTGCTCTACGGCAATATCGCTGAGGACGGCGCAATCATCAAGAGCGCCGGTATCGACGAGGAACTCTTCCACTTTGTGGGTAAGGCTTTTGTCGTGGAGTCTCAGGACGAGGCCGTGTACGAGATTCTCTCCAAGAACGTTAAGCCCGGGGATATCGTGGTCATCCAGTACGAGGGCCCCAAGGGCGGGCCGGGCATGCAGGAAATGCTCTACCCCACCTCCTACCTCAAGGGCCTGGGCCTAGGTAAGCAGTGCGCACTGATTACTGACGGTCGTTTCTCGGGCGGCACTTCGGGTATCTCCATCGGCCATATCTCACCCGAGGCCGCCGCTGGTGGCGCCGTGGGCCTGATTGAGCACGGCGACGAAATTGAGATTGACGTCCATAACCGGATTCTGCGCGTGAATGTACCCGATGAGGTCCTAGCCGCCCGCCGTGCCGCTAAGGGCCCTGCCCCCTGGAAGCCCACCAAGCCGCGTGAGCGCCAGGTGTCCAGTGCCCTGCGGGCCTACGCTTCGATGGTAACCAGCGCCGATAAGGGTGCTGTGCGCATCGTACCCGAGTAAGGGGTAGCTTCTGAGGTTTTCCGGTAAAGCCGGGGTGGCTTCAAGCCCCCCGGCTTTTTCGTCTTTTGAGTTACCGGTGAGTAGGAGTTTTACTGTTGAGAGAAGGGCTGCTCTGTCCAGTGGGTGGGGCGCCGGTAGCAATTAGTCAGTCTCCTGAGATAGCTTTAAGGGGTAAGCATAATACCGACAACCCCATAGGAGATGAATAATGTGGACATCACGCCCGCGCATATTAAGAAATGCCAGTTAACCTGGGAGCCGCCAGATTACACCAGCTCTTACCCGGCGGGCTTCACTGAACAGGGTGTAGCCGTCATCGCCGTGGTCATGGACCAGATACGGGTTGCCGGTGACTGCCATGTTGGGCTCACGGCTTTTGTGTTTATCTCTCGGGAGAACGGGGACCGCGAAGTTCTAGAGTGCGAACCTATCGCGGAATCTCTCACTCACTGTCTGATGGAACCCTGCGATACGGTACACACCGACATGCTGGGTCGCGCCATCCTGGCCGCTATGGATGTTATCCCCGAGGAATACAAACAGAACCTGATGACCGTAGCTGCAGATAAGCACTACCTTAAACTGCTCTTCCGTAAGTTCACTGCCTTCCGCGACTTCATGGAATACCGTTCCTTGGATAAGGTGATGAACCCCTATGAGTCTCACTCGCTGGGGGAAATTCACGTGAAACTTCTGGGCACCCCGGCGGCAGAACTTATGCCTCACTTCTTTGATGAGGCTTCCCGACTAGCCCACCGTGAACTTGAGCAGAACACCGCCCAGCTCCCCCTGGAAAAGCTGGCGGAGTACAGTGTCTTTACTGACTGCTCTTACCGCTCTACCAACAACAAGCGCTACCATAAGGGTGGCCGCATGGGTATTGGTGGGGTGAGTGAGGACGGCTTCTTCTTTCACTCCCACTACGATGCCACCAACATTATGACCGGGGAGCTCTCGGCCATGCTGGCGGCTTTCAATATCTTCTACCACGGCGGTCGGCAGCTGATTATTCACACTGACTCCCTGGGGGCGCTTACCTTTGTGTTGCGTCTGGCCCATAACCGCTGGGTCTATAAGACTTGGACAACCGAGGGTGTGCAGAACCAGCAGGTCTTAGACGAGATGGAGCGGCTCACTGCGGCTATCCGTGAGCGTCGGGTGCTGGTTAAGCATGTCCCTGGGCATTCAGGGCACGGGCTTCAGGAGTCATCCGACTCGGTTTCTAAGATGCACCGTCATTTCCCCGGGCAGATCGTGGAAAAGGGGTACGTTTCTGAGTTCAACCAGCGGTGCGAGTCGATTATTACCGCGCTCTCCGGGTGCGAAAAAGCGCTCCGGCTACCGTGTGCTGAGTGGATTCAGATTAAACCCTCGGTTGTTCACGCCCGTAACCGGCTCTGGAAGTAGGTAGGGATCCACAGCAAAGAGGCCACCTGTTTTTACCTTCATTGGAGGGAGAAACAGGTGGCCTCTTGAGGCGCGGTAGGGGAGAGCCCTAGAGAGCTTTTGCCTTCTTATCTTTCTGGGCACGGAGGATGAGCCACACGAAAGTGCCTACCAGGGCAAGAGCGACTAGGGCGTACACTACCTTGGAGTACCGATCAATGAATCCTTCAACAACAGGCCAGTTTTCACCGAGTATCCAGCCGCAGTAGATGAGCAGGGCGTTCCAGATAGCTGAACCCAATAAGGTGTAGAGGCCAAAAGTTATGGGGTTCATGCGGTGAACACCGGCAGGAATGGAAATAAGGGAACGGATACCCGGGATAACACGCCCGATGAGGATAGAGGCCTTACCGTACTTGTCGAACCAGATAAGTGCACCATCGACGTCCTCCACTTTGACCAGCCACATCTTATCTGCGATACGGCGTAGGCGGTCAGCTCCGATTGCCGCCCCCAGGTAGTAGAGGAAGTAGGCTCCTGCCAGTGAACCGATGGTAGCCCAGATAAAAGCTGCAAAGATATTCATGGACCCCTGGGATGCAGTGAAACCGGCCAGCGGCAGAATCACCTCAGAGGGAATGGGCGGGAAGACGTTTTCAAGGAAGACGGCCAGGCCAACACCGGGTGAGCCGATGGCTTCCATGATAGAGATAACCCAGTCGATGATGTTCTGGAGCACAGGGGCCCTTTCGTGGGGTGGCGGTGAGGGGCGTTTAAGCAATGTCCCCCAGTTTAGCTGAGGGTGTCTGACTTAGCATAGGCGCTAGGGCCTTAGGCCTCTTTCCCCCCAAGGAACTGTGATAGCGGAACCTACTTTTAGTTTCTTCTTACCGGGGCGGGTACTTCCGGTGGTGAGGGCGGTGTTGGTGCTGTGCCTAGCTACGGCAAAGACTTTTTGGGTGTCCCCGCTTAGGCGGGGGGGGGGGGAGCCTATCCCTACGGCTGGTAAGGCGGGGGACACAGAAATACCCCGCCTACGCGGGGAAGAGCTCGCGCGGACTATCCCATTGACTATCCCAGGAAATACCCCCGCCTACGCGGGGAAGAGAGCACATCGCGGTCCTGTGCTGAGATTTCTTCGGAAATACCCCCGCCTACGCGGGGAAGAGAGCACATCGCGGTCCTGTGCTGAGATTTCTTCGGAAATACCCCCGCCTACGCGGGGAAGAGGAGACGACTGCGTGATTGAAGCGGGTCTTCGTGGAAATACCCCCGCCTACGCGGGGAAGAGCCGGGTTACCAACAACATGCCCCCACACCTTTGGAAATACCCCCTGGCCGCATGTTTGCCAACGCTCCCCAGAAGAATACAGAGGCAGCTTTAAGTGTTTCACCCGGGGTAACGACCCATGCAGCCACTATCGAAACCGACTACTTCTCAACGGTAGACGATGTGAAGGAACGAGAAGGTAAAACCGGCGCTACCTTCCTCGGTGTGGCCCAATACACCAACGGTATCTTCTACCGGACCATCAGCATCGATAGAGCCCAGCTCAAAGAGTCCTGGACTGGCTTCGGGCAGGAGAAGGCAGAGGGTAACCTCCGTGATCTTATTACCGCAATCATCTATGGCCTGCCCCGCGGTAAAGAAAACAGCACCGCCCCCTATATCCAGCCTGCCCTCGTTCTGGCCGAAGAACAGCAGTACCGTACTGCCTACGATTTTGAGACCCCTGTTCGCAACGCTCAGGAAGGTGGCTACCTGGCTCCTAGCATTGAACACCTAGCAAAGCAGTACAAGCAGGCGCGCAACTTCGACCCCGATAACTTTGGACCCCTTGAGGCGCTGACCGGCACCTATGAAGGTCTCAACGGTAAGTTTGGCACCCTTGAAGCGACCTCTCTCAAGGAATTTATCGATACCGTTGTCGAATGGATTCAGCAGTGAATGACTCTATTTACATCCGACTGGCTGGCCCCCTGCAGTCCTGGGCAGGGGCAGCCGTTACCGGCAACATTGTGAGGACAGAGGAAGTGCCCTCCCCTCGTAGCCTACGGGGCCTTCTGGCGGGTGCCTTAGGGTATAGGCGAGATGAAGTCCCTGAATGGTTGGAAAGTGTCCATTTCACCGTGCGGCAGGACCGCCGTGCAACATTTGTTGATGATTTTCACACTATTAACCAGCGCACAGGTGAAGAGAAGTTCCGCCGCCGTTTGCTTCTCGCTCAGGGGATGAAGGCCGGTAGCGCAAAAAACCTCGTATTTACCCCTGACGCTCAGGGAGGTACGTCCATTGTGAACCGCACTTACCTGGCCGATACTGAGTTTATTGTGAGGATTACTGCGGAAGGGCGTACGGAGGAAATTGACCGGGCCTTACGGAGCCCCAGGTTCTCAACTTACATGGGGCGTAAAGCCTTCCCGGCTGTCTTTCCCTTCTACTTGGGCGTAGGAAATTCTGAGCTGATCTACCAGCTCCCTGCGATTTCCTCCCACGGGGACCAGGGAAAAGCGCGGGTAACTATTCATGAGTTCGTGCAAAACCACCTCATGGCTCCCTCCGTTAAGGAGGTGCCTACGGTTCCTGACCGCCAGGCATGGCTCAAGGCTGTGGGACGGGATCTTAAACGTCGCAAAACGGTAACGACCTAACCCTGCTTTGTGGAGACGGTGTGCATCAGTGCGGTGCACACCGTCTTTGTGTCAGCTGGATTGAATTACTATTCTGCTCCCATCAGTGAATGCAGGGGGCTGATACTAAGCGGCCTGTGGCGGGCGGTCTTACCCAAAAACCGGTATCTGGAACCTCACCTTGACGAGTTGGTAATTGGTGCAAAAGTAACTTTTATAACGATATGGTATACATCGTTACCAAATCGTTATAAAATTATTCGGGTCCAATCAGCTTCCGAGGGAAGCATGGGAGCTCCGCTTAAGAAAGGCGGGCCGCCCAGCACGTAGCAGCAACCCGGCTGCGAAGATCTCCAGAAGAGACGAAAGGTACAACATTGCGTCGTTCACTCTCCGTAGGTGCGGTAGGTGTCATCATGTCAGGTGCTGTTTTTGCAGCAGCTAACGCAACCAACAATGAAGCCCCGCAGACCACCGTAGACAACGGTGCAGTAGTTACCACCCCCCAGCTCAAGGCATTCGACCTTGCCGACGAGACCAAAATTGGGCAGTGGGGTGTTCCCGAATACGTTGTGGCTCCCGAAAAGCCGGTTGAATCCACTCCCGCACTTGAAGAAGCACCCGTTATTGACGAGCAGGCTCCTACAGAGGCAGCACCTCTTGCAGAGGCTCCCGCTCTTGAAGAAGCAGCCGTCACTGTACAGTCAGAAACTGTAGAGGTTCTTGAGGACGCGCCCGCACCTGTAGAAGAAACACCTGTACCGACAGCAGAAGAGCCAGCCCCCGTTCAGTCGGCCGCACCTGTTGAGGTCGCAGCTCCCGTTCAGGAGCCCGCACCTGCCCCCACCCTTGCTGTGGCTACTAACCAGGCAAAACGTGATGCCGTTGTTGCGGCGGCTCTGGCAGCCGCATCTGTCAACGCGCAGACCGACTGCACCGCGCTGGCCACCAATTCCCTGAGGGCCGCTGGCATTAACTTCCACGGTTGGCCCATGGATTACATGTCACTGGGTACCGTGACCTCCAACCCCCAGCCCGGTGACCTGGTCATCTACGCCTCCAATGGCTTTGGCCAGCAACACATCGCTGTTTACATTGGTAACGGCCAGGCTGTTCACGGCGGCTGGAACGGTATGGGCACCAGCGTCTTCTCTGTGAACCTGCCCAACGCATCAGCACCCATTTTCGTGTCCCCCGCAGCTTACAACAGCTAATACTTACCGGCTACCGAGCCAATAAATAAGTCCTGATAAACCCCACCCTTCTAGGGTGGGGTTTATGCCTTGTGGGTGATGATGTGACTGCCTCCCCTAGAAGTGCGTAATAAAGGCGTAACAATAATTCTTTGACTTGTTGCCAGCGGGTATAGGCTCAATGGGCGTAAGATCAAGCTCCTCGAAAGGAAAACCAACCCATGAAGGCCCTCACCCGCCGTAGCGCTCTGTCACTGACCGGTGCATCTTTGGTGACGCTTGCCCTGTCTGCCTGCGGCTCATCCTCTCAGGCCAGCTCAACTGATGCAGGAGATAAACTCCAGGCCATCAAAGATTCCGGAACTCTCCGTGTCGGCCTAGAAGGTACCTACGCGCCCTGGAACTACCACAATGAATCCGGCCAGCTGGTCGGTATGGAAAAGGATCTTGCCGACCTCATCGCCGCCGATCTGGGTGTCAAAGCCGAATACATCGAAACCCAGTGGGATTCGCTGATTGCCGGTGTGGACTCCAACCGCTACGACCTTGTCATCAATAATGTCTCCCCCACGGAAGAACGCAAGCAGAAGTACGATTTTTCTACCCCCTACCTTGCTTCTGAGGGCAGGGTCGCTGTTCTGGAGAGTTCTTCCCTACAGAAGATTGAGGACCTCAAGGGCGCGACTGCCGCATCGAGTGAAACCTCCAACTTCCGCACCCTACTAGAGGCTGCAGGCGCAAAGATGACCATTGTGACCGGCTTCGACGAGGCCATTGAGCAGGTACTCACCGGCCGTGTAGATGCCGTAGGCAACGATGCCGTCACCTTCGCCTACTACAAGGAACAGCACCCCGATGCCCCTATTCGCCTGCTTGACGGGTTGCTGGGGGAGGCATCCCAGCCGGCTATCCTCATGCCCAAGGGCGCGCTCAGCCTCCAGAAAACCATCAACGACTCCATCACCAAGAACCTGGAAAATGGCAACCTTAAGGCTATCTACCAGAAGTATGTAGGTCTTGATCTCAGTCCTTCGGCTAAAGCCTAACCGGCCCGCCCGGAGAAAGATCTCTAGGACATCATGGACCGCTACCTAGAACTGTGGGCAGAATCTCTGCCCTCCCTCTTGCTGGCTACCGTGCAGGTAACAGTACCTCTTACCCTGGTTGCCTTTGTGCTTGCGCTGGTGCTAGGTCTGCTGGCGACAGCCGCCCGCAACCTGAGCCGGTATAACCCCCTCAACTGGTTGGCTACCGCCTTTGTCTGGTTCTTCCGGGGTACACCACTTTTGGTGCAGTTATTCCTGGTCTTCTACGGGCTACCCAGGCTGGGCATCACTCTTGATCCCTGGCCTGCTGCGGTTATTGCCTTGAGCCTGAATACCGGGGCCTATGTGGCTGAGACTTTCCGCTCGGCTTACGCTTCTATACCGCGTGGCCAGTTTGAGGCCGCCCGTACCCTGAATCTGACCCGCAAGCAGACCCTGCGCCACGTGGTGATACCTCAGGCTACCCGCATCGCCCTGCCGCCCCTGGGAAACGACCTGATTGATCTGGTTAAGGGAACCTCACTGGTGTCGGTCATTTCTATGGTTGACCTCTTTCAGTCCGGTAAGCAGGTCGCTGCCCGTACTTTTGAGCCCCTGGCTATGTACCTTGAAGTTGCTCTTATCTACCTGGTTATTTTTACCGTCCTGTCGATTGCCCAGCAGGCCCTCGAAAAGCGCACCAGCCGCTATCTAAGGAGCTCCCATGCTTAGTGTGCAGAACCTGACCAAGAGCTTTGGTGAGCAAACTGTCTTGAACGGGGTTTCCCTAGAGCTCACCAGTGGTGAGACCACGGTGATTCTGGGCCCCTCAGGCTCCGGTAAATCAACACTTTTGCGTTGTTTCAACCTGCTAGAGGTACCGGAGGCTGGTGTACTGGATCTTGCGGGGGATTCGGTTGATTTTTCCAGCAAATTGACCGATGAGCAGGTGCGGAGTATCCGCAAACACTCGGCTATGGTCTTTCAGAGTTTCAACCTTTTCCCGCACCTGACCGCTGTTCAGAACGTGGCTCTTGCCCCGGTCCTGAATGGGAAGGTAGGCAAGGGCGTTGCCCATCAGTATGCCGTGGAGCTCTTGGACAAGGTGGGGTTGGGAGATAAGGCTAGTTCTTACCCAGATAGTCTTTCCGGTGGTCAGCAGCAGCGGGTGGCTATTGCCCGCGCCCTGGCGGTGTCCCCGGACTACCTACTCTTTGACGAACCTACCAGTGCCCTTGACCCGGAGCTAGAAGCCGAGGTCATCCGGGTTCTGATTGATCTAGCGCGAGAGAAGCGCTCCCTGGTGGTGGTCACTCACAACATGGCTTTCGCCCGCCGGGTTGCGGACCGCATCATCTTTTTGGACGGAGGGAAGGTGCTCTATAACGGTGCGCCCGAGCCTTTCTTCCAATCCACCAATGAGCGTATCGCCCGCTTCTTGCAAATCTTTGAGATGACGGACTACCGCATCTAGCTATTTTCGTCACCTAGCGCCCTATTGGGTCTGACCCTGGCTGGTTATGCGAACCTGCACAGGCCGATATGGCTAGCCGCTGGGTGAGTGCGCTTGGGTTAGAGTAGCTTGCTAATGCGTCAGCAGGGCCTTGAGTAGGGCCACTACTAGACCGAGGCTGGCGAAGAGGATTCCACCAAGTAAGGTCCGGAAGCTGGCTGCTTGCTGCTGGTAGCGCGCTACTACAAACCCCATGGAGGCCAGCCGTAAGAGTAGCACTGTGACCGCTAGGAACCAGGCTGTGGGGGGAGCGAGAAAACCCCAGGAACCTAGGGCAATAAAGAGAGCCGGTAGTAGTGTCGAGCTCATGATGGGCACTGCGTTGCGTAAGGCTTTTATGATGTCTTGACCTGTGAGTGCCTTGCCGTGCAAGAGGCGGTGCTCCTGGCTTTCTGCTAGAAAGTGAGCCAGGTAGGTGGTGAGCCCGGTTGCTAGCAGAACGGTGAGTGTGTGGCCCTGAGCAATCTGACCGGGTTTGGTGAGGATGAGTGCCCCTAGGGCCAGGATATTGCCGTAAGTATAGGCCGAAACACGGTGGGCTACGTCTTGGGGTTTTAGTTTGCCCAGCTGGTCTATCTGTGATTTTTTCTGCATAGTTTAATACTAAGGTGATTTTCTGGCGGTACAGTTGGCTGCTGTTCCCCAGACCTAGCGAGCGGCCCATATCGGTGAGGGGGCAAAATGTTTGATCTAGTGCTGGGGCTTGTCCCTGCCAGGGATGAGCTTGAGGAGCTTTACTCTTCGGTGGGCTGGTCCGCCTACACTGAAAAGCCTGAGAATCTGGTGGCCATGTGCAGAGGGTCGCACTATCTGGCCTGCGCGCGTGACTTTTCTGGCCGGTTGATTGGCTTGGTGAGAACGGTCGGGGACGGCGTGACGATTACCTACATCCAGGATCTATTGGTGCACCCGGACGCCCAGGGGCAGGGCGTGGGTAGCTCTCTTCTCGATGCCGCCCTGGAGGCCGTTGGTGGGGTGCGTCAGGTTTATATTTCTACAGATGCCCATGAGGGTAACAAGCATGTTATTGACCTCTACCTTTCCCGTGGTTTTAGGCCCGTGGGTGACTATAACTGCCTGACCCTGGCCTCCTTTAAGTAAAAACCGCTAGATTTTCTTGGCTTTCATCAGGGGCTTGGCGCCTAAGAGTCAGGGTATTGAGCTGCATTTGCAGCCACAAAGGAGACCTGCGACACATAATGCATACAAAGCCGCCGGGGTGCTGTAGAGTCAGAGACGTGCCCACCGGTTGGTGTAGTAAGAATTTAGAATTTTGTTTTTAGTTTTGCGTTTCATCTCCTTGGGAAAAGAGAGGGCACACCTTAAGCGTTCGAGGTTTGGACGCATTTTCCAGAAGGAATAAAACACATGGCTACTGGCACTGTAAAATGGTTTAACGCTGAAAAAGGCTACGGATTCATCCAGCCCGACGACGGCTCAGCAGATCTTTTCGCTCACTTCTCAGCGATTAACTCAAACGGCTACCGCTCACTCGAAGAAGGCGACTCAGTTGCTTACGATCCCGAGCAGAGCGATCGCGGCATGCAGGCCGCGAACATCAACGTTCTCAGCTAAGCATTGCGCTAACTGATAAAGGGTTCGGCCCCCGTCCACTATGGACGGGGGCCGAACCCTTTATATCCCCAAAGTTTTTACGGCTTCCGGTAGCTGTTCAATGGTGGGATATCTTCACCCGGTATTTAGCTGTGGATAATCCCGTTAAGTGCTGGATTTAAGGTCTTGAGTTGGTAGGATGAATCAGAGTGAGTGATTCTTAAGATTTACTCACTACCGTAATATGACTATTCGCTGCAGATGAAAAGCCTGGTTCCAGCCAGGGGAGTTTGCAGGCTAAAGAAAGGTAGCACCTTTAATGTCTATCAAGATTGATTATGCGGCCATGGAAGCCGAAGCGGCCAACCTGCAGTCTGCAGCAACGGATTTTGAAGTATCGCTGTCCAACCTGCTTAACCGCATCAACAACCTGACTTCACCCGAGGGTGGCTTCTCCACTGAGGTATCCAGTGGTGCTTTCGGGACTAACTACCAGGACTTCAATACCAAGGCTCACCAGCTCATTCCTGCCCTGCAGGCTTTCCAGCAGGATCTCAAGAGCACTATTGAGCGCTTCAAGGCAGCTGACGGCGCCTAATATCTTAGCGGGATATAACCCCATATCAGCGCTTATATAAGATGTTTGCCAAGTTGGCGGAGATAAGGATGAACTTATCTTCGCCAACTTTGTCTGTAGTTTTACTTTTCTTCGCGCTTCGAGGGCACCTCACCTATGAATAGTTTTTTGCTTGTGCCTGCCCCCTTGTACAAGCGGGCTCTTGCCTACTTTGTTGATCTTTTGATTGTGGCAGCTCCTGCTGGGTACGCAATGTGCTTTGCTATCAGTTTTTTGTTTGAACCGTCCCCATTAGTGGGCTGGTTAACCTGTTCAGCTCTAGCGCTTATTGTTCTCGCCTACACCTTGATCCTTGCCGCGCAGAACGCATCTTCCGGGCAGACTGCGGGTAAGCGTTTGGTAGGTATCAGAACCCTTCGCGCTGAGTCACTTAGGCCGGGCGATTTTTCGGATGCTTATGCACGTGGTTTCTCTTTCTTGCTTGGGTTACTGGGGCTTGGTATCAGGCCCTTCCTGATGGCTTATAGGTTTAAGACCCAAGTTGAATCTGAGTCCTGGCCCCATAAAGCTGGTAATACTAGGGTTCTTGATGTGAGAGCTGGTAAAGACCCTCTGAATGTGGAGAAACGTTTTTTCCCTCTTTACCCTGAAGAGTGGTCTGGCAAGACTGCAACACCTGTGGAGCAGGTATTTCCACCTCGAGCTACGGGCCAGTCAGCAACCGCCGACATTTCCTCCGGGCAATCTGATTCTGGTGTGGCACGGGTGACTGTTTCAGACCACCTAGAAGTGGCTCGTAAAAGACGTCGGTCTGAGGGTTTTAGATCAGCTGGCCAGGGGCTTATAACCATTGGAGCAAGCTGTTTAACGGTTGCGGCGCTAGTCTTCGCTGCCAATGAACTTAACCCAGAGATGCCTAAACCCCAAGATCAACGAGAGGTCTTGGCGGCATCTCTGACGCAGAAGCTTCCTGTGGCTGGCTATAGCGGGCAGGGTTTTCCCGGTTATAAAGAAAAACCTGATTGGAGCGAGTCAGTAAGTCCCGATGCCAAAGTGTTCTCCACCGTGGCGAACGTTTTCTCTTTTGAAAGCCGTAGACTGACGGTCTTCTCGGTGGATACAGGTGAGCAAGTAGCTAACTTCCCACTTGACCAGGCTGTTGAGGTGTCTGCCCAGACAAGTTTTAGCGGCACCCCTGGAATTTACTGGTCAATCGGTGATACTGCTTTTGGTTGGAGCTCAGGTACGGGGGCAGATAAGCCTTTTAGCGCCAAAATTCCCGCTGGGGCACAGCCATATGCTGCGGGGAATGAGCTTCTCTTTGCGGCTGAGGACGAAAAGAACGGACAATACAAGGCCTGGCGTTTTAGCCCCGATGGTTTTCAAGAGATAAAGATTCCTTCGGGCTTCGTTCCGGGGTCTTTTTCCGGGCAAAATATGGTCAGCTATAGTCTGGGTGGAGAAATTAAGGTAACAGACAGTCAAGGCCAAGAAATTTCGGCCTATCCTCTTGCATCCCCCAAGGACTCTTTGCCTTTCGACAGTATCGTTTCTGTTGGACACCAAAGGATTGTGGCGACTTGGTCTCCTTACCCCGATAGTGTTGCTCCAACTACGCCGGTTACAGTGGCTTTTTACGATACCGAGTCGGGGAACCTCCTCTCCTATATTGAAACAACTCAGGAGCGTATCTCTGCATACCCAGATTTGTTATGGGGCCCCGATGGGCATTCCGCTCTTTATGCCGGCTACCTATTCGATGTCGAAAAAGGTAGAGCAGATGCTGATCTCATCGCGCAGGGTATTGAGCCGATCACCGTTATCGGTCAAGGTGCTCTGGGCAGCAGTAATCTAGGTAATGTTTACATGGAGCCTGACGAGGTACAGTCAATTTCAGGTATCACACCCTTGTTGGCTAACCAGGACATTGCCATAATCAGAACTCACAACAATAAGCTTGAAAAATACACCAAATAAAACACGCACTTGTAGAGGACAACATGAGAGCACAGAGGCCGAAGCAGCTGATATTTAACACTGGGACAGCTACGCTGGCACTTCTCCTGGCTTCAGGGATGCCAGCATCGAATGCTACGTCTCTTCCGGAGGCAACACCGTCTACTCTTTCGCATTCAGACTCACCGGCTGACCCCGCACCTGTCGCACCTACACTGAGTAAAACTGAGGTTGTCACACCGAGGGAGGTAGCTGAACCAGTTTTTGCAACTGACCCTGCAAAGCAGGATGCTTCTGTTGCCAATGATTCTCCGGGAGGTACTACCGAGACACCTGTGCCCTCAACGACGGTAGATAACCAACCTGCGAGCCCATCTGAAACTACCCCCTCGCCGAGTGCGAGCCCATCTGAAACTACCCCATCGCCGAGTGCGAGCCCATCTGAAACTACCCCATCGCCGAGTGCGAGCCCTACTGAAGCTCCCGCAGATCCTATTCACTTATTAGTTAAGGCTGATACATCCGAGCTTAAGCCTGGTGAGATTTATAAGGGGTCAGTAGAAGGCATCCCTGAAGGAACACACGTTAAAGCATCTCTAACTCCTGCCAAAGAACTTGAGACAGACCCCGTACAGTGCTCTGTTAGTGGGAAACCCCCTGCACAAGCTTTTGAGTGTCATGTTCCGGAGGACCAAAGGACCGGTAAGTACACCTTAGAAATTAGGCTTTTTGATGAGAAGGACCAACCGGTTCTTGCTGACGGTACCGAGATCCTTGATACCTCACAGAGTGTAGTCATTGCCGATGGCACAAGAGAATATAACCCTATGATTGTAGCCCGGTATCCGATTACTGCAGCTGGGTATGTCATGCCTATTGCGGGTGGCGGGTATGAGCCCAATTCTGAAGTTCAGGTGAGCGCTCTTGATGAAAACAACAACCCCATCCCGGGTATTACTTTTGCGACCTGGGCTGCAGAAAGCACACCTTCAGCCGGTGACCTTGATAATGCAGCAGGTACTCTCAAAGTCACCACCGATGCCGATGGCTTCTTCAGCGCCTACCTCATTACTAGCCCATACATGTCGAGCGCTAGCGTAAACCTTGTTGCGCAGGATGAGCAGACTCAGGTTTCAGCGTCAGACCGGCTCGGTATTTTGGGCGAATCTGTGGCTAGGCTGGGTACCTCTGTAGGCAGTATTGTTGCTGGGGAAGATGTCACTGTTGAGATTTCAGGTGACCAGTTTGCTCCATCGTATAAGGATTACCCCGTGACCCTGCAACTTGTTCGTGGTGGGGAAGTCATTACAAGCCAAGATATTGAACTGTCACGTCCCACCGGCGATAGCCTATGGAGCTCATTCCAAAAAGTGACTCTGGAGCAGACTGCTTCTCTTGAGGTAGGGGAGTACTCACTTCAGGCTATTGTGCCTACCCAAGATAATATTCCGGTAGATTTTCAGGGCCGGTTGTTGGCCTCGAAGGCATTCAGCGTGGTGCCTGCTAAGACTCAGCCCCCAGTTATCACTGACCCAACTCTTCCCGCAGAACCGGTCCCGGGTGACCCCGCAGAACCGGTCCCGGGTGACCCCGTAGAACCTGATTTGCCTGCCGAACCTGATCCGGCAGAAACGGCAGAGCCCACAAGGGAAGCTGAAGAGAAACCGCTTCCTGACCCTTCGGAGGATGCAGAAACTGTTCCTGCCCCCAGCATCGTACCCGCTGAAGCGCAGGTGAGACCTGTTATCGAGCAGGAGAAAGAACCTGAGCCCACGGAGACTCCCATCGACCAGAACCCCACATGGATTCAGACCAGCTCAATTAAAGCTGAAGACCCGCGCGTCGCACAGGAACCGAACAAGCAACTCAAATCAAGTGTTCTAAACGCTCAGGGAACCAAGAATGTTGAAGGTCGGATTAACCCTCGGTCAGGTGTAGCCGCCCCAGAGGGGACTAATACCGCGGAGGGTGCAACTGCGGTGGTGAACCTGAACAAGTCGGCCCCTAAGTGGCCTGTGCTACTGCTCATTCTTGTAGCACTCGGCGTTGGGGCTTTCACTGGCGTATCCATCGCAAAAACTGCTAAAGCAACTGATAGTAAGAGATAATGACATCGATCCGTCTCTCCATGGAAAACGCTCAATCCGCAGTCTCACACCTGGTCGTTGACGCGGACCCTCAGTCACCTATTAGTTCAGTCGCGTCAGCCATTGAAACGACGGTGGGTGAGCCTGTTCCCCTCTTGGCCGAGAAGAGGGGAACATGGGGCGAACTTGAACTTACTGAGGGCGTAGTGCTAGGTGCTAAAGCCTTGGAAAGTAGCTCCCTAGAGGAGTCCCTTAAGGTTTCACCCTTCTTCTTGATTGAGCAGGTGAGTGGCCCTGGCGCGGGTACTATTCGCTCCTTGGCACCTGGGAAATACACTTTGGGCGCTGATCCCTGTTGCTCTATCGTTTTAGAAGGTGCTGGTCTTCCTCAAACAGCTGCTTTGCTCAGCTTCAATGAAGCCGGTCAGTGCACTGTTGAAAATACTACTGAGGAATCGGCTCTGCAACTTGAGGGGCAACTTGTCACAGAACCTCAAGAGTGGCTTCAGGGCCATTCCCTGCGGGTTGGTGGGTATGTTTTTGAGCTTCTTACGGAGGCTCCTTTGGTCGCTTCGGTAACACCCTCGGAGAGATTTGGGTTGCTGGATTTTAACCGGCCTCCCAGACTGATGCCGAAAGATCGTGCAAAGGAGTTCAAATATCCGAGTGAACCCGAGATGGGTTCGCGTGGTGCCCTGCCGATTATTGCTATGTTGGCTCCCCTGTTGCTTGCTATAGTCATGGCTACTGTCATGAAGCGACCTTACTTCCTTATTTTTGGGTTTATGTCACCTGTGATGATGCTGGTGAGTTACCTGAGTAACCGTAAGAACGGTAAGGTGACCCACCGAGAAAAGAAAGCAAAATACCGTAAGGTGAGAGCGCAGATTGACGGGGATCTTCACCAGGCCGTCGTGGATTTTGCGAATGAGCAGCGTTTGTATAGTCCGGATCCTGCAACAGCCGGGCTCATTGCGAGTCTGCCCAGCCCCAGACTGTGGGAGCGTCGAAGAAGCGACCCCGACCATCTGAATATTCGCCTGGGTGTATCTGAAGTTGAGTCCGATGTGAGTATCTACCGGCCTGAAGAGGTCGATCACCGTCGTAATCAGCTGATGAAAGCTCAGGAAGTCCCGGTAACAGTTTCTCTTAAACAGTTTGGGGTTATCGGATTTTGCGGTGAGAAGACCGTGGTTCACCGAAACGTTGCCTGGGCGATTGCGCAATTAGCTGTATCTCAGAGCCCACGAGATCTTGGAGTTGTCGTGCTTACTGATGGGGCTTCTGCTCGGGAGTGGGAGTGGGTGAGGTGGCTTCCTCACGCAGCAAGTTCTAAGGGTTCTATCGCTACTATCGGTAATGACACCCGTACAGTGGGACAGCGCCTTAATGAGCTGTCCCAGATGATTGAGCAACGGCAGGAACAGGGAACTGAGAAGGACACCGATATCTTTCGCTCTATTGTCGTGGTCTTCGACGGTGCCCGGAAACTCCGTCAATGGCCGGGTGCTTCACGAGTGCTGGCCGAAGGCCCCTCTGTGGGCATTTATTCTTTATGTATCGACAGCGAAGAACGATTCCTACCTGAAGAGTCACGGGCTGTTGTAACTGAGGCGGGTGGGGACT
Organism: Rothia sp. CCM 9417; assembly: GCF_048513575.1. Taxonomy (NCBI): domain Bacteria; kingdom Bacillati; phylum Actinomycetota; class Actinomycetes; order Micrococcales; family Micrococcaceae; genus Rothia; species Rothia sp. CCM 9417. Next base: position 6,555 of record NZ_JBLXXT010000006.1, on the reverse strand, counting down.
GGACCCTCAAACGGGACCGCGAGAACTCTCTCGGGCATATTACCCCTGATCTGCCTGAATGGGATTGGTTTGAAGGTATTGCCCGCCCGATGGCTCCTCTGCGAGATGCTACAGATGAGGACGATTCCGCGATTCCTACCAGTGCTCGTTTCTTGGATACCGTCATGATGCAGGACCCTGAGCCGGAACTCGTTATGCAACGGTGGGCACTTTCGCCTCGTTCCACGTCCGCTGTTATCGGTGAGTCCTTTGATGGGGCTTTTGAGATTGATATGAGGAAAGACGGCCCTCACGCTCTCATCGCGGGTACAACGGGCTCTGGTAAGTCGGAGCTCTTGCAGACCCTGATTGCATCGCTGGCTTTGCGTAACCGACCCGATGAGCTGTCTTTTGTGCTGATTGATTATAAGGGCGGTGCGGCGTTCAAGGATTTCGTTAATCTGCCACACACGGTTGGTATTGTTACTGACTTGGATAATCACCTGGTGCAGAGAGCTATGGACTCCTTGGCAGCCGAACTGCGCCGCCGTGAGCATCTGCTGGCTACCGTGGGCGCTAAAGATATTGAGGATTTTACCTCTGCCCGTGAGCGCGGTGAGACAGAGCTCTTGATGCCTCGCCTTGTCTTGGTGATTGATGAGTTTGCTGCTCTAAAAGCTGAGCTCCCTGACTTTGTGGCGGGTATCGTCAATATTGCTCAGCGTGGTCGCTCGTTGGGTATTCACCTGGTGATGGCGACCCAGCGCCCACAGGGTGCTATTACAGCCGATATTCTGGCTAACACTAACTTGCGTATTGCCTTGCGTATGGCTGATTCGGTGGAGAGCAAGGACGTCATTGGTACTGCTGATGCGGCTGAGATTTCTACCTCTACTCCCGGGCGTGCCTATGTGAAGTCCGGGTCAAGCCCCCTCTTGCCCTTCCAGTCTTCGCGTATTGGTGGTGCTCGGGTTGAGAGCACTGTGCAGGATATTCCTGACCCGGTGGTGCATGTGGTTCCTTGGCCTCAGGTAGGGTATGCCCTCCCGGTTCCTCCTAAACAGAAGCAGACCGAATCTGCTGTGACTGACTTGCAGGTGCTGGTTGGGGCGATGGAGCAGGCGGCTGAACAGCTCAAGATCCCTGCGCAGCCTAGCCCCTGGCTACCGTCTATGGGTGATGACGTGGTTCTTACCGATATTGTGGCCCAGGTGCCTTCTGATGCAGGGAGCGACATCCCTAAAATTCCTTTCGCCCTTCAAGATTTCCCTGCAGACCAGAGCCAGAGGCCTCTCTGCCTGGACTTCGAGGATTTTTCGCACCTGTTTATTGTTGGCTCACCGCGTACCGGTCGAACCCAGGCGCTACGAACTATTGCCGGTGCAATAGGTCAGAACAGCTCTCCTCGTGATATTCACCTGTACGGTGTTGATTTTGGAAACGGTGGTTTGCGCGGTATTTTGCAGCTTCCTCACTGCAATACGGTGATTTCTCGAACGCAAGGGACTTTGCTGACACGTTTTATTAATCGGATGGAAACCGAGATTAACCGCCGTCGTACGGTTCTTTCTCAAGCGGGTTTCACCTCTGTCGCCGAACAGCGTAGGAACTCTCCCGAGGACCAGAAGCTTGCGCATATTGTCATTTTGTTTGACCAGTGGGAGGGGTTCCTGAACGGTATTGGTGATAACTGCCAGAGTGGCGTGGGCCAGTCTGTCCTGGCTATTTTGCGCGAGGGCGCTTCGGCCGGGGTTCACCTGATTATTACCGGTGATCGTTCCCTGCTCTCAAGCCGCACAAACACTTTGGTTGAGCATAAGTTGATGCTTCGACTGGCTGACCGTACGGACTACACTATGGCGGGCTTGTCCCCTCGTGAGCTGCCCGAGAAAATAGGCCCGGGGCGGGCTTTTGCTTCTGGTACTTCGCGGGAAACCCAGATCGCTCTGCTCAATGCAGACACCTCATCGCAAGCCCAGGTCAAGGCGCTGGGTGCTATTGGTGAGCACGCTACTCAGCGTCATAGCGATATTCCGGAGTCGCAGCTTCCGCTGGCTCTGCGGGATCTGGCCGCTAAGGTGACCTACAGTAGCATGGTTGCGGCCGGTGCGTCGGCGCTCCCGTGGAAACCTCTGCTAGGTATCGGTGGCGACGAGGTACTTCCGGTTCCCGTTGATTTGGTTGAAATCCCCACCTTCGTGATTGGTGGTGCGAGCAGGAGCGGTAAATCTACCGGGCTTAGGACGCTGGCCCAATCATCGTTGGACGCTGGTGTGCAGGTTGTCCTGTTGACTCCTCTCCGTTCTCCTGTACGTGACCTTGCGGGGCATGAGAATGTTGTGGCGCATTATGCGGGTGCCGATATTACAGCCGAATCCGTTCGTGAAGTGTTGAAGATGCGAGACATCCTACTGGTGATTGACGATGCTTCTGCTATCTCTGACTTCACGGTTATTGATGAGCTGAAGAAGATTGGTTCTGCCCTGAACAGCCAGGGGGTTCGTGTGGTGGCGGCTGACGGCCTTGACGAGCTAGACCGTGTTGGCGCTATGTCGTGGATGAATGAGCTGGTTAAGCGCCGCCACGGTGCCGTTCTTAACCCCGCGTCTATTTTTAGCGGTAAACCCGTAGGGCTGTCCTTAACCCAGGAAATTTTGGCGCAACCCCGCCCTGTGGGCCGGGCTTTAGTAAATCTTGGTGATGGCCGGATAACAAGTGTGCAGATTGCGTGTGAAGGATAAGTAGGAATGAAGAAAATAGCTCTTGTATGTATGTCTAGTGTGGCAGTTCCCCTGTTGCTTGTTGGCTGTTCTAATGCCTCTCAGGAGGCATCTGCTACGGATGTTGAGCAGGCCGCTGTTGTCGCTGTGAGGGGAACTTACCAGAAGGAGTCCCAGGTGGACTGCGGGGATAAGACCTTGCAGGTTGAGGCTGGGGCGAGCGTAGATTGCACGATTACTTTGGCGGGTGAGTCGGTTAGCCGTTCAGCATCGGTGCAGGTTGCCTCCCTCACGGATGAAGGCTACACCGTGGATGTGACTATTACGCCTGAAATCGAGGAGCCTTTGAGCGATATTTCTGCCGATGAGGTGCGGTCACAGGCGTTGCAGGCTTTGACGAATGAGGCTCAGGTTGAGCCGGCTGTGAATTGTTTGCAGGGACTGGAACGTGTTGTGGGGGCGAGCGTGACCTGCTCGGCCCGGTTTACCGGTGAAGATCAGGCCCGCTCTGCTCAGGTAACGGTGAAGAGCGTTACTGCCGATGGCAAGGCAGAGCTGGGGACGACTCTTAGCCCCAGCATTAAGGAAAAAGCGCTTTCGGATTCTCGTGATTCTGTGGCTACAGTTGTTGCCTCAGCTTTGGAGGGGCAGCTGGGAGCAAAACCTGATGTTTCGTGCGGTGATGGCTACGTTGAGGTTAAGGACGGTTCTGCTCTTACCTGTAGCGTTACTTCAGCTTCGGGTCAGGTTCTGGGGGATGCCCAGGTTAAGCTCCGTGATGTTTCTGGCGGTGCCTACGGTGTTGATGTCGCCTTGGAGCAGGCTACCTCGTAGGGGGAACGTGGAAGGAAGGATGAATCTCTGATGGCAGATATTAGGTTAAGTTATGAGCTATTGCAGGACCTCATCGATACCTTTAGGGAGGTTAAGGATTCTTTCACTACATATGCGTCAAGTACATCCGGCTCGATTGCAAGCGATGACCCGGTAGCCCATCACCATTCCGATGCTGTGATGGGCCAAGAAGATCAACTGTTGACGGCTACGGTGACGGCTTTGGGCAACGCCCAGGAGGGCGCTCAATCTGTTTACGATGATTTTAAGACTGCTGATGGTGCTGGGGGGAGTAAATAATGGTTGGTGTACGTCCTTTTGATTGGTCTCCGCTGACTGGCGGGGATCCTTGCCCTGGTAGCCCGGAAGCTTATGCTTCTGTAGCGGAGCACTGGGGAACTCGTGCCGGTGATGCTACGGTTGCTGCGGGCAAACTGGGTACTATCGTAACGAATGATGCGGAGTCTTTGCGGGTCTGGCGTATTGAAAAGGTCGCTTCTGAGGGGAAAGCTGTCTTGGAGGAGATGTCCAGGACGTTTACCACCGCCCAGGAACTCCTTCTGGGGTGGAAACAGGACTTAGAGGGGATGCAGGAGAGAGCTGATGAGGCTTTGCGTAAGGCCAAGGCTGCTGAGCAACTGGCTGTTGACGCTAGGCAGGAGATCGGTGCGCTGGGAGCTTTTGCTGCGCAGGTAAAGGAGAATGAGGAGCCTAATATAGCTCGGAAAATTTTTCTGGAGGAGGAGCTTTCGGCGGCTCGTACCCGTATTGCAGAAGCTCAACGGGTAGTTGATGAGGTCCGCTCGGAGTACGGGACTAAGTCCGCAGATGCGGTCGCTAAGTATCAGTTGGCTGTTGCGGGTTTGTGGTCTGTGGACGCTGGCTCTGCGGGTGGTGGGCTCTTTGGGTCTTCTATGCAAAGTATTAGGGATATTTTGGTGGGTGGGCTTTCAGAGCAGCAGATGCGTGATTTGGAGCAAGCTGCGGCTCATGCTGGTGACGGTCCTGCCGAGTACGAAGCCTACTTGAAGCTGCTCAGTGACTTGGATGCCCGGTCTCTTGAAGAGTTCTTTGGGACGCACCCTGATCTTGCCCGGAACCCCTTAGCAAGTACAGGGGATGTTGTGTGGGAGACAACCTATACCCGTCAGTGGTGGGAGAATCTTCCAGATAACTTTAAGGAAGCTTTGACTACTTATGCGCCTGGCCTGGTGAGCAATTTGAACGGGGTCTCCTATAAGGAGCGTGATAAGGCGAGCCGCAAGTTGATTGATGATTTGTTGGCTGACCCCGATATTTCTCAGGAGCATAAGGATGACTTGCAGGAGATCAAAAAGGCTGCAGAAGGCAAAAAAGGCGAGGAAAGGTATATCCTCTTCCTGGATATTTCCCATATGGGGGATAAGGACGGTACAAGGGAGAACGACTTTTTGACTGCAATCGCGGTGGGGGATGTGGACGAGGCTACCTCCACCACGGTCATGGTACCCGGTATGGATAATAACGTGGGCCGTAGTATCAACAGCTTGGTCATTAATGCTCGAGATATGTATGTGACTCAGGATGGTATAAAGAAAAAGGATGAGAGGGTTGCTGTTATTGCCTATCTGGGCTATGACACCCCGGACCTTGGGGCCACTGCGGATCATTACATGAAGAATTCGAATCGGTACCCGGACCAGTCGTGGGGTGCCGCTCCTTATATGGATTATTCGTCTGTGCCTTTTACCGAGAGAGACACCCCGGACTACCCCGAGCAGAGCGTATTGTCTGGGGACCTGGCTCGAAAGGGTGGGCAACAGTTAGCTGACTTTTATGATGCCCTGAACGTTACTAAGTCAAGTAACCGGGACATCTCGGCCTTTGGGCTTGCTACCACGGATGAATACAATGACCCCCATATCTCGCTGAACGCCCATTCCTACGGGACAACGACTACGGCCGAGGCCCTGAGCCTTTCGCAGACCGCTGTCAATAATGTGGGTTTCTACGGGTCAGCAGGGCCAATGCAAGAGGCTGTCGATGCGGCTAATGCTGGGCTTTGGCGCATAGAGCGGAATCAGAATAACCAGCAAGAGCTCTGGTATGTTCACTCACCTGATGACCTGTTAGCCCCAGCGGGTGCTTCTGCAGCCGGACGACCGTTACCGGGGGAGATCACATTTGCCCAAGAGCTGCAAGATATAGCGGTAATCGACAGCAATGGGACCTACTACGAAGATGTTGATTATCACCCCGTAAGTACCTCGGGCTCTCAGCAGGGCTACTGGTCACCGGGTGCTTACACCCAGTACCAGGGGGCTCAACATTCGCTGGGTAGCCACGGTAACCCGTCAGGTGCCCGCTACCTTAAAGCCGTTTACTATGTAGAGGAACCGCGCACCGGTACCAAGGTTCAATTCACTATTACCTCTGAAATGTGGAACAGCGCCTCGCCGGAGAAGAAAGAGAAATGGCTCAATATTCTCTTGCAGCAGCAGGGGATGACCAGGGAAGAGTTTGACGCAGGCAAAAACAAATAAACTCCGCAGTGCAAACGGATAAGGTGCGCTTGTGCCTCAGCGGAGTAATGATTATAGGCTCTGGAGTGAGGGCTGAATAGTAGAAAGGAAGTCTGGCTATGCGATGGTGTAGGTTGGGTGCTTTGGTAGCAGTTGGTGCTTTGGTGGTGGGGTGTTCTTCGGGGCCGCGTGCGGTGTCGGCTCAGGAGCAGGCTGCTATTGAGGATGAGTTTTGGGTTCTCTTGCCTCAGGTGGTGGAGGATACGGGGTTGGAGCCGTCCTTGTTTGCCTATGGTAATGGGGATGTTTATGACACGCAGGAGGTCGCTGACCGGGCTTTTGACGCTAAGGATGCGTGTGATTCGAGTGGGGATGGGACCCTATATCAGATGTTTGTTGCTTTGGATACTTTTGATCAGGAGGAAGATAAGGCTGATCGTCCTGCTTCGGAGTACACTGCGAGGTCTGAGCGGATGCGGGCTTTGTGGGAGTCTCGTGGGTTTGAGGTGAAGAATGTTGGG
>NZ_JBLXXT010000005.1:0-144862 GCF_048513575.1 Rothia sp. CCM 9417 | reverse complement strand
TTGGCTGTGGGGTTTGTGGTGGGGTTGGGTTGGGTGTTGCCACCACCGCAAGCGGTCAGAGCACTGAGCGAGACCATAGAAATTACCAGAACCTTTCCTAGAGACGATTTAAAATACATTAGACTGTAGCTTCCTTCCTAGCCCCGGGCGGGGGCTCTAGACAGGGGAGGGGCAAAGGTCAGAACCTGGTCGCCGGTCATAGAAGACTGTGCCTTCCTAACCTTTTGCATAATTTCAGGGCGTACCCGCCCATTCTCATCGCAGTCAGCAGCAGTAACTGGAACTAACCGTAAACTATCGCCCTCACCCTCATAGTAGTAGGGCTTATAGAGCTTCAGACCCAAGTCTTCGGTGTAGCCCAGTGCCGCTCTCGCACCGTAGACCAGGCTCGAGGTCTGCTCATGAGCGTAGCCCTGATTGTCGCCGTCAACATTGAAGCCGTGCATATCAACATCCTCCAGGTAGTAACCATCGGCGGATATACCCTCAGTAGACTGGAAACGCTGGGCATCAGCAACAGCATAGGGGAGCAGACGGTTTTCTTTCGAGATTAGCGATGAATCTAAGAGCCAGCCCGGCAGGTAGCCTCCGAGGGCTGTCCAGTCCTCCATTGAGTCGGTAAAGAAAATCTTTTGTCTGCCCTTGGCATCACGCCCCACATTCCAGCCCTCGGCTGAATTGGCATCGTAAATGCTCTCAATACCCAGACCGGCTGATCCATACATGACGATGCTGTCAACCATACTCTCTGAGACCTGCATGGCCTCGGCGGTAGTAGTTGTACCGTAGGAGTGGGCAATCACCGATATATGCGCATCGCTATAGAGGCCGTCTTTTTCACAGGTAACCGCCGTGGACTTAGTAACATTCAGCCCGTCAATAAAACCGGCTAGGTTTTGGCCGCCCTGTTCGGCCAGGTAGATATCGGTCACCATCTTTGACTGGGTAAAGGTCTTGCCACCCAAAAGCTGTCTGCCTTCTTCATCGAGATGAGGGGGAGTCTCGTAACCGATCCAGAGAACAACAGCAAGCTTGGGGTCGTTAGTGCCATGGAGTTGTTCTGCTCTATATTGTTCCTGGTAAATGTTAACGCCTGTTCCAGTTAGTTCAACCATGCTACCGGCCACATTATTGGTCATACCGGGGACCACCACGGTTACCTTATCGGCATCATCAACCGAGCCCAAGGAAACCGAAGCCAGCACATTGTTATAGTCATAGCCGTCCTCATTCTCCGGCTTAATATTGGAGAGGTCGAGGCTGGTAACGTACCGGGGGATTCCGTCATCTCCCATGGTCGCTGCGACGAGCAGACTTTCCAGGGCTTCTCTGGTGGCTTCATCAGTATTCGGGTCTTCTGCTACTGTTTTCGCTAACTTACGGTTAGCCCGATCCCTGACCGTGTACGGTACCCCATCCATATTCCCCACAATGCCCGGGGCGGCAACAGTGAAAGCCTTTTGCTGGTTTTCATCCAACTGCGCCCACCAGCCCTTATAAGCCTCCGCACGATCAATGTTGCTACCCTGCATCTGCAAAGGAAAACGGGCGAACTCCGGGTGAGCCGCAAAATACTCATTAATCTGCTGGGGTGTCAGCTTACTCAGCGCATCCAATAGCTGAGGCTGAAACTCATCGGATGCAGCAGCGGTTTCGAAAGCAAGAGTCAGAGCCTGAGCATCAAAATCCAGGAAGAAAGAAAGAACCTCATCAGCAGACGAGAAAGGAGCCAGCCCAGAAGCACCAGAAGACCGATCCACAAAGATGCCACCAATACCCGAAATATTGTATCCATTAACGGCGGTTGCTGACCGGGACGTGTATTGCCCCCGAATCTCATCAACCACAGCCTGCTGGGCAGCAATGCAAGCATTTGCCTCTGAGACGTCCTGGCGAAGAGAAAAAATCATTGAACCGCTTAGATCAGCGGACAACCGCCCCAGTGCGGAAGTGAGGGAATGGCGTTCATAAAAGCGGAGTTTATCCTGAGCTTCTTCCTTGTGAATTTGGGCCTGTCGAGCTACCGAAAGAGCCGCGTCAGCCTTTTCCTGCATCTCTCGTAGGTTCTTCTGCCAGTCAGTCAGAACATCGTGAACCCGCTGAAACTCACCGGAGATTTTCTCACACATCGTGGCGCCCAGCTCAAAGGTATGCTCAATTTTGGTGATGCGGTTACTCCTACCGTCAATACACCTACCGCGGTTTAAAACTTTTCTAATAGCATCAATCTCGGTTTTGCGGGTAGACCAGTGGTTAATGGTCGCTTGCCAAGAATCAGGATCACCAGGGCAAGGGTCGCCACCTGTCAGAGGAGACCAATCCGATGGACGTGAACCCATCATGCCACCTACCCTTCTGCCCCATCGGCAATCTTAAAGGCATCGTATGCTGCCTGTGCACCATCCTGCGCATTCTGGAAAGATTCTGCAGCGTCAGAAAGCAAAGAGCTCTCCTGCCCTCCCAGGGCTGCGGCGTGATGTTCAGCCACAGGGTCGTGTGCACTCGCCGGGGTAGGAGCCTTGCTTTCCAAAAAGCCCTCAAAAGACTCCTTAGTTGCCTTGAAAGTATCAATCAGAGTCTGGAGCGTGCTGTATTCAAACTCAAGAACAGGTACGGGCATGAGGCTCCTTAACCTAGGGTGGGAATAATACCTTGTGAACATTGTAGCCAGTTATTCTTCTGGGTCACCTTTCTTACCCCGGGGGGTTACCCATAAGTAACCCAAAGTGGGGGCAGGGCAGCCCGTATCAGAGCCTCGGCGGGCAACCCTGCCCGCCCCCCCATCGTAACTTACGCAATAAACAGACACATGAAGACTTTTTAAAACAGCATCTTGACCAACGATCGTTCGAAAGGGAAAACTAAAAGCAGGTCATGAGAGCCAGCGCTAAGCCCCAGCTAGCTGGCCGGCAACCCTCCACTCGCGGTGGGGTGCCCTGGGTGAAGACCTGGCACACCTCACCGAGAACCGGGTGTGCAAGCGCGGGACCGATGTGCCTCACTAACTCACCCGAGGGCATCAGAACCTTTAACCCCTCTTCAACCAGCCCGATCAGGGCTACCAGGGCCTGGTCTACGCCCGCGACCTGGGCAAGGACGGTGCCTTTGGGGTCAACCTCTCCTACATCCTCAAAGCCCGCGTGGCTCTGCTGCGTGACCTGGGTTCCTCCATCGCACCCACCAACGCCTTCAACATCGCTATCGGCCTGGAAACCCTCTCACTGCGCGTCGAACGCCACGTAGAGAATGCCCGCAAGGTGGCAGACTACCTGCAGGCGCACCCGGCAGTAGAGTCCGTGACTTACTCCGGCCTAAAAACCTCCCCTACTACACCCTGGCGCAGAAGTACCTACCCAAGGGCGCCGGTGCCATCGTTGACTTCACCCTCAAAGACGCTGATTCCGCTACCGCCCAGAGGTTCGTGGACTCCCTGGCCCTGGCCCGCCGGATCGCCCACACCACCTACCGCTGCGCCGCCGAACTAAACTTTCGTTTTGGCCGCGATGCCCAGGAGCAACAGAACATTCTCCACTGCCTACCGGCTGACCGTGGCCGCTACCAGGTAGAGAACTATCTGGACTACCACGGCCAGAAACTGACCGCACGGTTTGACGCTAACTCTTATCTAGCTATCAATGAAGCCCTGCTCTCTCACGACCTTGGCCGTGACAGGAGCGGGCTGCTGAGAGCACTGGCGCTTTCTACCTGCCACTGGACCATTGCCTACGTTGACTCAGATAGGCTCTTCTTCCCCTCCGACTCCCACATTATGGCCGCATCACTACCGCAACCGGTTGAGCCTGAGGTCATTCACTCACCCTGCCGGTACGACGGGTTCCTGATTGAACACGAGCAACTCGAACGCATCCTTGCCCGCAGTCTTGAAGCCCAGGACGCCGCTGACAGGCTAGGGTCAGTAACCCACAAAAAGCACCTGTGGGCGGTAGCCTAAAGTAAGCTCCGCCGGTGATAAATTGGGTACGAAAAGACCGAGGCAAGCTCCGCAAGCTACCCCTAGAACTCAACAGCTAATCGCAGCAGCTGGCAAAATTCGCCTGGCGGGGTAGGTTGCTTACGCTTCACCCATAAGCCGGACTTACAGACTCACCGAGGAGCGTGTCATGAGTCAGCATGTTGCTGAGTATTCAAAAGCCGAGCCCTTCCGCCGGGGAACCCACCTGGTCGTCCTCTTGCACGGCTACGGCTCCCACGAACAAGACCTCATGGGCCTGGTCAACCACCTGCCCCAAGAGGGCATCACCTACGCCTCAGTACGGGCACCCCAGCCGGTAGGCTACGCCCTGCCCGCCGACGCCAAGGACGCCTTCATTGGCGCACCCGCCCTGGGCTACCAGTGGTGGCCACTCAACCAACAACTAGAAACCGTAGGGTTCCGTGCCATCGAACTGGCCGTGGACTACGTCCTGGAATGGCTAGAACCCCTTGCCGCCAACTACCGCAGCCTCAACCTGCTTGGTTTCTCCCAGGGTATGGCCATAGCCACCAGCATTGCCCGCCACCGGCCCGACCTGGTGCGCACTGTGATTGGGCTGTCCGGCTATGTGGTCGACGGGGGAGAGGGCTACTTCAAAGATGCCGAGCTCACCGCTCAACCTCTACCACTGTTCTGGGGCCGGGACGAAGCTGACCCCATCATCACCGCCGAAAAGATCAGCTTCACCCAAGAATGGGTCAAAGACCACACCGCCCTTACCGACTACCTCTACGCGGGAATCGGCCACGGGATTGCCCCCAGCGAACTAGCGCACATGAGCACCTTTATCCGCGAGAACATCTTGAACTAAAGAGAAAACCGGCGCGCTGAATCATGCCAAACAACCCGCCGGTACTAGGGCACAAAAGACCAAAGCCTAGGCTGAGGCCCTTGGCTCAGCACCCTAGCGACCAACTGGCTCGGGGCTGGCGTTAAGGGTCTTGGCCGCTAGGGTGCTGAGTTCACGCTTACCTAGTCGTGCGCCACCTGCACCGTGACCCCATTGAGAGTTACCCTATCCCCAGCATGCAACTGGCGGCCACGCTGCTCACAAATATCACCGTTCACCTTAACAAGGCCGTCCCGGATCACCTCACGGGCATGAACCCCGTTCTCCACCAGGTTAGCCAGCTTCAAAAACTGGCCCAGCCGAATCATCTCATCACGAATAAACACAGACTCAATACTCATAGCCTCCAGTCTAGCGACCAGCTGGTTCCCCGCCTTCAAGCGGTGCGGTAGGCTTAAAGGCAGTGTGCCCAACCGGGCACCGCCCCCACAATCCAAGCACGCCACAACCGGTGGCGCAGGCTCACAGGAGAAACCAAAAAACATGGCACCGAAGTCACAACTTGATAACGTCATCTCACTGGCAAAACGACGCGGATTCGTCTTCCAAGCAGGTGAAATCTACGGCGGCTCCCGCTCCGCATGGGACTACGGCCCGCTCGGTGCCGAACTCAAAGAAAACATCCGCCAGCAGTGGTGGCAGACCTTCGTCCGCGGCCGCGCAGACATGGTCGGCCTCGACTCCTCCATCATCCTGCCTAAGGCGGTCTGGGAAGCCTCCGGCCACGTCGCCACCTTCACCGACCCCCTAGTTGAGTGCCTGTCCTGTCACTCCCGGCACCGCCAAGACCACCTCATCGAAGCTTTCGTTGAGAAGAAGGGCCGCCAGCCCGAAAACGGCATGGACGACATCACCTGCCCCAAATGCGGCAACAAGGGGCAGTGGACCGAACCCCAAAACTTCTCCGGCCTCATGAAAACCTACCTGGGCCCCGTTGACAACGAAGAGGGCCTGCACTTCATGCGCCCCGAAACCGCCCAAGGCATCTTCGTCAACTTCAACAACGTCGTCACCGCTGCCCGCAAACGCCCGCCCTTCGGTATCGGCCAGATCGGTAAAGCCTTCCGCAACGAAATTACCCCCGGCAACTTCATCTTCCGAACCCGCGAGTTCGAACAGATGGAAATCGAATACTTCGTCCACCCCGACGAGGCACCCAAATACTACGACCAGTGGATCGAAGACTGCTGGAACTGGTTCGTAGACCTCGGCATCAACCCCGACAACATGCGCAAATTCGATGTACCCGCCGAAGACCGCGCCCACTACTCCGCAGGCACTATGGACCTCGAATACCGCTTCGGTTTCCAGGGCGGCGAATGGGGCGAACTCATGGGCGTAGCCAACCGCACCAACTACGACCTGGGCGTCCACAATGAACACTCCAACGCTAAACTCGAATACTTCGACCAGGGCACCGGCGAACGCTACGTCCCCTACGTCATCGAGCCCTCCTTTGGCCTGACCCGCTCTATGATGGCCTTCCTCGTAGACTCCTATGTAGAAGACGAAGCCCCCAACACCAAGGGTGGCGTAGACAAGCGCACCGTCCTCAAGCTGGACCCGCGACTGGCGCCTGTCAAGGCCGCCGTCCTGCCCCTGTCCAAGAAGGAAGACCTGGTTCCTACCGCCAAGAAACTGGCCGATGAGCTACGCCGCAACTGGAACATCGACTATGACGACGCCGGTGCAATCGGCCGCCGCTACCGCCGCCAGGATGAAATCGGCACACCTTTCTGCATCACCGTGGACTTTGACACTCTAGAAGACCAGGCTGTCACTATCCGCGAGCGCGACACCATGACCCAGGAGCGCGTCTCCCTGGACCAGGTCACCGCCTACCTTGCAGCCAAGCTGACCAAGTAAGTCTGGTTCTCTGGGACCTTGCTGTTTCTGGCAATACCCTTAACACCAGCCTTAAACAGGTCACCGCTCTTCGGCAACACCCTTAAGGCCAGCCCCGAGCGAGTTGCCAGAGAGCGGTGCCGTCTTCGGTCGGAAATGTCCCTTTAAGGCCAGCTCCGAGCCAGCTGCCGAGGCAAAGGTAGTGCATTTGGCCCGGAGTACCAGCAAAAATCAGGCCAAAAAAAGCCGCCCGCCCCTGTTACCAGGAGCGGGCGGCTTTTGCCTTATAAGACACTAGCTAGGGGCATGAACCTAAACTTCTACGGACGCGTAGTTCACATTCAGGTGACCGCTCATAGAACGATTGGCCTCCCAGTCGCTCCGCAGGACCGACTTGATCACAGCGTCGTGGTAGGTGCCATCAATGAAGAATGCCTGGCGGCGGCGCCCCTCCGGAATAAAACCGCAGGAGGTATAAACGTGGCGGGCACGCTTATTAAAATCCAAAACCTCTAACTCAATCCGGTTAAGGCCCAGCTGCTCAAAACCATAATCCACCATCAGCTTGGTGGCCTCAGTTCCGTAGCCGCGGTTCTGTCCAGCCTTACCAATAGCAATCCGGTAGTTGACCGACCGATTAGCCCGGTCATACTCGTTAAAGACAACCTCACCGATATAGCGATCCAGTTCCGGAGCATAAATAGCTAAATCTAGCCTGTCATGCTGTTCATTCCGGGTGGAGTACCATTCACGGGTCGCATGCTCATCAAAAGCATGGTCTTTAGAGGCACGGGAGTGCGCGGTACCCGTCTTAACCAGCACATCTGGTTCTTGCAGAATGCTGATCATGCTATCAATAGCTGCCTGATCAAAAGGGCGAAGCTCAACTAGCGAACCAACCAAGGTCGGCTTATGAGTAAGAGAAGAAGTCATAGAACCACACCAAGCAATAGAGTCAAATAAACTTTAAGCTCTCCTAGTCTAGCGGGTAAAGAGAAAGTAACAGGGCTGAGCTTGCTCACATTCGGGCGCCCACTCAGCCTCAGTGGCAGGCAGGGAAGCTCTAGGGGACGTTAGAGTAGAGGGGTAGACCCCGCTAAGAGCCAAGGACAAGAACCCCGTGGACAAGACCACCCCCACTGCACCAGAGACCAAGACCCCCCTACCCGTCGGCTACACCCTACGCCCCTGGCGCACCGGCGACGACATGGAAATGCTCCAATACTGGCACGACCCCGAAAACCGCCAGGTCGCAGCCTTCCGCTCATCCTTCTCTCCTGATACAGACGCGCCCTTTAGCCGCACCCTGGTTGCTGAACACCAGGGGGTTCCGGTCGCCGCAGGTACCATCTACGAAACCGACCTGCACCCACAGCGACTCTGGGCCTACCTGGAAGTAGCACCCGACCACCGCCGAACCGGCCTCGGCAACCACCTAATCGCCGCCCTCAAACACGCTGCCCAGGCAGCCCCCAGTGGTATCAGCGCCTTCCGCACCAAGGTAGAGCCGGCTTCTAGCGGCCTAGAATTTGCTCAGGCCCAGGGCTTTGAAGTTATCCAGCGCTCGCGGATGGTCCGCATTGAAGCCGGTACTGTTCCACCGGTGCCCCTGCGCCAAGACGCCTCCGAACGCATGACCCAGACCATCGAAGACCTAGCCACCGGCTCTGTGGAACTGACCCAGCGCTTCTGGGAGTTCTACCGGGGCATTCACGGCTGGGACCAGCCCGCCGACCTGTCCATTGGTCGGGTAAACAGGCTCTTCCTGTCCGATGAAGCTGAAGCGCTCGGCGCGGTCGTGCTGCGTGACGATATTCTGCGCGCTCAAGCCGAGGGTAAAAAAGGTGACATTCTGGCCTTTGCTGTTAGCTACCGGCCCCTGGCTGTTGACGCGGGCCTCATGGAAATCTCCGAGGACGATGCCACCGAAATCACCGTGGGCTACCGGCTGGGCCACCCCCAGGCCCGTGAAGCTATTATGCAGCTACTTTCGGTCATGACCGGCCAGTACGCGGTCTCCCTTGAGGTGGATGACTCGATGGAAGATCTGGCTGTGCTGATTGACCAGCTCATCAAGATGGGCTCCGCAAAGGTCACCAGCCAAACTCTGGTGATTGCGGATGCCTAACCGATGGAGGATGTACGGGTTGAGCGCGTCCTGAGGGTTGCTGAATCTATTCCGCCCGGGCGGGTGGCAACCTACGGGGATGTGGGTGCTGTTGCCGGGGAGTCTCCGCGTGTGGTTGGCAGGGTGATGGCGACCTGGGGGAGTGGGGTGCCCTGGTGGCGCGTGTGTAATGCCCGGGGTGAGATACCCGGTCATACCTCACCTGCTACCGAGCGCTGGCGAGCTGAGGGTACTGCCCTGACCGCTGACGGGCAGGTTGACTTGCGGCAAGCTCGGGTAAGCCTGCCGGAACTGGCTCAATTATCTGCCACTTGGCTGGCTGAACTAGAGGTATGACGTAAGGCCCCGCCCTTTCGCTCTTGGGCCCGGTGAACAACCCCGGGCCCAAGAGCGAAAGAGCGGGGCCTTGCTGTTAGCGTGCGTCTTAGACCCCTATGTCGCGGGCTTTGCGTGATTTTTTGGAATCTTTGGGGAACAGATAGCTGCGGTTTAAAATCAAGGTTAATATCGTCCACCCTATAGCGGTGCTCGGGATATCGCGGAAGAGCAGATAGGTCATGAGTAGCCCCACGAAAGCCGCCCAGAGAGTGAGCCAGGGGTGCCAGCGTATCAGCGATGACCTTTGGTCTAGGTCAAGAAATATCAGCACGTTAGCAACCATGAAGCTAAGAGCCGATATCACGCCTACTATCGGTCTACCTGTTGTTACCCCTACTATGAGACCGAAAATGCACCAGATTAGAGCTGTAATAAGTGCAGGGGCTACGCCCGCTACCGAGCCGCTACCAGGGGAGTTCGGCTGAATCATCATTGAATATCACCAATCCTGTGATCCTGTGGGCTGAGTTAAAGGAGATTTGGCCTACCGGCTCGCCCCGCTGATGGCGTAGCCGGTAGGTCAGGGTATAGCCTAAGGTGGCCTGTTCAATCACGGTTCTTTGGACCTCTATAAAGTCGCCGTTTGCCTCAAGGACCTGCTGCCAGACCTTAGCCAGCTTGCGTTTGGAGAGCTTTCGGGCGGCGGTGTAGGTCATGTGATGGTGGACGTGTTGGTAGTCGCTGTGGGCGAGCGCGGCAAAGACGGCTTCGGCTATCTGTTGCAGTTTTGTCTCGATCTGGGGCAGTGAGCGTGCGTTATAGACCGAGTCGGAGAAGCGTTGGGCGGCGGCCTGTTTGGTCACGCCGATGGCTGAGCCGATGAGCTGCCAGGTGGCACCGCCTGCGCGGGCGGCCTCTACTGCTTGTTCAAGGGCCTGGTTGGCGCGGGTGACCTCGGCCTGGGCTGCGCCTACCGCGAGCATGAGCGGGTCTTTGGAATCCATAAACCCTCCTGGGGAATTGTCAAGAAAGATTGACTTTTCGAAAATTCTAGGGGATACCCAATCTTGTTTCAAGGTTGGGCGGAAGATGGATGGGGTGTTTTCTTGGATAATTCCCAGGAAATAATCATCTTTCGCTAGAGGGAGCGGTCTATCTGAACTTTAGCTCCTGCCGATACCCTCAGTGCGGCCACCAAGAGTTAAAATTTCACCAAGTCAAAAGGATTTTAGAGGCTTGGTTTGCTTGATTGCTTATATTCCATCAATAAATCCATTTATTATATGCAATATTTATTTTCATGTTAAAAAGTAGGCTTATTGCTTGAGTGGGGCCCTCTCTGGGCATATTATTTAAGTAAGTTGTTCAGCCCCCTTATTAATTTTTGAGCCAAGAGCTCAGAGGGGGTGGAGTGAACGGCCTACCCCCTTGGGGTATTTACTAATGAAAGGCATCTAGCCAATGACTACCAATGAAACAATTCAAGCTCTTCGTGACAGCACTGTATATGGCGCTGATGGCGACAAAATCGGTCGCGTAGGTGAGCTATACCTCGACGCTCAAACCCAGGAGCCAACGTTTGTAACTGTCAATACGGGCTTCTTCGGCACTAAGCAGTCATTCGTTCCCGTTGATAGGGCACGTTTCCAGGACGGCGAAATTCACGTTCCCTTTGACAAGGATTTCGTTAAAGACGCGCCTAATGTAGATGAAGATGGCGAGCTGTCACCGGAAGAGGAGCAGCGCCTCTACGAATACTACTCACTGGGCCAGAATGAAGCTCAGGTGACTGGCGCAAGCCATGACGGGCAGGTAGCTGGGCAGAGCCAGGCTCATGCATCCACCTCCGATCACTCCACTCAGCAGGGAGGCGATGTCGTTGCTCACGAGGAGCGTCTGAACGTCTCTAACGCCACCAGCGCAACTCAGACCGGCCAGGTCCGCCTGCGTAAGGTAGTTCACACCGAAAAGGAGACAGTGGAGGTCCCCGTTCGCAAGGAAGAAATCGTTGTTGAGCGTACTAACCTCAAAGACGGTGAAGTTGTAGAGAACTACGACTTTGATTCCGCAGAAGCTAAAGCTGATGTTACTGTAACCGCTCACGAAGAGCGCCCTGTAGTATCAACTGAAACTGTTGCAACTGAGCGTGTCTCCGTTGGTAAGGAAGTACACTCAGAGACCGAACGCGTTTCAGCTGATTTGCGCAAGGAAGAAATCGTCGTAGAGGGCGATAAGTAGACCTCTCTACACCTGATAGTCATACTTCAGGTAGGTTTTGAGGCCCGGTGGCTTGCCACCGGGCCTCTTGCCTGTGTGACCCAAACTTGAACTAGACATAAAAACCTACCTCTATTTTTCGGGAACTACTCCCTTGGGTGAGGTAGAGGGAGATACCATGTGCAAGAATTGGATGGCTATGACTAACCAGACGACTCACCCTACTCAATCTCAGGCTCGCACCAAACAGCTCAAGCTGCCGCCCCTGCAGCTGGGCAAGCACACCATTGACACCCCGGTCGTTCTGGCCCCCATGGCAGGGGTCACTAACAAGGCCTTCCGCAGGCTCTGCCGCGAGTACGGCGGTGGCCTCTACGTCACCGAAATGGTGACCGCCCGCTCCCTGGTGGAGCGTAACCCGGAGTCCCTGCGTATCATCGAGCACGATGGGGACGAGCAGATTCGCTCTATCCAGATTTACGGTGTGGATGCCCTGAACGTGGGTAAGGCGATCCGCCTGGTAGTTGAAGAAGACCGTGCCGATCACATTGACCTGAACTTTGGGTGCCCCGTCCCCAAGGTCACCAAGCTGGGCGGCGGCTCGGCCCTGCCCTGGAAGACTGACCTCTTTACCGCCATCGTGCAGACCGCTGTGCGCGAGGCCTCCCGCAAGGATATTCCCCTGACCATCAAAATGCGTAAGGGCATTGACGAGGACCACCTGACCTACCTGGAATCGGCTAAGATTGCGCGTGACTCCGGGGTCGCCGCGATTGCCCTGCACGGGCGTACCGCCGCCCAGCACTATTCCGGCAAGGCTGACTGGGACTCTATCGCGCGCCTGCGCGAGGCCATTCCCGATGTGCCGATTTTGGGCAACGGTGATATTTTCTCAGCCGAGGACGCGATCGCCATGGTCGAGCAGACCGGCGTGGACGGTATTGTGGTGGGGCGTGGCTGCCAGGGCCGTCCCTGGCTTTTTGGCGACCTGCAGAACGCTTTTGAGGGCTCTGAGGAACGTCACCGCCCGGCTGTGTCTGAGGTAGCCGACATGATTTACCGGCACGCGGAACTACTGGTGGAGACCTTTGGGGACGAGACTCGTGGCCTGCGGGAGATCCGTAAGCACGTGGCCTGGTACTTCCACGGCTACCCGGTGGGCGGGCGTTTGCGCGCCAAGATGTCCACGGTACCTACCCTGGAGGTCTTCCGCGAATACCTGGCCGAGCTGGACCATTCCATTGGTTACCCGGGTGAGGCCGTGGAGGGACCACGCGGGCGCGCGGGCAACCCCAAGAAACCGCACTTGCCGGACGGCTGGCTGGACTCCCGCCTGCTGGGCGACGCAGAACGTTTAGGCTTAGTGGGCGCTGAACTGGACATCAGCGGCGGGTAAACCGGCCTGCCCACAACTGCCACCGCCAAGATGCGGGCTATCTTTCCCTAGGCGGAGCTAACCTTCACTCCTGGAAAGAAACCCCGCACTTGGATGTGCGAAAAGGGGATTGGCACCTGTACTAGTTCATGTCGGGTGGCGGCGGGTCGGTGGGGATCTGGTCCCTCCAAAAATTAACATCCCACATGAGAGAAAGCGATCCAACTATGTGGAAGCTATGGAATAGAGGCCCGCATTTTTCCCCGTAAATGTTGCTGGCGGGGTCAGTGGCAGCGATACGTCGGACAGCAATAACGTTGAGCCCAATAGCACTGAGGATAAGAATAAGACCGAGCCACCACTCATAGAAAGCTGAGCCAGCAGCTACCATAGTGAGGGTGAGGGTAGCCCCGCCTTTGGCTCTGTTGCCAAGAAAGAACTCATGGCTCCCCAGATAGCCTTGCCAACAAGCTATTTGGTAGGTGCGAGATTTAGTACGGATTAGTCTCTCAGAGCGGAATCGCTCAAGATCACCATAGTTAGGTACATATTTCTCTCTTTTCTCCCTCATAGGGCTACCTTACCAAGTTGAACGAGATCCTCGACTGGTAAAGTATGTGGGCCTATGTGAACTACCCTGGAACCATGCTTATTGAACTTACCCGTTTTCGTGTTCTCCCGGGCAAGCGTGCCCTGGTGGATGAGTGGCTGGCCTTTCTGACCTCCAATATGGAGGCTGTGCGCGAGACCCTGGAACCAGAAGAAATGTATGTGGAGACCATCTTCGCTGAGACTATCGACGGGGTGGACTACCTCTACTGGTACTCCATTCAAGGCGAGCAAGGCGCAAGCCGTTCGGTCCGTGACTCCCCGCACTGGCTGGACCAAAAGCACGTCTACTACTGGCGTGAATGTATCGACCCCACCTACGAGCCCCAGCAACTCACCCCGCGCGTCCACATGATGCCCGAACCGGTGCAGGCCTCCATGAAACCTCTCAAACAAGAAAACACCTAGACTCCGCCATTACCACCTGAAAAAACTTCAAACACCTATCCAGGCCCATGATTCCCTCATCACAGAATGGGTTGCCAGCTACAAGCTACCTGTACAACAGGCTCCAGCCAGGATCCTGTGCGAAGACAATCTGTCAAGATCAATCACAGAACTTGAAGAGCTCTGACCTGATGGAGTCTGCCTCAGCTGGTTCGGCGGTCCCGCTAGCAGCGCAGGACCCTGGCCCCACCTGGAGGACGGCACACCCCCTGGCGCATATCGCAATTCAGTGTCTGCTGCAAACCTTCAGGGGTCCTACAAAGAAGGCACCCCTGAAGATTTGCGGCACATATGCTTGGGGGGCGAGGGCTAAGCGGAGACTGGGAACGCCCCAGCGGCTACCGGCTTGCCCCAGCCACTAGACTAGAAGCTATGACCAGCTACACCGTTCGCCCCGAAAGCCTCGCCGATGTGCCGGCCATCGATGCCCTGCTCCAGAGGGTCTTTCCTACAGGCTACCAAGCGCAACTGGTCACCGACTTATGGGGCAACCCCGCCTCATGGGAGCCCGGTATCTCCCTCGTTGCCCACTCTGCCACCGAAGTCAGCCCCGAGCTGGCTGGCTATGTGCTTCTCAGCCGCTGCTGGGTCGGCTCCTGGCCCGCCCTCGCCCTGGCAACTCTGGCCGTTCACCCCAACCACCGGGGCAGGGGAGTAGGCACCACCCTGGTCCACCAGGCCCTCGAACTAGCTGGCAAACTAGCCCAAGAAACCAACGCCCCCACCAGCGTCATTGTGCTGGGCGATCCCGCCTACTACTGCCGCTTCGGGTTTAGACCGGCGGCCCACAGCGGCGTACGCGCCTACATTGACGGCATGACACCCGCCGAGCTGGCCCAGAACCTGCAAGCGCTCAACCTGACACCCGACTACCCGCCGCTGGCCGGGGAAGTCACCTGGCCAGCCGAATACCGCCTTGACCAGGGCGACGACCTCTAACCCGCGCCAACCCACCAGCCAGAAAGCAGGTCATGACACCCACACCCGACCAAGTTCCCACCCCGGAACAAGCACCCACCCCCGGCTACACCAGCGCCGATGCCGCCCGCTGGGTACCCGAACACCACCGCTTTGTCTACCGCTCACCTTTCGAACGCGACCGCGCCCGCGTCCTACACTCCTCAGCCCTGCGCCGCCTGGGGGCAAAGACCCAGGTGGTAGACCCGGACACAGACGACTTTGTGCGTACCCGCCTGACCCACTCCCTAGAGGTCGCCCAAATCGGGCGCGAACTAGGCCGTATGCTGGGCTGTGACCCAGACGTGGTAGACACCGCCTGCCTGTCCCACGACCTGGGCCACCCACCCTTCGGCCACAATGGCGAAACCGCCCTGGACCGTCTAGCCACCGACGCCGGTGGTTTTGAGGGCAACGCCCAAACCCTGCGCCTGCTCACCCGCCTGGAACCCAAAGTTATCCGCCATGACAGTGGCTCAGCCGGGCTCAACCTGACCCGCGCCGCCCTGGACGCTACCTGCAAGTACCCCTGGACCCGCCAGGCCGCACCAGCCCGAACAGACGGCAAACCCAACCGCAAATTTGGGGTTTACACCGATGACCTGCCCGTCTTTGACTGGTTCCGCACCGGTGCCCGCGAAGCCGGTGCCGAACCGACCCAGAAATGTATTGAAGCGCAGGTCATGGACCTCGCAGACGACATCTCCTACTCGGTACACGACGTGGAGGACGCCGTCTTTGGCGGGCACCTGCAACTGCACCAGCTCAAAGAACCCACCGCTCGCCAAACTGTTTTTGAGAAGACCCGCCAATGGTACCTACCGGGTGTGGAGGACTCCACACTGGACCAGGCCCTAAGCCGACTCGAAGCACTGGGCCGCTGGGTGCCCTACATGAGCGGCACCCGCTCGTCGATGGCCACTTTCAAGGCGCTGACCTCCAAATTGATTGGCCGTTTTGCCGCCAGTTCAATGGTGGCTACCCGCCAGCTCTACGGCAACCAACCACTCACCCGCTACCAGGCCCAGCTGGTTGTACCAGAAGAAACCGAGCACGAAATTGCGGTGCTCAAAGGCATTGCCACCGCCTTTGTCATGACCCCGCGTGATGCCGGTGCCCACTCCGAGAATCAGCAGGAGATCCTGGAGTTCCTGGTCCACGCCCTACTCGATAACCCGGACTACCTGGACCCGGTTTTTGCCGCTGACCTGCGTGAGCTTGGCCCCAATGAGGACACCGCCCGCCTGCGCCTGGTCATTGACCAGGTTGCCTGCCTAACCGACCGCTCAGCTGCCGCTCTTTTCAAACGCATCACCGGTAGCCACTGGGCGATCGGGGACAAACCCCTCTGGTAGGTCACCCGCCGGCTTGACCGCTCAACTAAACTTGAACCCGTGGCAGGCTTAATCAGAAAAGAAGATATTGATCAGGTGCGCACCCGCACTGACATCCGCGAAATCATTGAAGGGTACGTGACCCTCAAATCAGCCGGTATCGGCTCCTTTAAGGGTCTGTGCCCCTTCCACGATGAGCGAACCCCCTCCTTCCACGTGCGCCCACAGATGGGCACCTACCACTGCTTCGGGTGCGGTGAATCAGGGGATGTCATTAGCTTCCTCATGGAAATGGACCACACCTCCTTCACCGAAACCGTGGAGAAGCTAGCCGCCCGCATCAACTACGAACTGCACTACGAGCAAGGCAGCGGCATGAGCAGGGAAGAAGTGGGCCGCCGCCAGCGCCTGCTCGATGCCCACAAGATAGCCACCGAGTTCTTCCAGAAGAACCTCTACACACCCGCTGCCGTAGAAGCCCAAAAATTCTTGGGAGGTCGTGGCTTTGACCCCGCCTCCACCCAAAAGTTCGGTGTGGGCTTCGCCCCGCGAGGCTGGGACAACCTACTCAAATACCTCATGAACAAGGGCTTCACCACCGACGAGCTCCGCGCCACCGGCATGTTCTCCGAGGGCCAGCGCGGTCTCTACGACCGTTTCCGGGGCCGGCTAATTTGGCCCATCCGCAACATCACCGGTGAAACCATCGGCTTCGGTGCCCGCCGTCTCTTTGACGATGACCAGGGCCCTAAATACCTCAACACCCCAGAGACCACCCTCTACAAAAAATCCCAGGTGCTCTACGGCCTGGACCTGGCCAAGCGGCCCATCGCCAAGAAGAAGCAGATCGTGGTGGTCGAAGGTTACACCGACGTTATGGCCGCCCACCTGGCCGGGGTCGATACCGCCGTGGCCACCTGCGGCACCGCTTTCGGGACCGACCACATCAAAATTGTGCGTCGCCTGATCTCCGATGACGGCACCGGGGGAGAGGTTATCTTCACCTTTGACGGGGATGCCGCCGGGCAGAAAGCCGCCCTGGCCGCCTTCTCCGAAGACCAGCGCTTCGTCGCCCAAACCTACGTTGCCGTTGCCAAAAACGGTATGGACCCCTGCGACCTGCGCCTTACACGCGGCGACTCCGCCGTGCGGTCCCTAATCGAGTCCCGCCGACCCCTCTTTGAGTTCGCCATTGACGCGACCCTTGCCAACTACGACCTGAGCACCCTCGAAGGCCGTGTGCGCGGTATGCGGGCTATCGCCCCCATCATCGCCGGCATCAAGGACGCGGCCTTGCGCCCGGCCTACGTGCGCCAGGTATCCGGCCAGCTAGGATTAGAGACGGCCGAAGTTCAACGCGCCGTCACCTACGCCATCAACCACCCGCAGGCCAGCGCCAGCCAAAAAGCCGAAGCCGCAGAAGCCCAACGAGCCGCCTCCCGCCAAGAACAAGAAACCGTCAACACCGCAGCGGAACAGGACCCCTACGAGCTACCCGACCTGCGCGACCCCGCCGCCCGCACCGAACGCGAAGCCCTCGAAGTCATCCTGCAATACCCCGAATCCCTCAGCCTGGAACAGTGGCAAGAACTCGCCACCGTCCACTACCGCTACCGCGCCCACAGTGGCATAGCCCAAGGCATTATCGGGGCAGCCGGAACCATGGCACCAGCTGCCGGGCACGCCTGGGTCAACACCGTACGGAGCCAGGCACCCGAACCCGTCCACGCCCTCATCGCAGAACTTACCGTAGCCCCCATACCTGCCCGCACCCCAGAACAGCTCCAGCGCTACAGCCGCGACATCCTCAACCGCCTCTTTGAACAGGAAATCACCCGCCAAAAATCAGACCTCCTCATGCAACTCCAACGGATCAACCCCGAAACTGACGCAGAAACCTTCCGCCAGATCCAACAACAGCTCCTCACTCTGGAACTACGCCGCCGCACCAAAATGCAAGGCCAAGACTAAATGTGACTGAGCTAACCTAATCTCGATTTGCGCAGGCCCCCGACCTCGCGTAAAGTTATTACACGTTGCAGCGACAACAATATCGCACACAACATTCCCCCGTAGCTCAATTGGCAGAGCATTCGACTGTTAATCGAAGGGTTACTGGTTCGAGTCCAGTCGGGGGAGCGGATATCAAGAACCCCACTCACAGGAGTGGGTTTCTTTCTTTAACCAGTAACCATTGCGCAGGCTCTTGTGAGCTCGCGGGCTCGCTCCCGCCTGCTCTATCTGGTTCGAGTCCAGTCGGGGGAGCAGATAAACAGCCCCGCCACTAGGAATAAAACTCAGCAGGCGGGGCTCATTTTTTACACCCAAAAACAAGCTGTGGTGCGTTTTTGGTGCTAATTCAACAAATAGCTACCCCTCACCCAACGGGCCACCCAGATACCCTGTAACATCAAACACACTAGAGGCCCCCACGTAATGCCGCCCTGTCCTAGCCGGCTTCCGACACCCAAGGGCACCTGCTGCGCCCCTTGAACCGTCTATAGCTAGTTAAAAATGTTTCGGAACAAACCCCATTCCCACCAGGAGAGAGGTACTGGAGTGTTCCCTTGCTCCCTTCCCAGCACAATGACCTCGGGTATTTTATAGAAAACATAAACTTCCCAGAGCTTAAAGCAAAAAAGTCAGTCTACTTTTTATTTATCTAGTGAAGGCTGTAACTATCTGCCTGCAAAAGAACAAATTATCGGTAGACTAGGTGTCTGATGTATGTGCCGATCAGGTACGTGATCGTTCGCAAACAAGAGAGGTGTCTTATGACCACTCCTAACGACCTCAACGGCTCCACACGAGCCCAGGGTCTGCGCGCTGGCCTTAATAACGTTAAGGCAAGCGTCACCAATGTGGCTGATGCTGGCAAGGTGCTGACCCGCCTGGCCCCCAAGCAGCTCAAAGATGAAGTCCAAATCGCCAAACTTGAGGTTAAAGAAAAAGGCCTTGCCCTGGGCAAGGGTGCCGCTGTGGCAGTCATTGCGCTGGTCTTTGCCCTCTTCATGGCCATCGCGCTGGTCATTCTGGCCTACGTTGGCCTCACCTCCTTCCTGCCCAACTGGGCTGCGGCGCTAGTGCTGGTGGGTATCTTCCTGCTGATTGCTATCATCGCTGGCCTGGTGGGCTACAAGATGATTAAGGCGCAGCTACCTTTCAAGCCTGAGTCAGCACTCTTTGGTGTTCTCTACGACCTGGGCGTGCTTAAGCAGGGCTCAGATATGACCTCTGCCCGCCTTAAGAGTGAGCAGGCTCAGAAAGCTGAAGCTAAGCAGGCTGAAAAGCAAGCTGAAAAGGAGAAGGAGGCCAATGAGCCTCAGGCTCCAGCGGCTCCTGCCCCCACCAAGGAACAGTTGATCCAGCGCACTAAGCAGCGCCGCGAACACCTTAAGACTTTGCGCGATGACCTTGAAAACTACTCGCGTGAAGTTCAGGCCGGTGCACGCGGTCTGGTGCAGAATGCCAAGTACTCAGTAAAGAGTGCTCCGCTCACTGCCCTGGACGGCGGCAAGAAGCTAGCGGCTAATGCAACCGACCCCGAAATCTTGCAGGCCCGCTGGAAGCCTTTTGCGGCACTGGCTACTGCTGTGGGTGCAATTATGCTCTTCCTGGGTAAGCTCTTCCGTCGCAACAAGTAAGCTACTATAACTGTATCGGTCAAGTAGCAGACAAAGGTTCAGGCCCCGCTGGTGGAATATCCGCCGCGGGGCCTGAACTTTTTCTTTTAGAATCTTCGGTCAAATAGCCTCTTGGTGGCATACTCACCCTGTGCTGGCGTTGAGCTTGTGCATCTGGCCCTAAAACCCGGTAAGGTCATGGTAGGACACAATCCTTATCTAACCTGTTGAAGGGATCCAAAACATGGCTCATCAGCCCCTGACAATCCTTATCGGCGCTGATACCTACCCTCCGGATATCAATGGTGCGGCACAGTTCTCATCCCGCCTGGCTCATGCACTGGCGGAGCGCGGACACACAGTGCACGTCATGGCACCTAAGCAGGAAAAAGGAGTGACCAGTTCGCATACAGCCGACGGCATCACTGAGCATCGACTACGGTCACACAAGGTTGTTACCCACCCCTACATGCGCCTCAACTTCCCCTGGGAAATCTATTCGGAAGCTGACAAAATTATTGGGCAGATTCAGCCCGATGTTATCCATATTCAGTGCCACTACATTATCGGGCGTGTACTTGCACGGTTGGGTCGAAAGCGTGGGATCAGGGTTATCGCAACTAACCATGTCATGCCCGAGAACATCACCCCCTTCCTTCCCTTTAACGAGCGTATTAATGCTCTCTTGGAAAAAGCCTCATGGAAGGATATGCGCCGGGTGCTTAAGCAGGCAGCTGTCGTGACTACACCCACCCAAATCGGGGCAGACGCCATGGAAAACGCCGGTAAGTTCCAGCGACCTGTCCTACCGGTATCAAACGGTATTCAAAGCTCCGACTATGAGTTGGCCCCCGGTGAAACGGTGGGGAAGAACCCCGGAGAGTTGACTATCTTCTTTGCAGGCCGCCTGGCAGTTGAGAAGAACATCGATGTGCTGATTGAAGGTTTCTCAAAACTACCCCAGACCTTGCGGGAGCACACTGTCCTTGAAGTTGCAGGTACCGGTGAAATCCTCAACCAGCTCCAGGACAAGGCTCGTACTTGTGGTGTGAGCGATCGCGTGCGCTTCTTGGGGTATGTCTCTGACGAAGAGCTAAGAGCAGGCTACCTGCGGTGCGATGTTTTCTGTCAGCCAGGCACAGCAGAGCTTCAGTCACTGGTGACTCTCGAGGCCATGAGCGCTTCTAAACCCGTGGTTCTTGCTAACGCCCTAGCCCTGCCTCACCTGGTGGAGCAAGGAAAGAACGGTTTTCTCTTCGAGCCGGGTAACACGGATGAACTGGCAGGTTGCCTTGCCCACATCTTGGAGCTACCCGAACAAGAGCGGCGGGCTATGGGGGAGTATTCGCACCAGATGGTTACCCGTCATGCGGCGGATAAAACCTGGGAAACTTTCGAGTCCCTTTACCGATCCGATGAGCTGTACCGCCAGTTCGTGGAAGGCCGAGGCTAGAATCTGCCGAGGCAATCTATTGCGCCCAAAATGCGCAAGATAGGTGGAGTACCTGCTCTACTGGCTCAATGAGTAGTTTGGTAGGCGCAGTGTTTTTAGGTATTCTTAGAGGCAGTGCCGCTTGCACAAGCTGTACTGTGGGGCCTTAGCTCAGCTGGTTAGAGCAGGGGACTCATAATCCCTTGGTCGCGGGTTCAAGCCCCGCAGGCCCTACTCACGAACCCTTTGTCTCACCTGCTGTGGGGCAAGGGGTTTCTCTTTTTCGGTGGCTTTTCATGATGGTTGTTTTTGGTTTTCTTCCTCTTGGGCTCTTATGGACTCCGCTCTTTCGCGTTGCCATTTTGGGGTCAAATAGAAGTAGTGGTAGAGAAGAAAGAGGGCGAAGAGCAGGTTGAAAATGAGGATGGCAGCAATTGCAGTAGCTAGGATTTTCAGCATCTATACCTCCTCTATGGGCATCCTTTTGTTGGCTAGCTAGCACGATCTGGTGAGAGCTTCAGCATAGAATGAGGTGTGTATCACTTATAGCGTATGACTTGCGGTAGTTCCTTTTCGCAGGTTTCTTGTTTGGAGCTTGTCCAATCAATCACCTAAAATTGAACAGTGTTCAAAAAAACATATGCTCCAGCAAAGTCGCTGATTGAACGTGATCGTGGCCTCCTCTGGCACCCCTATGCTCCCTTGGAATCACGCCCCCTATATGCCGTAACAGAAGCGCAGGGGAGTGTCATTACGCTACAAAGCGCTCAAGGAGTCACCTATTCCGCACTCGATGCGATGAGTTCCTGGTGGTGCCAGGTCCACGGCTACCGCAACCCTGCCCTTGATCGGGCGCTGGCTGAACAGGCAACCCGTTTTTCTCATGTGATGTTTGGTGGGCTGACCCATCAGCCTGCTATTGAGCTAGCTGAGCGGCTGGTTGCACTGAGCCCCGAGGGGCTCAACCACGTCTTTCTGGCTGATTCAGGTTCCATCTCTGTGGAGGTTGCTCTCAAACTGGCTGTCCAGTACCAGAGCGCTCTGGGTAAGCCTGAGCGTCGCCGTTTTATTGCTCTGGAGGGCGGTTATCACGGTGACACCATCGGTGCCATGGGAGTCAGCGACCCCGCTGGGAGTATGCACCGCGATTTTTCCCACCTGGTTACTTCTCAGTTCTTTGTGCCCCGCCCACCTGCCGCCCGTTACCTGCCCCAGAGTGATTCCTGGGAATGCGATGAGACCGAGCAAATGCAGTGGGAAGAAACAGTGAGTAGCCTGGTAGGTCGCTACGCACAAGAGTCTGCTGCCCTGGTTCTTGAGCCTGTGGTTCAGGGAGCTGGCGGCATGTTCTTCTACCACCCCAGGTGCCTCAATCATCTGCGTGCCCTAGCTGATGAGCATGGTCTTCTGCTGATTTTTGACGAAATTGCGACCGGTTTTGGGCGAACGGGGCGGTTGTTTGCTGCTGAGTGGGCTGGGGTGACTCCCGATGTGATGACGGTGGGCAAGGCCTTGACCGGCGGGTATCTAACGCAGGCGGCAACTCTGGTGACTAGTCCTGTGGCCGATGTGATCAGCAATTCTGTGCATAAGGCACTGATGCACGGGCCAACCTTTATGGGCAACCCACTGGCGAGCGCGGTTTCCTGCGCTTCCCTTGACTTGCTGACGGGTACCCTGCCCGCCGCGGAGGGATACCCTAGCTCCCTGTGGTCGGATAAAGTTCCCATCATTGGTGAGCATCTGCATAAGGGCCTTGCCCCTGCCCGTGAGCTTGAGATTGTTCAGGAGGTGCGTGTGCTGGGTGCTATCGGTGTGGTGGAGCTGGTGCAGGAGGTTGATATCCCTGCTGTAACCGAGTGTGCCTTAGACGCCGGCGTGTGGGTACGCCCCTTCCGTAAGACGGTCTATACCATGCCGACCTATATTAGCAGCCCGCACGATGTGGAGCGTATTGGTGCGGGTATCTGTAGTGCCCTTGAGAGGGTGTACGGCTGATGGCAACCGGTTACCGGCGTCTTGTGGAACAGGCACAGAGGGTATGGCTGGCGCGTGGGCTGGAACGTCAGGCTGCCGTCTTGGGGCCGGTCGCCTGTGACTTGGCAACTAACGACTATCTGGGTTTGCGCTATCACCCCCGGCTGATCCAAGCGGGGCATCGGGCGCTGTCAGATTACGGAGCTTCTGCCAGTAGCTCGCGGGTGGTAAGCGGTACTCTGCCGGTGCACCGTGAACTAGAAGAGGCCTTGGCTGACCTGCTTGGGGCAGAAGCAGCCCTGGTCTTTGCAAGCGGTTACGCTGCTAACCTGGGGCTTCTGGCTGCGCTGAGCAGACCCAACACCCTGCTGGTGATGGATGAGCACGTTCATGCTTCCCTGCACGATGCCGCTCGTTTGGGGCAGGGGCAGGTGAGGTTTTTTGAACACAACAACCTGGTCCAGGCTGAGCAGATTTTAGCAGCTAGTTCTCATGCCGTGAAGCTGCTGGTGGTTGAGGGTATCTATTCGGTGCTGGGGGATAGCGCCGATCTAGTGGCCTGTTCTGAACTGGCGCTGCGCTACGATGCCTTGCTGGTGGTTGATGAGGCCCACTCAATAGGGGTACGCGGCGCTGGCCGGGGGCTGGTGGCTGAGTTCGGTCTTGCCGGGTCTGAACATATCGCGGTGACCCTCTCCTTCGGTAAGGCCCTTGCCTCCCAGGGCGGGGCAGTGCTTGCAAATGCGGGGATTCGAGATTACCTGGTAAATAGCGCTCGCTCCTTTATCTTTGATACTGCTCTCTCCCCGGTGAACGCTGCAACAGCCTTGGAGAGTATCCGCCTTATCCGTGAAGAGGGCCAGCCTTTAAGTGCCGAGGTGCTGGTCTGCGCACAGCTCATCAGCGGCCAGCTGGGGCTGGAACCAGCTGCTGGTGCTGTGCAGTCTCTACCTATCAGGCAGGGGTCGGGGTGCGCCCGTCAGATACAGGAGCGTCTTGCTTCACGCGGTCTGGCAGTAGGCTGTTTTCGTCCACCTGCTGTGCCCGATGGCATAGCTCGTCTGAGACTGACTGCCCAGGCAGGCCTCGATTCTCAAGTCTTGCAGAGAGCACTTGACCTAGTAGGAGAGGAAGTGGCCCTTTGAGCGCGCCACTAGAGCACTCCCAGTATGAGTCCTTTGTCTGGGATATGAGTCTGCCAACCAATGGGCAAAAATTGGTCAGCAGGGCTGAACTTTCGCAGGGATACTGGCCTGTTCCGGGGGAGAACCCTTACCTGCTGGTGGATGGTTCTGAGGCTCTTCGGCAGGTTATGGGCGACACCGAAACTTTTGCCCCCGATAAGGCACTCACCGCTGTTACTCCTTTGGAGCCGGCCTCCTTACGGATCCTGCTGTCCTATGGGTTCTCTCTGCCGGAGGTCTTAGCCAGCGCAAAGGGAGAGCTTCACCGTTCGGTGCGTCAGCTGGTGGCTTCTTTTTTCACGCCCCAGAAGGTACGCGCCCAGGAGGAAGGGGTGCGGGCCCGGATGAAAGAGGCGCTCGCTGAGCGGGCACCGGGTAGGGGGCAGCTGGCGGTTTTTCACCTGCTCCCAGTGGCTCTGATGCAGGAAATCACCGGTGTACCCAGCCAGGACTACCTCGCCCAGGGACTCGATGAAGCTGAACTTGCTCGTTATTCCCTGGACTCACTCGAACTCTTCTGGGGTTGGGTAGAACCTGAACGCCAGCAGGAACTGGCCCACCGGGCAGGGCAGTTCCACCGCAAGCTCTCAGCTCTGGTTGCTGGGTGTGCTGAGCGGCCAGAAACCCTTTTCGGTGCGCTTGCCAACCAGAAGATTGAGAGCGCGCGGATTGTCTCGCTGGCCTACTTCTTAGCCATAGCAGGCCAGTACACCACCTGCCTGCTCATGAACTCAATCCTCCACGCCGGCGTCACTCAGCAGTGGGGCATTACCCTGGGGCAGTGCACCGACTTTTCTCGGGCTCAAGAGCTGGTGCGTGCGGTGCTCCAGGCGGAATCTTCTGTGCCGACCTGGCGACGGGTAGCTACCGCCGACAGTTCCATCGGAGGGTGCCCTGTCCATGCGGGGCAGGAGGTCCTGCTAGAGGTTAGCGGCCAGCAGAGTGATGACTACCGCCTGGCCTTCGGCTGGGGTGCCCACCGTTGCCTGGGTGCCCTCTTAGCCGAGTCAGAATCTACCTGGATGCTTCATGAGCTGGCTTGCTGGCTTGAGCACGAAAAGCTGAGCCTGCACCTGGCTGAGGAACCCCGCTGGCTTGATCTGCTGTCCTACCGCGCTCCGCTGGAGCTGAAATTTGAGGTGAGAAATGAGTTCTAGTGCCGTGATTTACCATATCGTCGGTACGGATACCGATGTGGGCAAGACCCTGGCAACCGCCTGCCTAGCATCTGCCCTGGAACAGGCCGGCAAACGGGTCGCTATCTACAAGCCAGCCCAAACGGGTGTTGAACCGGGCCAGCCCGGTGACGCTGATTTTGCCGCCTACCTGTCGGGGGCAAGGGCCTTTGAGGGAAGCAGAGCAAGCCGCCCTCTGGCCCCGGTAGCCGCCGCCAGGCTTGACGGTTTTACCCTACCGAGCCTGCAGAAACATGCTGAACGTATCGGCCTTCTCTCAGCCGACTATGATGCTGTTATTGTCGAAGGATCGGGCGGTGTCACTGTGGATATGGCTGAGGGGGAGCCCGGATCCACCTACAGGCCCTACAACCATGCCCACTTGATTGAGCTTCTTACCCAGGCCGGGCACAGAGCAAAAACTTTCCTGGTTGCTCGAAGCGGGCTGGGAACCCTTAATCACTGCCAGCTCACCGTTTCGTACCTGAGTCAGCTCAATCTTCCGGTGGAGGGCCTTATCATTGGCTCCTGGCCTGCCCAACCTAGCTACATCGAAGAGAGTAATGTGTGTGCCTTGACCGAGATGGGCTATCGTGTCCTTGCTCGGATACCGGCTGGGTTGGGGCGGGGCTTTAGCGCCGGTGAAAGCCATGATCTGCTGTGGCCTGATGCGGCCCTGGAAGATTTCAGGGTGACGGCTCAGCAGCTCTTCGGTGCCCTGGTTGCCTAGGTGGGCCAGATGAGTTTTGGGTGAGCGTAGGAGGTCTAGAGGTCGCTATAGCTGAAGGAAGGCTTTAGTGGCCAAATACACATAATTTTATTTGCTTAATTCTCAATATCCCTATAGGTTGTATGGAGAATACAAATAAGTATCAACATTTTTTCTATTGCTTAATGCCAGGGCAAACTGAAATTCTTTACTGTCCCCTTAATTTTAGGAACTTTCTATGTCCCCTGACAAGCAGCTCGCTGAGAAGACCGCTGTGGTCTCGCCAGCCTCATCCCACCGTTTTTCAAGCCTAATTCGCAATGAGGCAGGAGAAAACCTTTCCTGGCCCAGCATCTTTGCCGGTGTTATCACCTTCATTGCACTTAGTGTTCTCTTTTCCCTCGTTGGCGTTGCTATCGGCTTAGGCGGGGTGGACTTCACCTCAGATAATCCCACGCAGGGTGTAGGCACTGGCCTACTGGTGTGGTCCATTTTCTCACTGATTCTTTCTCTGGCCGCAGCAGGTTTTATTTCCGGCCTGACGGCAAGCCGCGCTGGTTTAATCCACGGCTTCCTGACCTGGGCACTTGGTCTGATCGTTGCCCTGGTCATGATTTCCACCTCCGTTACTAGCGCCTTTAACACCCTCGGCAGTGTCGTTGGGTCCGTAGGATCAGGCGTTGCCAGCGCTAGTGGCTCAGCTGCTGACCTGCTCGGGGATGCCGTTGATCTTCCTAGCGGAGATGAACTGGCTGTCAAGGCATCCGGTCTGAGCGATGATGTCGTTACGGCACTCAAAAAGACCCAGATCGAAGAGCTCCAGCCTGACTACCTCAACAACCAGCTCCAGGAATCACTGACCGACCTTCAGAACGCCGGTAAGCGCGTAATCGTCGACGGCGAAGACCTGGGCACTGTTACCGACGACCTGGGTAAGAAGATTACCGACCGTGCTTCTAAAATTTCAGATGGTATCGACAAGGACGAGATCGTTGCTGAGCTTAGCCGCAACACCGATCTGACCCCCGCAGAAGCTCAGTCAGCAGCTGACAACATCGAAAAGTCCTTCAAAGAAGCCAGCACTAAAACTGAGCAGGCTCTTAAGGACATTTCAGATCAGCTGGATTCTGCTGTAGAGAAGAGCGCTCAGATTGCTGAGGACGCTAGCAACCAGGCAGCTAAGTACTCCCTGTGGGCCTTTGTGGGTCTGCTCCTTGCAGCTTGCATCACCTCCTTTACCGGTCGCTTAGGCGCTCGTATGGCTAGCTCAACTGCAATGCAGAGGAACTAGACTATAGGCCTGCGGTGCTCTAGCTATTGAGCCACCTTAGCCTTACTCAAAAGCTCCGGGCCCACTGGCCCGGAGCTTTTGGCGTCTAGGCCGCGAAGTCACTCCCGATGGGTAGTAGAATACTGGGCTCCTCCAACCCCAGTAAGAGGAGCGGGTTAATGTAGCCCATGCCGTGAGCTGCAGTGGATTGAGTGCTCATCGGCTCTCGGACACCCCAGTGCAAACAATGGCCTTCTGGGCAGTGCTGAATAAGCGGGTCAAGGCGGGCGATAGGATCTCCGGCGGCTACAGTGGCGCCGACAGGTAGCGGGTCGGTGATCGGTTCAAAACTTGACCTGCGGCCATCGGGGTGTTCCAGTGTTATGACCTGCCGGTCCACTACGGTGCCCGAAAAGACAACCGTCCCTGCTGCCGGAGCTAGAACCTTTCCGTCAGCTTCTAAAGCTAGGTCTACCCCTCGGTGCCCGGCGCTCCACTTGGCGGCTGGCTTCTCAAAAGCCTTCACCACCGTTAGTTGGCCCGCTAGAGGTGCCTGCCACACGGTGTTGCCTGCCTCCGCACAGGGACTAGAGACTATGACCCCTAAGAGGGCACACAGACAGTAGGCCAGCCACTGCCAACCCGACCGTAAGTAGATAGTTCTGAATTCCGGCTTGCCGCGCGGTGCACAAAGAATCACGGGCTATAACCTCCCTAGAAGAAGCACCCCTTACCCCCGGTACCTGCTCCCTAGAAGTAATCCGATATCTACCACTGGAAAACTGCCACCGCAAGCCCCCAAACCCCTGTGCTTAAAGCTCAAAAATGCGGTATAGTCGTAGATTGCAGTTTGCCGTTTGTCACCCCGCCCTGAGCGGAACACAAAACGGTAAGGGGAAGCCTTTTTACATGGTGACTCCTCCGCTGAAGCCTGACAGGTTTACCTGCCCAGCATTCACCCGGATCTGACGTCGCGTAACACCCAGCAGCTCACCCGAGTTGATAAGGAACTTTCGGTCCGGCCCTCATGGGTCGGTGAAGGTCCGAGAATCAGCCGCCGCTCCAGCGGCTGAATCGGGGCGTTACCAGGGGAGCGAGGCAAGAGCCTCATAGCCTCCACATGTAAACCGATAACTACTATGCACGGTGCGCGGTTAGCCTGGAATCAGGGGCCCGCCCGGCACTTACCTCAATATAAGGAGACGACATGCCCGTCGTAACTATGCGCCAGCTTCTCGATTCAGGTGTCCACTTTGGTCACCAGACCCGTCGCTGGAACCCCAAGATGAAGCGCTTCATCTTCACCGAGCGCAACGGCATCTACATCATCGACCTGCAGCAGTCACTAGCATTCATCGACCAGGCATACGAAGCTGTTAAGGCAACCGTTGCCCACGGCGGCACCGTTCTGTTCGTTGGTACCAAGAAGCAGGCTCAGGAAGCCATCGCTGAACAGGCTACCCGCGTGAACATGCCCTACGTTAACCACCGCTGGCTCGGTGGTATGCTCACCAACTTTGCCACCGTTTCAAAGCGTATCGACCGCATGAAGGAACTTGAGCAGATCGACTTCGATGATGTCGCAGGCTCACAGTTCACCAAGAAGGAACTGCTCCTTCTGCGTCGCGAACACGAGAAGCTGGAAAAGACCCTCGGTGGTATCCGCAACCTGACCAAGGCTCCTTCCCTGGTCTGGATCGTAGACACCAAGAAGGAGCACCTCGCTGTTGACGAAGCCAAGAAGCTCGGCATCCCCGTTGTAGCTATCCTGGATACCAACTGCGACCCCGATGAGGTTTCCTTCCCCATCCCCGGCAACGACGACGCTATCCGCTCCGTCAACCTGCTGACCCGCGTTATCGCCGATGCAGTTGCCGAAGGCCTGCTGGAACGCGAAAACAAGAAGGCCGGCAAGTCAGCTACCGCTTCCGAAGAGCCCATGGCTGAATGGGAACGCGAACTGCTGGAGCAGCACGAATCAGCTACCAAGGCTGAAGCTCCCGCTGAAGAAGCTAAGTAAGACAGCATCATAGAGATAACGGCACCCGCCCACATTCGGTGGGTGCCGTTCTTTCACCCCGGCCCCCCCGGGGACAATAGATTTATCCCAATCTGTTCAAACACCAAGGAGTTCACATGGCGAACTACACCGCAGCAGACATCAAGGCTCTGCGCGAAAAGACCGGCGCTGGCATGCTCGACGTCAAGAAGGCTCTCGACGAGGCTAACGGCGACCAGCAGAAGGCAATGGAGATCATCCGCGTTAAGGGCCTCAAGGGCGTTACCAAGCGCGAAGGCCGCGCCACCGCTGAGGGCCTGGTTGCCGCTCGCGTTGAAAACGGCGTTGGCTTCATGATCGAAGTTAACTCAGAAACCGACTTCGTTGCTAAGTCCGAGCCTTTCATCAAGTTCGGTAACGATGTTCTCGAAGCCGCTATCGCAGCAAACGCTTCTACCCTGGATGAGCTCAAGGCAGCTTCTTTCGAGGGTAAGACCGTTGAGGAGCTCACCACCGAAGCAGGCGCACTGCTTGGAGAGAAGATCGTTGTTCGTCGCGTAGCACGCGTTGAAGGTGAAAACGTAGCAGTTTACCTGCACAAGACCTCCAAGGACCTGCCCGCGCAGGTTGGCGTTCTGCTGGCTGTCTCCGGTGAGAACACTGACGAGGTCGCTCACGATGTCGCTGTTCACATTGCGGCTATGAGCCCCAAGTACCTCAACTCAGACTCCATCTCCGCTGAGGATATCGAAGCTGAGAAGCGCGTTGCCGAAGAAACCGCTCGCGGTGAAGGCAAGCCCGAGCAGATCATCCCCAAGATTGTTGAAGGTAAGCTCAAGTCCTTCTACAAGGAAAACACCCTGCTCGACCAGGACTTCGCCAAGGATTCATCCAAGTCTGTTGCTGCAGTTCTGACCGAAAACGGTGCAAGCGCAACCGCTTTCGAGCGTTTCCGCGTCGGCGCCTAAAGCCCGCCACCGGACGGTGCCCCAACCTAAGCCTGTAAGGGCATGTGATTGAGCACCAAAAATGCCCTGAACAAAGGGGAGCCCCCGCAAGGAGGCTCCCCTTTGCCGTATGCTAGAAGAAAAGCGTGTATCCAACCGGGTACCGCAAAAAAATTTTGACTATTTTCAGGGAGGGCCCTCATGACAGAGGCAACCAGCAAGATCCACAAGGACGACACCGGTAGGCGTCGCGTCCTGCTCAAGCTCTCTGGCGAAGTCTTTGGCGGCGGAGAAGTTGGTATTTCCACCGAGGTCGTTCGCGGAATAGCAGAGCAGATTGCATCAACTATCGGCAAGGTTGAGGTTGCGGTTGTTGTGGGAGGCGGAAACTTCTTCCGCGGTGCTGAATTGTCTGAAGCCGGCATGGACCGTTCTCGCGCTGACAACATCGGTATGCTCGGTACAGTTATGAACTCCCTGGCCCTGCAGGATTTCTTGGAGCAGGCCGGCATCGATACCCGCGTTCAGTCAGCAATTTCCATGCAGCAGGTGGCAGAAAACTACATTCCCCGTCGCGCCATCCGCCACATGCAGAAAGACCGCGTGGTCATCTTCGGTGCCGGCGCAGGCCTGCCCTATTTCTCCACCGATACCGTCTCTGCTCAGCGTGCACTAGAAATCCACGCTGACGAGGTCCTGGTCGCTAAGAACGGTGTGGATGGTATCTACACCGCCGACCCCAAGAAGGACCCCGCTGCTGAGCGTCTCTCCAAGCTCACCTATGATGAAGCTCTGCTGCGCAACATTCGGGTGATGGACCAGACCGCCTTCTCCCTCTGCAAAGATAACAAGGTCACCATGCGCGTCTTTGGGATGCAGGGCGAGGGCAATGTGGCTCGTGCCATTCTCGGCGAGCAAATCGGCACCCTGGTCACCGCATAGGTTGGCCTCGAATGATTCCGTGCGCTCTTGCAAGCTCAACCCGCTTCCACGCACTCCATTCGGCGAGCAAATCGGCACCCTGGTCACCGCATAAGATGGTGGCCGCATAGGGGTCAACCAACACAACCTACGGGGGCACCTGCTTGATAGCAGGTGCCCCTTGCCTTAAGCAAAACCAAAAATACCCGCCCTACAATTCGCTCCCTCTAGCTTATGCCCACTAGACTAGGAAGAGACTATATAAGCGCCCAGCCACGGAGGCTAGGCACAATCAAAGGACACACGAGATGGTTGAAGAAACCCTGCAAGAAGCTGGCGAGAAGATGGACAAGTCCGTCGAGGCCCTCAAAAACGAATTTGCCTCAATCCGCACAGGCCGGGCCAACCCCGCACTCTTCGCCAACCTAACCGCTGATTACTACGGTTCGCCCACCCCCCTCCAGCAGCTCGCATCCTTCCAGACCCCCGAAGCGCGTACTGTTCTCATTACCCCCTACGATAAGAGCGCCATGGGTGCTATCGAAAAGGCTATCCGTGACTCTGACCTCGGTGCCAACCCCGCCAATGACGGCAACGTTGTGCGCGTTGTTATGCCTGAAATGACTGAGGACCGTCGTAAGGAATACATCAAGCTGGCAAACCACAAGGCCGAAGACAGCCGTGTTGCCGTTCGTAACGCCCGCCGCCAGGCCAAGACCGCCCTGGATAAGCTCGTCAAAGACGGCGAAATCGGTGAGGACGAAGGCAGCCGCGCTGAAAAGGAGCTTGACGCACTGACCAAGAAGCACACCGACCTTATCGATGCCCTGTTCAAGAGCAAGGAAGCTGAGCTGCTAGAGGTCTAAAACGGTATGACTGTTCAATCTCAAGAACAGCAGCCCCGGGCCTCAAAGGCCGGTAGGAACCTGCCCGCTGCTATCACTGTTGGCCTGGTAATGGGCGCTCTTATAGCAGTGGGCTTGTTCATTTCCCCTCTTGTTCTTGTTGTATCGTCAGCTTGTGCAGGGGCAGTAGGCACCTGGGAGGTTTCTAACGGCCTCAATCAGAAGCGGGGTATGGGCGTACCCATTATCCCCGCTGTGGGTACCGCTTTCTTCATGCCCTTTGCCGCCTACTACGGGGGAGGGCAGTGGCTTATTTTCACGGTTGTTGCCTCTATCCTTATCTTGATTGCATGGCGGCTGGTGGGGGAGCGCGACGGCATGATTATGTCGATCATGGGCTCCATCTTTGTGATGTCCTGGGTGCCCTTCATGATTTCACTTGCTCTCCTGCTCTACCGGGAAGACTCCGGGCCTGCAAAGGTCTTCATGATCTTGCTCATGGCTATTGGTAATGACACTTGGGGGTATATCGCAGGTGTCAAATGGGGTAAAACCCCTATGGCTCCCAAAATTTCGCCCAAGAAGACCTGGGAGGGCTTTGCCGGCTCCATGATTGGGTCAATGGTTGTTGGGGTTCTCTGCACTTTCTTGATTGATGAACCCTGGTGGTATGGGCTCATTGTTGCTTTCTTTTTGGTCATAGCCTCAACTGCAGGCGATCTAGGCGAGTCGATGGTCAAACGCGAAATTGGTATCAAGGACATGTCGAATATCCTGCCGGGGCACGGTGGGGTCATGGACAGGCTCGATTCGATTGTTTTTGCCATTGCTATCGGGTATGTCATTTTCTCGGTGCTGGGCGTCCTCTTCTAATAGCATTTGCTCGACAGATATAGGGAGTTATGACAGTGAAACATCGTGCACAGAGTGCTGCCCCGCAGGCGGATTCCAAACCCGCTGCAAAAAAAGCGTCGAACAGTGCTTTTACTCTGGTCGGACCCAAAGAAAATGGCTACCGCACTGCTAGCGTGGACGCTTTCTTCACTCGGCTTGCCGATGACTATGAGCTCATGCTGACCGGTGCCCAGCTGAGCAAAGATGTGAATACCTCTCGGACTATTCGCGGGGCTGTCTTTGAAGCAGAACCCGGTGGATACTTGCCTGCGGAGGTGGACCGTGCGCTGGACCGGGTTGAAGACCGATTCTCTGAGTTGGAGCGTCGTCTCTACATCCAGAAGTACGGGCAGACTACATGGAACGATGCGATTGCGGAGTTGCGCCTGCTTCTGCTGGGGCGGTTGCGCAGGCCCGATGGCGAGCGGTTCCGCCGGCCCTCCAAGCGGCTGACCAAGGGCTATTTTGTCAAAGATGTTGATGCTTTGTGCCACCAGCTGATGGAGCATCTCAAAGGCCAGCATCAACTTTTACCGGACGATATTCGTGCGGTTTCTTTCACAGCCGCTACCGGCGAACTCAGCTATGAAGAAACGCAGGTTGATGCTTTTTTGGACCGTTGCATTGAGTATCTGCAGGACACCCTATAGAAAGATCAGCTACTAAGCTGGCATAAGGCGGGCGACCCGAAAACATTTCGGTGAGCCCGCCTTTTTTGACCCGCCTACTTGTGTGTAACCCACATTACATACTAATGTGTTCTCAGTTACACAAAGGAGGTAGTGATGGCCCACTCATCACCAGAATCTGGCCAGCCCCTTGTCGATGCCGAACACGTCGACTTTAGGGCGGCTCAGAGCAGTGACAGCTTTAAGGAGCTGCGCAAAACACACCGGTCGTTTGTTTTCCCTATGACCGTGGCCTTTTTGGTCTGGTATCTGCTCTATGTCATCTTGGCGGTCTACGCACCCGGTTTTATGGCAACCAAGCTGGCTGGAAACATCAACGTAGGCATTGTCTTTGGCCTCTGTCAGTTCGTGACGACTTTTGGAATTACCGCTTTGTACATCGTCTTTGCCAACACAAAACTAGACCCTCGCTCTAGCCGCCTACGCAAGGATATTGAATCCGGCGATTACGCCCACACCAAGGCATCGTAAGGGGAATATAACAAATGACTTCTTCACTAACTGGCGTCGTGCAGGCCGCCGATGCAGCGAGCACCCAGGTGGTTGGAACTCCCTGGATTAATATGGTTGTCTTTGGCAGCTTCGTACTGATTACTATGGTGGTGGTTCTGAGAGCTTCTAAGAACAATAAGACTGCCGCCGACTACTACGCTGGAGGACGTTCCTTTAGCGGCACCCAAAACGGCCTAGCTATCGCCGGTGACTACCTTTCAGCAGCCTCCTTTCTGGGTATTGTTGGTGCTATCGCTATCCAGGGCTATGACGGCTTTCTATACTCCATCGGGTTTCTGGTTGCTTGGCTGGTAGCCCTCCTGTTGGTAGCTGAGCCCTTGCGCAATACCGGCAAGTTCACCATGGCCGATGTTCTTTCCTTCCGTCTGCGTCAGCGCCCGGTCCGTATCGCGGCCTGCATCTCGACTCTCGCTGTTACCCTCTTCTATCTGCTGGCTCAGATGGCCGGCGCCGGCGCTCTCGTGTCTCTTCTGATGGGTATTAGCTCCAAGGCCGGTCAGTCACTGGTCATCGTCGTTGTGGGTGTCCTGATGATTGTGTACGTTCTCATCGGTGGCATGAAGGGTACGACCTGGGTTCAGATCATTAAAGCTGTCCTCTTGATTAGCGGCGTTGCTGTCATGACCGTCTGGATCCTGGGTATCTACAAGTTCAACCTCTCTGATCTGCTCGGTGGTGCTGTTGAGGCCTCCGGTAACCCTAAGATGCTTGAACCGGGCCTCAAATACGGTAAGAGCGATTTGACCAAGCTGGACTTCATTTCACTTTCGCTGGCCCTGGTCTTCGGTGCTGCTGGCCTGCCCCACGTGCTCATGCGCTTCTACACCGTCCCCACGGCTAAAGAGGCCCGTAAATCAGTGGTCTGGGCTATCTCCCTGATCGGCCTGTTCTACCTCTTTA
This sequence comes from Rothia sp. CCM 9417, assembly GCF_048513575.1. Taxonomy (NCBI): domain Bacteria; kingdom Bacillati; phylum Actinomycetota; class Actinomycetes; order Micrococcales; family Micrococcaceae; genus Rothia; species Rothia sp. CCM 9417. The sequence continues at coordinate 109,710 of NZ_JBLXXT010000005.1, read as the reverse complement.
CCCTGGTGCTGGGCTTTGGTGCTGCTGCACTCGTTGGTTCTGAGGCAATTAAGGCAGCTCCTGGTGGCGTGAATTCAGCGGCTCCGCTCATGGCCTACGAGTTAGGTGGCTCCTTGCTGATGGGAGTTATCGCGGCGGTAGCTTTTGCTACCATTCTTGCGGTGGTCGCTGGTCTAGCTATTACAGCCTCGGCCTCCTTCGCCCACGACATCTACACCAACGTTATATGTAAGGGGCAGTCTGATCCTGCCAAAGAAATCAGAGTGGCTAAGACGACTGTGGTGGTTATTGGCTTGCTGGCCATTGCCGGTGGTATTGGGGCCCAGGGGCAGAATGTTGCCTTCCTGGTGGCGCTTGCTTTCGCAGTGGCTGCCTCTGCTAACCTGCCGACCATCGTCTATTCCCTCTACTGGAAAGGCTTCAAGACTCGTGGCGCTCTGTGGTCCATGTATGGGGGTCTTGGGCTCTCCGTAGTTCTGATTATCTTCTCCCCGGTCATGTCCGGTGCTGAGACTTCAATGATTCCTACCGCCGACTTTGCCTGGTTCCCTCTGGCTAACCCCGGTCTTGTCGCTATTCCTGCGGCCTTCCTGCTGGGTTTCCTGGGGTCGCTGGGTGGTGAGAAAGAAGATGTTGCAACCCAGGCTGAGATGGAAGTTCGCTCTCTCACCGGGGTAGGTGCCGAAGGTGCTATTGACCACTAGCCTAACCTGCTTGATTTAGGCTGAAAGTCCCGTTGGCTTACCGCTGACGGGACTTTTCTGCTGGGATAGTTGTAAATAACACTATCACCCTACTTATTTTTATCTTGATATTTGATATAGAATAGGTAATGCTTATCCTTGCGGCTGATCATAGTCGCTAAGCAAAATATAGAAGTAGGTAACATGATTCTTTCCATCATTAGCTGGATTGTCCTCGGTCTGATCGCTGGCGCAATTGCCAAGCTCATCATGCCCGGTAAGCAAGGTGGCGGTTTTGTCGTCACCACCGCCCTCGGTATCGTGGGCGCTATGCTGGGTGGCTTCCTGGGTAGCTTCCTGCCCTTCCTTTCCGATGGTGTCAATGGCTTCAGCCTCGGCTCTGTCTTTACAGCAGTCGTTGGCGCGCTGATCGTACTCTTCATCTACCAGAAGGTAGTAGTTAAGAAGTAGCACACTTGAGAGGGCGGTAGCCCCTGAAGCAGAACCCGGTGGTTTTCCGACGACGGATACCACCGGGTTCTTTGTGCTTGAAGCCTACCGATGCGTGAGCAAAAAGGCAGGTCAAGCTCAAGTAAATCACCGGTATCAGCGCTAGGGTAGTGGTGCACCACCAAGACAAGGAAGAGCCATGCCATGAAAAGTATTACCAGAATCATAGGAGCTACCAGAGAACTCTGGCCTTTCTTCCTGGGAATCGTGCTCTGCGCGGTTCTTACCTCTGCGGCCTCACTACTTGCTCCCTTTATCATCTCCGGGGCAACCGATACCGTAGTCAATCACCTTAAGGGCTCAGCACCCACAACCGGGGCGATAATCGTCTGGTTGGCGGCGGCATACCTAGCGGCTCAACTGGTGAGTGTACTTACCACTAACCTTGGAGGTTACCTGGGAGATATCATGAGCCAGCGCATGCGCACCATACTTTCGGTGCGCTACTACGAGAAGCTTCTTTCTTTACCCCTGCCTTATTTCGACTCGGAACTGACCGGCACTATCATCGCTCGCCTGAACCGCTCTATTGCCGAGGTCACCCAGTTCGTCAAGACCATGTCGAACACCTTTATCTCCCTGGTACTTACTACAGTTTCGGTGATTGTGATTAGCTCCCTCTACTACTGGCCACTGGGATTGCTTCTCATTCTTATCTTCCCCGTCTACTTTTGGCTGACCAGTAAAACCAGCAGCAAATGGCAGGTCTGGGAGGGCCAGAAAAACCAGAAAATTGATCTTGCATCAGGCCGTTTTGCCGAGGTCATCGGTCAGATTCGTGTCGTTAAATCATTTGGGCAGGAAGAGCGCGAACTGACTCGCTTTAAAACTCTCTTTAGCGATACCATCAGCTTGACCGCCACCCAATCCCGGTTCTGGCACAGCATGGACGTGGCCCGACTGAGCTTTCTAAACCTGATCTTTTTCGGTCTCTACCTGCTGATTTTCCTGCGGACCCTGGCCGGTGATTTTTCCATTGGTGACATGGTGCTACTCATTCAGCTTCTAGCTATGGCGGTTGCTCCCATCAATTCTCTGTCCTGGATCGTTGATAGCGCCCAGCGAGCTATTACCGGATCCAAGGACTACTTCGATGTCATGGAACGAGAATCGGACCCCCGAGCTTTAGCAATTACCCGTGAGGGGGCACCGGAATACACTCAGCCGGCGGCTATCACTGCATCTGAGGGCCAGGAACTGGTTCGCTTTGAAGAGGTGAGCTTTGGCTATGACGGCGAAGAGGATGTGCTACACAAGATCGACCTGAGCGTCAAGCGCGGTGAACGTATTGCGTTCGTGGGCGAATCCGGCGGCGGTAAATCAACGCTCATGTCGCTCCTAGAAGGCCTCTATGACCCCCGTACTGGTTCGGTTACCGTTGACGGTATGGATATCGCTGGCAGTGACCTGACCCAGGTTCGTTCTTTAATCGGCATGGTCTTTCAGGATCCCTCCCTGTTCTCGGGCACTATTGCCGAGAACATTTCCTACGCACAGCCGCAGGCCAGCCGGGAACAGATTATTGAGGCGGCTATCAAAGCCAATGCCCACGAATTCATCACCAAGTTCGCCGATGGCTACGACTCGCTCATTGGTGAGCGCGGACTCAAGCTCTCAGGAGGGCAAAAACAGCGGATAGCCATAGCTAGAGCAATCCTCAAAGATGCTCCCATCCTCATTCTTGATGAGGCAACCAGCGCCCTGGACACCAAGGCCGAGCGTGCTGTGCAGAAGGGCCTGGAGGAGCTGATGCAGGGGCGTACTTCTCTTATCATTGCCCACAGATTGTCAACTATTGCACGTGTAGACCGCATCGTCACACTTAAGGATGGGCAGATTGATGAGATCGGCAGTCCGGACCAACTAGCAGCTTCAGGAGGTATCTACGCAGAGCTACTTGAGTTGCAAAACAGCGGAGGTAAAACCATAGCTAAGAAACTAAAAAACTTCGATATTATTGGGTAGCATCAAAAAGATAGTCCCTGCTGAAGGCCCTAAGACCTCTGCCAGGGGGCCTGAGCGACGTCTTCCATGATACGGGGTAGGGGAATGAAAAAATTTTTGCTGGTCTTGGGGCTTGCCACCGCCGGTCACTGTGCTTACTGGCATCGGAAAGCACAGAAACAGGTTAACCCTCAGTTCTGGGGCCCGCGGCTCTATCTGGCACCCCTACAGGGCTTCTACGCAAGTCTTGGCTACCTCTTACCTGAGCCCCAGCGCAACTACCTCCGGGTAGCTCAACCTGTAGCGGGGGTTAAAGTTGAGCGGATTGAGCTGTCTTCCGCTGGGGTAAGCCTCAGCTCCTTTCTCAACCTCCCTGCACAGCGTCAGTCCGAAGGTGCTGTGCTCTTTATTCATGGTGGCGGACATCTTTTATCAAGTGCGGGACCTGCTCAGACTTATGCTAGTGCTCTGGCGCGAGATCTTGGTGTTCCCGTCCTCAACGTTGAATACCGTAACGCTGGTGAGGCACCTTTCCCAGCAGACTTAGATGACTGCTATAAGGCTTTGCAATGGTTGCAATCCTCAGGGCAGAAATATGGCTTTGACCCTTCATTGATTGCTGTATGCGGCCAGAGCGCCGGCGGGGGACTGGCTGCCTCCTTAGCTCAGCGGGCCTTGGACGCAGGCAACCCTCTCAACTTTCAGGCCTTGATTTACCCCATGCTCGATGATCGTACTACCGACCGATCAGATACGCAGGGGCGCGGCACCTATGCCTGGACCCCCCTGGATAATAAGATCGCCTGGAACACCTATCTTGGTGGGCAGGCAGGAGCTCCCTCACTGCCTGCCTATGCAGCACCAGCGCGCAGGCAAAACCTGGCTGGCCTCCCTCCAGCCTGGATAGGTGTCGGTGACCAGGACCTTTTTTACCCGGAAGGGTGGGACTACCATCAGCGCTTATTGCAGGCCGGCGTGGAGAGCAAATTTCACCAGGTGCAAGGTATGTACCATGCGGCTGACATGATTTTCCCTGAGAGCCAACTCATCCGTGATTTTTATTCATCCATGCTCAGCGCGCTCAGAGCCTCTTTCGAAAACTAGTATGTGAGAAAATGAAGCCATGCGATTTGGTTCTAGTCAGTCCCACCCAAGCTCAGCTTTGGCCCTCACTGATCAGCTAAAAGATTTTCTGGCGCAGGGGCGTACCGTCACCCTCCTGGGGTCAACCGGATCTATCGGAACTCAGGGCCTACAGGTGATTGACCACCTCAACGCTTTAGCGGGCGCTAAAAGTGGGTCAGACGGTGCCCCGGTTCGTGTGCTGGCTTTGGCCGCGGGTGGGCGTTCGGTCGCTGCTCTGGCTGAGCAAGCTGCCCGTTTGCGGCCTCAGCTGGTGGCAACAAGCGGTGGGGAAGATGCTGCTCGCACCCTGCGTGAGGCTCTGGGAGCACTTGCACCGGGCTACGCCCCGCAGATTGAATGGGGGCAGGATGCCGCTACCCGGGCATCGGAAGCTGGTGCCGATGTAGTGCTCAACGGTATTACCGGCTCTATCGGGCTCAGGCCCACCCTGGCAGCCCTGACGGCTGGCTCTCAGGTTGCCCTAGCTAATAAAGAGTCGCTGATCGCTGGCGGTGAGCTGGTCAAAGCCGCCGTTGATGCCTCACCCCTGGAACAACCCATGGTGCCGGTAGATTCGGAGCACTCGGCACTCGCCCAGGCACTTTCAGCCGGGAGCGACCGCGAAATTGATCGACTGATTCTCACGGCCAGCGGCGGGCCTTTCCGGGGTATGAGCTACGAGCAACTGCGGGAGGTCACTCCGGCCCAGGCCCTGGCTCACCCGACCTGGGATATGGGCCTGGTTGTTACCACTAATTCGGCGTCTATGGTCAATAAGGCTCTTGAGGTTCTTGAAGCACATCACCTGTTCGGTATTGACCTTGACCGTATCGATGTGACTGTTCACCGCCAGTCCATCGTTCATTCCATGGTGCAGTTTGTGGACGGCTCAACCATTGCTCAGGCTTCACCGCCGACCATGCTCTTGCCGATTGCCCTGGGCCTGACCTGGCCCCACCGCATCCCTGGTGTGGCTCAGCCTTGCGACTGGACCCAGGCCAGCCAATGGACCTTTGAGCCACTGGATAAGACAGCTTTCCCAGCTGTAGAGATCATTAAAGAGGCAGGCAAGCGCGGCGGTACCTTCCCGGCTGTTTTCAACGCAGCTAATGAAGAGGCCGTTGCAGCCTTCCACGCCGGGAAAATTCGTTTTACCGACATGATTGAGACTGCCGGCCGTCTGCTGGATGAGCATGCCCAGTCAGCTTGGTGCGCTGAAAGCGGCTCCCTGACCCTTGAAGCAGTCCTAGGGGCGGAGAGCTGGGCTCGTACCCGCGCCCACGAGATTCTGGCCGATTAGTTCTCTGCCACACCTGGCTTGGTATATATGAAGAAACCCTGCAAAAATGGGGTCGGCACCAGGCAAAAAGCAGGTGCCGACCTTGAAAGTATGCATATCGCATAAGTTATTGGTGGGTTGCAGAGCCCTACCTGGGTTTTAGAGGGTCGTATGGGAGCATCAACACTAATGTTGAAACCACTGGCTAGCTCTTGACGCTGTACTCGATGCATAAAACTGGGCAAGAATACGAGCTCGTGAGGTACTCATTACTTGAACAAAAACTATGGGGAAGATTCCGACTCTCATTACAAGACCTTCGATATTTCTTCACCGTAAGGCCAGCCGATGATAACTATCACAAGAAAAATGATAATGAGCCCCAACAGGAGATAAAATATTTTATGATTTGTATTCATATCATTTTATCAAAATTGGACTGAACACGAATTATCACCAACACTAACGCCTTTATTGTACCCAATAAGCCTCGCACACTGAGTGTGTCCCCGTAATTCGTACCCAAGTGGCCTAAAAGAGAAATAATTGTTAGCTACCATTCGTGCGCTTACTGTCCCATAGATACCTGAAGATGGTTTTGAGCTTGTGAGAAACCACTCCGGCATATACGTTTGCCCCCAATGGTTAGTTGCAGTGCTACTGGTAATCCGGCCACTTGCATAGCACCATTTACCCTTGACCGTCGTCGTAAACAAAAGATTACCGAATACATTATTCTGATAGCTTTGAATTGATGCATTCCAACAACCGGACATTGGTATAGCTCTTATCAAGGAGGGTGCAGCAATAAAAATTGATGAATTTTCACTGGCGACTGCTGTAAAGTCTTCAAAAAATCGACGCCCATCCACCGTCAGGGAATCCAGAGGGTCTTTTGATGTTCCTGAGTTTACTATTTTCTGGTAAATATCGTTGTATTTTTCTTGAGGTGAGAGAGAGAGGAAGCGTTAGCCAGCGATATGCTAAGAGTTGACAACGACAGGGCGAGTAAAAGCATGAGAAAGGAATTCGCCGTGGTGTGCATAGAATTTCCTTGCGCTTGGAGATTTCTTTATGAAACCTGCTTGGGTTAGGTGCCTAGAATTCTAAGCGATGAGGTGAATCCTAGTCAAGAGATTTTTATAGAATTTTTGCAATAATATTATGATGGTTTAATTCGATGCGCATATAAAAACCCACCCCTATCTTCCCTCTGAAAACGAAAAAAGGGGTGACGCTCTTTTTATGCAACATTCATGCCCAAAAGACGGTTAGTAGACGGCGAGCCCGCGTGCCCGGAAGATATCGCGGGCCGCTTCGGTGTCTTCGCGGCTGGGGGGCTTCACATCGGCTAACTGGTAGTCATAGCCCAGGGACTCCCATTTGTCGGTGCCCATCTGGTGGAAGGGCAGAACCTCAACCCGCTCCACGATGTTGCGCCAGCGGCAGACGATATCGGCAACCTTCTCGATATTGTCGGGGTCATCGGTGTAGCCGGGGACCAGAACAAAACGAATCCAGGTCTTAATACCCAGCGCTGAGAGCCGATCCCCAAAGTCAATAGTGGGTTGGAGAGCTCTTCCGGTAAGTTTCTGGTAGACCTCTTCAGAACCAGATTTAACATCGAGTAAGACCAGGTCAACGTTTTCAAGGAACTGATCTGTTGCGTGAGCACCCAGGAACCCGGAGGTGTCAATGCAGGTATGAATACCCAAAGACTTGGCGCTCATGAGGATATTCTCAGCAAAGGGGCGTTGCATGAGCACCTCACCCCCGGAGATAGTAATACCGCCACCGGTAGCTTTAAAGATTTTGCGCATGCGCTTAATCTTCTTCATCAGATCTGAGGCCATGATGGGCTGACCGTCCTTCATCTTGAAGGTGTCAGGGTTATGGCAATAAAGGCAACGGAGCGGGCAACCGTTCATGAAGATGGTCATGCGGGTGCCCGGGCCGTCAACAGCTGTCACCAGTTCCCAGGAATGGATAGAACCGAGCTGGCCCTCGCGCATGAGCTTAATCTGGACAGAGCGCTCCAGCTCCGTCATCTCACCCAGGCCCCAGGTTCCAGCCCCAGAATGCCGGTCCGCCGGCGGAGCAAAAGTTAGCTCGCCGGCGGTATCGGTGACATCGTGTGTGACGTCGAGAGACATAGGAACCTATGCCCCGTGGTGGAAGGTGCGTGAGAGTACGTCTAGCTGCTGCTCACGGGTCAGGCGCACAAAGTTAACCGCGTAGCCCGAGACGCGAACGGTCAGGTTGGGGTAGTTATCGGGGTTCTCCATTGCGTCCTCAAGGGTTTCGCGGTTGAGAACATTGATATTTGCGTGGTAGAGGCCCTTGGGGGCGGTCTTGGTGGCGCGATTTGCCTTCATAGAAGCCAGACGCTCTTCGTAGGTCTTTACAGCCATGGTTTTCTCCTTAGTGATGAGGTGTTGATAGGGTTGCCGCCCCGGTCGAGGGGGCCAACCTGCTGGTGCAGGATCGGCGGGCACCCCTCGACCGGGACACTAAATCTATTGAGTTTTAGTCTTCTTCGGGGATAAAGCCGGCATCGAGGATGCCAACTAGGTTGGTTACCTGCTCGTCCTTGGTGCGGCCAAGACCGTTGGGGGTGATGGTATTAGTTAGGGAGATACCGTCCAGGGCGTCCTCGTAGTCCAGCTTGCCGACCGAGAGCATAGAGGCAACCATGCCGTGGGTGTCCATACCGTTCTCTGGGTTGGCGCCGGGGGAGAAGGGGGTACCCGCACGGTGGCCAGAGGGGAAGGAACCTGTTGCCTTACCGTAGACCACGTTAGAGGTAATGGTCAGAACCGACTGGGTGGGGATAGCATCGCGATAGAGCGGGATAGCCTTAATCTTCTCCATCACGGTGTGAACGATGGTTGCGGCGATATCATCGGCGCGGTCATCGTCGTTACCGTAGGTGGGGAAGTCGCCTTCGGTAATGTAGTCCACAATCAGGCCAGTTTCGTCACGAACCGGGGTGACCTTGGCGTACTTGATAGCAGCCAGGGAGTCAGCAACGATGGACAGACCAGCGATACCGCAACCCATGGCACGGATAATATCCGAGTCATGCAGGGCCATTTCGATGGACTCGTAGGCGTACTTGTCGTGGCTGTAGTGAATGATGTTCAGAGCCTCAACGTAGGTGGCAACGACCCAGTCCAGCATCTCTTCGTACTTGAGCCAGACATCATCAAAGTCCAGGGGGCCGTCGCCGGTGACAGGTTCGTAGCCCTCAACAACCTGCTTGCCGGTCATCTCATCGCGACCACCGTTGATGGCGTAGAGCAGAGCCTTAGCGGCGTTGACGCGAGCGCCGAAGAACTGCATCTGCTTACCAATCTTCATGGGTGAGACACAGCAGGCAATGGCTACGTCGTCGCCCCACTGCTCACGAATCTGGGGGTCAGACTCGTACTGGATGGAGGAGGTCTCAATGGAGATAGCGGCGCAGAATTCCTTGTAACCGGCGGGTAGATTCTCGTCCCAGAAGATGGTGATATTGGGTTCTGGGGCGGGGCCCAGGTTACGTAAGGTTTGGAGCAGACGGAAGGAGGTTTTGGTGACCAGGGTGCGACCGTCGCTGGTGAAGCCACCGTCGGACCAGGTAGCCCAGTAGGGGTCGCCGGAGAAAATCTGATCGTAGTCGATGGTGCGTAGGAAGCGAACGATACGCAGCTTGATGACCAGGGCATCAATCATTTCCTGAGCATCGGATTCGGTAATCAGGCCAGCGGCTAGGTCACGCTCAAAGTAGATATCTAGGAAGCCGGAGAGGCGACCAATAGACATGGCGGCGCCATCCTGTGACTTAACCGATGCCAGGTAGGCGAAATAGGTCCATTGAACGGCTTCCTGGGCGGTGCGGGCAGGATGGGAAATATCGAAGCCGTAGAGCGCTGCCATCTTCTTGAGACGTTTCAGAGCCTTAATCTGCTCTGAGTGTTCCTCGCGGTAGCGAGCCCAGTGCTCACTGAAGCCACGGTCAGCTACAGCGTCCTTAGCGCGTTCCTTATCGGCAATCAGGTTATCGACACCGTAGAGCGCTACACGGCGGTAATCACCGATGATGCGACCACGGCCGTAGGCATCGGGCAGGCCTGTGATGATGTGCGAGGAGCGAGCCGCGCGAATGCGGGGGGTGTAGATATCAAAGACGGCATCGTTGTGGGTTTTGCGGTACTCGGTGAAAATCTTCTTGATGTTTTCATCGGGTTCCTTGCCAGCTTCGCGGATAGCGGTCTCAACCATGCGCCAGCCGCCGTTGGGCATCATGGCGCGTTTGAGCGGAACATCGGTCTGTAGACCAACGACAACATCGTCGTCTTCAGAGATGTAGCCCGCAGGGAATGCATCAATTTCGGCGGGGGTCTTGGTGTCTACGTCGTATACACGGTTCTTGCGCTCTACGGAGAGGTAGTTCTTTTCAAGAGTGTCCCAGACACGCAGGGTCTTTTCGGTGGGGCCAGCTAAGAAACTGGAGTCCCCCTCGTAGGGGGTGAAGTTAGCGAAGATGAACCCTCGCACATCGATGCTGTCCTGCCAGGGGCCGGGTGCAAAACCCTCCCAGGCGCTCGCAGAATGTTCGTTGACAAAGACTCCAGCGGTGGCGGGAGCTTCAACCTGTGCGGTCATAAATGGTACTCCTTGTCAGAAGTGACGGTGCGGGCGCACGGGAGCGGGCGCTCGATGATTTTTCACTCTTTGATTGTGGCTTAAAGTGCGGCAAAAATAAAATCTGCATAAAATATGCTTGATTATATTTAATCTGCATAGCTCAGAGCGTTTTCCCATGTCAAGACAAATTTATGGGTGGTTTCTGGGGGCTTTTGCTGCTGGGCGTGTGACCTAGGGAAAGCATAATTACCGGTTATATAACGCAAGTGTGAAGTTAGGGCATTTTTGACCTAAAAGTAAGGGTGGAAACTACCTCAAAGACGGGGTGGGACCCAGCCTATAAAGTCTGGGTCGTGGCCGTATCTTTACTGCACCCGAGACCCCGTTGAGTAGCCAGGGGGGAGAAGATGAGGGAGAGAGGGAGAGAGCTGTTGCCCAAACAGTCTTGTAGCCACAGAATATCTCATAGCACTTAGCGCCCCTATGGGGGCACAGTAAGCCCGGCGTGTTTTAGGGGCAAACTCCAAGAGGTCTGAACTGGCGGCTCGGATGGGCTTGGCGTACGCTGGCTTGTATCTTTAAATCCGGCTGGTTCTAGCCGGACGTCCGGTTTCAAGGAGTTGTGCGTGACAATCTTGCTTTTCCTGGTGGGTGTAGTGCTCATGGCCCTGGGTATTGCCTTCTCTATTGCCCTCCACGAGGTGGGGCACCTGGTGCCCGCCAAGCTCTTTGGTATACGGGTTCCCCAGTACATGATTGGCTTTGGCAAAACGGTCTTCTCTTGGAAACGCGGTGAAACCGAATACGGATTTAAAGCGCTACCGCTGGGTGGTTACATCTCCATGATTGGCATGTACCCGCCCGGTCAAGATGGGCAAAGTGAGGGGCGGGCAGGTGGAACTAGCCCTCTGCAACAGCTAGCCCGCCAAGCTCGCCAGGCTGATGTTGAGCGCATCCGCCCCGAGGACCAAGGCAGGCTCTTCTACCAGCTTCCGGTCTACAAGCGCATCATTATTATGCTGGGTGGACCCGCCATGAACCTGCTGATTGGGCTGGTAGCTACCACAATTTTGGTAACGGGCTTTGGTTCCTACCAGCCAACCACCGGCATTCAAAGCGTCTCGCACTGCGTCCAAACCCTTGATGCTACTAGGGCTAAGAGCGCTAACTCCGCAGAGTGTGGGGCTGATGATCCGCTAGCGCCCGCTAGTGCCGCAGGCCTCAAGCCCGGTGACACCATTCTCGAATTTGCTGGCCAGAGCGTGACCAGCTGGGAGCAGCTCACTGAATTAATCCGTAGCAAGGCCGAGAAAGAAGTCCCGCTAACCGTCCAGCGCGGTGACCAGACGCTAGAGCTGACTATCACACCCATGCTGACTGAACGCCCGGTAGTTGATCCGCTCACCAGCACTTACCAGACCAACCCCGACGGTAGCTATAAAACCCAGGAAGTGGGCTTCATCGGTATCAGCCCCGCTACTGAGCTGACCCCCGGCACCGTGGGGGAGGTGCTCCCCACAGTTGGGCAGTCCCTGGAACGTATTGGCGCAACTCTGATTAAGCTTCCGGCCCGCGTCTACGGTGTGGCAGTTACTCTGGTGACCAACGGGGACCGTGATGTAAACAGTCCAGTTTCGGTTGTTGGTGTTGGCCGGATCGCTGGTGATATTGCTGCGCACGATGAAATTAGCCTGCGCGATAAGGCGGCCACGCTGGTGTCGCTGATTGCCCAGATGAACCTCATGCTCTTTGCTTTTAACCTGATTCCGCTTCTACCTCTGGATGGCGGGCACGTCCTGGGCGCCCTGTGGGAGGGCTTGCGCCGCAAGAGCGCCAAGCTACTGGGTCGAAAAGACCCCGGCCCCTTCGACCCGGTTAGGCTCCTGCCGCTGACCTATGTGGTCGCCGGTGCCTTCCTGCTCATGACCGTCATTCTGGTGGCCGCCGATATCTTCAAACCCATCAGCCTCTTCTAAGCTCGACTGAGCGTGCGATACTATCTCCAGGCCTGATAGTGCCCGGCTCAATCACACGGGCCTAGGTGCCGCAGTCACCGTGCTGGGCGAAGGTCTTAACCCACCCTTTACGCCCCAGCCAGTCAGCAAAAGTTCTGCAGGGCTGGCGCGGGGAGCTGACTTCAAGTACAGCAGAGCCAACACTGAACCGCTGATTGACCAAGATCTCAGACCAGCTAACGCCTTCAGTTGTGACGTTCTCGCCAAACATGCCGTTAGGGTAGCTCCTTCCTGCCTGCTCACCCCAGTCATCCAATTCTTCACGAGCATAAAGGTAGACAGCTTTTTCAGCCCCGCCGTGGTGCTTACTATCACCCACAAAATCACCGGCAACACCGGAGCCATCGCTGTAGTTCGGGTCGGGAGCAAAAACATCGAGGGAACTCACAGCGACCTTACCAATACCGGTCTGACGCGGGGTTCTGCCAACTAAGGTAAATGGCTGAGCGATATTGGTTGAAAGAACCCGAGGCCTAGCAGAAAAGGTCATCACAGTGGTACCCATACGGTTTATCCTAGCTGAGCTGTGTCGAAAGAGTCCCCGGCCTGTCTTAGTAAATATGGCCTAACTGGTGCACAATAGAGGATGACACTGTACGCCTGCGCCCACCGGCAGGTGTAAGAAACTTTTGGAGGAAAACTTGACCTCGGTTGCTCTTGGAATGCCCGCCGCACCACCCCCCGTTCTGGCACCACGCCGTAAGACCCGCCAGTTCAAGGTCGGTTCCGTAGGGGTAGGGTCAGAATCGCCGGTCTCCGTGCAGTCCATGACCACCACCAAGACCCACGATATCGGCGCCACCCTTCAGCAGATTGCTGAACTCACGGCCACCGGTTGCGATATTGTACGCGTAGCCTGCCCCACCGATAAGGATGCAGAGGCCCTGCCCATTATCGCTAAGCAGTCCCAGATTCCTGTGATCGCCGATATCCACTTCCAGCCCAAGTACGTCTTTGCCGCTATCGAAGCCGGTTGCGGTGCCGTCCGAGTTAACCCCGGCAACATCCGTAAGTTTGATGATCAGGTCAAGGAGATCGCTGCTGCCGCTAAGGACCACGGTACCTCAATCCGTATCGGTGTTAATGCCGGCTCACTCGATAAGCGCCTACTCGAAAAGTACGGCAAAGCCACCCCAGAAGCCCTGGTGGAATCCGCTGTCTGGGAAGCCTCCCTCTTTGAGGAACACGGCTTCCGGGACTTCAAGATTTCAGTTAAGCACAACGACCCCGTCATCATGGTTGAGGCCTACCGCCAGCTGGCAGCTGCTGGTGACTGGCCCCTACACCTAGGCGTTACCGAAGCAGGCCCAGCTTTCCAAGGAACCATCAAATCGGCAACAGCCTTTGGTGCCCTGCTCTCCGAGGGCATTGGCGATACCATTCGCGTGTCCCTCTCCGCGCCTCCCGTTGAAGAGGTCAAAGTAGGCTCCCAGATTCTTGAGTCCCTGAACCTGCGCCCCCGCAAACTTGATATTGTTTCCTGCCCCTCCTGTGGCCGTGCCCAGGTCAATGTATGGGAACTAGCCGAGAACGTCACCAAGGGCCTTGAAGGCATGAAAGTTCCCCTGCGCGTGGCCGTCATGGGGTGCATTGTCAACGGCCCCGGCGAAGCCCGTGAAGCCGACTTGGGTGTCGCCTCCGGTAACGGTAAGGGCCAGATCTTTGTTAAGGGTGAAGTCATCAAGACCGTTCCCGAAGACGAGATCGTTCAGACCCTGATTGAGGAGGCCAACCGTATCGCCCGCGAGATGGAAGACCGCGGCGAAATTGACCTGTCAGGCGAGCCGACCGTTTCAGTCTCCTAAAGCCTTCAGAAGAAACCCATCGTGTCTCTCTTTTCACGCTTCCAGCGCATCAGCGATGATGTCATAATCCGCCCCCTCACCCTCGATGACCGGGTAGAACTGGAAACCATGATTAGTTCAGACCCGGTGGGTTTTCTCTTTGCGGCTGAACACCTCCACCATTTTGGGTTACCTGCCCCGAGCGCACTGACCTCGCGCAAAACGCCCAGCGGCTTCATTGGTATTTTTGTGCCTCGAAATGCCAGCGGGAAAGAGAGCGGCTACAAGGGGGCACCACCCGCAGTAGGAGGCGGGTATGGTGGCATCGAGATGCCGCTTCCGGAACGCCTCAGAAACACCCTAGATACTCTGCTGGGCAAGACCAGCGACTGGGTGAGCCGATCGGCTGGGGCACACTTTAGCGACCCGGCTGAGCGGAACCTGGCCCCCATGCCGGGACTGGCTGAGACACTTGCCCCGGGGGAGGGGCCTGAAGCGGAACCCAGAGATTGCCTAGTGGGCGCTTTCTGGCTTGGAGCTAACTGCGTTCCACTTTCGCTACCGGAACCCCACTACGAGACGGTTGCCCACTATATTTGGCGGCACAACCGCAAAATTGCATCAATTTTCGGCCACCGCCAAGCAGTCTTGGGTATATGGGGGCACCTAGCTGGGCGCATGCCAACCCCCTTCGGCATCCGCGAAAGCCAGCCCTTGCTTGAGCTCCCCGTGGACGCTGACCTCACAGCGCTTGCTGAACAGTCGCTGGCTCGCCCGCGGCTGGGCGCTCCACCTATCATTGAGCCTGTGCGCTGGGCCCGCACCGATGACAGGCCCAGCCTGCTCAGAGCCTCTATCGCCATGTTCACCCAAGAAGTAGGCTATGACCCCATGACACGGGACCCTTCCGGGTATGCCCACCGCATTGATGAACTCACCCGAACCGGTCGCACCGTGGTCGGTGTTAACTCCGAGAATATCGTTATTTTTAAGACGGATATCGGCTTGGCGCACGGTTCAATCTGCCAGCTTCAGGGCGTGTGGCTCCACCCCGCCTACAGGGGGCACCGTCTTGCCCCCACCTTGCTAGCTCAGGGCGCAGAGCTAATTCGCCGGCGTTTTCCCCAGCTTTCTCTCTACGTCAACGATTACAACAGTGCGGCCAGGGCTCTCTACCGGAGCACCGGCTGGCAGCAAACAGGCACTTTCTCTACTGTGCTTTTCTAAGGCGATCGCAGATCGATCCGTCAAGAACCGCCCCGGTAGCCTATCCTCTGTACAAAGCGGAGCTAGCTTCTGTGGAAGAGACCAACTGGGGGTAGCCGGTCACCATCGATGCCCGGCAGGTCCCCCGGTAGCAGAGATGTCTTAGCCTCACAAGAAGCGGTAAGCTGGTAGAGAGTATGCCCTGCCCTTAATCCTAGGGTAGGACCAGTCAGCGGGCGACGAGCCCGAAGCCTAGCGCAGCCTATAACTCTACGAGGTTGCCCTATGAGAGAAACGGAAGCAAGCCACCTTGGTACAGCGCCTGTCCCACCTTTTCCTACGCACTTTGCGTGAAGACCCTGTTGATGCTGAAGTCGCCAGCCACAAGCTACTGGTTCGTGCCGGCTATATCCGGCGCGCAGCCCCCGGCGTGTACACCTGGCTACCCCTGGGCCTGAAAGTCCTGGGAAAGATTGAGACCATTGTCCGTGAGGAAATGAACGCCATTGGTGCTCAGGAAGTCCACTTCCCGGCCCTGCTCCCGCGCGAGCCCTACCAAGCAACCAACCGCTGGGACGAATACGGGGATAACCTCTTCCGCCTCAAGGACCGCAAGGGGGCAGACATGCTGCTGGCCCCCACCCACGAAGAGATGTTCACCCTGCTGGTCAAAGACCTTTACAGCAGCTACAAGGATCTGCCGGTCTACCTCTACCAGATTCAGACCAAATACCGCGACGAGGCCCGCCCCCGCGCAGGCCTACTGCGTGGTCGCGAGTTCATTATGAAGGACTCCTACTCCTTTAACGTCGATGATCAGGGGCTTGACGAGGCCTACCAGGCCCATCGCGCAGCTTACATCCGAATCTTTGAGCGCCTGGGTCTTGAAATTGAGATCGTCCAGGCCCAGTCCGGCGCTATGGGCGGTTCGCGTTCTGAAGAGTTCTTGCACCCCACCCCGATTGGCGAAGATACCTTCGTGCGTTCTGAAGGCGGCTATGCTGCCAACGTTGAGGCAGTCACTACCGTTGCGCCTGAACCCGTTGATGCAAGCAATACCCCGGCTGCTAGCGTTCTCGATACCCCTGATTCACCGACCATTGAGATTCTGGTCCAACAGTCCAACGCACTGCACCCCCGCCCTGAGGGCCCCTGGACTGCGGCTGATACCCTCAAGAACGTTATCGTTGCCGTAACCCTGCCTGACGGTAGCCGTCAGCTAGTTGCTATCGGTCTACCCGGTGACCGTGCAGTTGATATGGGCCGCCTAGAGGCCAACGTGGGTGCTCTACTGGGCGTTGGTGGTGAGGTAGAGGTTGAGGCCGCCACTGAGGAGGACCTTAAGAAGTTTCCGCAGCTGGTTAAGGGCTACATCGGCCCCGGTCTATCGCTAGATCATAAGTTCCTGGGCGTAGAATCTGCCACCGGTATTCCCTACTACCTTGACCCCCGCGTCGTTGAGGGCTCTGCCTGGATTACCGGCGCAAACGAAGACCAAAAGCACGTCTACAACCTGGTCGCTGGCCGCGACTTTGAGGCCGACGGCATCATCGAGGCCTGCGAGGTCCGCGAAGGTGACCCCGCACCCGATGGCTCCGGTCCGCTGATTGCCGCTCGCGGTATTGAGATGGGGCACATCTTCGCTCTGGGCCGCAAGTACGCTGAAGCCCTGGGCCTGAAAGTGTTGGACCAGAACGGCAAGCTCCAGACCGTGACCATGGGCTCCTACGGTGTGGGTGTCACCCGCGCACTGGCAGCTATCGCCGAGGGCAACCACGATGACCGTGGCCTGATCTGGCCCCGCAACCTGGCACCTGCCGATGTGCACCTGGTGGTCACAGGTAAGGGCGCTGAGGTGCTTGAAGGCGCTGAGAAGCTAGTAGCTGAGCTTGAAGCTGCCGGCCTGGACATCATGTTTGATGACCGCCCCAAGGTATCACCCGGTGTTAAGTTCGGCGATGCTGAGCTCCTAGGCGTTCCCACCATCCTTGTGGTGGGCCGCGGCTTTGCCGATGGCAAGATTGAAATCAAGGACCGCCGGAGTGGGCAAGCCCGTGAAGTAGCTTTGGACGAAGCAGTTGCTGAAATCCTAGCTGAGGTCGGTCGCTAGAAGCCTATGAGGAATCTGCTGGGCGGGGTAAAGCAAACTTTGCCCCGCCCGCACTGTAAGTGCCCCGATGCCGGTGGGGTAGAGAGGACGCCGACCCGTGGATATCCTTGGTGCTCTGGGGCTTGATGGGCTGGGGCTTAACCCCCTGAGCATTTGCTTGCTTCTGGTAGCGGCCCTAGGCGCAGGCTGGGTTGATGCTCTAGTAGGCGGCGGTGGCATGATACAGCTGCCTGCCCTGCTTCTGGTGCCCGGCTTAAGCCCGGTCCAAGCGCTTGCTGTCAATAAGCTGGGGTCGGTTTTTGGTACCCTGACCAGTGCGGTGACCTATGTGCGAAGAACCCCCATTGATATTCGTACTACTGTGCCAGCTGCCTGCCTAGCTTTTGTGACCAGTATGGCCGGTGCGGTGCTTGCGACCGCTCTACCGCAGGAGTTCTTCAAACCTATTATTGTGGTGGCCCTTTTAGCGGTCCTGCTCTACACCGTTTTTAAGCCCTCCTTAGGCGGTTCAACAGAATTGAAATACCGGGGCCTTAAACACCTGATGGTGGGCCTGGGGGCGGGTGCGGCTATTGGTTTCTACGATGGGCTCTTAGGCCCGGGTACAGGTTCTTTTCTGATGGTCGTTCTGGTTGGTCTGATGGGGTATAGCTTCCTGCAAGCAAGTGCTCAAACAAAGATTATTAATGCGGCCACCAATCTAGGTGCCCTGGTGCTTTTTGCTGCGTCAGGTCAACAAGTGTGGGCGCTCGGTCTCATGCTGGGCATAGCAAATATGGTCGGCGGCTACCTGGGCGCGCGTACAGCTATGGCGCGCGGTAACAGCTTTATTCGCTTCATGATGGTGATTGTGGTCAGCGCACTGATACTGAAGCTTGGGGCAGATATTCTGGCTGGTCGCTAATCCAAGGTGTGGAGCGCTAGAGCTAGAGCAATGACTTCGATGGAGTCTTCTGCGGTACTCACTGCGGGATCGGAAAAAACCTCCATAGAGAGGCCTGGCAGGGTTGCGGTCAGGTCACGGAGTTGGCTCTCTGCTTCTTCTAGGGCAACCGTGGGGTAGGAGGGCTGTATTGTTTCAAGGCGTTGGCTACAGATGAGGGCGGGGGTCACTGTATCGCGCAGGGCGGCGCTCTGCTGGGCTAGAGCTCGGGCCTTTGCTGCTAGACCGGTGTAGCCCTTGTCTGCGCGGGCGGCGTAGACCTCAGAGGCATAGTTAATCCGGTAAAGCACCTCCTGCATCTGCTCAAGGGAAGATGACGGTTCCGGCGCTTCGCCCTGGGGGTTAGTGCAGGTGAAGTTCTCCAGCTCCTTGATCTTTTGGGCTAGGGCAGCCGGGTACTTATTGTCGGTTATTCCCTCGCTAAGAGCTGCACTCCATAAGCGGGTGACAGCAGTCAGCGCGCGAGCTCTGTCTTCAAGGGAGTCTGTTTTAAGACCAAATTGCACAAGAGCGTCGGCGCTTGCTGTAAGTTGCTGGGGGAGCGGTTCAGCCTGCGAACTTTCAGCAAAATCACGTGCGGCGGGAGCTAGCTGCGCCAGGGAATCATCAAGGGCAGTAACCAAAATATCTTGGCCTTCGGCTTCAGCGGCCTCACGTAGCGTCTTTAGCTCAAGGGCAATAGTAATTTGGCCGGCCAGATCAGCTTTGATTCCTTCCTGCCGCTGTATGCCCTGCCAGCCCATAACCAGAAAAACAGCTAGCAGGCAGGCCAGCAAGGTAATGAGCGGGCGGAGAAAACGAGACATAGAGCGGGCCTTTCAAGAGGGGGAGTTTACCCACCATTGTGCCAAAAAAATTCTGGCTTCAGCTCACCCTGGTAGGCTTAGGGATTTAGAAGACCCAGATACGCTCGCAGAAAGGGAAGGATCATGGCAGGACCAAAAGCCGGTAAGAAAGAGGCTCCCAATGCGCGGGAACGTCGAGCAGCGGCCCGAGCCCAAGAAGGTATCACCCAAAGAGCCCCAGCAGAGAGCTTTGTAAGCCTTGAAAGCGTTCGTCCGGTAGTAACCGAAGTCGTTGAAGGTCAGTTCAAGCTGGTGCTGGAGAAACTGGCCCTCAGGGGTAAAGGAGCTAACCGCACCCTTGAAATCGTGCTTGACTACCCCGAAGATCGCACAGACGCCCTTTCCCTTGACACTATCGCTGAGGTTTCACAGGCTCTCTCCCAAGCGCTTGACTCAGCTGATGACGGCGAGGTTCCCTACCTGCTTGAAGTATCTTCACGGGGCGTGACCAGCCCGCTGACCGAAACCCGCCACTGGAAACGCTCCATTGACAGGCTCCTGGCAATCAGCCAGACCGACGGGGAAACCTACTTAGCCCGGCTCGACTTCGTCACCGAAGAAGGCCCCGTGGTGCGCCGCAAGAAAGAGACCAAAAAGGGTCAGCCCGAAAGCTACCGCGACGCGCAGACCCTACCCTGGGCCACAATTTCTTCCGCAAAAGTAGAAATTGAATTCAACCGTTAGCAAGTACTCGGTAGAATAAAAACAAAACGACCACCTCTCAACATATTGAGGCCGCACGGTACGCCGTGCGAACATACACCGAAAGCGGTGCCGGAGCCTATGAGCCCCGGCACCGTATTACACGGAAGGGCCCACCATGGACATTGATTTGAGCAACCTTCGCCTGCTCGAAAAAGAGCGCGATATCTCGATCGACCACCTGATCCCAATGATCGAAAGTGCCCTTCTTTTGGCTTACCAGAAGCAGATCGGCGCGATTCGCGGTTCACGAGCAGAGATTGACCGCTCCAGCGGCACCGTCACCATCTGGGCACCTGAGCTCGATGAAAACGACCAGATAATCGGTGAGTTTGACGATACTCCTAAAAACTTTGGCCGTATCGCGGCTTCTACCGCCCGCCAGGTCATTCAGCAGCGCCTGCGTGATGCACAGGACTCCGCCGTCCTGGGCGAATACAAGGACCGCGAAGGCCAGCTGATTTCCGGTGTCATCCAGCAGGGCCCCAACCCCCGGATGATTCACGTTGATTTGGGCACCCTCGAAGCCGTCCTCCCGACCGCTGAACAGGTTCCCGGTGAGCGCTACACCCACAACACCCGCCTGCGTGCCTATGTTCTCGAGGCCCGCCGCGGGCCTAAGGGCCCCTCCATTGTTCTGTCACGCTCGCACCCCAACCTTGTGCGCCGCCTCTTCGAGCACGAAGTGCCCGAAATTGCCGACGGATCAGTAGAGATTATGGCCATTGCCCGCGAAGCCGGGCACCGCACCAAGATCGCAGTTCGGGCAACTAAGCCCGGCATTAACCCTAAGGGATCCTGCATCGGTGAAATGGGTGCCCGCGTGCGCGCTGTCATGGGGGAGCTGAACAACGAGAAAATAGATATCGTTGACTACTCAGACTCACCCGAAGAGTTCATCGCAGCTGCCCTGTCACCCGCACGGGTTAGTGAGGTCACCGTGACCGAACGTAAGACTTTCTCTGCACGCGCCATCGTTCCCGATGACCAGCTCTCACTTGCTATCGGTAAGGAAGGGCAAAATGCTCGACTGGCCGCAAAACTGACCGGCTGGCGTATTGACATCATCTCGGCCTCCAAATATGAGGCAGCTATGGCAGCAGCCCAAGCAGCTGCTACCCCCGCCGAGGGAGACGGCTCGGACGAGAGCTAACTAACATAATTGCCGTTAGCCCCCGCAAGGGGGCTAAACTGGCTATAGAGGTCACAAGACCCAGTGCTTAATGCTGGTCTCGTAACAGCTAGCTAACCGGCCAGGCCCCAGGGCGTACAGCCGGGCGAACACATGAAGGGAGCAACCAAAGCTGCACACCCCCGTCCGCACCTGCATCGGCTGTCGAACCACCGCAGCACAAGCTGACCTCACACGAATTGCCCTCAGAGGCACCGCCCCACCCAGGGCAGTCTTTGATAGGGACAAAAGCCTCCCGGGGCGTGGAGCCTGGCTCCACCTGACCGAAGCATGTCTGACCAAAGCACTCAAAAAGGGTGCCTTTGCCAGAGCATTCAGAACCCGGGTGGATACCGCCGAACTGGTGATCAAAGCATAAGCCGACCTCACCGGTTCACGGCCCGTTTCTCGGGCTGGCGAACCATATAAGTCAACGGGTTTGACGACTTACCTTGTAAGAAAGCGAGTCAGAAAACTGATGGAAACCCAATGAGTGCCGCGCAATGAGTACTAACCTGTGCTCGCCAACCGGCAAAAAAATAGCTTTATATAAGCTCAAACCTCACACAAACTGAAGGTTCGCCCCTGTCCTGGTGCGAACCAGAACAGGAGAAAAGTGGCTAAGCCCCGCGTTCACGAGATCGCTAAAGAGCTCGGAATCCCCTCAAAAGAAGCCGTCGCAAAGCTTCAAGAACTTGGCGAATTCGTCAAGGGAGCATCATCAACTTTGGAAGCTCCGGTAGTTAAAAAACTACGCGCAGCTTTCCCTCAGGCAGCTGCTCAGGCAGAAGCCTCAGAAAAGAAGGCAGAGGCCAAGAAGCCTGCCGCTCCCGGCCCCAAGACCGAAGCAAAGACATCTGCACCCAAGCCTGCTGCCGCTGCACCCGCAGCTCCCAAGCCTGCCGCAACGCCCAAGTCAGCCGCAGCGCCAGCCGCCAAACCTCAGGCAGAAGCTGCCACACAGCCTGCTGCCGACAAGGCAGAAACCAGCAAACCTGCTGGCCCCCGCCCCGGCAACAACCCCTTCGCACCGACCCAGGGCATGTCTGCTCCCAAGCCCGGTGCCCCTAAGCCAGGTGCCCCCAAGCCCGGTGCTCCCAAGCCAGCCGGCGCTAAACCCGGCCCCCGCCCCGGCAACAACCCCTTCGCCCCCTCCCAGGGCATGGGCAAGCGTAATGAACGCTCAGAAGGCGGTCGCTCAGGCGGCCCCCGCCCCGCAGGTGGACGCAACCCCCGCGGTGCTAATAACCCCGGCGGTCCCCGTCCTGCCGGTGGCGGCGCTCCTCGCCCCGCAGGTGGCCGTAACAAGGCCCCTCGCCCCGCAGGTGCAGGTGCAGCAGGCCCCCGTCCCGCCGGTGGTGGCGCTCCTCGCCCCGCTGGTGGTGGCAACCGCCCCTCACCCAACATGATGCCCACCAAGATGAGCGGCAATGTCGGTGCTCGCGGTGCTGCTAGTGCTCCTGCGGGTGGCGGCCCTCGCCGTGGCTCAGGTGGACCCGGTGGCGGTAACGGTGGTGGCGGTTTCAACCGCGGCCCCGGTCGTGGTAGCCCCGGTGCCGGTCGCGGTAACGCTCAGGGCGCTTTCGGACGCGGTGGCGGTAAGCGCAAGAAGGGCAAGACTAAGTCAGCTCTGCGCCGTGAAGAGCAGCTGAGGCAGCCTACCATTGGTGGCGTCGCTGTACCCCACGGTGACGGCACTACCGAGATTCGTATGCGTCGCGGTGCATCGCTCATGGACTTCGCCGAGAAAATAGGTGCAAACGCAGCCGCACTGGTTACCGTTCTGATTCACCTGGGTGAAATGGCTACTCAGACCCAGTCACTCGATGAGGAAACCTTCGAGCTACTTGGCGCTGAGCTGGGCTACGTCGTCAAGATCGTATCTCCCGAAGATGAAGAGCGTGAGCTCCTTGAATCCTTTGACATCAACCTTGATGCCGAAGCTGACGCTGAAGACGATGCAGTACTGGAAGTTCGCTCACCGGTTGTTACTGTGATGGGTCACGTTGACCACGGTAAGACCCGCCTGCTCGATGCTATCCGTAACACCAACGTCATTGACGGGGAAGCCGGTGGCATTACCCAGCACATTGGTGCCTACCAGATTCACACCGAGGTAGATGGCGAAGAACGCTACCTGACCTTTATCGATACCCCCGGTCACGAAGCCTTCACCGCTATGCGTGCCCGTGGTGCTAAGGTCACCGACATCGCTATCCTCGTGGTAGCTGCCGATGACGGCGTCATGCCCCAAACCGTTGAAGCTCTCAACCACGCTCAGGCTGCTGACGTGCCGATCGTTGTTGCTGTCAACAAGATCGATAAGGAAGGCGCTAACCCCGAAAAGATTCGCGGTCAGCTCACCGAATACGGCCTGATTCCTGAAGAGTACGGTGGCGACACCATGTTTATCGATGTTTCTGCCCGCCAGGGGAAGAACATCGACGAACTGCTCACCGCTGTTACCCTGACCGCCGATGGCGCTCTGGAACTGAAGGCTAACCCCAACAAGGAAGCCCGCGGTGTAGCTATTGAAGCTAACCTCGATAAGGGCCGCGGTGCTGTAGCTACCGTTCTGGTTCAGTCCGGTACCCTGCGTATCGGTGACGCTATCGTTGCCGGTTCAGCCTACGGTCGCGTTCGTGCCATGTTCGATGAGAACGGCACCAGCGTTGAAGAAGCTGGCCCTTCACGCCCCGTCCAGGTGCTTGGCCTCAACTCCGTGCCCCGTGCAGGTGACACCTTCCTGGCAACTGAGGAAGAGCGTACAGCCCGCCAGATCGCTGAGAAGCGTGAAGCCGCTGACCGCAACGCCCAGCTGGCTAAGCGCCGTAAGCGAGTCACTCTTGAATCCTTCGATGCCGCTGTGGCTGAAGGCAAGATGGACACTCTCAACCTGATCATCAAGGGCGACGTTTCCGGTGCTGTTGAGGCGCTGGAAGAGTCACTTATGAAGATTGACGCCGGTGGCGACGAAGTTCAGCTTCGCGTTATCCACCGCGGTGTTGGTGCTATCACCCAGAACGACGTCAACCTGGCAACCGTTGACAACGCCATCATCATTGGCTTCAACGTCCGCCCGGCAGAGCGCGTTGCAGAACTGGCCGATAGTGAAGGCGTAGAAATGAAGTTCTACTCCGTGATCTACCGTGCTATCGAAGAGGTCGAGGCAGCCGTCAAGGGTATGCTCAAACCCGAGTACGAAGAGGTTGAACTGGGTTCAGCCGAGGTCCGCGAGGTATTCCGTTCCTCCAAGTGGGGCAATATCGCAGGTTCAATCGTCAAGTCAGGCGTTATCAAGCGCAACTCCAAGGCGCGCCTGGTGCGCGATGGTTCGGTGGTTGCAGACAACCTCACCATCGAGTCCCTGCGCCGCTTCAAGGACGATGCTACCGAGGTCCGTGAGGGCTTCGAATGTGGTATCGGCCTGGGCTCCTTCAACGACATCAAGGACGGCGACGTCATTGAAACCTGGGAGATGCAGGAAAAGCCGCGCGTCTAGTCTTTAGATAAGACCTAGGAAAGGGGTGGGGTAGTCGTTTGACGATTACCCCACCCCACTACAATTTATAGAAGCAGAATAAACTTTCACATCAAGGAGAACACCATGGCAGATCCGGCACGCGCCGCCCGCCTAGCAGACCGTATCAAGATCATTGTTGCCCAGGCGCTTGAGCGCCGCATTAAAGACCCACGTTTGGGCTTTATTACCGTCACAGATGCCCGGGTCACCAACGACCTGCAGCACGCAACGGTCTACTACACCGTTTTTGGGAGCGAAGAGGAACAGGCTTCAACCCGCGCCGCTCTTGAGTCAGCTAAGGGTATCTTGCGGGCAGAAGTCGGTAAGAACATCACCGCCCGTCTGACCCCAACCCTCACCTTTGTACCCGATGAGGTGCCGGTGAACGCCGCTCACATCGAAGATCTGCTCCGCCAGACTAAGGAACGCGACGCCGAGCTTGCCGCCGCCCGTGAGGGCGCCGAGTACGCAGCTGGTGAGGACGCTTACAAGATTGCTGAAACTGACGAGGACGAAGCCTAAAGACCGTGGCTAAGAAAGCACCGACCGGCCCTTCTGGCCTGATTATCGTCGATAAACCTGCGGGTATGACCAGCCACGATGTTGTCTCTAAGATGCGATGGCTTGCAGGGACCCGCAAGGTAGGCCATGCTGGCACCCTGGATCCTATGGCAACCGGGGTGCTGATTTTGGGCGTCAATAAGGCAACCAAGCTACTGACCTGGGTGGTAGGAGAAAGCAAAACCTATACGGCAACTATTCGCTTGGGCGTATCGACGCTTACCGACGACGCCGAAGGCCAGGTTACTGCTTTGGCTCCTGCCGGCGCTCTTGAAGCCCTGACCGATGAGCTGATTGCTGAACAGGTAGCGGCTTTGACCGGCGATATCATGCAGGTGCCCAGCGCGGTGTCTGCCATTAAGGTTAACGGCGTTCGGTCTTATGCTCGGGTCCGTTCCGGTGAGGCCGTTGAGCTAGAGGCCAGGCCGGTGACGGTCCACAGCTTTGAGGTGGAGGGCCTTGACCGGCTCACTGCCACCTACCCGGTTCCTTTTGCTGAGTCCCCGGCGGGAGAGGCCGTAGAAAAGGGATCTGGACAGCAAGAACAGAATGAATATGACGTCCTCGATGTCCGGGTGACGGTTATCTGCTCGGCGGGTACCTATATCCGGGCTCTGGCACGCGATATGGGAAAGGCACTGGGGGTTGGCGCCCACCTGACTGCCCTGCGCCGCACCGCTATCGGTGAGATTAGGGCTGAAGATGCTCATAGCCTGGACACTCTGATTGCCGGGCGTGAAGCAGAACAGCCCCTTCCGCTGCTTGCTCTCGAGGAGGCCGCCCGCCGACTGTTCGGTGAGCGTCTTGTAAATGCCCAAGAGGCTACCGACCTGTCCAACGGGCGCAGGATTAGCCCTAGCGCTGGTGCCGAACAGGCCAAGCGGCACAGCAGTGCCGGTGGCTCAAGAGGCGGCCACGATAAACCCACCACCGAAGGCATCGTAGCGGCTTTTGCCCCCGATGGAACCCTGGTCGCTCTCATCGAGAACACCCGGTTCCGCGGGGAAGACCTAGCCGCCCCTGTGCTTGTCTTTGAAGCCGGTAGAACTTTCTAGGAACGAGAGAACACAATGATAATTGCTGGACTTGACCTGTGGTTTTGGGTCTGCCTTGGGCTGGGAACCCTATCTTTTCTGGTCTGCCTGCTGGCTTTCTTGCGAGGACGGGCACCCGATGACTTCAGCCAGGGCTCGGTTCTAATTCTCGAGGCTTTCCTACTGGTCTACCTGGTCGGCTCTATCATTATGCAGGCAGTGACCGATGGGCCGAGCGGGGACTGGTTGGAGTACTATGGCTATCTGGTGACAGCCATGATTATTCCGGTGGGCACCTTTATCTGGTCTTTGGCGGAGCGCACCCGGTGGTCGACACTGGTTCTGGGGCTCACCGGCCCGGTCTTGATCATCATGGTTCACCGCATGAATATGCTCTGGTACTACTACTAAACCGATACTGAGGATACACAGATGGCACCCTCCACTTCACCGCACCAGGTATCTGCCCCGGCTAAGGGCTTTGGCCGCTTACTGGTAGTTTTTTACGGCGTCTTTACCCTTTCAGCGGGTGCACGAGCACTGTACCAGGTGATTCGTAAGTTTGATGAAGCTCCGCTTTCTATCAGCCTCTCGGCGCTTTCGGCTTTAATTTATCTGGTGGCTACTCTGGCGCTCTCCCGTAGGGGCCAGGGCGCTTGGAAAGTCTCACTGCTGGCGGTAGGGACCGAGATGGCTGGTGTTTTGCTGGTCGGTATATTCTCCTACCTTCAGCCCCAGCACTTTGCTCTAGCCTCCGTATGGTCTCACTTTGGGTCGGGCTACGGGTACGTTCCTCTTGTCCTACCCATGATTGGGCTCTGGTGGCTCAATAAGGCTCGTCCCGGTAAGACAGCGCATGACGGGCGGAGCTAGGCTGGTTCTTTATGGACCGGTATCAGCACGTAGGATAGACACCAGCAGCAACCCACAAGGAGCACAGTGAAGCGCTACACCGACCTCGCCCAGATTCCCGCTGGCTACGGGCCTACCGTGGTCACCATCGGCAACTTTGATGGTGTTCATATCGGGCACCAGAAGGTACTCTCTACGCTGGTGGCTACGGCACAAGAGCGCGGGTTGACCTCTGTTGCTGTTTCCTTTGACCCGCACCCTGCGGTGGTTCACGGGCCGGAGGGGTCGCACGTCGATATCATGGGGCAGAAGGACCGCCAAGCGGTTATGGCTGAACTGGGCGTCGATGTTTATCTGCTCCTGCACTACGACCTTGACTTTGCTGCTCAGACTCCAGAAGAATTTGTGACCCGCACCTTTGTTGACGCGCTGGATGCTCGGTGCGTTGTCATCGGTGATGACGTTCGATTCGGCACCAATAACTCAGGCAACCTGGCAACCATGAAGGAGTTGGGCCAGCGTTTCGGTTTTGATGTTGTGGTTGTTGAGGATCTTCTGGTGTCCGATGCCAGCCGCTGTTCTTCTACCGCTATCCGTCGGCTCCTTGGACAGGGCAGAGTAGCGGAAGCCGGCTCCCTGCTGGGCCGGTCCCACTACATGCGCGGTGAAGTCGTCCACGGTGCCGCTCGGGGTCGTGAACTCGGGTTCCCCACCGCCAACCTGTCGGCTGATTCCAAGGGCTTGGTTCCTGCTGATGGTGTTTATGCAGGCTGGCTGATTGATGAGCAGGAAATTCGGCACCCTGTTGCCATTTCTGTGGGGACTAACCCCACCTTTGAAGGAATTACCACCCGCCAGGTGGAAGCCCACGTCATCGATCGGACTGACGAAAAAGTTGAGGACTTTAACCTCTACGGGCAGCAGATCACCTTGGAGTTCGTCGCTTTCTTGCGGGGCATGGTTGCCTATACGGGCGTCGAAGCTCTAGTGGAGCAGATGTATCAGGATGTTGAACAGTCTCGGCAGATCCTGAGCTAGAGTTCAGCACAGACCAGACGACAGACTACCGCCCCGGCAGAAAATACTCTGCCGGGGCGGTTGCGTCCTTGGGGCTTACATTTCTTCGTGGGTGGCGGGGTCAAAACCCCGGCCAAGGCCCGCTTCTAAATCATCAATGGTGGACATCTGCTCTTGGGTGAGTTCCCAGCTGAAGACATCCAGATTTTCTTCCATGCGCCGGGTGTGAGCTGATTTGGGTAGGGGCAGGTGTGCCTTTTGAACTTCCCAGCGGAGGATAACCTGGGCCGGTGTCCTTCCGATGTTTTGAGCTATCTCTGCCAGGCTTGGGTCCTTGAGTAGGCGGGTCTTCCGCCCCAGCGGCGACCAGCACTGCGTAAGGATAGCCTTCTGACGGTTGTAGCTGGCCCACTCCCGTTTCTGGGAGTAGGGGTGGAGCTCGATCTGGTTGATAGTGGGGGTAACCCCTGTTTCTTTAACTAGGAGGTCAATGTGCTCCGGTAAGAAGTTAGAGACACCGATGGTGCGCACCAGCCCCTGCTCTTGCATCTGGATCAGTGCCTTCCAGGTTTCTAGGTAGAGCCCCTGGGAGGGGTTGGGCCAGTGAATGAGGTAGGCATCAAGATAGTCAAGACCCATGCGCTTGAGTGTGCCTTCCAGGGATCTGAAGGCACTATCGTAGCCGTGGTCACGACCGGGGAGCTTGGACTGAACGAAGATTTCTTGACGATCCACACCAGAGCGCAGGACCCCTTTTCCTACTCCTACTTCATTGCCGTAATTGACCGCCGTATCAATGAGACGGTACCCCCTGACGATGGCTTCCGATACGGCAACCTCTGACTCTGCGTTACTGAGAGGGTAGGTCCCTAGGCCCAGGGGCGGGATGGAAGTACCATCGCGCAGTGTATGGTTTTGCACAGGTTATCTCCTAGATAGTCAGGAGGGCTAGGACGAGCTGGGCGCTCCTAGCCGCTACGATGGGGGCATCCATGTGGAAGTCCTGATCGGCTGCGGGGCCGCAGAGATCCGAAATACCACGGATAGCGATGAAAGGAATTGAACGGCTACCACAAATTTGTGCCAGCGCGGTGGTTTCCATGTCTGTGGATAGTGCCTGGGGGAAAATCTCCCGGGTGTCCTTGACATTATGAGCAGTTACGAAAGAGCCACCAGCCAGCATCGTACCGAACAGGGGTTTGCCTTGGCCGGTGTAGCTGGCAGCAGCCTGCCGGGCCTTATCAACCAGTGCCGCATCGGAACTATAGCTAGCTGGCATACCGGGAACCTGACCGTAGGCGTAGCCAAATGCTGTGGCATCCGCGTCGGTGTAGGTGTAGTCGGTGCCTACAGCCAAATCGCCTACCTCCACGTCGGCCCGTAGGCCACCGGCTGTACCGGCAGAGATAACTGCGGTGGGTTTGGCAACCACTGAAAGCGCCAGGCTCAGGGCCGTGGACGCGTTGACCAAGCCGATCTTAGAACGCACCAGCAGAATGGGGTGCTCTTCGCTGTCCGTTGTGTAGGTACGGGGGTAGAAAACTGCCTCACCCACGGTGAAGGCGGAGCCAGCTTCTTCAGTAGTTTCAAGGAAGGGCGCTGCCTCTTCATCCATTGCCACCTGAACGATAGTGGCACGGTCGAAGCCTTTGAAGGTAGGAGCGGACACTAGGCCATCACCTGCGCCCATTCATCTTTACGGTCAAGGAAGATCCGCACAGCTTCTTGGGCTTCTTGCAGTGAGTGGTTAGCACCCCAGCCGCACTGAACCTCATTGGCCGCAGGGACCTCTGTCGCCCGAAGCAGATCGTTCATGGTGGCTTCAAGGATAGCCATAAAGGCCTCGGGTTCGAGCCCCAGGGTCAGGGCGTAGAAACCGGTTTGGCAGCCCATAGGGGAAAAGTCGATGAGAGCGTCGGTGTGGTTGCGCATATGGTGCGCGGTCATATGCTCAATCGAGTGGATAGCCTTCATGCCCAGGTGCTCTTTATTGGGCTGGCAGAAGCGGACATCGTATTTGATGAGGACGTCCCCTCCGGGTAGTTCTTTTCGTCCTGCGACGCGCACATACGGCGCAAGAACGAGGGTGTGGTCTAAATCAAATGATTCAACATTGGTTTGATCTCGTGAAGTCATTGTTAAATTATATAGTCCTCAATGGGCTACCCAAGAGTAACCGCCATGTTTGTAAGGCTTGAGCTGTGAAGTGATGTGAAAATTGGGTTTGAGCGAATGAACAAAGGGGTATCGGTTCGTATTCAGCCTCCTAACAGTAAAGGCCCGACCTGGGGACTCTTCTCCTGATGAGGAAAGTCGGCAACCCCGTCATGACAAAAACCCATAGTTTTAGACTGTTAGGATTGAAGCGGTTGAGAAAGCTTGCAAAAGTTTCTGTTTGGTTACTGCTCAAGGTTTTTAAACTCACCCGGTGGGTAAAATGAGCTTAGAACTGACGTTTGGGTTCGTTGCGTATACCGTTTACATAGAACGAAAGAATCAAATGACAGAAAATCTAACCCGTCGAACAGTAACAAAGGGCGCAGCCTGGTCTATTCCTGCTGTGGTTGCTTCTACTACTATCCCGGCGTACGCAGCATCACACCCTTCGGGTCAGGTCTCACCCAGTTCCAACACGATTGTACCCGCTGTAACTATTACTGTTACCGGAACGAAGTCGTTTACGGCTTTTGGGGAGCCTGATAGCTCCGGCGGCGGAACCTCCTACAGCATCAATTCAGGGCAATGGCAAGTTGTTCCCCCCGCAGAGCTAGGCACCGTTACCGCCTTTAAGGTAGAGGAAGTCGTCGGTTCTGCCGCCTTTGTGGTGAGTGCCAGTGGAGTCAAATCAACCGCCACCGTCACGAAAGCTTCCGCATCTGAAACCCAGACCATTGGGTCAGGGGTAGAGCGCCTTGTAGAGATTCGTTCCCAAGTTCCTTACCGCCTCTTGGCTAAGAAAGCCGATAACTACATGGAAAAGGTATCAATTCCTTTCCAACTCACATGGTTTAAGGGTCTGTCCCAGGTAGGGCAGGCCAGCTCTTACTACATTAACTGGGACTTCTCTATCGCACCGGACTGGTTCGGTAACTACCCTGATGAAGGATCTGTATCTACCAGCGGGGAGGGCTACAGTATCAGCGCTCTCCCGCTCTACGAGTAAACTGCATACAAAGGTAGATATACTCACACTAAATAGTGAGAAGCCCGTCTTGAAACCCCGCACCGCTTTGCTATAGCCTTGAGAGTGGCCCCTTAGTGGGGTTAACCAAGTAAATATTCTTCGACTGCGGTCCGTGGCAGTCAGAATACAAAAATCGTTAGATTTTTGCTCCCGCTAGTAAACACTAGTCGGGCCGTACACGGCACTAACTCTAGGAGTTATAAAGTGGCACTCGATCCCGCCATCAAGCAAGAAATCATGAAGGAATACGCAACCCACGAAGGTGACACCGGTTCACCCGAGGTTCAGGTTGCAGTTCTGACTCGTCGCATCACCGACCTGACCGAACATCTCAAGTTCCACAAGCATGACCACCACTCACGTCGTGGCCTCATGATTCTTGTTGGTCGTCGCCGTAACCTGCTGGGCTACCTCAAGAGCATCGATATTGAACGTTACCGTGCACTTATCGAACGCCTCGGTATCCGTCGCTAAGGCGAAGGCTGCACCAGAGTGAGGGCGCCACTGTAATCCACCAGTAACTTCGGGTTCCTTGGACCACGGAGTCAGTGTGGGGCAGTGACGCCCTTATAGTTCTCCCAAGAGAACATCAATATAAACTACGAAGCCGTCGCGCATTGTCACGGTCCTCGGTAGCGGTTTACAGAAGACACCCGGCAAGGGTGCTCCCACTGTGGGCCTCAATCGATGACCAGCAGCGCGGCGCAGATAAGGAAACGGAGGAACCTTGGAAGGTCCCGAAATTCAATTTGCAGAAGCAATCATCGACAACGGCAAGTTTGGAAAGCGCCTTGTACGCTTTGAAACAGGCCGCCTAGCCCAGCAGGCAGCTGGCGCAGCTCTGGTCACTATCGACGAAGATACGACCCTGCTCTCGGCCACCGCCGTTGGCAAGAGCCCCCGAGAAGGCTTTGACTTCTTCCCTCTCACCGTAGACGTTGAAGAGCGTATGTACGCAGCCGGTAAGATTCCCGGCTCCTTCTTCCGCCGCGAGGGCCGCCCCTCAACCGAAGCGATCCTGGCTGCGCGTCTGATTGACCGCCCTCTGCGCCCTGTCTTCAAGAAGGGTATCCGCAACGAGGTCCAGGTTGTTGTTACCGTTCTGACCATCGACCCCGATGAAATCTACAACACTGTAGCTATCAACGCCGCATCCTGCTCCACCACCCTTTCAGGTGCACCCTTCGCTGGCCCCATCGGCGGCGTACGTATTGCCTTGATAGATGACCAGTGGGTCTGCTTCCCCAAGTTCTCCCAGCTTGAGAACGCGGTCTTCGACATGGCTGTTGCCGGTCGCGTCGTGACTAAGGCAGACGGTACCGAAGACGTTGCCATTATGATGGTTGAGGCTGAAGCTACCGATACCTCCTGGAAGCTCATCAAGGAAAACGGTGCCACCGCACCCACCGAAGAGATTGTCTCTGAGGGCCTAGAAGCCGCAAAGCCTTTCATCGCCGCTCTGTGCAGGGCCCAGTCAGACCTGGCTGCACGCGCAGGCAAGCCCGCTATGGAACTCCCCATCTTTGGCGAACGTGCCGCAGAGGTAGATGAAGCCGTCAAGGCTTTTGAACCCAAGATCGTGGAGGTCTACTCCATCGCAGGTAAGCAGGAGCGCGAACTGGCATCTGCTAACCTTCAGCAGGAAGTTCTCGAAGCACTCGCTGGCGAAGGTAAAGAATTTGAAGGCCGCGAAGACGAAGTTAACGCAGCATTCAACGCCCTGAGCAAGCACCTTGTACGTCAGCGAATTTTGACCGAGCAGGTTCGTATCGATGGCCGCGGCCTGACCGATATCCGTCAGCTCACCGCCGAGGTTGAGGTTCTGCCTCGCGTGCACGGCTCAGCAATTTTCGAGCGTGGTGAAACCCAAATTATGGGTGTGACTACGCTAAATATGCTTAAAATGGAACAGCAGCTGGACTCACTCTACCCGGTCAAGTCCAAGCGCTACATCCACCACTACAACTTCCCACCCTATTCCACAGGTGAAACCGGTCGCGTTGGTTCCCCCAAACGACGCGAAATCGGTCACGGTGCCCTGGCCGAGCGTGCCATCACTCCGGTCCTTCCGGACCGCGAGGATTTTCCCTACGCAATCCGCCAGGTGTCAGAAGCCTTGGGCTCCAATGGTTCAACCTCCATGGGCTCAGTTTGCGCTTCAACCCTTTCCCTGCTCAACGCAGGTGTGCCCCTGCGTGCACCTGTAGCGGGTATCGCTATGGGCCTTGTCTCCGATGAGGTCAACGGTGAAACTCGCTATGCAGCTCTCACCGATATCCTCGGTGCAGAAGATGCACTGGGAGATATGGACTTCAAGGTAGCGGGTACCAGTGAGTTCGTGACTGCTATCCAGCTTGATACCAAGCTGGACGGTATTCCCGCCTCGGTTCTGGCCGGTGCCCTGACCCAGGCACGCGAAGCACGCCTGCACATCTTGGAAGTTATCAATGCCGCCATTGACGCTCCCGACGAGATGAGCGACTTTGCGCCCCGCGTGATTTCGGTAAAGGTTCCCGTTGCCAAGATTGGTGAGGTCATCGGGCCCA
This sequence comes from Rothia sp. CCM 9417, assembly GCF_048513575.1. Lineage (NCBI taxonomy): Bacteria > Bacillati > Actinomycetota > Actinomycetes > Micrococcales > Micrococcaceae > Rothia > Rothia sp. CCM 9417. The sequence goes on along the minus strand of NZ_JBLXXT010000005.1, from coordinate 76,047 downwards.
AGGGCAAGATGATCAACCAGATCCAGGAAGAGACCGGGACCGACATCTCTATCGAAGATGACGGCACCGTCTACATCGGTGCAACCGATGGCCCGTCCGCGGAAGCAGCTCGCGCAGCTATCAATGCGATTGCTAATCCTCAGGTTCCTGAGATTGGCGAACGCTACCTGGGTACCGTTGTGAAGACAACTGCCTTCGGCGCTTTCGTATCTTTGACCCCCGGCAAGGACGGCCTGCTTCACATTAGCGAGCTTCGTAAGCTCAATGATGGCAAGCGCGTTGACGACGTTGAAGATGTCGTCGGTGTAGGGCAGAAGGTTCAGGTTGAGATCGCCAAGATTGACGACCGTGGCAAGCTGTCACTGATTCCGGTTGTTGCGGAAGAAGACAGCGAAGCCACTGAAGGCTAAAAGCAGGATTTTGACTTAGGTCGATGCCCTGTCGCTAAAGAATAAAGAGGGAAACTCATCAATCGATGAGTTTCCCTCTTTATAAGTCAAACGGTTGAAACCGTGCAATCGCGGAGATTCGCCCTGCCAGCAAAACCTTGACTCATCACATGCTGTTTGAACAAGTATGCCTTGTCAGGGGCTTGCTTTATCTTCCTTTAGGGGCTGACTTCAGGTTCCTAGGGCTTGGGTAGGGCCTCAGTCGGTAGTTCTGCGAATATACCTTGCATATTACTATCCTTGATGACTGCCCTTGTGTACCTAGCCCGTCAAGTCACAGCACTAGGTTTTGTGTTTGCTCCGGTAAGGTATATGCCTGGATATGTCTGATCTATAGAAAGCGCACTATGCCCATAGAACTACCCATCACCCTGGCGGATCTCGCCGGTGAGCTTGATTATCTGAATGGTCGTCTGATCTATGTGGGGGAAGGCGGTAACGAGGTTCGCCGTAGCGTCTTACCCGGTGGCGTTCGCGTGATTACTGAACGTATGCCCTCCCAGCGCAGTATTTCTCTTGGCTTTTGGGTGGGCGTTGGCTCCCGCGATGAACAGCCCGGCATGCTGGGTTCTACGCACTTCTTAGAACATCTTCTGTTCAAGGGTACCCCCAGCCGTACAGCATTAGATATAGCCCATGCCTTTGACCGCGTAGGTGGTGAGTCCAATGCGCTGACCGCTAAAGAACACACCTGCTACTATGCGCGTGTGCTCGATGACGACACCGCTATGGCAATCGACCTTATCGCTGATATGGTGACTGGCGCGGTACTGGACCCTGAGCTCTTGGAACAGGAGCGCGACGTCATCTTAGAAGAAATCGCTATGGACCAAGATGACCCCACCGACGTTGCTTTTGAATCCTTTATTGAACAGCTCATGGGGCAGAACCCTCTGGGGCGGCCTATCGGTGGTACCCCTCAGGAGATTACAGAAGTAGCCCGCGATAAGGTCTGGGAACACTACAAGAAGTTCTACACCCCGGACAGGCTGGTTATTTCTGCAGCGGGCAGCCTAAACCACTCACATATCGTTCAGCTAGTTCTCGAATCACTGGCCAACCGGGGCTGGGACCTCACCGAGGGGAAGGCCCCGGCACCTCGCCGGTCCCGCCAGCAGGCAGTTATTGTTCCGGGCGCTCGGGAGCGGACCCTGGATAAAGGGTTCGAGCAAACCAACATTGTGATGGGTTGCCCCGGCCTGGTAGCTGGCGATGACCGCCGGTATGTGATGAGCGTGCTCAATAGCGCCCTGGGTGGTGGAATGTCCTCCCGCCTTTTCCAGGAAATCCGCGAAAAACGTGGCCTTGCCTACTCCACTTTCTCGTTTAGCGGCTCCTACTCCGATGCGGGCTACTTCGGCATGTACGCCGGGTGCCTACCGGCTAAGACCCAGCAGGTAGGTGAGCTCATGCGCTCAACCTTTGATGAATTGGTCCGTGACGGGCTCACCCAGGACGAACTGGATAAGGTGCTCGGGCAGCTGGGTGGCGGAACCATTCTGGGGAGCGAAGACGCGGGGTCCCGGATGAGTCGTCTGGGGCGTGCAGAACTGGATTCAGGCCAATTCCGGAGCCTTGACGAGCTCCTAGAGGGGATCCGATCTGTTACCCTCGAAGAGGTTCAAGAGCTTGCGGCTTTCCTATCCAAGCAGGAATGGGTCACTACCATTGTGAAATAGCAAATGGTCAAAGCCCCTCCCTGATAACAGGGGGAGGGGCTTTAGCTTTACCCGCAATGTCAGGGTGATGGACGGCAGAGGACTAGGGCCGGTTGGCGGCAACCGCTTGCGCTACCGCCGCTTTAACAGTTGAGGCGTAGACCGTAAGGCCCTGTCCCTGGGGGTGTACGCCATCAGAGACAAGGTACTCCGGGTGGCCGCTTGCTGCGGCCTGCCAGTCAGCAATAAAGACGGTGTCGGGGTTCTTCTGCGCAAATTCACGGATGACCTTGTTGGAGGGCTCTATCCAGGTGAGGTTTGCTGGCCCCAGACCTGTTACCAGCACAATCTTTCGCTGGCCATCGGATGAAACGGTAGCTTTGAGTGTTTCCAGTTGCTCCAGTGTGAATGTTGAGTTAGCGGTCACAGAAAGAACCAGTACCTGGCCTGTTTGGCTGTCCTTGGTCATTTGCTCGATGAGAGGTAGGGCCGCTGAACTGGTGCGGGAGACCTCGGCATTAACCCTTGCAAGTGGCATTGCCTGCCCGAGCGCAGCCGCAGAAGCCAAGGTGACTGAGTCCCCAACGATGGTGACGCTTTGGCCCTCAGCAGTAGCCGGTAGAAGATCTGCAGTCGCGCTGGGGGAGGGGCTGGGGGTGTGGCTTTCTTCGCTGGTCTCAGCTACTTGGGTTTCTGTGGCTTCGGGCGCCCGTGATGGGTTCTCTGACGCGGTGTAGTTTTCCCCTGCTGCGACGACAGCCTGGGCCTCGGTCATAGTTGGCGCTGTGCGAACTGCAAAAACCGTGCAGATGAGCACAACCGCAGTGAGCGCCGCTGAAGCCAGCGGCAGGGTTCTCTGGCCGGGAACGAACATAGCGGAAAGCCAGGCTGTAATTGCACCGCGGAAACCCAGTTTACGAACCGGCTGTTCAATATAAATGTAGGACAGTCCCGCAATCACCAGCGTTAGCATAAGAACTCCGCCGTTCACCCAGGGGGAGCGTGCGGCACCGAAGGTGTAGTGGGCGAGGACCATGAGCGGCCAGTGCCACAGGTAGATGCCGTAGGAACGCTGACCTACCCACACGAGGGGGTAGAGCGAAAGTAAGCCTCTAAAGAGGTTGCTGGTGCCACCGCGCACATCGGGTAGAAGCGCCTGAATCATGCCAAGACCTAATAGAGACCCTGCCAGTAGGCCCCAGGGGATGAGCAGGCTTGGGCGCTGATCGGTCAGAGCCAGGGCCAGGGGGAAGACCAGCCCCAGGCAAGCCCACCCGATGAGCTGGCGGATCCAGCCCCAGATTCCGTTGCCGTAGCCAACATGGTCATAAAGGCGGGCGTCAACCGGCGGGTACATAGACCAGGGCACCAACATGGCCAGAAGAACGCCGAGCATCAGCCCGTAGAGGTGGGTGTCCGTACCGTAGTAGAGGCGGGTTGTGGAGGCACCGATGAAAGTGAGAACCAGTGCTGTGAGTAATGAGAGCACACCTAAAATTGCCGGAACCAGTGCCCGCTGCCACCATTTGGCGGTGAACATGAAGACGAAGACCATAATGACCGGCCAGAAGAAGTAGAACTGCTCTTCAAGAGCCAGCGACCAGAAGTTGGTCATCAGCTCAGGGGAGGTCTGCACAAAGTAGTCGTTACCGGCACCGATCAATAGCCAGTTAGATGAGTAGGTAAAAGCGCCCAGAATCTGGCGGCCTAGCCCGACTTGAGCGTCCCCTCCCACAAGTAGTGCCAGCGCGCCCACAACCAGGCTGAGCCAAGCAAAAGCCGGGACAAGGCGGCGTAAGCGACGGATCCAGAAGGAGACAATATCCATTTTTCCGGTGTAGGCGCCTTCGCGCAGTAGGAGCGCGGTAATCAGGTAGCCGGAAATGACGAAGAAGATATCGACACCGATCATTCCACCGGGTAGGTGCTGGGGCCAGAAATGGTAGATAACCACCAGCAGGACGGCGAGCGCACGGATACCGTCCAACCCGCGCAGGACAAAATGACCCTGGCCTTCGGGTGGGTGAACATCGGAGTAAAAAACGTGGTCGTCTTTCATGGGTCCTTAGGGGGTCATAGTCAGCTGTGCTAGGGCACCCTATCTAGTGTAAGAGCTAGGTGGGGTTTTGACGCTAAAGCCGGAGAGATGTTGGTCGCTTCTGTGCCTGGTGGCTTGAGTATGTTAGGCAATAGCAGCTGGCAGCTTGCGGTATTTTCTACCTGTCCTGGTTGCGGTGAATACGCTGGGTCTGCCCAGGTTGGGGTGCGTAGCCTGGTCCTGTTGGCTAGAGTAGTGATGTGACTCGTTAGCGTATGGCCTGCCATCACCACGCGTCATATGCGGGTAGTGTCTGGCTTACCCGTACTGTTTACTAGCTATTATGAGGGAAACACATGAGCAAGGTATGGAAAGTCGCTGTGGTGGGAGCCGCAGGTCGCATGGGGGCTGAGGCTGTTAAGGCGGTGAACACCGCTGCGGATATGGATCTGGTTGCTGCCCTGGGCCGAGATGATTCCCTGGATCTCCTCCTTGAGCACGGCGCTGAAGTCATGATTGACCTGACTGTTCCTGCCGCTACCGAGACTAATGTTCGTTTCGCAGTGGAGCACGGTATCCATGCTGTTGTGGGTACTACCGGCTGGACAGAGGGGCGTCTGGCCTCCCTTGAGGCTCTGCTAGCTGAGCACCCGCAGGTTGGTGTGCTTATCGCCCCCAACTTTGCTATCGGCTCGATTCTTGCAACAGAGTTTGCAGCTAAAGCGGCTAAGTACTTTGAGTCCGTTGAGGTCATCGAGATGCACCACCCCAATAAGGTTGATGCCCCCTCCGGTACTGCCGTCCATACCGCCAAGAAAATTGCTGAGGCTCGCAGAGCCGCCGGTGTGGGCCAGTCACCCGACGCCACAGAAACCGATGAGGGCGGCTCACGCGGTGCCCGTGTAGAGGGCGTTAACGTCCACGCTGTGCGTCTGCGCGGTCTGACTGCACACCAGGAAATCCTGCTGGGTGATCCTGGCCAGCAGCTGGTGATCCGCCACGATTCTTTTGAGCGCACCAGCTTTATGCCCGGTGTCCTTCTGGGTGTTCGGCAGGTTGCCTCCCACCCCGGTCTGGCCCTTGGGCTAGACCGCTACATGGATCTGACCTAACCCGATGGGTTCACTGCGCTTATTTACGGCCGGAGCCATCGTCCTAGCAGTTCTGACCCTTATGGTTCTGCCCCTGCCGTTGGGAACTCGACTCTTCTTGTTAGCTGTCGGTGTTTTCTGCGCGGTTTTTATTGCGGTGGACGCCGGTGGCCGGGGAAGAATCTTTGCCTCACTGGTGACAGTGGCTCTGAGCCTCTACCTTGCCCTGACCGCCCAGCGCGGGGTGCTCCTTATGCAGGGCGCGGGGCTGGTGGGTATGGCCTTAGGGCTAGCCCTGATCGTTCTGCCTGTCTTGGGGGCTTGGGCTATGGTTCGTGAAATTGTCTTTGGGGCCCGCACCCAGCAACTTGCCTCGCTTATGGCTGCTGAGGGAAAGCTCCCGGAAGATAACCTGCCGCGAACCGACTCAGGTCGCATAGAACGCGCCGCCGCCGATGCCCAGTTCGCTGATTACGCTCAGGCCGTTGAGAATCACCCGCAGGACTGGTCACACTGGTTCAATCTATCGCTGGCTTACGATGCTGCCGGTGACCGTAAACGAGCCCGTAAGGCTATGCGAGCCGCTATTAGCCTCTACCGTGGCGGGTCAGTAGCCAGTATCTCTGTCTAAAAGTTTGCTTGGCTACTCCAGCAATAAGTAAACTCACCCTCCCGTAACCCCAGAATAAGGTAACCTTATTAGTATGTCTGAGACTTCACCGCACACAGTAAAAGCCACCGAGCCCGTCTTTGGGCGACTCCTGACCGCTATGGTCACCCCCTTTACCGCAAACGGCGAAATTGACGAAGCCGCTACCGCTGGGCTTGCTCAAAACCTGGTTGACCGTGGCCACGACGGCCTGATTGTGTGCGGCACAACCGGCGAATATTCCACCATGACCGATGAGGAAAACGAACGCGTTTTCCGCATCGTCAAAGAGGCCGTGGGGGACCGCGCCAAGATTGTTGCTGGTGTTGGTTCTAACGACACCGCCCACACCCTGCACCTAGCCTCCCGCGCTGAGGCCGTAGGCGTAGATGGCCTACTGGTTGTTACCCCCTACTACAACAAGCCCACTCAGACCGGCCTTGAAGCCCACTTCCGCACCCTGGCGGACGCGGTTAAAACCCCCGTCATGCTCTACGACATTCCCGGTCGAGCGGGTATCGCAATTAGCCCCGAGGTTTACCGTGCCCTGGCCAGCCACGAGAATATTGTTGCGGTCAAGGATGCCAAGGCTGATTTCACCGCTGCTACCGAGGTCATGGAAACCACTGACCTGCAATACTACTCAGGTGATGACGGGCTGACCCTGCCCTGGATTGCTATGGGCGCTGTGGGCCTGGTTGGTGTCACCAGCCACCTAGCCCCCGAACTCTTCCGCAAGCTCATTGACTCCGCCCTTGCCGGGGATCTAGCAACCGCCCAGCAGATCCACCTTGACCTTGCCCCCATCGTGCGTGCGGCCATGAGTCGCGTACCCGGGTGCGTTGCCGCCAAACAGATTCTGCAGTGGCAGGGCCTGCTTGAAACCAAGACCGTGCGCCTACCCCATGCGGTAGCCACTGAAGCCGAAGCGGCGCTCATGCGAGCAGACCTTGAAGGTTCCGTTATCGCTTCCTCCCTCCTTAAGTAAAGACCTATTGCGGGGTCCGGCGGGTTCACCCAAAATCATGCGATTTTGAGGTGGCCCGCTTTGCCCGTATTGAGAAAAAATAAATCGACAGATAAGAGAACACATGCAAACAGTAACCAGTCCGCACCTTCCCCCCAAACTCAGGAAAGACACCCTCCGCGTTGTCCCCCTGGGTGGCCTGGGCGAAGTTGGCCGCAACATGACCGTCTACGAGATCAACGGCAAACTGCTCATCGTTGACTGTGGCGTGCTCTTCCCCGAAGAGTCTCAGCCCGGCGTTGACCTGATTCTTCCTGATCTGAACTACATCAAAGACCGACTGGACGATGTTGTAGCACTCGTGCTGACCCACGGCCACGAAGACCACATCGGCGCTGTTCCCTATCTCCTGCGTCGCCGCCCAGATATTCCCTTGGTTGGCTCACAGCTGACCCTGGCACTGGTTGAAGCTAAGCTACAGGAACACCGCATCAAGCCCTACACCATGGAAGTCCTTGAAGGCCAGGTTGAGCGCTTTGGCCCCTTCGAATGTGAATTTGTGGCGGTTAACCATTCCATTCCCGACGCCCTGGCTGTCTTTATCCGTACCCAGGCAGGTAAGGCCCTGCACACCGGTGACTTCAAGATGGATCAGCTACCCCTCGACGGACGCCTGACCGACCTGCGCCACTTTGCCCGCCTGGGCGAAGAAGGCATTGACCTCTTCCTACCGGACTCCACTAACGCTGAGGTCCCCGGCTTCACCCCCACCGAGAAGAACATCGGGCCCGTTATCTCTAACGTCATGCGCGATGCCAAGAAGCGCGTTATCGTTGCCTCCTTCTCCTCGCATGTCCACCGTGTACAGCAGGTGCTGGATGCCGCGGCAGAACGCGGCCGCAAGGTGGTCCTAGTGGGCCGCTCCATGGTCCGCAATATGACCATCGCCGAGAAGCTGGGCTACCTCAAGGTGCCAGATGGTCTGCTCGTTGACCTTAAAAAGGTTGATGACTACCGCCCCGACCAGATTGTTATGATGTGCACCGGTTCCCAGGGCGAACCCATGGCAGCCCTGTCCCGTATGGCAAACGGAGACCACAAGGTTCAGGTTGAGCAGGGTGACACCATCATCTTGGCATCCTCACTGATTCCCGGCAACGAAACCTCTGTTTACCGCGTGATTAACGGCCTGATGAAGCTGGGAGCCAATGTGGTCCACAAGGGCAATGCTAAGGTCCACGTATCGGGTCACGCCGCAGCGGGCGAACTGCTCTACTGCTACAACATTCTGAAGCCCAAGAACGTCATGCCCGTTCACGGTGAAGTTCGCCACCTGCTTGCCAGCGGTAACCTGGCCGTGGAAACCGGCATCAAGACCGACCGCGTTCTCATCTGTGATTCGGGTACCGTTGTTGACCTCAAGGACGGCATGGCCGAAATCGTCGGCCAGGTCCCCTGTGAATACGTCTACGTTGATGGCAAGTCAGTAGGCCATGTGACCGAAGACGACCTCAAAGACCGCCGCGTCCTGGGAGAAGAAGGCTTCGTGTCGATTGTGACCGTGATTGACCGTGCCACCAAACGTGTTGTGACCGGCCCCGATATTCACGCCCGCGGTATCGCAGAAGACGACTCGGTCTTTGACGACATCACCCCCAAAATTACTGCGGCCCTGGAAGATGCCCTGCACCGGGCACCCGAACGGGTTCACACCGCCCACCAGCTGCAGCAGATTGTCCGCCGCACAGTGGGGGCCTGGGTTGCGCGCCGCCTGCGCCGTAAGCCCATGATTGTTCCTGTGGTCATCGAAACCCACACCGCTGAGGCCGATAACAGCTAAAGCATCTGCCCGCCTCCGTTATACCCAGGGCAGGCAGGGCGGGGGAGTGGCTCAGCCCAATGCTGAGAAGCTACCCTCACGATGACTCTGCCACCGGCTTTACCCCTGCACGGGGGAGCCGGTGGCTGTAGTCTGTTAAGAACTACGGTCGCCCACCACCCGGTGCCAGCGACCGTCTGAACTGCACACCGTCACCGACTTGTATTGAGAAGAATGGCTCCGCGAAAGTCTGCATCGAGTAAATCAGCTCCCCGCTCCACCGGGAGTGGCTCAAGGGCGTCCTCACGGCGTTCAACCTCAGCCAAAGGCCGAGGGAAAAAGGGTGCCCCCGCACCGGCTCAGGAAAGCAATATCTTCATTCGAGCTATTGTGGGTGCCTGGCAAGCTCTTGCCTTCATCATCGGTGGTGCTATCCGCCGTATGGGTGCCCTGCGCACCGATATCGAACTTCACGAACGCCGCGATGGGGGAGCCCTCTTTATCCTGGCTATCGGTCTGCTGACTGCCGGTGTGGAATGGTGGGGCTGGCGTGTTGATACCGCAGCTTCCCTCTCCTGGTACGAGTGGCCTCTGCACCTGTGGCACATCATTGTGGGCGGGCTCTTTGGTCAAGGCTCACTGCTCATACCCATTCTCTGCCTCATTTTTGCTATCCGTATTTTCCGTCATCCCCTGGAGGTTAGGGAAAATAACCGGATTGCTATCGGGTTTACTATCATGACGGTTTCGGCTTCAATGATGGGAGCCAAGGTAGCTGGTTACCCCACTTTTTCCAATAACTTTGATGACTTCTGGGGTGGCGGTGGAACCATTGGTGTTCTCATCGGTACGCCCGCTAGCCGTATTGTAGGTGGCATTTCTGTGCTGGAGTGGCTGGTCATTGCACTGGTCTTCTGCGCCGGTGTACTGGTTGCTACTGATACGCCCCTGCGTCAGGTTTGGCCGAAGCTTGTTTTCATTTTCAGTGTGCTCCTGGGGGAGAAACCCAACGGCTCTATCCGCGATGCAGGCCGTCCATCTCGCGCTCGTGCTCAGGATGAAGTCGAGACGCGGGTGCTTGATGAGGAGCATGACCGCTCCTACCTGTACGAAGAGGTTGCTGATACTCCTAGTCCTGCACGCCGTGGTGGGCTGCTGGGCTGGCTAGGTTTTGGGGCGCGGCCCGATACCGACCCCAGGCTTGACCGTTACGAGGGCGATGAGGCCTACCAGAGCGCCCTTCTTTCTGAGCCTGAAACCGATACCACTCCCGTAGGGCGTGTCACCGCCACCGGTGGTCGCCCTGGCAGCGCTCACCCACAAGAAGCCTTTGATGTTGAGGCACCCCGCAAGCAGACTCGGAAAGAAAAGCGGGCAGCTGCAAAGGCCGCTAAAAAGCAGGGCCAGCTCTTTGACCAGGGCGCCTGGGCCGATGACGGTTATCGTGCCTCCGATGCACCTGCCCAGCGGCTGGACCAGGCTCAGCGGGCGGCCGCTGAATACGGCCGTTTGCCTGAACCTGAGGTAGAAGCAGAACTTCCCAAGACTCTTGAAGCCTGGGAAGAACCTGTCGATGAGGCACCGGCTGCCCTGGAAGCCCCGACCCCTCAGAAGCCCGTAGCGCCTCGTGCGCCTTCTGTGCCTCGACCTTCTGCTAGGCCTACCGCTGCGGGTTCTGCAACCGGCTCAGCCCTCGGTGCCGCCCTGACTGGAGCCGCAGCCAAGGGTTCAGCACCTGCTAAGCCTGCGGACACCCCAGCGCCCCGCCTTGAACGGCCCGCCGCTAAAATTCAGAACCACACCGTTGCAGAGACAACCGAACAGCCCCGTGGGGAACTGGTTGTGGAGTCCTCAACCGGTACCTACGCCCTGCCTACCGAGAGCATGCTCGAAGCAGGCCCCCCCGCTAAGGAAAAGTCCGAAGCCAATGAGCAGGTCGTTGAGGCCCTGACCAACGTGCTGGATCAGTTCAAGGTCGATGCCGAAGTCACCGGCTTCTCCCGTGGACCCACGGTCACCCGCTACGAGATTGAGCTGGGCTCTGGTACCAAGGTGGAACGCGTTACCGCTCTGTCCAAGAACATTGCCTACGCGGTAGCTTCGGACGATGTGCGTATCCTGTCGCCCATTCCCGGCAAGAGCGCCATCGGTATTGAGATTCCCAATACCGACCGCGAAATCGTGGTGCTGGGTGATGTCCTGCGTTCGGCTAAGGCTCACGCAACCGAGCACCCCATGGTCATGGGCGTTGGTAAGGACGTTGAAGGTGGCTTCGTCATTGCCAACCTGGCTAAGATGCCGCACATGCTGGTGGCTGGTGCGACCGGCGCCGGTAAGTCCTCCTTCGTGAACTCCATGATTACCTCCATCCTGATGCGCTCCACCCCCGATCAGGTTCGCCTGATTATGGTGGACCCCAAGCGCGTAGAACTTACCGCCTACGAGGGCGTGCCCCACCTGATTACGCCCATCATCACCAACCCCAAGAAGGCCGCCGAGGCCCTTCAGTGGGTTGTGCGTGAGATGGACGCCCGCTACGATGACCTGGCCCACTACGGCTACAAGCACATTGATGATTTCAACAAGGCGGTCAAGGCCGGCAAGATTCAGCCAGATCCCGGTTCTAAGCGCCAGATTAAGGCCTACCCCTACCTGCTGGTCATTGTGGACGAGCTTGCTGACCTCATGCTGGTGGCCCCGCGCGATGTTGAAGAATCTATTGTGCGTATCACCCAGCTAGCTCGTGCCGCCGGTATCCACTTGGTACTGGCAACCCAGCGCCCATCGGTGGACGTTGTGACCGGCCTGATTAAGGCTAACGTGCCTTCGCGTATGGCTTTTGCGACCTCATCGGTGACTGATTCCCGCGTGGTCCTTGATCAGCCCGGTGCCGAGAAACTGATTGGCCAGGGTGATGCCCTCTTCCTGCCCATGGGTGCTTCCAAACCCATGCGTGTTCAGGGTGCCTGGGTGAGCGAGTCCGAAATCCACGAGGTCGTGGAGCACGTTAAGAAGCAGGCTCCCGCTATCTACCGCGAGGACGTCATCGCTGTTGCCCCCTCCAAGAAGATTGATGATGACATTGGAGATGACCTCGATGATCTCTTGCGGGCCGCTGAACTAGTGGTGAACACCCAGTTCGGTTCAACCTCCATGCTGCAGCGTAAGCTCCGTGTGGGGTTTGCTAAGGCTGGCCGCCTCATGGACCTGCTCGAATCCCGCGAGGTCGTTGGCCCCTCCGAGGGGTCCAAGGCCCGTGACGTTCTGGTTCAGCCCGATGACCTGCCCACCGTCCTAGCAAAGATTCGTGGTCAAGAGCCCCCGGTGGAGGCCACTGATGATACCTACGGCAATGACCCAGTTGCTCACATGAACGACGGAGTCCCAGAAGCTGTGGACTACTACGACACCATGGACGAACCCGACAGCGAAGACGCCTGGAACCTGACCGGCAGATAGCCCCTTGATCCCCGGCCCCCGCTCTACTCTAAGGAGAACCGATGTCTGAGCATAACCCCGGTACCGTATCAAACTGGAACATACCCAATGCCCTGACGGCCCTGCGTATTGTTATGGTTCCCCTCTTCGTCTGGGCCCTGCTGGGCGGTGGGGTCTACGGTGCTAGCGATATGGGCCTGCGCTGGTGGGCCGTCGTCATCTTTATCCTGGCTATGATTACCGACTGGCTTGACGGTCACCTGGCCCGCTCGCGGGGGCTGATTACCAGCTTCGGAAAGATTGCCGACCCGATTGCCGATAAGCTTCTGACCGGTGCCGCCTTTGTTGTTCTTTCTATGCTGGGGGAGCTGTGGTGGTGGGTCACCCTGGTCATTCTGGTGCGCGAGTGGGGCATTACCGTGATGCGCCTGTTCATTATCAAGTACGGTGTGATGGCCGCCTCTAAGGGAGGTAAGCTCAAAACCGTTTTGCAGACCCTTGCCCTGGTGCTGATGATCCTGCCTCTGGGTCTTTTGGGTAGCTGGGCACTCTGGCCGGGCTGGCTGCTCATGGCCGCTGTTGTGTTAGTGACTGTAGTTACCGGTATTGATTATGTGCTGAAGGCTATGCGGTTGCGCCGCGACTATTACGCCCAGCAGAGCAAGTAGGTCCCTGTGATGCAAGCTCCTGACGCTCAGTTCCACCTGGAGGAAGCCGCCGCCCAGCTCGTTGCAATGGCAACAGAGTCGAGGTGCCTGCTGGCAACCGCTGAGTCTTTGACCGGTGGCATGGTGGGCCAGTCCATCTGTTCGGTGCCCGGTGCTTCTGCCGTCTACCGGGGTGGCGTTATCTCATACGCTACCGAGGTTAAGGCTCAGGTGTTGGGGGTTCCGGTTGGTCTTCTGGCTGAGCGCGGTGCGGTGGATCCCGATGTTGCCCTAGCTATGGCCGCTGGGACGGCCCGGGTTTGCGGTGCCGACTACGGTGTTGCCACAACGGGCGCTGCTGGCCCGGAGCCATGTGACGGTAAGCCTGTTGGCCGGGTCTACCTGGCGGTATACGGTCCCACAGGTGGCTGTGTCGTCGAGAAGAACTACGCCGGGGGGCGGGCTGGGATTCGGGTACAGGCCGCTCACCATGCACTGCTTTTGCTGGCTGAAGCTATCGGGAATAATTTTTAGCGGGGGGACTGAGGATGCTCGCACACTACCTCCTCAAAATTTCCAGGAAATTTTCAGATGAATTTTTCAGCAAACAGGGAATGAAAACACAGAACTGTAGGTTTAGATAGATGTCATAAGAATAAAACGTGAACTTACGTGACTTATTCTCAACTTGAGCTGACGAACACGTAGCAATTACGTTAGGCTGAAGTACACAGCTCCTGATCTACCGGGAGCACGATCACCAGGAGATTGGTATAAAAATGACTAAGCAACCCGTATCCGTGAACGGTGTCGTCCGTTGGAAGGATGTGGGTCAGACCGAGAACACTGTCCCCGCCCAAGACACCGGTAAAGTTATTCTGCTCCGCCACGCAATTGGCGAAGTCCTGCGCGATGTCCGCCAGCGACAGGGGCGAACCCTCCGCGAAGTTTCACACTCTGCGCGAGTCTCCCTTGGCTACCTCAGTGAGGTAGAACGCGGTCAGAAGGAAGCCTCATCTGAGCTTCTTGCCTCTATCTGCCAGGCTCTCAACATCTCACTCTCAGCTATGCTGGGCGAAGTATCCCACCGCATGGCTGTTGAAGAAGGCTTCTCGGTACCCGATACTGTGCCCGCAGAATTCTCCGAGCAGTTCAAACGTGAATACGGAATCGCGGCTACTTCAAGCCGAGACATTCCTGCCGTTGAACGCCCTCTCCTGACCCGATAAAACGGAGTGAGCGTACGACAAGGAGCCGGGTCCCTCACAGGGGGAGCCGGCTCCTTCTATCTGCGAGCAGGAAGAGGATAGGATGAAACTTAGTGAATTCTGGGCTGCCATGGACCACGAGTTTGGCCCAGCCTATGCCAGGCATCTGGTGCGGGATTTAGTTCCGGGTGATTTTGGGGACCTGACTGCGGGGCAAGCTCTGGAGGCTGGTGCCGATGTGCGCACCGTCTGGCTCGCGATTTGCCGGGAACAGGACGTCCCCGAAGCACGTAGGCTCGGCCCGGACATACCGCCTGCCCCCTAGCTGGGGAGTTGGGTGTGGCAGTGAGCCCAATAGAAAACCATTCGTACTTAATAGAAAATATGTTCTAGTTTGTGTACTATTGTGTACAGATAACAGTGGTGTGGCGGCGCAGAGAAGAATTATCCACAGGTTTACAAGAATCTGCGGCCTATTCCCTAAAGTGTCAGCCACCCGTATTACCGTGGAGACCAGAAGGAAAACCGGCTCCGCGATAAGAAATGAGGAAGATGTATGGCAGCGAAAACTCGCATGCAGTCCGTAGGTCAGGTTCCGGCTGAAGGTCGCGAAAAGGCACTTGAAGCTGTTCTTGCCCAGATCGATAAGAACTACGGCAAGGGCTCAGTGATGCGCCTGGGTGACAAGGAAGCCACCAAGGTTGAAACTATTTCTACCGGGGCGCTTGCCCTGGACGCCGCCCTGGGTATTGGTGGACTGCCTCGCGGTCGTGTCGTGGAAATCTACGGCCCTGAGTCTTCCGGTAAGACCACGGTTGCCTTGCACGCGGTTGCCAACGTTCAGAAGCAGGGTGGCATTGCCGCCTTCATCGATGCTGAACACGCTCTGGACCCGGTATACGCAGCCAAGTTGGGTGTTGACACCGATGCCCTGTTGGTATCCCAGCCTGATACCGGTGAGCAAGCCCTGGAAATTATGGACATGCTGGTGGGCTCCGGCTCCATCGACATCATTGTGGTTGACTCCGTAGCCGCCCTGGTTCCCCGCGCTGAAATCGAAGGCGAAATGGGTGACTCCCACGTGGGTCTGCAGGCTCGCCTGATGTCCCAGGCTCTGCGTAAGATTACCGGTCGTCTGGCCTCTACCAACACCACCGCTATCTTTATCAACCAGCTTCGCGAGAAGATCGGTGTTTTCTTCGGTTCACCCGAAACCACCACCGGTGGTAAGGCGCTCAAGTTCTATGCGTCGGTGCGTATCGATATCCGCCGTATTGAGACTCTTAAGGACGGCGCTAACCCCATCGGTAACCGCACCCGCGCCAAGGTCGTCAAGAACAAGATGGCTCCGCCCTTTAAGCAAGCCGAATTCGATATTCTCTACGGTGAGGGTATCTCGGTTGAAGGTGGAATCCTTGACCTGGCTGTTGACCACAACGTGGTCAAGAAGTCCGGCGCCTGGTTCACCTACGAGGGTGACCAGCTAGGCCAGGGTAAGGAAAACGTTCGTCGTTTCCTCAAGGATAACCCCGAGCTGACCGAAGAAATTAAGTATAAGACCATGGTCAAGCTCGGCATCATTGAAGCTGAGGAAGAAGAGACGGAAGAGCTAGAACCCAGCACTTCAGTCGATCCTCTGGACGATATCTCCGAGAACTTCTAACCTGACTTTCCCAGGGTAGGCCGCTACCGCCAACTCGGCGGTAGCGGCCTTTCAGCATAGATAGAGCTTGCCCCTAAGCTAGAGAACTTTGTATGCTCTTCCGCAGAAGAAGGCCCCAAGGACCAATGACTGATACAGATTTTCTGAGCCCCGAGGAATACCCGTCCTGGCACCCCGCCGCGCAGGGGCTGAGTGAAGACCGCCCCGGCGATAGTTACCTGTCTGTTATGCAGGGGCAGGGCACTCCCTACACCGGTGGCGCCGGGAATACTGCTGACTCAGCTGACAACACAGCTAGGGCTGTGAATAGGCAGGGCCGGCAAGAAGAGCTAGATAAGTACCGACACCGCCGGAATCCCCAACTGAAAAAGGGCTTCCGTAAGCCACCGGCCCGCTATGCGGCCCGCTCACCCTTTGCCCCTGCAATCGGTGCACACCAGGAGGACGTCCAAGAGAAGCGGTCAAGCGGGAAACGGAGTATCCCGCTTTTTAGGGAAGGCTCTAGCCTTAATGAACCGGTGAGTGATGCTGAACTGCTGGTCCAGGGCCTCACACCTATGCCAGGTAGCCGGGGTCGTGGGCAGGCTGAGCCGGAGAGTGAATTTAGCCGTGCCAAGAACATTGTGCTCAACCAGCTAGCGGCGGCACCTAAGTCCCGGGCTATGCTCGAAGGCAAGCTGGCGGAGAAAGAAATTTCGGCAGAGGTCATTGAGGATATTCTGAACCGTTTTGAGGCGGTTAACCTCATCAATGATGCCGAGTTTGCTGAGATGTTTGTGCGCTCGCGGAGCAAGGTTAAAAAGTTGTCGCGGTCAGCTATCCGTAGGGAGCTTAGAGCTAAAGGGATTGAGGGCGAGCAGGCAGAAACTGCTTTAGAGCACAGGACCGAGGAGGATGAGCGGGCTGATGCGCACGAGCTGGTGCGTAAGAAATTGCGGCCCTCTATGAACCTGGCGGACCGCGCGGAACGGGATAGGGTGATGCGCCGCCTGGTGGCCATGTTGGGCCGTAAGGGTTACCCGGCAGGTCTGGCTTTTGGGGTGGTTCGGGAAGAAGTGGAGAATTATGCGCGACAGATGGGGGCAAATACAGAGGGCAGCTTCAACTACTGGGAATAGCTAGGGGAAGAAGGTCTTAGCGCTTGGCCTGAGATAAGCCCCAGGACGAAGAGAAGGAGGGCCGCAACCAAGAGGGCAAAAGATAGGAAGATGAGCATATCTAGCAGTGTTTCAGCCTCTGCTTGGAATCGGTCAAAAACTACTTATGCCAACTGCTCAGCTAGGACTGCCTGAATCGTTAGTACTGCTGAACGCACTGCCGGAGCCTGGTACACGTCGGTGTGGGGGTAGGGGGCAACTAACCGATAAAACTTTTGGGTAGCTAGCTGCCAGTTCTCGTGCCCGGCCAAGGCCGTGCTGACTGGGCCCTTAGGCCATGACGGGAAACCTAGCATCATTTCTGCCACCGGTAGTGCCCAGTGGTGTATGCAACTACCCTCTGCATCAATTGCTCGAACTGCGCGATCCAAGGGAAAAACAGGATTAGCTGATAGGTCGCGGCTATTCCCCGAACCTGTCAGATAATCCCTGCTCGGTAGGAGTAAATTGGCCGGAGAAAAATCCCCCGAAGACAAGACAGCATCGTCTGGCTCTGGGGATATGATGCTCCCTACCTGCTTCTGCCACAGCTCGAACTCCTCAGAATCTAGGGCTACCCCCTTGGCTTTAGCTAGGAGAGCTAGCCCCTTAAAGGCAAGCTGGGGTGAGGGTATCGACCCCGGTGCAGTAGCCTGTGGATCAGCTTCTGCTAAAGCCTCAGCAAAGGATTCTTGGGCTGTTGCCTGCGCCGGGGAGCCAAGAATGTTAGCCCACGTAAAGGCCCAGGCATCCAGTACCTGCAGGGACGTGGTATCCGCTCTGGAGGACAGCAGAAGCTCACCCAAGCTGACGGAAGAAAAACTATCGCTCTTAATGTCTTCAAGAATCAAGAGTCGGCTAGCATCGTCGGCCGCCAACAAACGGGTGTAGAGGCCCGGTACCAGGGCATCCAGTGCACCCAACCCATGCTTCTCCCTCAGATACCCAAAGCCACCGGAATTGCTAGCTGAGTCTTTGCGCCGAAAGTATTTGAGGATGACGCTGGGCACCTCACCCAACCCCGGCAGATCCACCGTGCCGGGGCTAAACCGCACCCTAATCACTACCGAACGCATACCGGCAGAGAGAATCTGGGCATGGGTTGGGCAAGCAGCCAAGGCTTTGCTTGCCTGGTTCAAGAGCCAAGCCAGAAGCTGCAGAAATCGGGGCGAACTAACGTCCTGCTCGGTCACTTGCGGGCAATAACCTGCCGAAGCGCGCTGAGCAAGTGACCAAAAGAATGAGGCGGAAGGCAGAGCTGACATAGTGCCCATTATGGCCTATCGAGTAATCTAGTGGAGTGAGTATTGACGTGAACCCCGAAAAGCCCCAAGCACAGACCAAAACCCGTACCTACGAGGTACGTACTTTTGGTTGCCAAATGAACGTGCACGATTCCGAACGTATGAGCGGTCTGCTCGAAGCCAGCGGCTACCTTCCTGCCACTGAGGGAAGCACCCCCGACCTGGTGGTGTTTAACACCTGCGCTGTCCGCGAGAACGCCGATAACAAGCTCTATGGCAACCTGGGCCAGTTAGCTCCCGTCAAACGCGAAAACGAGGGGATGCAGATTGCGGTGGGCGGTTGCCTAGCGCAGAAAGACCAGGACACCATTCTCAAGAAGGCTCCCTGGGTTGATGTTGTCTTTGGCACCCATAACATTGGCTCCCTGCCCACTCTGCTTGAACGCGCTCGTCACAACCAGGAGGCCCAGGCTGAGCTGCTCGAATCACTTGAGGTTTTCCCCTCCACTCTGCCCACCAAACGCGACCATGTCTACTCCGGCTGGGTTTCAATCTCCGTGGGCTGTAACAACACATGTACTTTCTGTATCGTCCCCTCCCTGCGCGGTAAAGAGAAAGATCGCCGCCCCGGCGAGATCCTAGCCGAGGTTCAGGCACTGGTCGATGACGGTGCTATTGAAGTTACCCTGCTGGGTCAAAACGTGAACTCCTACGGTGTGGGCTTTGGCGACCGCCAGGCTTTCTCCAAACTCCTGCGTGCCTGCGGTGAGATTGAGGGGCTAGAGCGTGTGCGTTTTACCTCACCTCACCCCGCCATGTTTACCGATGACGTCATCGAGGCGATGGCCGAGACTCCGAACGTCATGCCGGTGCTCCACATGCCCCTTCAGTCGGGTTCCGATAAGGTGCTTAAGGACATGAAACGCTCCTATCGGTCCACCAAGTTCCTGGGGATTTTGGACAAGGTCCGCGAGCGCATCCCCGAGGCCGTGATTACCACCGATATTATTGTGGGCTTCCCCGGCGAGACCGAGCAAGACTTCCAGGAGACTCTGCGCGTGGTAGAGGCGGCCCGGTTCTCTTCTGCCTTTACTTTCCAGTATTCGATTCGCCCCGGTACTCCTGCTGCCACTATGCCTGACCAGGTACCCAAGGCCGTGGTGCAGGAACGCTATGAGCGGCTGACCGCTCTTCAGGACCGGATCGCGGGCCAGGAGAACCGTAAGCAACTGGGTAAGACCGTTGAGCTGATGGTGACCGCTGAATCTGGCCGTAAGGCTGAGCAGACCAACAGGCTTTCTGGTCGTGCCCGCGACCAACGCCTAGTTCATTTTTCCGTACCTGAGGGCTGCCAGCTGCCCCGCCCCGGTGACCTGGTTACCCTGCCTATCACCGAGGCCGGTTCCTTTCACCTGATTTCTGACCCCGCCCCCGAGCAGTATTCGGTGCGCCGTTCACGCGCCGGGGACGCCTGGGACCGGGCTCAGGCCGATTCCTGCGGTACCGGGACTACCCAGGTCCCCGGTTCGCCGGTTTCCTTGGGTTTCCCCACCTTTAAAAAATCAGCGCTCTCATGAACAGGCCCGTTCAGAAAACCAACCTTGGACCCGGTCCAGCAGAACAGGGCGGGCACTGCGACTTCGGCCAGCTACCCGTGATTGCTGTGGTAGGCCCGACCGGTAGCGGTAAGAGTGACCTGGCCATTGAGCTGGCTCTGGAACTAGGCGGGGAGTGCGTCAACGCTGACTCCATGCAGTTCTACCGGGGTATGGATATTGGCACTGCCAAGCTGACAGCAGAAGAGATGCGGGGTGTGCCACACCACCTGCTCGATATCTTGGATGTGACCCAAGAAGCCTCCGTTGCTGTTTTCCAGGGCCAAGCCCGCCAACTCTTTGACCAGATTAGGAGCCGGGGCAAGTACCCGATTCTGGTGGGTGGTTCCGGCCTGTATGTGCGGGCGGCCATGGACGTATTGGAGTTCCCCGAAACCTGCCCCGCTGTTCGCGCTCGCCTTGAGGCGGAGCTCGTTCAGCAGGGCCCTGGGGCCTTGTTAGCCCGCCTGCGCGAGGTAGACCCTGTCTCAGCTGACCGGGTAAAGGATGACCGCCGCCTGGTACGGGCACTGGAAGTGTACGAGGTGACGGGCCGCCCCTTCTCCTCCTTCATGCCAAGACGCACCTACTACCAACCGGCTCTCCAAATTGGGCTGAGCGGTGACCGTGCTGAGCTACACCGGCGTCTGCACGATCGGGTGCTCACTATGAGGCAAAAAGGCCTGCTCGAAGAAGTCCAACGGCTCGAAGCCCAGGGCTTACGCCAGGGTAAAACTGCCTCAGCGGCTATTGGCTACCGGGAGTTCCTCAAGGCTTTGGACTCATCACGGGGCCTGCTGCCCGCGGGGCAGGAATACTCGGTGGATTCGGCTCTTGAAGATACCGTAACGGCCACCCGGCAGTTTGCCCGCCGTCAGATTACCTGGTTTAGGGCAGACCCCCGTGTGCACTGGCTGGAATGGTCTGATCCACGCAAACTTGACCTGGCCCTAAGGCACATCTCTTAGGGCAGGCAGGCACTAGACTAAAAGAAGATATAAGGCCCGAGAGCGGCCAAGCCCAATGGAAAGGCACTAGCTGTGGCAACCCACACTCAAGAAATCGCCCCCTGGGGAGACCTGACCGGCAAGACCCTGACCAAGGGGCAGGCTACCGGTAACGACTTTATTTTTGTGACAGACCCTCAGGCTGAGCTGGACCTTACTCCCGAGCTAGTTGCCAAGGTCGCTGACCGCCACTTTGGTATTGGTGCCGACGGTTTCATTCGCGCTGTTAAAACAGCAAACCTGGACTTTGCGGCTCACCTGCTCGAGGAATACCCCGAGGCTACCTGGTTCATGGACTACCGCAACGGCGACGGATCTATCGCCGAGATGTGCGGTAACGGTGTACGCGCTTTTGTGGACTACCTGATTGCGGAGAACCTTCTTCAGCTTGAGTACGGTGAGCGGCTCCTGATTGCCACCCGTGCGGGTGTAAAGACTGTGGGGCGTACCGAGACAGGCTACGCCATTGATATGGGCCCCTGGAGCTTTATTAACGGTGATATGGCCCGCGATAACGGCACCGATGCGCAGGTGACAGCCAAGGGGCTACGGACGCCGCGCGGTGCCCTCTCCATCAGCATGGGCAACCCTCACACCGTGGTGATGCTAGGTACTGACGGCAAGCTGGACGGTCTGAACCTGTATGATGCACCCAAGGTTTCACCGCTCCCGCCCGAGGGCACCAATGTTGAATTTGTGGTCCCCGAAGAGATTTCTGCTGAAGACGGTGACCCCGCTACCGAGAACATCGGCTCAATCCGTATGCGCGTGCACGAACGTGGAGTGGGGGAGACACTTTCCTGCGGCACCGGTGCCTGTGCGGCTGCTGCAGCCACCCGCTTCTGGGGTGGGGAAGATGCACCCGACGAGTGGCTGGTCCGTGTACCCGGTGGCACCCTGGCTGTTACCTTTGTGCTGGGTCCCGATGATCTAGAGCATGTTGTTCTGGCCGGCCCTGCCGCTATGACCGGGAAAATCCTCCTGGGCTAAGACCCCAAGAACTTTATCAAAGAACCGGCCCCGCCTGATATGCGGGGCCGGTTCTTCTGCACTTGTTAGTCCTGCAGTTTTATGGGCGGTGAACCCGGATAATACGGAAGCCCTTAGAGCTGGCATAACGGCTGGTTTCAAGGTCGGGAAAAGTCTGCACCAGCCATTTTTGCAGTGAATCGGAGCCCAGGTTCTTCTGCACCACCAGATAGGCGTTCCCACCGGGGGAAAGACGGGGGAGCCAGGTCTGCATTATCTCGTGCAGGACTTCTTTACCTACCCGAATAGGAGGGTTAGACCAGATGGTGTCAAAGGTCAGCGACTCATCCAGGGCTTGGGGGGAGGACACCCTAATATTGTTTAGCCCCAGCCGCTCAGCGTTCATCTGGGTGAGCTGGGCAGCGCGTGGATTGACCTCCACCCCGTAGACCTGCGCCTCAGGTGTCAACATGGCCAGGGTCAGGGTAATAGGCCCCCAGCCACACCCAATATCAAGCAGGCGTGTTCCTTGGGGCGCGGGGGCTTCATCGAGCAGAATCCGCGTGCCCTTATCGACACCGCCGGGGCTAAAAATTCCGGGGGCTGTGAGCACCTGGACTTTATCTGCTGCCAGTTCCACGGTGAGGGGTTTAGTTGCAAAGTCACCTGCGGGTTCTTCAGAAAAATAGTGTGTTTTGGTGCTCATAAGCCCTCATTCTACGGCACTACTACTCACCTTAGACGCCGCACGCTAAACTTGTAGGGACGATTGATTCTTAAACGAAAGGCACTATGGCCGACTCATTACGCCCCGGCAAGGAACCGAAGCTACCCTCCGATGAGCAATTACGCCTGACGGTAGATCGAGTACTGGGCCGAGCCTCTAGCTCAACCGGTAACCTCCTGGGGCAGCGAGCCCGAGAGCTCTCCCACAACCAGCCCGAACACTCATCCTATGACGGTGATCAGCAGGACCTTGAAGAACGTCGGGCTCTGCGCCGCGTTGCGGGCCTCTCCACCGAACTCGATGACGTTACCGAAGTCGAATACCGCCAGCTCCGCCTGGAACGAGTCGTCCTGGCAGGTGTGTGGAGTGAAGGTACCCTAGCTGAAGCCGAAAACTCCCTGCGTGAGCTGGCCGCGCTGGCAGAAACCGCTGGCTCCGAAGTGCTTGATGGCCTGGTACAGCGCCGTCTTAAACCCGATCCCGGCACCTACCTGGGCTCAGGTAAGGTGCTTGAACTCAAGGATATTGTTGAAGCTACTGGCGCGGATACTGTCATTGTCGATGCAGAGCTAGCGCCTTCCCAACGCCGTGCGATTGAGGATATTGTCAAGGTCAAAGTGATTGACAGGACCGCGCTGATTCTCGATATCTTCGCCCAGCACGCTAAATCTCGGGAGGGTAAAGCCCAGGTTGAGCTAGCCCAACTCGAATATATGCTCCCTCGCCTGCGCGGTTGGGGTGCCTCCTTGTCCCGCCAGGCCGGTGGCCGTGCCGCAGGGGGCGAGGGCATCGGCTCTCGCGGCCCCGGTGAAACCAAAATCGAACTGGATCGCCGCCGACTGCGCGCCCGTATGGCTAAACTTAAGCGCGAAATCGCCGCCATGGCACCTGCCCGCGAAACCAAGCGTCTCAACCGTAAACGCAACAGGGTGCCCTCCGTTGCTATCGCCGGTTACACCAACGCGGGAAAGTCCTCCTTGCTCAATAGGCTCACCGACGCCGGCGTCCTGGTCGAAAACGCCCTCTTTGCGACCCTTGACCCCACCGTACGTAAGGCCCAGACTCCCGATGGGGTAGGTTACACCCTCTCCGATACCGTAGGTTTTGTGCGCTCTCTGCCTACTCAGCTGGTTGAGGCCTTTCGCTCAACCCTTGAAGAGGTCGCCGACGCCGATGTCATTGTGCACGTGGTCGATGTCTCCCACCCCGACCCGGAGGGGCAGATTCAATCGGTCCGCCAGGTGATTACCGAGGTGGGAGCACAGAACATTCCCGAGATTATTGTGCTCAACAAGGCCGATACCGCCGATCCTTTCGTCATCGAGCGCCTGCGCCAGCGCGAACCCAGCCATGTTGTGGTCTCCGCTCGCACCGGTGAGGGGATTGAGGAGCTCCAAGTAAAAATTGCCGAGACTATCCCGCGTCCATCGCTGGAACTACACCTGCTTATTCCCTACGCCCAAGGTGGGGTTGTCTCCCGCCTACACGAGTGGGACGCCGAAATTCTCCGCACTGCCTTTGTCTCTGACGGTACCTACGTCCACGCCCTGGTGCGTGACCAGGTAGCCTCCGATTTGGCAGGCTATGCCCTGGACGCTGACCTACTGGAAATCCTGCAGCCAGAAATTGACCAAGCAGTTGCGGTAGGAGCGGTGGAGACCGTCCGAGTATGACCCAAGACATCACCGCACCCACCGGGCAGGAACTTGAAACCCTGCCCGGTGCCCAGCCTGTTCTCAAACTTCTGGACACCGTTATCGCCCGTAGTGGCGGCCAAATCCGACCCGGCCAACGAAAAATGGCCGCCTATGTGGCCCGCGCGCTCGAAAGTGACCGGCATCTACTGGTCCAGGCAGGAACCGGCACCGGTAAGTCCCTGGGCTACCTGGTCCCAGCTCTGAGCGCAGCCCAGCACTCCGACAAACCCATTATTGTGGCCACAGCAACACTGGCGCTTCAGTCGCAGATCGTTAGCCGCGATATTCCCCGGCTTCTTGAAGCCCTGGGCGATGAACCAGAACACCAGACCGATGTGGCTATTCTCAAAGGGCGGAACAACTACCTCTGCCTACACAAACTCGAAGGCGGCTACCCAGACGATGACGGGGAGGCGCTCTTCGATATGGACACCGAGACTGGCTCTGTAGGGCCAGCAGGAAAACTGGGGGAAGAAGTAGTTCGCCTGCGCTCCTGGGCCCAGACCACAGAAACCGGGGACCGTGACGAACTCCTACCCGGGGTCAGCGACCGAGCGTGGCGGCAGGTATCGGTAAAGGCCTCCGAATGTTTGGGCAAGAAATGCCCGCTGGTCGAAGAATGTTTCAGCGAAAATGCCAGGACACGGGCGGCAGATGCCGACATCGTGATTACTAACCACGCCCTGCTAGCTATTAATGCCTTTGAGGGAGCGGCTGTCCTGCCGGATCACGATATCGCCATTATCGACGAGGCCCACGAGCTCGCAGACCGAGTCACAGGTGCCGTGACAGGTTCACTTTCCCCGGCCAACATCACCAAGGTGGCCCGGAGCCTCAAACGTCACACCGACGCTGACCACCGCGCCCTTGAACAAGCTGCCCTGGCTCTCGATGACTCCCTCAATGGTGTTCCCGCCGAGCTCATGACCAGGGGCCTGCCCGAACGTGTTGCTGCCGCCATGGAAAGGGTGCGCGATGCTGCCCGTCAGGCCATAACAGACACCAAGAGCGGCGATAAAGACGCCGATGCCGGCCGTCAGATGGTGCGGGCAAGCCTGACCGAAGTACACGAAACCGCCGAAAAGATGCTGACCGCAGATCCCAACTTCCAGGTCATTTGGGTATCGCGTACCGGCTCCTGGGAGCCGGGCAGAGGCTACCTAGCGGCGGCTGAAGATGACCCTGCCACCCTCAACATCGCCCCGATTTCTGTTGCAGGCTATCTGCGCGAAGGCCTTTTCGATAATCGCACCGTGGTGCTGACGTCCGCGACCCTGACCGTGGGCGAGTCTTTTGACGCTACTGCCGGTTCGCTGGGCCTCATGGGGCAGGGCTCCCCCCGCTGGGACGGTATCGATGTTGGCTCGCCTTTTGACTACCCTAAACAGGGGGTGCTGTATATCGCTTCTGACCTGCCTAAACCCGGCCGGGGTGTTTCGGTGGAACAGCTGGACCGGCTGGTGGAGTTAGTGACGGCATCTGGTGGCGGTGCCCTGGGGCTCTTCTCCTCTAAACGGGGTGCTGAACTTGCCGCTGAGTATGTTCGAGAAAAAACTGATCTCACGGTGCTCTTGCAGGGGGAGTCGTCCTTGCGGGCCCTGGTCAAGGAATTCACCGAAGACACCCATGCCTGCCTCTTTGGAACCATGAGCCTGTGGCAGGGCGTTGATGTGCCCGGCGACTCTTGCCGTCTGGTCGTTATGGACAGAATCCCTTTCCCACGCCCCGACGACCCGCTATCACAGGCTCGGACCAGGGCAGTTGCAAGTCACGGCGGCAACGGTTTTATGGCTGTTTCAGCTACTCATGCGGCGGTGCGTATGGCCCAGGGAGCCGGTCGCCTAATTCGCTCTGTGCATGATCGCGGTGTGGTTGCTGTGCTGGATTCTCGACTTGCAACCCAGCGTTACGGGTCATTCTTGGTCAAATCGCTACCACCTTTTTGGACTACTACCCGCCAGGACGTAGTGGTAGGCGCCTTACAGCGCTTGCATGAAGCCCTTGAAAGCCAAGAAGCCTAATCAGGGATGGCAGAGTAAACAGTCTGGGGCCAGAATCATGGTGATTCTGGCCCCAGACTCTTGAGCTAATAAAATGCTCGCTTTGTCAGATTCGCTCTAGAGGCTACGCAGGACGGAGACGACCTTGCCCATGATGGTTGCTGAGTCACCCAGGATGGGTTCGTACTGAGTGTTCTGAGGTAGCAGCCAGGTGTGCCCATCACGCTGGCGGAAGGTCTTAACCGTTGCCTCGTCATCGAGGAGGGCCGCTACAATTTCACCGTTTTGGGCAGTGTTCTGAGCACGAACCACCACCCAGTCACCGTCGCAGATAGCGGCATCAATCATGGAGTCACCTTTGACTCGAAGCATGAAGAGGTCGCCCTGGCCCACCAGCTGACGCGGGAGAGTCATGACGTCTTCGACCGCCTGTTCTGCGGCAATTGGTGCGCCGGCGGCAATGCGTCCAACCAAGGGGACGGTAGCTACGTTCTCATCATTCTGAGCAAAGGTGGGAAGCACCGGCAGGGTAATGACGCTGGTCTCAGGCCTTGGCTCTTCGAGCGGCTCTTCACCTGTGAGTACTTCAATAGCGCGTGGCCGTTTGGGGTCCCTGCGAATGTATCCCATCTCTTCAAGCCGGGAGAGCTGATGGGTGACAGAAGAGAGCGAAGCCAACCCCACAATATCGCCAATCTCACGCATAGAGGGCGGATAACCGTACTCGTCAATTGCGGTAGATATTGCGTCAAGAATTTTCTTTTGGCGCGCTGTCAGGGGGCGAGCGCCCTTAAGGGAAAGGGGTGCCGGAGTCTGCGGGGTTCGTTCGCTCACGGTGTCTCGTCTCTTATCGGTTCTTAAAGTGTCAGCCACCCCTTGTGTACTTATGAAGTGGTCTTCTAAGACTATGCCAAGCCAGCAGCTTATTCAAACATTTGTTCTAATTTTTCTCGACTCTGTTCGATTTTTCTGATAGAACATATATACGAATCAATTTTAGAACAGGCATTCGATGTGGGTGTCTGAGCATGAATCAGGAGAAAGACTTATGAGCACTATCGCACTGCCCGAGTTTATGGCTCGTACTTCTTTGAAGAAGCCCCTTGATCAGGCAGCTACTTTCGTTCCCCGATCAACTGCCTCCGAAGCTGTCTCGGCGGGTTCTGTTCGACAACCTCGTTACCGTATTCGATATGCTCCCCTTAGCCCTTGTGCCGGGCACCTGGGGGCGAACGCCAGCTCCTCTGGGAGAATCAAAGGAGCCGCTCAGCGGCAAGTTGCCCACGCTGACCGTCCCAGCTTGCCCGCTACCAAGCGGGGGCTGGAGTCTCTAGAAGCTGGGCAGAATGGCTACCAGGTTACTTCGGCAACCAAACATAGTTCCCGTGTGTCTCAGCGCGGGGGTTTCCGCCTTACCCGGAGGGGGCGGCTAATTTTTCGCGGACTACCGCTCCTCACGCTGGCAGCCCTCATGGTCTTGGGTGCCTTCACCTATGCTTTCCCGACCCAGGCCAAGAGCAGCACAAGCTATTCCGAAGCGCCCGTAAGTCAGATGGTTAGGGTCTACCACGGTGACTCCCTCTGGACTATCGCCCAGCAGGTCGCCCCGGGGCAGGACAGCCGTGACGTCGTCAATCGCATTATGCAAATCAACGCTTTAAGGAGCGCCCAGGTAGAGCCCGGACAGGTGCTTGAAGTGCCCGTTTACAGTAAATAGAGCCAAGACTAAGTAATTCCCCTCAGAGTTCGGGATAAAAATGCGGGAACCGGAGCCCAGTAGATACACTAGGGGGGTGACTGATACTACTCAAAGCCTTGATGCCCTGCCCTTGCGTGATGACCTGCGTGGCCGCTCACCCTACGGCGCGCCCATGATCGATGTGCCGGTAACGCTCAACGTTAATGAGAATACGCACCCCATGCCTCAAGAAGTTGTGGAGGCTATTACGCGTGAGGTTGCCCAAGTGGCAGTCACCCTCAACCGTTACCCGGACCGTGAATTTGATACCCTGCGTGCTGAACTATCTGCTTACCTGGGCCACGGCCTGACCCCTGACCAGGTTTGGGCAGCTAACGGTTCCAACGAGATTCTTCAGCAGATTATGCAGGTCTTTGGCGGGCCCGGCCGGAGCGTCATGAGCTTCGTCCCGACCTACTCCATGTACCCGCTTCTGGCCGATGGAACCAACACAGCTTTTGTTGCTGGGCGCAGAGCCGCTGACTACTCTCTGAGTGCAGAGTCGGCTGTTGAACAGATTCAACAACACAGCCCCACCATCGTCATTCTTTGCTCACCCAATAACCCCACCGGAACGGGCTTGGGGTTAGATGTTATTGAGGCCGTCTACGATGCGGTTTCAACCTATAACGGTATCGTCGTGGTCGATGAAGCCTACGCAGAGTTTGCCCAGGACCGTACTCAGACCGCGCTCACCTTACTGCCGGGCCGTCGTAACCTGATTGTCACTCGTACCATGAGCAAAGCATTCGCCTTAGCCGGTGCTCGGCTGGGTTATTTTGCCGCCGATCCTCTGATAGCAGATGCTGTTCGCCTGGTGCGCTTGCCCTACCACCTATCAGCAGTCACCCAGGCAACCGCTATTGCAGCCCTGCGACACCGGACTGAACTTCTAGCCAATGTCGATGACATCCGTAGCCAGCGCGATCGCATTGTCAACCGGTTGCGAGAACTCGGACTGGCCCCGGCTGTCTCGGATTCCAACTTTGTATTCTTCGGTGGACTTAAGGACGAAAAAGCTGCCTGGAACTATCTGCTCGAACGTGGAGTCCTGGTGCGCGATAACGGTATTCCCGGCTTCCTACGAGTCACCGCCGGTACTGAGGCGGAAACCAGCGCCTTCCTGGAGCATCTGAGCACCTATATCGAAACTTTTGAACCTTAACCACAGCAAAGAGGCAATTATGGCAGTACCCACCACTACATCAACCGGAATCGGCCCCCGAATCGCATCTATGGAGCGTGTGACCAGCGAGTCCTCGGTCAGCCTTGAAATTAACCTTGACGGTACCGGGGTCTCCGACATTGATACCGGCGTGCCCTTCTATGACCACATGCTTACCGCTCTGTCCAAGCACTCACTGATTGACATGACGATAAAGTGCACCGGTGATACCCATATAGATGTTCACCACACCGTTGAAGACACCGGGATTGTGCTAGGCGAGCTACTAGGCAAGGCGCTGGGCAATAAGGCCGGTATCCGTCGCTTTGGCAGCGCTACCGTACCCCTGGACGAGGCTCTTGCCTCAGCTGTCGTCGATATTTCGGGGCGCCCCTACCTAGTGCACACCGGTGAACCCGAAGGCTACGAGTACCACCTGATTGGCGGGCACTTTACCGGTTCTATGGTGCGGCACGTCTTTGAGGCAATTGCCTACCACGCCGGTATTTGCCTGCATATCACCCTGCTCGGCGGTCGGGATCCGCACCATATTGCCGAAGCCCAGTTCAAGGCTCTGGCCCGTGCCCTGCGCCAGGCAGTTGAGCCCGATCCCCGCCACTCTGGTATTCCTTCCACCAAGGGGGCGCTCTCATGAGTGCTGAGCAGAAGCCTACAGTAACCGTCCTTGATTACGGCGCGGGCAATGTCCGCTCAGCCGTTCGCGCTCTTGAAGAAGCCGGTGCGCAGGTAATTCTCTCGCGGGCTGAGGAAGACGTACTTGGGGCCGACGGCCTGGTAGTGCCGGGCGTAGGTGCTTTCAAGGCTGTGATGGACGGGCTGCGCCATGCAGACGCTATCCGCATGATTGGGAGGCGTGTTGCCGGTGGTCGCCCCGTACTCGGTATCTGCGTTGGCCTTCAGGTCATGTTTGAAAAAGGTGTTGAGCACGGGATTGAAGCCCAGGGTCTGGGGGAGTGGCCTGGCACCGTGGAACCCCTCAAAGCACCCGTAGTGCCGCACATGGGCTGGAATACCGTCAAGGCTCCGGCAGGCAGCACCCTTTTTGCGGGTATCGAACATGAACGCTTCTACTTTGTGCATTCTTACGGTGTTCAGGAGTGGAACTTCGATCAGAACAACGAGGCTATGCTTCCTCCGCAGGTAACATGGGCCAAGCACGGCGTTGATTTTATTGCGGCGGTAGAAAACGGCCCTCTCAGCGCAACCCAGTTCCACCCCGAAAAATCTGGGGAGGCTGGAATCCAGCTCCTGCGGAACTGGATCAGTGCCTTGCCGGTAACTGGCCGTCTAGCTGGTAAGGAGTAATAGGGATGTCTGCAAGTACTTCTGGCCTCTTGCTGATGACGGTGGGCATGATGTTTCTGGGTGGGGCCTACTCCTTCTACAAGCAGAAAATTACTTGGGTGGCCCAGCTAGTGCTCTTACTGGTGGGCTTAGCTTTCGCCGGCTATGGCTTTTACCTTGTCCTTAACTACAGCTAAACGTACAGATTTCTAGGAGAAATGAATGACTCAACGACTTGAACTGCTCCCGGCAGTTGATGTGGCAAATGGCCAGGCTGTGCGCCTGATTCAGGGTGAAGCCGGTTCCGAGACTAACTACGGCTCACCGGTCGAAGCGGCCCTGGAGTGGCAGAAGGCGGGTGCAGAGTGGTTGCACCTGGTCGATTTGGACGCAGCCTTTGGGCGTGGCGATAACATCGATATCCTGACCGAGGTCGCCCAGGAACTCTCCATCAAGATTGAAATGTCTGGCGGTATCCGCGACGATGCTTCCCTGGAACGCGCTCTGAGCCTGAACCCCACACGCATTAACCTGGGCACCGCAGCTTTGGAAAACCCAGAATGGACTCGCAAGGTTATTGCCCAGCACGGGGACATGATCGCTGTGGGCCTGGATGTGCGCGGTGACGTGCTGGCCGCCCGTGGCTGGACCAAAGAAGGGGGCAACCTCTGGGAGGTGCTTGACCGCCTGAACGAGGACGGCTGTGCCCGCTACGTGGTTACTGACGTCACTAAGGACGGCACTCTGCAGGGGCCCAACCTTGAACTACTGCGCAAGGTCGCTGAGCGCACAGATAAGCCTGTTGTTGCTTCCGGTGGTATTGCCACTTTGGACGATATTGCCGCCCTGCGTACCATGGTGCCTTACGGTGTAGAAGGCGCCATTACCGGTAAAGCTCTGTACGCGGGTAAGTTCACCCTGGAGCAGGCACTTGATCTAGCGGGTCGCCCCTAGTGACTGATTTTTCTGATCGCCTTCGTCGCGCTCACACCCACGGGCGCGGGAACCCTGGTGGTCCCAAACGGGAGTTACCTGCCCACATTGCCGCCCAGTTGGCTTCTGCCGGCAGGAGCACCGACACAGGTGGCCAGCCGTGGGAGGGGCGCAACCTGGGTGAGGGAACCAGCCACACCCACCTTTATTCCGGCGATGACGGTAGAACCGACCCCAACCTTGAAAAAGTGCTGGCTGACTTCATAGCCGATACTGTTGACGAAGTTGCGGTGGTCGATGCCCTCCGGCAGGTAAGGGTTTTTGCACCTATCGTTGCCCAGCTTTCGCAGGCAGAAATTACCGCTGACGGGCTGGTCTCCGATAAAGAGTCAGACATGGCCCTGGTCAGTATTCAAGCTCCCGATGGTCGTAAGGCTCTGCCGGTGTTTACCAGTGTTGACGCGCTAACTGCCTGGCATGATTTAGCTCGACCTGTTGCCGCAGATATGCGCAAGACAGCTCTTTCTGCGATAGAGGACGATAACCAACTGATCGTGGTTAATCCCGGGCAGGACGTAACCTTTGTAGTTCGTCGCCCGGCGGTATGGGCTATAGCGCGGGGTCAGAAGTGGGTACCGTCCTACCGTAACTCGCAGGTCGCCCAGGCGCTTTCTGACCTTGTAACCCCACTGTCGGGAGTTGTGAGTGTAGAAGCTAGCCCCGGTGCCGGTGTCTATTCACGCTCTGCTACGGGTAAGGTCTTGGCAGGTGGTGGCCCCGGCCCTGAGCTCAACATTACGCTCAAGCTGATTCCCGGCTTGAATCGGGAGCAGGTAGACCGGACGGTGGGCAAACTTCGGGAAGGCTTAGCGGGACATCGCCTGCTTTCCGAGCAGGTGGACTCAGTTCAGATTGCTCTGGCCTCAGCCTAAACCTAAAAATGGCGGGGTGTAGGCCCCGCCATTACGCTTAGAATTACAGGCTCCTGTTCTAGAAGACAGGGCCGGTGAACTTTTCACCCGGGCCCTGGCCCGGCGCATCGGGGTAGGGGGAAGCCTCGCGGAAAGCCAGCTGAAGAGAGCGCAGACCATCGCGGAGGGGGGCCGCATGCTGGGAGCCGATTTCGGGTGCGGCGGCAGTGACGAAGCCGGCCAGGGTAGTAATGAGCTTGCGGGCCTCGTCTAGGTCCTTGAGCTCATCGGCGTTTTCATCGGCGGCTAAACCGCACTTGACGGCGGCGGCGCTCATCAGGTGTACGGCGGCGGTGGTGATGACCTCAACAGCAGGTACTTCGGCAATGTCACGCATTTGGGCATTAACTTCGTTGACCTGCTCAGCGGTGAGGCCTTCGGGGAGTTGCTCCGCGCCGGTGGGCTGGTTTTCATCAAAACGGTAGGTAGATTCGTTGCTCATGGTTACTAGAATCTCATACCGGCCTAAAAGACTGTCAATCGTGAACACCTGTAAAGGCTAAAAGCGGGCTGACAGATAGGGGCTTGCCGGTTTACTCTTGATAAATCCCCGAAATACCGGTAGAGTGACTATCTGTTTGCAAGCGGAACTTTCAAGGTTCCCACCCCGTGACCGCTCAACAGGTTGCCGGGTTATCCCACACAGCTGAAGCTGTGACAGGAATGTAGGGCACTCGTCTGCCATACACTCCATCGGGTGGGTATCTTAGCCTCCGCTTGCTGACCGCAACCGGGGGCTTTTCTGCTCCCACAGAAATTCACGGGGAAACCCGCACAAGCAACAGGAGCTTTGTCATTAGCGATCCACGCATCAACGACCGAATTCGCGTACCGGAAGTTCGACTCGTCGGCCCCGGCGGTGAGCAGGTCGGTATTGTCCGCGTAGAAGATGCACTGCGTCTTGCTCAGGAGTCAGACCTCGACCTGGTTGAGGTTGCCCCTAACGCTAAGCCGCCTGTGTGTAAGCTTATGGACTTCGGTAAGTACAAGTACGAAGCCGCAGTGAAGGCACGTGAATCTCGAAAGAAGCAGGTCAATGCTTCTTTGAAGGAAATCCGTTTCCGCCTGAAAATTGACACCCATGACTACGAAACCAAGGTAGGGCACGCACGTCGTTTCCTGGCCAGCGGTGACAAGGTCAAGGCTATGATTCAGTTCCGTGGTCGTGAACAGCAGCGCCCCGAGATGGGTGTGCGCCTGCTTGAACGGATGGCCGGCGACCTGGCGGAGGTTTGCACTGTAGAGTCAAACCCCCGTGTAGACGGTCGTAACATGGTGATGGTTCTTGCTCCGCTCCGCGGTAAGCAAGAAGTCCGCCGTGAGAGCCCTAAGGCAAGCGGACGCAAGGGTCGCGAACGCGTCAACACCACCGAGGCTACTCCTGTGACCAATTCTCTGGCAGATTCAATGCCGGAGGAACTTAAGGCTCAGGCTTCCGCCGAATAAGAACTGAAAATAGACATCCAAGCACGGCTCCTATAGTGTTCAGTGTTTGGTCCTGGTTCGCCTGGGAACCGCACGTGCGGTCCCTCAGCGAGCACAACACCCTTAGACAGCGAAACGTTGTTGAGTTTTTCAGTTCCTCACCGCCTGAGAGGGCGTGAGGGTAGAAGGTAAGGAGAATCGGCTCATGCCGAAGCAGAAGACCCACTCTGGTGCTAAGAAGCGCTTCAAGCTCACCGGTACTGGCAAGGTAAAGCGCCAGCAGGCTAACCGCCGCCACTACCTGGAGCACAAGTCCTCCCGTCTGACCCGTCGTCTGGCTTCTGACCAGATTGTAACCGGCGGTCAGTCAAAGGTCATCAAGAAGATGCTGGGCAAGTAAGCCTAGCCTGCTTCCTGAAGCTTCGCCCCTTTGCGGGCACACCAAAAGTAGATATTTTCTCTCCTGCACCAGCGCTAGTGATTCAAAGCTGGGTAGGACACAAGATGTAAGGAGACACACGTGGCACGTGTGAAGCGCGCGGTAAACGCGCATAAGAAGCGCCGAGTAATCCTGGACCGTGCATCGGGCTATCGTGGCCAGCGTTCACGCCTTTACCGTAAGGCTAAGGAACAGGTCACTCACTCACTGGTATACAGCTATGACCACCGTCGTAAGAAGAAGGGTGACTTCCGTCGCTTGTGGATTCAGCGTATTAACGCTGCAGCCCGCGCTGAAGGTCTGACCTACAACCGTTTCATTCAGGGTCTGAAGGCTGCTGAGGTTGAGGTTGATCGTCGTATGCTGGCTGAGCTGGCTGTCAACGAGCCCGCTGCTTTCTCAGCTCTGGTTGAAATCGCTAAGAACAACCTGCCTGAGGACACTTCAGCTCCCAAGGCTTCCTAGTCTTTGAGCTTTCTCTGTCCCCGGCCCTGCCTGGGACAACGGACCGCCTTCCACTCTTCTACCCCTAGGTAGGGGGAGTGGGAGGCGGTTTCTTTATGCGCCCTACCCCCTGTCTTCTACAGACCCGTCTTTCTCTCTTGAACCCGGGGTGAACAATGGGGTCAAGAGAGAAAGGACGGGGGTAGCCGAAGGGGGTAGATCTTAGCGGTCTTTGCTCATTGTTGAGCCAAAAGGCAGGCAGGTAACTGAAATAAGTCACATAAAAATGCTGTTAAAGATGACTTAATGTTTATAATAGGTATACCTAATATTATTTTTTCTGAAGAAACAGGTTTACATGTTCCAAAACTTCCTGATTGGACTGCGAGAGGGGCTGGAAGCGGCTCTGATCGTTGGCCTTTTGCTAGCTTACGTGCGCAAAACAGGTAAATCCCATCTCATCCCTAAAATCTGGATGGGTGTAAGCCTGGCGGTATTGGTTTCTCTGGGCTTCGGGGCTCTGCTCACGTTTGGGCCCAGAGGCCTGACCTTCGAGGCGCAGGAGGCAATCGGTGGGAGCCTGTCCATTATTGCTGTGGGATTTGTAACCTGGATGATTTTCT
This sequence comes from Rothia sp. CCM 9417, assembly GCF_048513575.1. NCBI lineage: Bacteria > Bacillati > Actinomycetota > Actinomycetes > Micrococcales > Micrococcaceae > Rothia > Rothia sp. CCM 9417. The sequence goes on along the minus strand of NZ_JBLXXT010000005.1, from coordinate 41,002 downwards.
GGATGGCAGAAAATTCAAAGCAGCTTTCCCGTGAGCTTGGCCAAAAAATTGACCTGGTTCAGGCAAGTACTGGAGCCGTTGTCTTACTGGCTGCTTTATCGGTGGGCCGCGAAGGGCTTGAAACAGCTCTCTTTATTTGGGCCGCCTCCCAATCCGTAGGTAACGGAGCCACGGCACTTATAGGAGCTCTACTGGGCATCGCCCTGGCGGTTCTCTTAGCCTGGCTGATCATGCGCGGCGCCCTTAAACTCAACCTGGGGATTTTCTTCCGTTACACCGGGCTCTTTCTAATTTTTATTGCTGCAGGGGTGCTGGCCTATGGCGTTCACGACCTGCAGGAGGCTGGGATTTTGCCAGGCTTGAACTCTCTAGCTTTCGATATTTCTCATCTTATTGCCCCCACCTCCCTGCTGGGCACGCTCCTGAAAGCTATCTTCAACTTCTCCCCGGCTACAACCTGGCTGGAGGCTATCGCCTGGTGTACCTATGTGGGTATTGTGCTTCCCCTCTTTGTGGCTAAGAACCGCAGTAAAGTTGTCTCCCCAAGAACTAGCCCCCAACCAAGAACCTCATCCTAGAAACCAAAGGAAAAACTATGAATAAAAATCTTAAGCTGAGCGCTCTGGCTCTTTCGGTAGGGCTGTTTGCCTTGACCGGTTGTACCGAAAACGCTAAATCTGATGACAGCACTGAGGCTGTTAAGGTCTCATCTACCGAGACCGAATGTAAGCTCTCAAGCACTGAGGTTAAAGCGGGTAAGAACACCTTCTCTGTGACCAATGATGGTAAGGAAGTCACCGAGTTCTATATCCTGGCCGATGACGGTTTAAGGATTATCTCGGAGATTGAAAATATCGGCCCTGGAATTACCCGAGACTTGACAGTTGAACTGGCCGAAGGTCAGTACAAGACCTCCTGCAAGCCAGGTATGGTCGGTGACGGCATTATGGGGGACTTGAAAGTAACAGCTAATCCTGATGCCTCTCCGGTGGCAGCGGATGAGCAGGCCCTGCGTGACACCGCTGTCAATCAGTACACGGCCTATGTTAAAGATCAGACCGAGCAGCTTAAGACTAAGACAGACCAGTTTGTAGAGGCCCTGCAGTCCGGTGATAAAGACAGTGCTCGCTCCCTCTACCCCCAGGCCCGTATTCACTATGAACGTATCGAGCCTGTAGCGGAATCCTTTGGCGATCTTGACCCCCTGCTGGATGCACGAGAAGCTGACCTGGAAGACGGGCAGGAGTGGACAGGCTGGCACTTGCTGGAGAAAGATCTCTGGCAACCTACCCCCGAAGAAAATGGCGGTAAGCCCTACACCCCCTTGACCGATGATGAGCTCAAGAAAGCAGCTCTTGAACTTCAAGAAAACACTCAGAAGCTCTATGACCAGACTCGCGATTTAGATCTAACCGTCGACCAGATTGCTAACGGTGCTAAGAGCCTACTGGATGAGGTTGTTTTCTCTAAGATCACCGGGGAAGAAGAGATCTGGTCTCATACTGACCTCTCCGATTTCCAGGGCAATATTGACGGCGCTAGAGTGGCCTTCGAGGACGTACGCCCGCTGCTCGAAGCCAAGAACTCTGAGCTGGGTACCACCCTAGAAGCAAAGTTCGATGACGTCCAGAAACTCTTGGATCAATATCAGCAAGGTGACGAGTTCACTCCTTACACTGATCTTTCTCAGGAACAGATTCGTCAGCTCTCAGATGCCATTGATGCTCTGAGCGAGCCTTTATCGCAACTGACCGGAGCAATCATTTAGTAGCTCCAGCAGCTTTGCACGGTAAAAGACCTAGGCTCCTGCTCAGTATAAGAGCAGGAGCCTTTCCCATAGAAAGAAGGCTTATATGCCTGAAAAGAAGAATCCCGCACTAGCACTTCCCAGCATGAACCGGCGCGCTGCTATGTTAAGTAGTCTGGGCGTAGCCCTGGTAGCTGGGGGCACAGCCTGTAGCTCTCTGAAAGCATCAGAATCAGCGGCAGAAGACCAGAATAGCTACCCCTTTTTTGGCGAACACCAAAGTGGGGTAGTAACGCCCGCCCAAGATCGCCTGCATTTTGTGGCTCTAAAAATTACAGCAGAAACCAGAAAAGAGCTACAAGAGCTCTTCATGGACTGGACTCTGATGAGCCGTAGCTTAATGGCTGGCCAGGATGTGGGGGAGGAAAAGCCTCTTGAATCTCCACCGGATGATACTGGCGAAGCTATGGATCTTCCCGCTGCCCATCTGACCCTTACTTTTGGGCTAGGCCGGTCACTCTTCCTTGACGCGGACGGTAAAGATCGTTTCGGTCTTGCTGATCAGCTTCCCCCGGCTCTCGAAGATATTCCCAAGATGAGTGGCGATATGCTGGAGAGTAACTGGCAAGGTGGAGATGTGTGTATTCAAGCCTGTGCAGATGATCCGCAGGTAGCTGTGCACGCTATTCGTAACCTGGTGCGACTGGCGGCGGGCCGGGCTGCGGTCATGTGGAGCCAGCTAGGCTTTGGTAGGACGTCTTCTACCTCCACCGCGCAGATCACCCCCCGTAACCTCTTCGGTTTTAAGGATGGCACCGCCAACATTAAGGCTGAAAGTAAGGATTCCCTGGTAGATCATGTGTGGGCTTCTGGCGCTAATTCTGAAGGTAATCCTGCCTGGATGGAGGGCGGCACCTACTGTGCTGTGCGTAAGATCCGCATGCATATTGAGCCCTGGGATCGGACTTCCTTAAAGGAACAAGAAGAAATTATTGGGCGAACTAAGAAAGATGGGGCTCCTCTTTCTGGCGGTGGAGAATTCGATAAGCCAGATTTTTCCATGCAGGGCAAGTCTGGCCCCATTATCCCCGACGATGCCCATATGCGACTGATGCACCCTGATAACCATGGGGGAGCTAAGATGCTGAGGCGAGGCTATAACTATACAGATGGTAGTGATGGCCTGGGCCACTTGGATGCTGGTCTCTTCTTTATCGCCTATGTGTGCGACCCTCGCACTCACTTTGTACCTATGCTCAGAACAATGATGAGTTCTGATGCCTTGAGTGAATACCTACGCCATGTGGGCAGCGCACTCTTTGCTGTTCCCCCGGGGGTCAAAGACCAGGATGACTACCTGGCATCAGGGCTTTTTAAAGCTACTAGCTAGGCAGGTGGGCTGGCTCTGCTTTCTGCATAAGATGGGGGAGTGCCAGCCCCCCCTGCCTCAGGGGCGGGGCGCTTTAGCAGTCTGCTCCGTCTATTTGTTTACTTCCTTCCTCTAGGGCTATAGGCTAGCTTATGACCCATAGCACTGTTGGCAGTGACCTCATGATTTTGTGGAAGGTGGCAGGGCATGAAAATCCTACTCACAGGTGCCTCTGGTTATATTGGGGGCAACCTGCTCAAAGAGCTTAAGAAGAACCATCAGGTCATTGCGGTTTCACGCAGCGCCCAAGGCAAGACCAACGAAGAAAACGTCACCTGGGTGGCAGCCGATTTGTTTGCACCTGAGGATAATCAGCGCATTATGCAAGGAATCGATCTGGCGGTTTACCTGGTACATTCCATGCAACCTCAGGCCAAGCTGACACAGGCTAGCTTTGAGGATATGGATGCCCTACTGGCTGACAATTTTGCCCGCGCCGCAGCTACCTGCGGGGTCAAACGCATCGTCTATTTGAGTGGGATTATCCCTGATGCCCCTAAGCTGTCGCGGCACCTAGCAAGTCGCCTGGAGTGCGAAAAGATTTTGGGTTCCTATGGCGTGCCGGTGACGACTTTGCGGGCAGGGTTGATTGTGGGGCCGCAGGGTTCTTCTTTCCCTATCCTTCAGTCCTTGGTTCAGCGGCTACCGGGTTTGGTCTTGCCCAGATGGGCCTATAATCGTACTCACCCTGTTGCCTTGGACGATGTGGTCCATGGTTTACTGGCCGTTATTGAGCGTCAGGACTTGGGGCAGCAGGCTATTGATATTGGTGGCCCTGAAGAGATGACCTACCGCCAGCTTTTTGAAGAGACTGCCCAGGAACTAGGTAAGAAACTACCCATGGTGGATGTGCCCCTGATCCCTGTCTGGCTTTCGAAGCTGTGGGTGACCCTGATTAGTGGTAAGCCCATTGAGATGGTTGGCCCCCTACTCGATAGCCTGGTCCACGATATGGTAATCAGCCCTGAACACACGGTTGAGGGGATTACAGATGCCCCGACGACTTTCCGGCAGAGCGTTCGAAGGGCTACAGAGAATCAGGATTCCCCGGGCTACAGTTTGCCGCGTTTCTCGATTCCCTTTAAAAAGGATATGGAGAACCCTAAGAATGATGTTAAGTCAATACAGCGGGTGAGGATTCCCGCGTCTTGGTCTGTGCAGGACACGGCTGACTACTACCTGGCCTGGTTGCAACGGGCTAGCTTTAAGGCAGTGAGTACTCGGGTAAGTCAGGGACACGCAGAGATTCACCTGCCCCTGTTGCGGGATCCTATACTGGTCTTGGATTATTCCCCTGCGCATTCTAGCGAGCAGGATGTAGTGTATGTGATTTCTGGAGGTCGATTAGCGAGGGTTAAGAACGACGATCGGGCCCGTCTGATCTTCCGCAGGGTGCTGGCTGAGGACAAGGTCATTATCGCTATTCAGGAGTATGAGCCAACCCTGCCCTGGTTTGTCTATACTTTGACTCAGGCCCGTGTTCACCTGGTAGTGATGACAATATTTGGCTACGAGACTGCTGCGTTAGCTACCTGGGAAAATCTTAGCCAGCGACTGAGGTCTAAAAAGGTTAGCATCGCTCTGTAAGTAGATTTCAAGGATCCTTATTGGACCTGCTCGTGAGAGAATGGGGAAATGGATTTTAGAGAACGCCTCGCTACCCCCGTCGTCATGGAAAACCCTCATGCTGATCGCGTGAAGGATATCGCCAAACTTGCTACGCGTGCCGCCCGCACTAAGACCGGGCTCTTCTTGGTTGAAGGCCCCCAAGCTGTTCGCGAAGCCCTCTTGGCCCACCAGGCTAAGCCACTGCTAGATGCCGTCTATATCACCGAGCGGGCCTTTGACCGCCACCAGGACATTGCCCAGCTCATGGAAGAAGTCCACGGTACCCCCACCCCCCAGCCGGGCCGTAAGGTCTTCATGCGCATGGTCACCGACCCCGTACTGGCCGCTATGGCTGAGGCTGTTAGCCCCCAGGGCGTGCTGGCTGTGGCCCACCAGCTCGATATCGCCCCCGGCGATATCTGGGGTGAGGGCGCTATCAACCCCACACTGATTGCTGTACTGGCCCAGATCCAAGACCCCGGTAACGCAGGCACTGTGCTGCGTGCCGCAGATGCGGCTGGTGCAGATTTAATCGTGACCACCAAAGGGTCAGTGGATCTCTATAACCCCAAGGCTGTGCGCTCCACCGCCGGCTCCCTCTTCCACCTGCCTGTCATTCAGGGTATTGACCTAGAAGATTTTGCCAAGGACGCTAAAGCCCAGGGCCTGGGGGTGCTGGCAGCGGACGGTTACGGCCGGGTGTCCCTGGACGACCTCCAGGATGCCGCTTTTGCCCTGCGCAAGGGGGTAGAGCCCCGTAAGAAGGTCAAGTACGATCTGGCTCACCCCACCATGTGGCTCTTTGGTAACGAGGCCGCTGGGCTTAGCGCCCAGGAAAAAGCCGCTGCCAGCTTGCGCGTAGCCGTGCCTCTTCGCGGTGCTGCAGAGTCTCTGAACGTGGGTATGGCAGCCGCTGTTTGCCTCTTTGCCTCATCGCTGGCCCAGAACCGTAAATAATAAAGGGTGATAAGGATGCCTCAAATGGGGGAGCAGGCCCAAGCAAACCGTGTGGAAACCTATCCAGTGCAAGTAGTAGCTGCTGCTATCGTTGATTCCATACAGGCTCCCACCCGCCTGCTGGTAGGTCAGCGTTCGGCCCCTCCGGCTTTAGCGGGGTTCTGGGAGTTCCCCGGGGGCAAGGTCGAACCGGGGGAGAGCTGCAGAGAGGCGCTCATCCGGGAATTACAGGAGGAACTGGGGGTTAGGGTTACCTTAGGCAGCGAATTAGCTGGCCCCCACCCCCAGGGTTGGGTCTTAAACCAGAAAGCGTCCATGCGACTCTGGTGGGCTCAGATAGCTCAAGGTAACCCGCTGCCACTGCAAGATCATCATCAGCTCCGCTGGGCCCCTTGGGACTTGAGTATCCTAGAGCTCAACTGGATTCCCGCTAACAGAGCGATAGTCAATTCTATGCTCCTTTCGTCAGGTAAAAACCCTCGCTGATATTTGTACCGGGAATTACATATAGGGGATATTTCTTACAGGTGTGAAAATTTTTATTCTTAACATTAAGTCTTTGTATCTGCTCTAGCCATCCCCAATTTGTGTTGGAGCTTCAAGAGGGAGACAATAAAAGAAAATTACTTATTGCATATAGGGTGTTGAAAGATGTACGAAATTTTCAAGCCTAATCCCTGGCCAGGACTTGAAGAGCTTGAGGGGTCTGAGAATCGGGGCTTCTGGGTTTACGGTTCCAGCCCCAACACCCTGCAGATATCGGTGGATGCTCAAGTCTATTTCCAGCAACCTCTTTTAGGCTACGTGGACGATCTGGCTCAGCCAGGGCCACACCCTATGGACGGCAAACCGGTTATTCCCTATGCCGAGCTACCTCCAGAATCTTGGGTCATGATTGGTATGACCAAACCAGCCGTCCGCCAGAAAGTTTATAATCGCTGCCGGCACGATGGGCATAAGATTCTGACTGGCACCGGCCTGAGCCCCCTGGTTCCAGCCAGCGCCCAGATCGGTCAGGGTACTTTTGTGGCCCTGCATAGCCGAACAGGCTGGAATACTGTGCTGGGGAGGGGGTCGCTGGTTCTAGGGGATATCGTTGCCCACGACTCGTCTTTAGGTGATTTTAGTGTCCTGGGTATTTCCAGCAGTGTCCTGGGTCATGTGCAGATAGGCCGGGGAGTCATGATCGCTCCCGGAGCTGTGATCCACAATGGCAGGCCCGACAGGCCCTTAACCATTGGGGACGGTGCCCTCATTGGGGTTGGTGCAGTGGTTGATCGTGATGTCCCCGCTGGGGCCACCGTCATGGGGCTGAGAGCTATGCCCAAGGAGAATATTCTCAGGCTCAAAGACCTAGCCCAGGAGCAGGACTAAAATGACCGGTAAAGCTCTCACTCTGGGCGTGCCCACAGCACCCGATCGGGCCCTTTTCCACCAGCTCAGCGAGCAGGTGTTCGCCTCGGGTCAGTACGCCAATAACGGACCTCTTGCGGCTCTCTTTGAAATGAAATTAGGGCAGCTGTACGGTCAAGAGCTGGCTCTCTTCACTAGCTCTGGGACGAGCGCTCTTACTTTAGCCTTGCAGGCCCTAAAATTACCTCATGGCACGGAAGTTCTGACTCCTGCCCTGACATTTGTGGCTACTTCTAGCGCTATCGAGGCAGCCGGTCTGAAGCCTCGATTTGTTCCCTGCCACCCGGTTAGTCTCACCCTTGACCCTGGGCGGCTGGAACCTTATATCACTTCAAGGGTGGGGGCAATTCTGGCGGTTCACCTGCTGGGGGTAGAATGTGACAGCCAACTTGATGCCTTGGCTCAGCAACACCAGCTGCCCCTTATTTACGACGCCGCCCACATCTTCCCGCAGGAACCTGAAGGCGCAAAAGAGCTGCTAGGGCGGGGCCGTTTCAGCTGCATTTCACTGCATGCCACTAAGTTGCTTCACTCTGGTGAGGGCGGGGCAGTCTTTTGCCAGGACCCCCAAGACCTGCCTTACCTACAGCAGATCAGAAACTTTGGCCTCAATGCCGGAATCCCGCAGGCATTCGGAATCAACGGAAAAGCTAGCGAACTCTCTGCCGCCCTAGGGCTGGCTGTTATCCCAGAAATAGGCAAAGAACTGGTAGCCCGCCGCGCTCTTGCCCAAGAACTCGATGCCATTATGCAGGCCTCACCCCGGGCCTGGGTACATCCGCGGGGTAGACACTCCAATATCTTCTACGCCTTTCGCTGTGAACCTGGTGAGCAGAAGCAGCTGGTTCAGCAGTTGCAGGAGAAAAAGATTATGGCCCGTACCTTCCCCGCTCTGACTCAAGAGGGCAGTTACTGGTCCCGGTATGCGCTAGATGACCTCCCCCTCAGGCAAGAATCTGATGAACTGGCCCAAAGTTTTGTGGCCCTGCCTTTCCACTCTCAGGTGGATCAGAAGCACCTAGAAAGTATCTATGAGGTACTCAACCCGTGAAGTCTATTAAAAGTTTGAATAGCATTTTTGTTTTCCGCCGCCTGCTTGATCAAAAAACCCGGGGGAAACTTCTCATCCTGCTGGCCTTCTCCCTGCTGATTGCCCTAGTAGAATTGGGAGCTACCTTCTTGGTGCCGGTTCTGGTGCTGACCCTGAGCGGTAACTATCAGAGCCCCGGTGTTCAACGATTCGGTGACTTTCTGGGTACCACTTCTCAGGGTGAGCTCATCATCAAGACCACCCTGACTATTGTGGTCGTCTTTGTGCTCAAAGACATCAGTGCTTTGCTCTTTAGGCGCTGGTATTTGAGTTTTATCCTGCTGAACGAAGCGGAAACCTCAACTCGGCTTTTGTCCACCTACCTTAGTTCAGGTCAAGAGGAGCACAACCAGCGTAGTTTTTCAGTTGCCCTGCGCCGGCTTGAACATTCGGTACGTCAGTCCTATTCAGGCTATCTCTCCAACCTGGTTTTACTGGTCAGCGATGTACTGACGACCCTATCGATGATTGTGGCAATTTTTCTTATTCTGCCGCTGAGCTACCTGGCCCTGATTGCTATTACTACACTGATTTCTGTCGTCTTTATTAAGATTATCGGTAAGGTGTCACAAAGTGTGGGCGCCAAGAATCTGAGCATCTCACAAGACCACTACAAGATGATACTCAGAGCCATGGGAGGCTTTAGCGAGTTTAAGATACGGGGCACAGAACACAAGGTGATTGAGGATTACCGCCAGGTCTCCAGAAACCTGGCCTTGGTTAATCGCGACATGGGTATTCTTGCTGAGCTACCACGCTATATTCTTGAGATAGTTTTTCTCTCGTGCTTGCTTTTAGTTGTTCTGGCATCGGGTGAGCCCTCCAGCCACGACCTGGCCTATCTGGGAACAGTGGTCATCATCTCTTTTAGAGTCCTGCCTAGTATGCACCGGATCATTAGTTCTTACACCGTGATGCGTATATCAACTCCTGCGGTCTATGAGGTTCTTGAAGAGCTAGAGGCTGCCTCTAGCCCCGCCCCAGTTACCCTCTTGCCTAAGCACCCCGCCGGACAAGCAATTGAAGAGTTCAAGGAGGCGATTTCCTTTACGGGCCTGAGTTACCGGTTTAGTGACAGCAAGGATGACCAGTACGTTATCAGAGATATCACCGGTGATATTCCCAGAGGGGCTAGGATAGCCATTGTAGGGCCCAGCGGAGCCGGGAAAACGACTTTCATTAATATTCTTTGTGGGCTTTTACCCGGTTACAGCGGTAGCTTATGCATCGATGGCATAGATGTCAGGAAGGATTGGGCAGGCTTTAGGAAGCTCATCGCTTTGGTCCCGCAAAAGCCCTATATCGCTGAAGCCAGTCTGCGGGAGAACATCGCCTTTGCCTTTGGTCAGGAGGAAATTGACCAGAGAAAAATCGAAGAGGCGGTTAAACTTTCAGCCCTGACCGATGTAGTGGAGGGCCTGCCCCAGGGCTTGGACACGATCTTGCCCGAACAGGGCAGAGGACTCTCCGGCGGTCAGTGCCAGAGAATCGCCATAGCTCGAGCACTCTACCGCAAAGCACAGATACTGATCTTGGATGAGGCAACATCTGCCCTTGACGATGACACAGAGTTTTTGGTGGATCAGGCTATTAGGTCATTACCTGAAACTATGACCGTTTTGTGTATTGCCCACCGGATGAGCACTATCGCAAGTATGCGTCAGGTGGCGCTTTTTGAAGCCGGTCAGGTGGCTTCTTTTGGGTCCTACTCAGAGGTTTACGCAAACAATGTCACCTTTAAACGCTGGGTTGATCGTAACCAGGTTTTGTTGAATAAAAAAGATTAGTTCTTGGGAGCCGCTATCGGTTCCAAGGAGTCGGTAGTGGCACCGACAAACAAAGTTTTCGGGACCGCAGCACGTGAGAAACCCTGCCTTTATCAGGGGCTTTAAAGATCATAAGGTGCAGGCAGAAAGGCAAGATAAATATGGAAAATCTATCAAGCTCCCCCTGGGGGGCCCTGAACCCAGAAGTCCCAGACGGCATTTTTGATGAGGACTACTACCTCAGGACCTACCCCGATGTTCTCAATTATGAGGGTAGCCCCTGGGAACATTTTATCTTCTGCGGAGACAGGGAGGGCCGTTCCCCCAACGCGGAGCTGGACATTAACTTTTATAAGCGTTGCTATATGCCTCTGGAAAGTACTTACGCGGGCCACCACTATATCCTCAGAGGTAGACCCCTTGGCTATCACACCCGTCCCCGCCAGATACCTGCCGGGCTGACGGGAGAAAAAGTTCTCAAAGATTTTCACACCCGCCCCTGCCCCCTACTTGTCTTGGGCAATGATGCCCACAAGGCAGGTGCCCCCTTACTTCTGCTTGAATTACTCAGTGCCCTGAAATTGTTAGGTTATCAGCCCCTGGTGGTGCTGAGGAACGGGGGAGAGCTTTACGAACAGTACCGCGCAAAGTACCCGACCTACATCTGTGAAGAGGGCTGGAACGTTCAAGAAATTTTAGAAGCACTGCCCCCGAAAACTCCGGTGATAGCCAACACCTGCTGGGGCGTGCAACTCTTATCTGAAGGTCCAGAATCCGCCAGAGAGTTCTCACTGGCACTGATCCATGAAATGCCGGACTATGTCAGGCAGAACTCTTTAATGCCAGCTCTCCAACAGATGCCTCACCTGGTCTTTGCCACCGAAGCTGTCCGCTTAAGTTATCAGCACGAGCTGGAGCCCACGAGCAAGAGTTCCGTTGTGGTTCCAAGCATCAAAGAACACTCTGTCAGCAATAAAGAAGCCAACCGGTTACGGCTTGAACTGGCAAGGCACCGGACCCTAGGGGACATATATATATCGGCTGGGTACGGGGACCTGCGAAAGGGATTTGACCTATTTATTGAAGTGGCCTGGAAGATTCTGGCCAGAGAACCTAAATCAGTTTTCATCTGGTTAGGTGAGCTATCTGCCTGGGCGCTTGAGATAGCCCAGGAGGCCCGACAGCAAGGTTTGCCTTTGATCACCCCTGGCTATGTGGCTAACTCCCACACCTGGTATGCGATTTCGAGTGCCTATCTCTTGACCTCCCGCCAAGATCCGGGGCCAACAACTGCTATTGATGCTCTGGGCCAGGGCCTGGCTATGGTTGCCTACCGCTCCGACTTAGGTATTTTAGATATCTTCAGTGCTGAGACTGCCTGGGTGGGTCAGTTGGTGGAACCCTACGATAGCGACTCAATGGCTGAGCAGGCTCTGGATCTAGTGATGAGTGACACCCCGGAGAAGCAAGGGCGACGGAAGGAGTTTGTAGCTACTATCGGCAGCTCCAAGAGATACGCTCATGAGTTGCTGGATCTGCTGCCTGCTGGTGCCCATAAGCCCTCTGTTCTCCGTTCTCAGCTGGGGGAGCGCCTAGCCTGGCTAAGACCCCTCAAGCATCTTCTGCAGGTTCAGATCCTTGGGACCTGTAAACAGGCTATCCAAAGCACCCCGGTATACAGTAAGGCTTACTCAGCTCTGGGCCCCATCTACCATTGGGGTTTTGCTCAGGTAGCTGTGAATCCCCTAGACCCGGCCCAAGGCTCAGAACCAAGAACGACAGATTCGGCTGCCGAGGTCATGGCTATCAAGCCTTGTCAAAGGAGCTGGGTTCAGTCTCTTGATTCCTTGAGATTTATGACGACCCCTTTCATCGCCCACCTGGTCCGCCACCCCGGTGACGAAATCAAAGTTCTCAGGGCTATCGAGGATCTAGCTCTTTCTTCACCTTTGGCCGAAATTCGGCAGTATGATTCCAAAAAGTTGCCCGGCTGGGTAGCAAAGCGCAAAAGTCCCCCCTTGGCTCCCTGCAGGAGCAGACAGAAAGCTTCCGTGCAATATGTTGACCCCAACGCTCTGGCATCGGAGAAGCCGCTGAGCCGGCTCCCCCGTATAGCGGTCTTCATCCACATGTTTTACCTGGAATCTTGCCCGGTGATCAAAAAGTATCTCGAACATGTGCCCCAGCCCTATGACCTCTATATCTCCACGAACACGCTTGCTAAGCTCCAGGCCATCGAAGGCTGGTTCCCCGATGCCAGAGTAAAAATCGCTGAAAACCGGGGCCGGGACATCATGCCTAAGTTTGTAGTCTTTGCCCAGGAACATCAAGATTATGACCTGGTCCTTCACCTCCACAGTAAAAAATCCCCCCACAGCGCGGATCTTGACGACTGGCTGGTCTTTATTCTTGATTCTCTTTTGCCCAGTCGCCAGGCAGTAGAGCAGATCATCGGTGCTTTGGCCTCGGATCGGGTGGGTATGGTGGCTCCTTTTCCTCACCCATCGGTTGTAAACTCCTGGAACTGGTCTACTAACTACCCGATTGCCCAGGCACTGACCTGGAAGAACAACTGGGGTCAGCTTCCCAAGAACAAGGATTTTATGTTCCCGGCAGGTAGTATGTTCTGGGCAAGGGTGGATGCTTTGCAACCTATTTTCTCTCTAGGGCTTACGGCAGAGCATTTCCCGGTTGAAGAGGGCCAAAAGGATTCGACGGTGGCCCACGCGCTTGAGCGCCTTTTGGCGATTTCCTGCAGTAAGGCCGGTCATAAGTTCACCATGGTTAACCAGCACAGCTGGCCTCAGCAATCATAAGAACCTGTCAAGCCTGAATTGCTGGGATAACCCTTTGATCTCTGATGCCAACTGCCGGCAGCTAGACCACCACCTAGCCCCAGATTTTGCAGACACCCTCTGCAGAACCGTGGTGAGCAGAGAGCCGGCCTCCCGATAGGGGAGCCAGCACCAACACAGTATTTGCACTAGACTTATACCTTGATGATTTGGGCCTAGTGCCCCTACCCAACCGACGTGAAGAGATAGCTTCTATGACTGATCCTTTGCACCAGATACCTGAAAACCCCACACCCTCTCAGGTCCTGGCCAATATCCGCGCAATTCTAGAGACAGACCCGCAGCGGGGCCTAGCTACCGTTGAGGAAGCCTTCCGGGCTGAACTTGACCGAGCCCTGACCGATATTGCTGAGAAGACCCCCACCTTTGAAGACCTCAAGCGGGTTCGTCTAGAGTTTACCGGCGATAAGAGCGGCTTTACCCTAGCTAATAAGCAGATGCGTGATCTGGGTAAAGAACACAAGGCTGACGTTGGTAAGCTCATGGGCCAGGCCCGTGGCCGACTGGCTAAGGCACTCGAAGCCCGTAATACCCAGCTTGAAGAAGAGCGCGATGCCAGGATTCTGGTAGAAGAAGCCGTAGACGTCACCGCCCACACCCCCCGCCGCCGTATCGGTGGCCGCCACCCCATCAGCGTCCTGCAAGAGCAGATGTGCGACATCTTTATTGGCATGGGCTGGGAAATCGCCGACGGCCCCGAGCTGGAATCCGAATGGTATAACTTCGATGCCCTCAACTTCAAACCGGATCACCCGGCCCGCGAACTGCAGGACACCTTCTTCGTGGAACCAACCAAGGCCCACCTCATGCTGCGTACCCACACGTCACCGGTGCAGATGCGTTCCCTGCTGGAACGTGACCTGCCTCTCTACGTGGTGTGCCCCGGCCAGGTTTACCGCACCGACGAGCTCGATGCCACCCACACCCCGGTTTTTCACCAGATTGAAGGCCTTGCCGTAGATAAGGGCCTAACCATGGCTGACCTCAAGGGCACCTTAGAGCATATGGCTCGAGCTATGTTCGGTGCAGAGGCTAAAATCCGGTTGCGCCCTAACTACTTTCCCTTCACTGAGCCCTCAGCTGAGCTGGATGTTTGGCACCCCGATGCCAAGGGCGGCCCAGCCTGGATTGAGTGGGGTGGCTGTGGCATGGTCAACCCCAACGTCCTGCGCGCCGCTGGTATTGACCCTGAGGTCTACTCAGGCTTTGCCTTTGGCATGGGTATTGAGCGCACCCTCATGTTCCGTAACGGCGTAAGCGATATGCGCGACATGATTGAAGGCGACGTCCGTTTCTCACAGCAGTTCAAGATGGAGATTTAACCCATGCGAGTACCCCTTTCCTGGCTGCGTGAATACGCGCCCGTCCCGGCCGACGCAAGCGCCGAAGATCTTATGGCTACCCTGGTTAAGGTTGGCCTTGAAGAAGAAGCTGTTCACCGCCCCACCGATGATCTGACTGGCCCGATTGTGGTTGGTCAGGTGCTTTCCATGGAGCCCGAGACTCACTCCAACGGCAAGACCGTTAACTGGTGCCAGGTGCGTGTGGTCCCCGAGGGGCAGAAACAGACCCTGACCGGTAAGGGTATCGAGGAATCTGGCGTGCAGGGCATTATCTGCGGTGCCCACAATTTCAAGCCCGGTGACAAGGTTGTTGTCACCCTGCCCGGTGCTGTTCTGCCCGGGGGCTTTGCTATCACCGCCCGTAAGACCTACGGCCACAAGTCTGCTGGCATGATTGCCTCTGTGCGTGAGCTGGGCATTGGCGAAGACCATGACGGTATTCTGGTACTCTCCACCCTGGGGCTTGACCCCGATGTTGGCTCAGATGCCATGGAACTGCTGGGGCTTTACGACCAGGCCGCCGAGGTCAATGTGACCCCGGACCGTGGTTACGGTTTCTCTATTCGCGGCATTGCCCGCGAGTACTGCCACGCGACCGGTAGCGACTTCAAGGACTTCGTGCTGGAACTGGCCGCCAAGGCACCGGCGGCAAACGATGCTGGTCTGACTGTCAGGCTGACCGATTCAGCCCCCATTCATGGCAAGGAGGGTTGCACCCGCTTTGTCACCCGCACCGTCACCGGGGTTAACCCGGCCGCGCCGACACCCCCTTGGATGTCCTCTCGACTGCGCCTAGCCGGTATCCGCTCACTCTCACTGCCGGTGGATATCTCCAACTACGTCATGCTTGAAACCGGCCAGCCCCTGCACTTCTACGATGCGGACAAGCTGGAAGGCGGTATCACCGTGCGCCGTGCCCAGACGGGGGAGAAGCTCACCACTCTGGATGGCAAAGACCGCGACCTGCACGCCGAGGACCTGCTCATCACCGATGACTCCGGCCCCATCGGTCTGGCTGGTGTCATGGGCGGTGCCTCCACCGAGGTCACCGACTCAACCAGTACCATCGTGATCGAAGCTGCCCGCTTCGATGAGGTTTCTATTGCTCGCACCGCCCGCCGCCACAAGCTACCTTCTGAGGCCTCCAAACGCTTCGAACGCGGCGTTGACCCGCTGATTCAGGCCGCCGCCGCCCAGCGCGCGGTAGATCTGCTGGTTGAGCTGGCTGGTGCCCAGGTGGCAGAAGGGGTGACCGATACTGGCTCAGCCTATAAACCTACCCTTATCACCCTGCCCAAGGACTACACCGCAGGCCGTATTGGCATTGACTACACCCAGGAACAGATTGTCAGTTCCCTAGAACAAATCGGTGCCAGCGTTGAAACCACCGATGATGCTTACCTGGTCACCGTACCCTCATGGCGTACCGACCTGGGCGATAAGGAAGACCTAACCGAGGAAGTCGCCCGTCTGGTTGGCTACGACCAGATTCCCTCCACCCTGCCCGTTGCCCCTCCCGGGCGCGGCTATACCGTGGAGCAGACCCTGCGCCGCCGGGCACTGAACGCCCTTGCCTCATCGGGCCTGACCGAGGTCTTTGCCTACCCCTTTGTCTCCGATGCAGACAACAACCTGTGGGCCAGCCCCGTAGCCGGTGAAGAGGTTGATTCAATCCGCCTGGCTAACCCCATCTCCTCCGCCCAGGGCTGGATGCGCCGCTCTCTCTTGCCTGGTCTGACCGAGGTTCTTTCACGTAACCTCTCACGCGGTCTCAAGAACCTTGCGATCTACGAAACCGGTCATGTCTTTATCCCCGGGCCCCAGCTTGGCTCGGCCTCCATCCCCGGTCTGGGTGCTAAGCCTGATGATCAAGTACTTGCTGATCTCAACGCCGGTATTCCCGACCAGCCTCGCCACATCGCAGGTATATTCGCCGGTGCCGAGCACGAGGATGCCCCCGGGCTCACTGCCCGAGCCTTTGACTGGCGTGATGCTCTGGACTCTGTGCTGCTGGTGGCCGATGCTGCAGGTGTCAAGCTCACCGTCGCTAACGGCGAGCATCAGGCCTTCCACCCCGGACGTACCGCTGTATTGAGTAACTCTCAAGGGCAGGTCGTAGCCTACGCGGGTGAACTACACCCCAAGTTGCTGGCTCAGCGTAACCTGCCTGAGCGCACCAGCGCTTTCGAGCTGAACTTCACCGCTCTGCTGGCTGAGGCAGGCCAGGCTGTGCAGGCCACCGGTATTTCCGGTTTCCCTGCTGCTAACCAGGATGTAGCCCTCATCGTTAAGGCTGATATCCCTGCCGCCGATCTAGCCGCCACCTTGGCTGAGGGCGCGGGCGATTTGCTTGAAGACGTTCGTGTCTTTGACGACTACCGAGGCGCCGGCATCGAAGAAGGCTATAAGTCGCTTGCCTTTGCCTTGCGCTTCCGTGCACCGGATCGTACTCTGACTGCTGATGAGGCAAGCGAAGCACGAGAAGCCGGTGTAGCTCTAGCTCTTGAGCGTTTTGGGGCGGTTCAGCGCGCCTAGAATCGTGTAGCCGAGAAGGCTGTAGATGCCCCCGCCCTAACCGTCCTAGTGGTAAGGGTGGGGGTTTTCATATCAGTGTGAGATAAAGCCACCGCAGTTTGCGGGGCCTTAGCCGTGACTTGTAGGCTTGCAGAAGTAGGCTTTATGATGTCCCTAACATAGGGGCTTTGCAGAAAGATGAGAGGGACCAGGGCATGCCAGAGAACCGGGATATTGTTGAGGACGAGGAACAGGTATCAGATTTTTTTACTTTCGCTGAAGACGGTGAAGAGGACGATGCTGATTCCCGCGGCTCTCTTAGATCTAAGCTAGCTGCAGCCGGTATTATGCTGCTGGTCTCGGTAGTTGCATTTATCCTGCTCATTGGTGGTGTACGTACCTTCAACGAGGCCCGAGCCAACGAGGGCTATGAGAATCGTTCCTGGGTTATTAGCGGAGCAATCGATGATGTGACACCTGATCTGCAGAGCGATAAGAACGTCGCTATCTACTCTGGCAAGCTCCCCGATGATTCTGCTATGGCCGGTAAAACTTTTGTGTCAGATGTGGCTGACCCCGCCAGCGTGAACCCGGGGGATTCCGTTAAATTCCGCGGTTCTCAGACCGGGAGAGTGAGTGCTGACTTCCCCCAGAGAGTCGATGCCCTTTTGGCTCAGACTTCTGATACGGAGCTAATTGTTGTGCGTACGGGTACAGAAGGTAGCCTGGTGCCCGTTACGGAAGACACCGTGAGCTCACAGAAGCGTTCGGCCATACTTCGCCTGGGCGGGGCCATCCTAGTATTTGGTGCTGGGTTTGTGGCAACCTTCATGCTCATCCGTAAACGTAAAGATGAAGAGTTTATCGATTAGAGGCCAAGCCGCTAGCCAATACGCGTACTGAGGCGGGGCCCTAGCCACGAGTGACTAGGGGCCCCGCCTCAGTCTTGATGTGCTTAGGGTACCAGTAAGACTTTGCCCCTGGTTTTGCGGGCTTCAAGGTAGCGGTGGGCCTGGGCTGCGTCAGCTAAGGGGAAAGTCTGGTCGATGCTGAGCTTGAGCTGGCCAGCCTGGATTGCTTGGAAGAGTTCGCCCATACGCCAGGTGACTTCTTCTCGGTTTTGTGAGTAGTGGGCGAGGGTAGGCCGAGTGATAAAGAGTGAGCCTAGAGAGTTGAGCTCTTGGAGGTTAAAGGGCGGCACTTGGCCAGAAGCCCCACCAAAGAGCACGCCCATACCTCGGATTGCAAGCGACTTGAGGGAATCAGTAAAAGTGTCTTTCCCTACCCCGTCGTAGGCTACGGCCACACCTTTTCCGTCGGTGAGCTCATGGACTTTCTGAGCAAAACCTTCGTAGCGTAGGGCATGGTCAGCGCCGTGGGCCAGGGCAATGGCTTCTTTTTCGTCGTTGGATACCGTAGTGATGACGGTTGCCCCCTTGGCTTTGAGGAGCTGGATAGCAATGCCGCCTACTCCACCAGCTCCGGCGTGGAAGAGCACGGTTTCACCTGCCTGGACGGGGTAGGTGGAGTTGATGAGGTAGTGGGCTGTCATACCTTGGAGGGGGAGAGCCGCGGCTTCAACCGGGTCGATGCCCTCGGGGATTAGTAGGCAGAGTTCGGCAGCAGCTGTGAAGAATTGGGCGTAGGTGCCGGTGGCGCTGGCCGTTGCAATCAAGTCGCCCGGCTGAAATTCGGTAACTCCTTGGCCTACCGCTACCACGCGGCCGCTGGCCTCGGAGCCTGGGGTGAAGGGCAGAGGCACAGGGTAGATGCCTGATCGCTGGTAGGTTTCAATAAAGTTCACACCGGTTGCGATGGTTTCTGCAAGAACCTGCCCGGGTGCGGCGGTCGGGGTAGCAAGGTGGTTGAGCTGGAGGACCTCGGGGCCTCCTGTGCTGTGAAGCTGGATAGCTGTCATGGTCTGAGAAGTCATATCTTTAGCCTACTCCCAGGGCAAGGCGGGTATGAAGAAGATGGGGTAAGGAAGTCATACACCCATAGATAATGAATAAATATTTACTGGTATGCAAAAACATGCAATGATGGTGTTATGACTATTACCGTAGCTGTCACCGGAGCCACCGGGTATGCTGGTGGCGAGATTCTCCGGCTCCTAGCCACCCACCCGCAGGTTGAGGTAAAAACTGTTGCCGCGCACTCATCGGCAGGTCAGCCTCTGGGGGATCTAGCCCCTCACCTGCGAGCTTACGCTGATCTGATAGTTGCTGATACAACCGTCCAGGCACTGAGCGGACACGACGCTGTATTCATGGCCCTCCCTCATGGGGCTAGCGCTGAGATAGCCTCACAACTACCCGAGAGCACCCTGGTTATTGATGCCGGGGCTGACCACCGGCTTGATAGCGCCGAGGCCTGGGCCAAATTCTATGGGTCTGAGCATTCTGGCACCTGGCCCTATGGGCTACCGGAGTTACCCTTTACCTGCGGGCAGAAACAGCGTGACCAGCTAGTGGGAGTCAACCGTATTGCCGTACCAGGTTGCTATCCCACAGCTTCGCTGCTGGCTCTAGCCCCCGGTTTTGCCGCTGGCTTACTTGAACCGCAGGACCTTGTGATCGTTGCGGCTTCGGGCACCTCAGGTGCAGGTAAGAGCCTCAAACCGCATCTGCTCTCTTCCGAGATTATGGGGTCCATGAGTCCCTACGGTGTGGGCGGTGCCCACCGGCATACCCCTGAGATCGAAGAAAAACTGTCTGCGGTGGCCGGTCAGCCGGTTCAGATTTCATTCACCCCCACACTGGCACCCATGCCCCGGGGAATCCTTGCTACCTGCACCGCAAAGGTCAAACCCGGTGTTACCGAGGAACAGCTTCGGCAGGCCTGGGCTCAAGCCTATGAGGTGGAGCGTTTTGTTCATTTGCTCCCCGAGGGGAAGTGGCCCACCACCAAAAGCGTTCAGGGCTCAAACCATGCAGAAATGCAGCTAGCCTTTGACACCCACGCCGGTCGAGTCATCGTCACCAGCGTGATTGACAACCTGACCAAGGGCACTGCAGGAGGTGCCATTCAATCCATGAATATTGCTTTGGGTCTGCCGGAGGATGCGGGCCTGTTGCAGGAAGGACTTGCACCGTGAGCGCAACCCAGCACCAGATCGAAGGGGTTATCACCCAGGGCGTGACCTTGGCACGCGGGTTCCGTGCTGCCGGGGTGAGCGCTGGTATCAGCGCTCTTGAAGGCAAAAAGGACGTTGCCTTGGTGGTCAATGACGGGCCGCTGAAGAACGCTGCTGCCGTTTTTACTACCAACCGGTTTGCGGCTGCGCCGGTGCTGTGGAGTCAGCAGGTGGTCGGCGATGGGCGGGTTGATGCGGTCCTGCTCAACTCCGGTGGGGCTAACGCCTGCACCGGTGCTCCTGGCTTCCAAGACACTCACACCAGCGCTGAGCATGTGGCCGATTTGCTCAACATTTCTGCCGGTGATGTGTTGGTATGCTCCACCGGGCTGATCGGGCAGAGGCTCCCCCTGGATAATCTCTTGGCAGGCAGTGAGCAAGCCGCTAGGGCTCTGGGGGTAAGCCCATCCGATTCTTTGGCCGCCGCAGAGGCAATTATGACCACCGATACCGTCCCCAAGCAGGCGGCCATCTGCGTTGAAGTGGAGCAGGGTGGTGACTATCTGATCGGCGGTATGGCCAAGGGGGCGGGCATGCTTGCCCCCGGGTTAGCTACCATGCTGGTAGTACTGACCACCGATGCCGTCTTATCACCTGAAGACCTTGACACCGCCCTGCGCCAAGCCGTCCGTTTGAGTTTCAACCGGGCTGATGCTGATGGGTGTATGTCTACCAATGACACCGTAGTGCTCATGGGGTCTGGTGCCTCTGGACTTGTGCCCGATTTAGTCGGCTTTACCGAGGCTCTGACCAAGGTCTGCCAGGACCTCGCCCTGCAGCTGATTGGTGACGCGGAGGGTGCTAGCCACGACATCCACGTCCGCACCTTCAACGCCGCTACCGAAGAAGAGGCCGAGGAGGTCTCCCGCGCGGTTTCCCGCTCCAACCTCTTCAAGACCGCTATCTTTGGCAATGACCCCAACTGGGGCCGAATTCTATCGGAGGTCGGTACAACCTCAGCAGACTTTGATCCCGAGAACGTCAATGTCCTGATCAACGGTGTTCAGGTCTGCACCGGTGGTGGTATTGGTCAGGACCGCAAGCTGGTTGATTTGGCGGCTGACCGCAAGGTCACCGTAGAGATTGACCTGGCCGCTGGCGAACACGAAGCCACTATCTGGACTAACGATCTCACTCACGACTATGTGCACGAAAATTCGGCCTATTCTAGCTAGCGGCTGAGATTTTGGTCCAGAGAGCCTCAAGACCAGCACATCCGTTTTTACCAGCATCCGACTCCCCAGAAAGAAAGCCATGGCAGAGCAGAAGAACGCCCAGGCCCGTTTTGAAACAGCCCAGGAAAAAGCAAGGACTCTTATGGAGGCCTTGCCCTGGATCCAGCAGTTCCGGGGTAAGGTCATGGTCTTCAAGTACGGTGGCAATGCCATGATTTCTGATGACCTCAGGGCTGCCTTTGCCGAGGACATGGTTTTCTTGCGCACCATCGGCATCTGCCCGGTGGTGGTTCACGGTGGTGGGCCTCAGATTACTGCCATGCTGGATAAGCTCGGGATTGAGAGCCAGTTCCGCGGGGGGCTACGCTACACAACTCCCGAGGCTATGGATGTGGTGCGGATGGTGCTCACCGGCCAGGTCGCCCGTGAACTGGTATCACTTATCAACAGTCACGGACCTTTTGCGGTAGCCATGAGTGGTGAAGACGGTGGCCTCCTGCGGGCACACAGGATTACCACCCAGGTGGACGGCCAGGAAGTAGACCTGGGCTTGGTGGGTGAGGTAGTAGGGGTGAACACCACCGCGATGATGTCCATGATTGAGGCAGGTAAGATTCCGGTGATTTCTTCGGTAGCTCCCGAGATATCTGACCCCGATAAGTACCCCGATCACAGCCACGGCTTGGCTGGGCTGACGGGAGAAATCTTGAATGTTAATGCCGATACCGCCGCCGCCGCAGTGGCCGCCGCCTTGGGGGCAGAGAAACTGGTTATTTTGACCGATGTTGAGGGGCTCTATGCTAACTGGCCTGACCGGTCCTCCCTGATTAGCTCCTTGAAAGTGAGCGAGCTCCGTCAGATGCTCCCCTCCCTGGTTTCGGGCATGATTCCCAAAATGGCCGCCTGCCTTCAAGCTGTGGAGCAGGGGGTTCCGAAAGCAACCATTGTGGATGGTCGCCTGCCACACTCACCCCTGCTGGAGATCTTTACGGACACCGGCATCGGCACCCAGCTCATCCCCGATGATGTTGAGGACGTCGCCTGGCGTCACCCCGCTCCCGATTTTCAAGTACAGCCACTGACCTACTAGCCTCTGCTTCCGGAACCACACTGATACACCCTGACGGTTGGAAAGAAGGACCATGACCCAAGAAAGACTGATCACTGAGTACGCCCACGACATGCTGGGGGTCTTTGGCCAGCCCGCTCTTGTATTGGTGCGGGGGAGCGGGTCGCGGGTCACAGATGCCGAGGGCCGTACCTACCTGGATCTTTTGGGCGGTATCGCGGTCAATGCTCTGGGTCATGCTCACCCCGCCTGGGTCAGGGCTGTGAGCGAGCAGGCTGCTCAGCTAGCGCACGTCTCTAATTTCTTCACCACACCGCAGCAGGTGGGACTGGCTCAGCGTCTCTTGGGTTACCTGGGGGCGCAGGACGGGCGGGTATTCTTCTGCAACTCGGGTACCGAAGCCAATGAGGCCGCCTACAAGCTGGCTCGGCGCTACGGTAACGTCCGGGGTAAGGGCACCATTCTGGCTCTGGAACACGGTTTCCACGGGCGTACCCTGGGCGCTTTGGCGCTGACTCACAAGCCTGCCTACCGTGAGCCTTTCGAACCCCTACCAGCTGGCATCAAACATATCCCCGCTACTATAGAGGCTCTCGAAGAGAACCTGTCCGATCATGTCGCGGCCCTGATCGTTGAACCTATTCAGGGGGAAGCCGGTGTCCTGCCCCTGCCCGAAGGCTATCTCCAGCGTGCTAGGGAACTCACCCGGTCAGCCGGTGCCCTGCTCATGGTCGATGAAGTCCAGACCGGTATGGGTCGCACCGGTCGCTGGTTTGCCCACTCGCGTGAACTGACGGGGCAAGAGCTACCCGATGTTATTACCCTGGCTAAGGGGCTGGGCGGCGGCTTCCCTATTGGAGCGGTGCTCACTGTTGGGCCTGATGCCGGCCAGACCCTAGAAGCAGGTATGCACGGAACGACCTTTGGCGGTAATCCCCTGGCCACCGCAGCGGCAACAGCGACCTTGCAGGCCATTGAAAATGAAGGTTTACTTGAGGCTGCCAGCCAGCGTGGAACCCGGTTCCGCGCAGCTATTGAGCAGGTCCCCGGGGTAGCAACAAGCCGCGGAGATGGCTTACTGATTGGGATTGTTCTTACAGACTCAGCAACAGAGCAGGGCAACCCTCTGGCTCCTGCCTTTGTGATAGCGGCTCGTTCAGCGGGTTTCATTGTAAACGCCCCAGATGCCCGCACCGTGCGTATCGCGCCGGCTCTGACGATTACCGATCAAGAACTGGCAGAATTCACTGCTGAGTTCCCCATAATTCTTGCTCAGGCACGTAAGCTCTAACACTATTCACCCAAATGCATAAGTATCAAAAAATATGCATATAATTGATACTCTGTGGCGTTGACCGCCACGCTAGCCAAGGAGAGCCAATGGTCCGCCACTTCCTCAAAGACACCGACCTCAACCCGCATGAACAAGCCCGCGTTCTTGACCTAGCAGCAGCCATGAAAGCTAACCGCTACGGCTACAAGCCACTAGCTGGCCCGCAGACAGTTGCCGTCATCTTCGACAAGACTTCTACCCGCACCCGCTTTTCCTTCCACGCTGGCGTGGCAGAGCTGGGCGGAAACCCGCTCATCGTCAACCCCGGTGAAGCCCAGCTCGGGCACAAGGAATCTATCTGTGACACCGCTCAGGTCATCTCCCGTATGGTCTCTACCATCGTGTGGCGGACCTACTCTCAGAGCGGGCTGGAAGAAATGGCCCGCTACTCCCGCGTACCCGTTATCAACGCTCTTTCCGATGATTACCACCCCTGCCAAATTCTGGCTGACCTGCTCACTATCCGTGAGCACCTGGGCCAGCTGGCTGGCAAAACAGTGACCTATCTTGGCGATGCCGCCAACAACATGGCTAACTCCTACCTCCTGGGGTGCGCAACCGCCGGCATGCACGTGCGCATTGCAGGCCCCGAAGGCTACCTGCCAGCTCCCGCAATCGCCCAGGAAGCCCAGCAACGAGCCGCCGAAACCGGTGGGTCAGTTCTCGTGACTACCGATATGGCCCAAGCCCTTTCTGGTGCCGATGTCATAATCACCGACACCTGGGTGTCCATGGGTCAAGAAGACGAAAAAGAAGCACGAACCCGCATCTTTGCCCCCTACACCGTCGATGCCAAGGCCATGGCACAAGCCGCCCCCGGAGCAATCTTCCTGCATTGCCTCCCGGCCTACCGTGGCTATGAAGTCACCGCAGACGTTATCGATGGCCCCCAATCCCTTGTCTTCGATGAAGCGGAAAACCGCCTGCATGCTCAGAAGGCTCTCATGACCTTCCTCCTGGTCGAATCAGGCCTGGCAGAAGATAGACGAACAGCGCTCCCATCAGTAGCTTTAACCCTCAACGAAGAGAAGTAATCATGGCAATCCCATCCACAAAAACAGCCCGACAAGCCCGAATCATCGAGGTGCTTCAAACGCACCGCGTGCGCTCGCAATCTGAGCTGGCCCAGCTTTTGGTAGACGACGGTCTCAAGGTTACCCAGGCTACTCTTTCCCGCGATCTGGTAGAGATCGGCGCTGAACGAGTGCGTGACGATAAATCTGGCCTCATTTATGCGGTTCCTAACCACCCGGTGCGCCGTAGCTCTCAGGACGGCCCCGATGCCCGCTTGGTCTCCCTCTTTAAGGAACTCCTGGTTACAGCCGAAGCTTCAGCCAACCTTGTGATTCTCAGAACCCCGCCGGGGGCGGCCCAATTCCTGGCATCTGCTATTGACCAAGCCGGGCTGGAACCTCTTCTAGGCTCTATCGCTGGTGATGACACCGTCATGGTGATTACCAGGGACCCGCAGGGAGGTCAAGCGGCAGCTTCGCTGTTCTTGGAGTGGGCGGCTTAGCCTGGTGACGGTGTCTGCCAAAGAGTGGGGCGGTAGCTAGTAGTGCGCTAGCTACCGCCCCTGTGTCTACTGAGGTGCTGGTAAAGTGGTGGGATCTTATGAGGAGAAAAGTTTTTTCATCTCTTCCAGGTCGAAGAATTCAGCGACCTGAGCTGGTGTCTGGGAGCCAAGCGTCTCATCGGCCCCTGCATCCAGTAGCATACGGGCAATGGGAAGGTTGTTGCGGAAGGCTGCACAGACTAAAGCAGTTTGACCTCGTTCATTGAGCCGGTCAAGGTCAGCGCCTTCGTTGATGAGTAACTGGACCATGTCGGTGTGCTCGTGGTAGGCCGCGAGTATGAGCAGTGTATCGCCTTTGGCGTTGGTGAGGTCTACAGGCACCCCCTGGTCAAAAAGAGACTTGAGAGCTACCGGTTTATTCTCGCGTGCCAAGTCAAAAACTGAATTGAGGAATTCTAGTTCCTGATCGGTCAGGTTTGAATCTGGGACTGTCATAGCTTCACTTTCTCAGAAAAGAGCTTCAGTTAGCAAGCTCAGGTGGGTGCAGGACCAGCCAACTCTTGCGGCCTGCCGGGCACAGGGAGTTTAATGAATGGCCGGGTGTGGGAAAATAGATTGTGTGCTACCAGTTCCTGCTCACCTGAAAGTAACCAGAATCTATGACACACACAGCAAAGGCCGTAGCCGCACAGCATAATCTTGCATCGCTGATCACAGACCGGGCTGAGAGCCAGTCAGTGGCTTTAACCTGGGCAGGCGGTGGGCTCACCTACGCGGAGCTTGTCATAAGAACTGGGCAGGCTCGGCTTTGGCTTGAAGCTCGGGGACTAGTTGCTGGTGACCGGGTTGCTTTGGCTCTGCCGAATGTTCCCGAGATGGTTATTCTTTACTACGCTCTTGTATCCTTGGGAGCTGTTGCGGTTCCGCTTCATCCTCTGCTCTCTTCACGAGAGGTTGTATACCAGCTTGAAGATTCTGGTGCGAAGCTCTTGATCGCCGGCGAAGGCACGCGGGTTGCTGATCAAGCTGAGCAGACCGGTCGGCACCTGGGCAGCGAGCTAAAGATTGAGATTCTTGGTCTGGGCTTTGATTTTGCGGCTCCTAGGGTAGGCCCCTGGGAGCCTAGAGCCGTGCACCTGGACGCGCCCGCTGTTCTGCTCTACACTTCGGGGACGACGGGTGCCCCCAAGGGCGCGACCTTAACCCATGCGAATATGCTGTCCAACGCCCGTGCCTGCGCAGAGGTTTTTGGGTTTAGGGGGGACGACACTATTTTTGGCGGGCTCCCGCTCTTTCACGCTTTTGGTCAAACGGTGTCCATGAATGCAGTCTTTGCGGCCGGTGCAAGCGTCGCTCTGCTTCCGCAGTTCACACCGGGGGGAGCAGCACAACTGTGCGCGAGCGCCGGGGTCACGGTTTATGCCGCGGTGCCAACCATGTATGGGGCTTGGGCCGCCTATCTGGCTACTGACCCTGCCCTGGCCGCCCAGTTGCGGGGGACTATCCGGTTTGGCGTATCTGGCGGGGCAGCTTTACCCGCCTCTGTTCACCGGCAGATTGAGCAGATCTTAGCTTTTCCCATTTATGAGGGCTATGGCTTAAGCGAGACTGCTCCCGTGGTGGCTTTTAATCGTGCGGAGTTTGGCTTGCTCATCGGGTCGGTGGGTCGTGCTCTTCCCGGGGTGCGTGTCAAAGTTGTTGATAGCAGGGGGCAAGAACTTGGCGCGGGCCAGCCCGGTGAGCTCTGGGTTGCCGGCCCAAATGTTATGGCTGGCTACTGGAACAACCCCCAGGCAACACAGCAGGTGATGCAGGGGGAGTGGTTTGCGACCGGGGATGTGGCAAAAATTGATGAGCAGGGCAATATCTTTATTGTTGACCGTCTTAAAGACATGATTCTGCGCAATGGAAATAGCATTTATCCGCGCGAGATCGAGGATGTCCTCGACATCCATTCTGGGGTCAGGCAGGCCGCGGTCGTGGGTGTTCCCTGCCCCCGGGTAGGTGAGGAGGTCGTGGCTGTGATTGTGCCGCATGAGCAGCTTGATGAAGCGCAGATGGGTGAACTGGTGGCGGCCCTTGATGCTCTGGCCCGTGCAGAATTGGCAGCCTATAAGCGGCCTCGTCGCTATGAAGTGCGGCAGTCGCTACCGCTGGGTCCGACCGGAAAAATACTTAAGCGTGAACTAGCTGGGACTATAGTTTTAGAGGGCTAATGACTGCTCAGGAGTAGTAGCTCTGAGGCCGCGGGGCGCTGATTGAAAAGAACCTTACTTTCTAGCTGGTGGTAGCTCAAGAAGCTTGGGGCCGGCGGCGGTGTTTTTGTGTGTTCGGGTTGGGGTGCAGGGGTGCTGTCGTCGTTTTGGGGTGTGGTGCCGGCCGGTTGGTTTGATGATGGTGGTGCTGTGCGGGATCTAGGGTTGTTGGGTTCTGGTGCGTCGGGTGTGCAGGTGTCTGTGGGGGTTATGGTTGAGAGTGTGAGGGAGGGTTCTGGTGAGTGAGTCTGTAGGTTCTGTGCCTGTGCAGGAAGGTGTGGGGCGGGCGAAGACTCTTGGCGGCAGGATTGCTGCTGGGGTTGTTGCGGTGCTTATTTTTAGCCCGATGGTTTATGGGTTTGCGCATGTGTTTCTTTCTGGTGCTGTTAACCGTGCCTTTCATTATGAGAAACAGTGCACTATTACTGCTGTTGCTGTGCAAAGTGGTGGTGTGAGGTCATATTCGTCGTCGTCGAATATTTATATTCAGAGTCCTGATTGTTCTGATTTGAGGTTTGTTGGGGATCGTCATGGGTTGAGGCGTGTTGAGGTTGCTGAGCGTATTGATGCTCTTGCTGGTCAGCGGGTGACGGTGGATGTTGGGGTGTGGCAGACTCCGTTTGCTGCTACTGATGTTGTGGGTTTTGAGGGTCTTGATTTGGGCCGTTAGGCCTTGGTTTGTCTGGTGTGGTAGCGGTGGCGGTGTTCTTGTGTGTTCGGTTTGGGTGCGTGGGGGCTCCCCCGCCGTCGTTTTGGGTGTGGTGCTGGCCGGTTAGTTTGTGTTGGCTTTTGGTGTGTTGCTGGGGTTTGGTTAGGCTCGTGGGTAGTTGGAGAGGTGGTTTGTGTGGCTGTTGTTGATCAAGACCGTGGTGGTAAGTCTGGGGCTGGTAGTTTAGGTCCTCGAGGGCGTAAGATTTTTATGCGGTGTGTGTGGACTTTTTGGGTTGTTGTTTTTGCTTATTACTTTGGTAACCTGCATTTTTATCGGACGGTTGATTGTACTGTTGTGGGTGCTGAGGTTGTCAGTGGTGGGGGCGGTTTGCGGTCTTCTTCTTCATGGCAGGGTGTGAATACTGAGACTGAGGAGTGTGGGCTGGTGTTTTTTACAAAAATGCAGAATGAGGGTTTTGATAGTGCTCAGGATTTGGCTGATGAGTTGAATCGTCATCGGGGTGAGCGGTTGCGGTTTCGGGTGAGTTATTTGTATGTGGGGCACTATACTGCTCGTGCTGTGGAGTTGGAGGGTTTTCCGATTCGGGGGTAGGTGTGTTTGGGGTCTTGTTTTGGGTTGGTAGGCCCCTGGTTTGTTCCTTGTGGTAGTGGTGGCGGTGTCCTTGTGTGTTGGGTGCTGGTGGTGTGCCGTCATCTTTGTTTTGGTAAGGGTTTTGCTAGTTCTGCTCTGGTGTCTGCTCCTATGAGGGGGCCTGCGACGGATCAGTTGCATGCTATGGGTTCATCTGCTTCTTGTGGTCAGAGGTCTATGATTGCTGGTGCTAGTGGTGTGGCGGTGAGTGCGACTGGTTTTGCTGCTGAGGAGGGGTTTGATAGTGATGAGCCAAAAGAAAAATAAAGGTGAGTCGGCTGAGTCCGGTGAGATACCGTAGAAAATCAATTACCCGGGTTTATTTCTTATTATTCTCGTGATTACTTTGATTATTGGAACACCATTTTATTATCTGTGGCGGTGGAAAATTTATGATCGTTCGCATCAGGTGCCTCTGGTGTGCACGGTTGAGTCTGCTGAGCATGAGTCTAGGAGTTCAAGCGGTGTGAGGTATAGCTCGTCGCGGGACGATATTGTTTTTTCGACCGAGGACTGTGGTGGGCTTTATATGCCGGTGAGTGAGGATGAGATTGAGTCTACGCTGAGCCGGGTTGAGCCGGGTAAGAGGTATGAGTTTATGATTGGTGAGACTAGTTTGAAGACTTGGGGCCAGCGGAAGGTGTTTTCGTTTTCTGGTCCTGTTGAGTAGTCATCTGCCTTGTTGGGGTAGCTGGGTAGACTTAGCAGAGAGTAAGGCGGCGCAGTGGCTGGAGAGGGAAATAGATGGAAAAGAGGAAATGGACTCGTAAAGAAATTCTCTGGGGTGCATTTTTTGGAATTTTTTTATTGCTGATGTTTCTGAGTGTTCCAGCTATTGACTATATAAATTTTCACTATGCTGAGCCAAAGGAATGTACTGTTGAATCGGCGAGGTTTTCCGCAGGCGGGAGTGGGTCAAGAGTTGCTTCAACGAAGAACAAGATGTGGATTGAAACTCTTGAGTGTGGCCCTATTATTACCTATAAGGTTAAGGGTGGCACCAATGATTTGTTGAAGAATATTGATTTGGTGAACCAGTATCAGGGGCAGAAGCTGGTTTTTATGATTGGTCCTTTATCGTGGAATCCGGGGAATACAGCTGCTGAGTATGTGATTATTCCTGAGCAGTAGCTGGCTTCTGGATGTTCGTCGTCCTGTTTTTCGGAGAAGGTAGGGGGTGCTGATGAAAAAGGTTTTTAGTCATCTGAGGGAAGCATGGAGCTTTTATTTTGTGGGTGTGGTTCTTTTGCTTGTGC
Source organism: Rothia sp. CCM 9417 (assembly GCF_048513575.1). Taxonomy (NCBI): domain Bacteria; kingdom Bacillati; phylum Actinomycetota; class Actinomycetes; order Micrococcales; family Micrococcaceae; genus Rothia; species Rothia sp. CCM 9417. The sequence goes on along the minus strand of NZ_JBLXXT010000005.1, from coordinate 11,237 downwards.
TCATGACTCCTGTTAAACGGTATACGGATTCGCACTATACCCAGGAGATGACCTGTACCGTGAAGTCTGCCTCGACCGTCTGGCGTATGCGTGGTTCGGGAAAGGCTGGTGTGTCGAGCCCTGATTCGTCTGTTGTGACGGAGGAGTGTGGGACCTTGATGCTTTATCGTCCTGTGTTGGATGGTGTGGGTATGGAGGAGACGACGGATAGTTTGGTGGTGGGTAAGAAGTATATTTTTGTGGTGAATAAGTATCTTTTATACGGTAATTATCATAATATTCAGGATATTAAGGAGGCTGATGGTTCTCCTGTGAATTTTGGGTCTTCTGATTAGTTTTGGTTTATGCCTGTGCATTTGGTTTAGTGTGTGGGTTTATTTTTTTAGGGGTTTTTATGTTACTGGGTGCTCTCACGGGTCTTGTTATGGACGGTGTTAATGTTCCTTTGTCTAATGTTTTGGGGCAGTCTCTTGGTAGTCCGGTGAAGTTTTTGGTGGTGTATTTTCTGCTGGGGCTTCTGGTGGTTGCGGCGGGTACTTTTATTTGTATGCAGTTCCTACCCTTGTCTGCTGTTCAGGGTTTTGCGTCGTGGGGTTTGTTTATTCACCTGTATGTGGGGTGGACTAAGTATAGGGAGTTGAAGGGGGCTCAGGGTAAGGGTCTCTAGGGTGTGAGTGAGGGAGAGATTGAGTCTATCTTGAGTCGGGTAAGAGGTATGAGTTTATGATTGGTGAGACTAGTTTGAAGAGTTGGGGTCAGCGGGAGGTTTTTTCGTTTTCTGGTCCTGTTGAGTAGTGATCTGCTTGTTGGTGTGGTTCTGGATTTAGGTCGGTACCGGTAGGTTTCTGGTTTGTTTGGTGTGGCAGTGTGGGCGGTGTTCTTGTGTGTTCGGTTTGGGTGCGTGGGGGTGCCGTCGTCTTTGTTTTTGCTGGGTTTGATGATGGTGGTGCTGCTGTGCGGTCGATGGCGGGTCAGACGGTTCAGTGTGTCGCTTCTATTGTGACGAGTAATAATTTGGCGTATGCGTGGGGTGATTTTAAGGAGCATACTGTGGGTGGTTATGTTCGTGCTACGGGTGCGGGTTTTGGTGTTGATGTGGTTTCGCCGCGGATTAGGCCTTTACGACAGAGAGCTCTTGGTACTGTCTCGCCTAGCGCAAATGTTCTTGATAGGGGATTGGTGGCTGCGAATGGGTTTGCGATAGATCGAAGTGGCGATGCTCTTACCTGTATGGCAAGTTATGTTGTGGCACCTCAGGATCAAAATTTGAGCTGGGAAGGCGCCTTAAAGGAAGGGTGTAAGAATTCGGTGAGTGGCGGCTCAGGTACATTTAGTACTTTGGGGGCTAATAGAATTGGTGATTTCGATGATTACCCTATTGATCGGTGCGTTGATTTTTGTGGGTGTTCCCTTGGATGAGAAGTACAGGCGTTCTTATACAGTAGATAAAGACTGCACCCTGATTTCTGCTGAAGTGCTCAATAGTCGTAGTGGTACCGGTGGGCTTGCGACCTCGAGCACCCAACTGAAGGTGAGTACCCAGGATTCAGGGACTGTGTATATAGATTATGTTATTGCTCCGAAGAAGTCTTATCAGGATATGGCTGATGAGCTTAACCGGTATCAAGGCGAAGTTGTGACTCTCATTTTTCCTCCTTTTCAGTTGCCTGCTGAGGGTGATTATGTTTTGGGGTATGGGTATCGGTTCTAGCCATGCGGGGTATCTCCTGGTTCTAGGTTCTGAAGCACTGGTAGCTGGGGAAGAGTGACAGTGCGTGCTCCGCACACAAAAATATTTGAATAATTATGTCTAAGAGTGCATAATTATTTATAGATGTGTGGAATCCCCGCACCCTCAAACAACTATCAAGGAGCACCATGAAAGAGCGGATTGTTCTGGCCTACTCAGGCGGCCTCGACACCTCAGTTGCCATCGGCTGGATTGGAGAGGCAACGGGTGCCGAAGTTATCGCCGTTGCGGTAGACGTAGGTCAGGGGGGCGAGGATCTCCAAACAATCCGCCAGCGGGCCCTTGACTGCGGTGCAGTCGAAGCCTACGTGGCAGATGCGCGTGACGAGTTTGCTGAAAACTACTGCATGCCCGCCTTGAAGGCAAACGCCCTCTACATGGACGCTTACCCCCTGGTTTCTGCCGTCTCCCGGCCGGTCATCACCAAGCACCTGGTCGCCGCAGCAAAGCAGTTCGGCGCGAGCACCGTTGCTCACGGTTGCACCGGAAAAGGCAATGACCAGGTCCGCTTTGAGGTGGGTATCCAGACCCTTGGCCCCGACCTCAAGTGCATTGCACCCGTACGTGATCTTGCTCTGACCCGCGAAAAGGCAATTGACTACGCAGAGAAGAACAACCTGCCGATTGCCACTACTAAGAAGAACCCTTTCTCCATCGACCAGAATGTCTGGGGCCGAGCGGTAGAAACCGGCTTCCTCGAAGACATCTGGAATGGCCCTACCAAGGACGTCTACGACTACACCGACGACCCCACCTTCGCGCCCACCCCCGACACCGTCATCATTACCTTCAAGGAAGGTATCCCCGTGGCGATTGATGGTCAGGCCGTTACCCCTTTGCAGGCTATCGAGATCATGAACCGGCGCGCCGGGGCCCAGGGTATCGGTCGTATTGACATCGTGGAAGACCGTCTGGTGGGCATCAAGTCCCGAGAAATCTACGAAGCTCCCGGTGCCATGGCCCTGATTGCGGCTCACAAGGAGCTGGAAAACGTTACCATTGAGCGCGAGCAGGCCCGCTTCAAGAAGACCGTGGGCCAGCGCTGGACCGAGCTGGTCTACGACGGCCAGTGGTTCTCACCCCTCAAGAAGTCACTTGACGCTTTCATAAACGACACCCAAAAAATGGTTAACGGAGAAATCCGTATGGACCTGCACGGAGGCCGCGCGGTAGTAACCGGTCGCCGCTCCGAGACCTCCCTCTACGACTTCAACCTGGCAACTTACGATGAGGGCGACAGCTTCGACCAGTCCATGGCTCGCGGCTTTATCGAGCTCTTCGGCCTGTCTTCTAAGGTCGCTTCAGCCCGTGACCAGCGTCTAGGCCTCTAAGACGAGGAATACCCCCCCCCAGCTCTGGGTGCAGTGAACGCGCTGCTACAAGCTGACTCTCGCGGTTCTTGCGCGGGGCGCTCACCCCGGTTCAGGCCAGACCCTGCCAGCTTGCAGTCAGCGCGACCTCCTGCACCTTTTGTGCACTTAGACTTTTTGACTTCACCAGAACAGGAAAACCTCATGACTGATGTAAAGCATGGAACCAATGACGGAGCCCTCTGGGGCGGCCGTTTTGCCGGCGGGCCTTCTGAAGCTCTCGCGGCTCTCTCCAAATCAACCCAGTTTGATTGGCGTTTAGCCCCCTACGACATTGCGGGTTCCCGTGCCCACGCTCGTGTTCTGGCCAAGGCAGGTTTGCTGACCGAGCAGGAGCTGTCCGACATGATTGCCGCGCTTGACCAGCTTGAAGCTGATGTGCGTTCTGGCGCTTATGTTCCGGCAGAAACCGATGAGGATGTTCATGGCTCCCTAGAGAAGGGGCTGATCGAGCGTGCCGGTACAGACCTGGGCGGTAAGCTCCGCGCCGGCCGTTCCCGTAACGACCAGATTGCTACCCTGGGGCGTATGTACCTGCGCGATCACGCATCGATTATTGCCACTGGTGTGCTGGCAACGATTGATGCTCTTATCGGGCAGTCTGAGGCTCACCCCTTCGCGCCCATGCCCGGGCGCACCCACCTGCAGCACGCTCAGCCGGTGCTACTGTCTCATCAGCTTCTGGCTCACGCCTGGGCTCTTTCGCGTGACCTGGACCGTCTGCTGGACTGGGATAAGCGTGCAGCTGTTTCGCCTTACGGTTCTGGTGCGCTGGCTGGTTCATCCCTGGGTCTTGACCCTGAGGCCGTGGCCACTGATTTGGGTTTCAATTCTGCGGTCTATAACTCTATTGACGGTACTGCCTCACGCGATGTTTACGCCGAGTTCGCCTGGATTGCGGCCATGATTTCGGTGGATATTTCGCGTATTTCTGAGGAGATTATCCTCTGGGCGACCAAGGAATTTTCCTTTGTGACCCTGCACGATTCTTTTTCTACTGGCTCATCGATTATGCCGCAGAAGAAGAACCCCGATATCGCTGAGCTGGCTCGCGGTAAGGCTGGCCGCCTGATTGGTGATCTGACCGGTTTGCTGGCAACCCTTAAGGCGCTACCGCTGGCCTATAACAGGGATTTACAGGAGGATAAGGAGCCAGTCTTTGACGCTATTGACCAGCTTGAAGTTCTGCTCCCTGCGGTCTCTGGCATGATTGCTACTCTTACTTTTAACACTGATCGTTTGGCTGAGCTTGCACCCCAGGGGTTTGCTCTGGCTACCGATATTGCTGAGTGGCTGGTGCGTGAGGGCCTGCCTTTCCGTGTGGCTCATGAGCTGGCTGGTGAGGCTGTGCAGGTCTGCGAGACTAAGGGCTGTGAGCTGTGGGATTTGACCGATGAAGAGTACCGGGCAATTTCCCCCCATCTGCATGCCGGTGTTCGTGAGGTCCTGACTGTTGAGGGTTCCCTGAATTCGCGTAGCGCCCAGGGCGGTACTGCGCCTTCTGCTGTGGCGCAACAGTTGGAAGCTCTTAAGCATGAACTGGAACCCCAGCGCATCTTTGCTCAGCGTCAGACTCTCATCAGCTAAGCTAAAGAGTCACTGTCGTAGCTGCCTGATGAGGAGTTACGGCAACCTTTATCATGAGCTTGGGAGAAAAATTGCATTTAATTGATCGACTGAGAGCCTTCCGTGATTCCTTCATCATGGTTCCGTCTATCTTTATTGTCTGCGGTATTGGCCTGTCCTTAATCCTGGTTGCCTTGGATCAGGCCATGGGCTACGGGCCGGCAGATGCCACCCTCCTCTTCTTTACGGTGGGCCCTGAAGGTGCTCGCGGCATTCTTTCCTCGATCGCGTCAACGGTTCTTTCTGTTGCAACCATGGCTTTCTCTATCACTATTTCTGTGATGAGTTCAGCTAGTAGTTCCTTTGGCCCCCGCCTGGTCAGAAACTTCATGTCTGACCGTGGCAACCAGGTGGTTCTAGGAACCTTCACCTCAACATTCTTGTACTGTCTCTTGGTGATGAGAAGTGTCCAGGGGGCTGACAACTCGGTGAGTGGGCAGTCTTTTGTTCCTCATATTGCCGTGAATTTCTCGATGGTTCTGGCACTTGCCTGTGTAGGGGTGCTCATTTATTTTATTAACCACATTGCCTCTGGTATCCAGGTCAGCACTATTGCTACAACGGTTCAGAGTAAGTATATGAAGCTGATTGACCGCAATAATGAGTTTGGTGAAAAGGGCAGCGCTACTTGTGTTCGTCAGGATGAGAGAAGTAATTGGCCTTATTCCTACCCGGTGTGCACTTCTGATAGTGGCTATGTAGTTGATATCGAGCCTGTCGTCCTTGCCGAGAAAACTAAGGATAGTCAGGCTTTTGTCAGCCTACTGGTCAGGGCCGGTGATCACTTGGTGGAGGGCCAAAGGATCGCATGGATTTTTTCTGATACAGAGCTGGAACCAGAAACCCTAGAAAAGATGAAGTCCGACGTTCAGGCTATTTGCTCACTGGGGGACTCTCGAACCGATTACAATGATATTCGATTTGTCCAGGGGCAAATTGTTGAGCTGGGGGTACGCGCCCTATCACCGGGCACCAACGACCCTTTCACGCTGACGGACTCTACCCATGAATTAACCGTTGGGCTGGTACGTGCCGCCCAGCAGTCGCCAGCTCCTAACACGGTGATCTGCGATGGCAGAGCTTGTGTCGGTTACCTGCCGGTGGAGGCAGCGGAGTTAATCGACCTCGTTTTTGATAGTTTCCGGTCCTATGCTTTAGATCATGAGCAATGCCTGATCGACCTGCTCAAGATGGCTGGAAAAATTATTTGCTTGGGCTCTGATCAGCAGGCTACTGCGCGGGCTCGATGGCATGCTGCGGTGATAGTGGAGTATTTCCGGGCTACCGAGCCTCTGCCACATTCCCTGGATTTGGTGCTGTCCGCCTATGATAGGTACATAGTTCAGCAACAGTTTTAATGTGGGTGCGTATACTTATTGTGAATCGTCTAGCCAGTGGCTAGCTGGTCAGGTGAGCTTTTCTAGCTCGGCTTCTTGAGCTCCCTTTCTGGCTTAACTCATGGTTGGGGTAGTCTTGGCGGGTACCCCTAAGAAACGGGTGCTGGCCTGTGGAATAGGCTTCTTGGCCACTGGTTCCTAGGTACCCCCTGCTGATATGTATAAGGTGTTAGATTTTTTATGATTGAGCTGGTGGATTCTTCACTGCCCCTTGCGGAGCAGATTCCCGCTGCTTGTGCGCAAATTCCGGACTATCCCAAAGAGGGCATCCTCTTTTACGATGTGACCACCCTTTTTGCTAACCCTCAGGTTTTCCGCGCTTCGATGGAAGAAATAGCAGCCCGTTTTGAGGGGCAGTTTGATATCGTCGCCGGCGTTGAAGCGCGCGGCTTCTTGATGGCTTCCGCCATTGCCTACATTGCAGGGACCGGTGTGATGACCGTTCGTAAGGCAGGTAAGCTACCGCGCGATACCTACATGAAGGAATACTCCTTGGAGTACGGCCAGGCGGCTATCGAAATTCATAAGGACGACATCCCTGCCGGTTCTCGTGTTCTCATCGTGGATGACCTGCTGGCAACCGGTGGCACGCTTGAAGCGGCTACTCACCTGATGAAGATGGCCGACCTTAAGGTTGCCGGTATCGGTGTGCTCCTTGAGCTTGATGGCCTGGGCGGGCGTGAGATTCTTGCTCCGCACCGTCTTGAGTCTCTTTCACTGGTCTCGGAATAACCGAATAAGGTTGCATAGCTTTAGCCCCGTTCCCCCAGCATCATGCAGGGGGAGCGGGGCTTGGGCATGGGCAAACTGTCAACCTTTATGGCCTTGCTTTGGTGAGGCCTGGGCGAGGGGGTAGAATTGAGGGCCTGAAATTACCTGCCATGGAGGGTGCCGCCTTGACTGAAAACACCACTGATCGCTCCCAGGATGCTTTAGCTGAACAGGCTTATGAGAAGGAGCTCGTGGGGGAACGCATGTATGTCGCCAGGCTCTATGAGCGGCTGGACGAGCTACGGGGGATTAACGAGCGCAAACTCAAAAATACCCGTAAGGATCAGGCTGTTGGAAGCCACCAGAACCGTTCTGAGCGAGATGCCTATGCCCAGCATTACGAGGACAGGCTGGCCCAGTACAACGCGGTTGATCATCGTCTAGCTTTTGGCCGTCTTGACCTTGATGAAGGTGGCCAGCGCTATATCGGTCGGATTGGGTTAGCCACCGATGCGCACGAACGGCTGCTCATTGACTGGCGCGCACCGGAGGCCGGTACGTTTTACCAGGCCACAGCTTTTAACCGGCAGGGGGTGCGTCGTCGCCGCCATCTGATGCTGGAAGGCCGTCAAGTAACCGGATTTGAGGACGATGTCTTGGATTCGTCCATGCTCGATGAGGGTGCTGAAGCATCGCTCCACGGGGAAGGCGCTTTGTTGGCGGCCTTGAATCGTAAGCGCACCGGCCGTATGGGCGATATTGTGGCTACCATTCAGGCTGAGCAGGACGCTATTATCCGTGCTGACCTGGCCGGGGTGCGTGTAGTTCAGGGCGGGCCGGGTACCGGTAAGACAGCGGTGGCTTTGCACCGTGCGGCTTATCTGCTGTACACCTTCCGGGAGCGTCTGAATAACGCGGGTGTTTTGGTGGTTGGTCCTTCTGCTTCATTCATGTGGTATATCGAGCGTGTCCTTCCGTCGCTCGGTGAGACCGGGGTGGTCATGTCTTCGTTGGCTACCCTCTACCCGGGGATTAAGGCTGTCCCCGAAAAAGATCCTGGCGCCGCAGGGGTCAAGGGCGATTTGCGCATGGCTGAGGTGCTCAAAAAAGCTGTCTCTGACCGCCAGAAAGTTCCTGATCAGCCGGTCAGGCTGGCGGTGGATTCTACTGATCTTGTTCTGACTCCGGCTATGGTCAAGCAGGCCAGGGCTACCGCTCGCTCAACCGGTAAGCCTCATAACCAGGCGCGCGAAACTTTTGTCAAGGTCTTGCTGAAAGAGCTGACCGCACAGTTGAACGAGACTCTGGACCGTGCAGCCGGCCATGCTGTGGACCGTCCCTATCTTGAGGATGATGTTCGAGGTTCTATGGATGTCCGTCGCGCCCTTAACCTTGCCTGGATGCCTTTATCACCAGAGACTCTGGTACGTTCTCTGTATTCCAAGCCGCATTACCTTGAAAGTGCAACTGCCGGTATTTTGAGCCGGCAGGAGCGCGATGTACTGGCACGGCCTGCGTCCGCGCCTTTTACCGAGGCGGATGTCCCGCTTCTGGATGAGGCCGCCGAGTTGCTGGGTGATTTTTCCCAGGTCGCAGGTGCGGCCCAGATGGCCCGAGCCGAGGCTGCCCACCAGGCTAACCTTGAGAATGCCCGTAAGGCACTGGAAAACGTTGACCAGCAACTTGCTGATATGGGAATTGATGGCGTGGTGACTGCTGAGCAGATTGCGGAGCTGAACGAGGAACGCGGTGAGCGTATGACCGCAGCCCGCGCGGCCCAGGCTGATAGGACCTGGGCTTATGGCCATGTTGTGGTGGATGAAGCTCAGGAGCTTTCCCCGATGCAGTGGCGTTTGCTGATGCGCCGTTGCCCCATGAAGTCCTTCACGGTTGTGGGCGATATCGCGCAGGCTTCGTCTGCGGCGGCTTCTACTTCTTGGGCAGGAGCCCTTGAACCCTTTGTGGGGGAGCGGTTTACCTTGGAGGAGCTAACGGTGAACTACCGAACACCGGCGCAGATTTCCGATGCGGCTGTTGCTGTAGCGCAGGCGGCTGGTTTGTGTATTTCTGCTCCGAAGGCTGTGCGCCAAGGCCGCTGGGCACCTACCGCTGAGATTGTGGGGGAGGACCAGCTTCTGCCGTCGGTACTTGATGCTGTGGGCCAGGAACTTGAGCAGGCCGCTGGCGGTCTGATTGGCGTAATTGTCGCTGAAGGCAAATATCAGCAGACTGCCTTGGCTTTGGCGCAGGAGCACCGGGGCAAGTTGGGAACAAGTGCCTCAGCCTTGGAACATCAGGTGCTGATTCTGACCCCGTGGGAGGCCAAGGGCTTGGAGTTCGACAGCGTCATTATTGTTGAGCCAATGGATATTATTAGGGCCGCTAATGGTTCGGTTGGTGACCTCTATGTTTCGATGACCCGCCCCACCCAGCGTCTGAAGCTTATTGCTAGTGCTGAGCTTCCTGCCGGTTTGGAGCCCTTGGCAGATTAGCTTGCCGCGCCACCTCTTAGTTTCGTGCCAGCTGAGTATGCCCGCTACTTCTGTGCTTGGGCTACTGAGCTGGTACGGTTGGAGGTGGTAGTTTCTACCGTTTTATTGATGACTAACCAGGAGTAACCGTGTCTGAAGAGACTCTCGCAGCTCAGCACAATGACGATTCCTTTGAGAATATTTGGCAGGAATTGAAGTGGCGTGGCTTTGTGCACGTCAGTACCGATGAGGATGCCCTTGAAAAAGCGCTGACTGAGGAGACCGTCAACTTCTATATCGGTTATGATCCCACCGCTGCTTCTTTGCACCTGGGGCACCTGGTTCAGCTTCTGCTGATGCGTCGCCTTCAGCTTGCTGGTCACAAACCTTTTGGCCTGGTGGGTGGTGCTACCGGTCTCATTGGTGATCCCCGTCAGACATCTGAGCGTGTCTTGAATTCACGCGATGTTGTGGAGGGTTGGGTTGAGCGTCTGCGTAGCCAGATTGAGCGTTTCCTTTCGTTTGAGGGTGAGAACGCTGCCAGCATGGTGAATAACCTAGAGTGGACTAGTCAGCTTTCGGCTATCGACTTCCTTCGTGAAATCGGTAAGAACTTCCGTGTGGGCACCATGATTAAGAAGGAGATTGTGGCCAAGCGCCTGAACTCTGATGAGGGTATCTCCTACACTGAGTTCTCCTACCAGATTTTGCAGGGCAATGACTTTTTGGAGCTCAACCGCCGCTACAATGTGTCTTTGCAGTGCGGTGGCTCTGATCAGTGGGGCAACCTGACCTCCGGTACTGAGCTGGTACGTAAGGTTGAGGGCAAGAGCGTTCACGCCCTGGGGACCCCCCTGATTACTAACTCTGACGGCACTAAGTTTGGTAAGTCTGAGGGCAACGCTATCTGGCTTGATCCCGAGATGTGCTCACCCTACGCCTTCTACCAGTTCTGGCTGAATACTGCCGATGCCGATGTGGCTGACCGCCTCAAGGTCTTCACCTTCAAGACTCGCGATGAAATTGCTGAACTTCAGCGCTCTGTTGAAGAGGAACCTTTCAAGCGTTTGGCTCAGAAGACTTTGGCTTACGAGGTCACGTCGTTGGTTCATGGTCTTGAAGCTACGGAGAAAGTTATCGCGGCTTCCGAGGCTCTCTTTGGTAAGGGCGACTTCGCAGCTCTTGATGAAGCAACTTTGAGAGCCGCTACTGCTGAGCTTCCGCACGCTCTTGTGTCCGCGGACCAGCTCGATATGGTGACCGTTCTGACTAAGACCGGTTTATCTAGTTCTAAGAGTGAAGCCCGCCGTACTCTCAAAGAGGGAGGTGCAGCAATCAATAACGTCAAGGTTCAGGGCGAAGATGCTAGGCTGGCCCAGGAGGATCTCTTGCTCGGTAAGTATGCTGTTATCCGCCGAGGCAAGAAGAACATGGCTGTTGTTGAAATTGCCTAGTAAGTTCTGGGTCTTGAAAGAAACTGCCTACACTTGACTGGGGCCCTTGAGGTCTTGGTGGGCAGGCAGTTTTTGTCTTTCTAGGGCAGCGGTAGAAGGCCAAACCTGTTTGGTGGAGGTTCCAGGTGACCTAAAAGTGGCCTGAAAGTTGCTAGCTGAAAAATTTTTGGAAAAATTTATAAATCAGTATTTACTTGGCAAAACACTGGTAGCTTGGGTGGGTTTCGGTGCCCGATGGGCGGTTTTGAGGCCTTCTTGACTTGCAGAGTGTGAAAAACCTGCGTAAAGTATTACCAGTCGCCGCGGCGAGGGGAACCTTGCTCAAGGCCGTCTAATTGAATAGCGCACCACAAGTTCGGTTGCTTATGTAGCCAATTGGGATAGTGAATGAGAATTCGGTAGATCAAAAACAACTTGTGGTTATCGTCACGCAAAGATGATTTGCAAATGATATTAAG